>CALIAF010000010.1 GCA_938041335.1 uncultured Ulvibacter sp. | reverse complement strand
AAACATCCACGCGCCACATAGGCTGCGGCTAATGGCGCCGTGATAGCAGAGGTAATCCCCGCAGCAAACAATCCTAAGCTTAAAAAATATTTTGCATAGCTACCAAATAAAGGCTCTAAACCTTTTGCAAGATCTGCTGCATTATTAATCTCCCCTTGTTGTATCGCTGCACCACAAACAATGATCGCCATAGAAACAAGCCCTCCCAATACAATAGACACATACACATCACTCCTTGCTTTTTTAAGGTCGCCCACGTCTTTCCAACGTTCTTTTACCAATGAGGCGTGCAAAAACAAATTATACGGCACGACGGTCGTTCCTATTAAACCAACAATGAGTAATAAAGATTCGTCTGGGACGCTTGGTATAAAAAGCCCTTTAAATACTTCGGAAATGTTAGGTTGTGTCAAAACAGCCGCGATAAGAAACGAGAGACTCATCACAATGACTAATGAAATTAGCACGCGCTCTATGGTTTTATAATTTCCGAAGTACAAAATAACAAAAGCTACTATCCCAATAAGAATAGGAATAAACGGCACCGTTACAGAGCCAAATTCTAAAACAGATGTGGAGAGTACAGAAGCTAAACCCAAAGCGCCACCACTAATATTACCCGCTTCATAGGCGGCATTCCCCACCAAAATCGCCGAGACAATTAATAGAATTGCAGCACCTCTGAGCCATTTGTTTGAGATTTCCGAAGTAATCGTTTCTGCTAATCCCTTTTGCGTTACAATCCCTAAACGTGCCGCCATCTCTTGCAAAACAATGGTTGCCACAATAGAGAGTGCCATTGCCCATAGCAGCGTAAAACCGTATTGAACGCCTGCAATGGTGCATACAGTAACAGTGCCAGGGCCAATAAATGCCGCTGCCACTAGTGTACCAGGACCTATGTTTTTTAATGGGTTTTTCACTATGTTTAATTTAATAATTGATGGATTTCGACTGCGCTCAATCTGACTTTATATAGTATTGTCAATCTGAGCGCAGTCTAAGACAATGGTAATACCTAACTATTGATTTTGAATCAAGGCATAAATAGCAAAACTTCCCAGCCAATGACCGCCTTCATAGCTGTCGCCTACAAGATTAGGATACGAATAAGCGATGTGCTCATTTGCAACGTTTTTTAAATGTCCATATTCAGGGTATTGATTTGCAAGCCCATATAACACCCAAGCTCTACTAAAGTTTAAGCCATCTAAGTGCACCAATTTTCCATCTGTTCGATCACTCACTTCACCTACTGCTAGCTGATAATTTTTAGACTTTAAAGCTGGCATAAAATCTGCTAGCCAGACTTTAAACTCAGGTTTAGGTAAGATACGTCGCATAATATCAAGTTCTTCAAGACAAGGAGATAAAAAGTCGTAGCCGCTGGGTTCCCAAGTGATGGGGCACCCTTCATCATTCATATAAAAATCTCTTGCGCGTTGTTCTATTAAAGCTTGCAGTTCTTTATGCCCTGCCACCTGTGCATAATCATAAGCGAAGGTCAAACCAAAAGCGGTGTTTGTATGTTCGCCCACTCTAATGGGGTATACTAGTTTTGGTAAAAACTCTATATATCGTTCTACAATGAGATCTGCGAGTGGTTGTAAAGTAGTTTCCCATGAACGCGCTTTTGGGTGATCCCATGTTTTTAAAGCTTCTTGTAGTTTTAACAACCAAGCCCAACCATAGGTGCGCTCATATGATTTGTTGTTTTTCCCTTTAAAGTATTCCACCTCTTTAGCCACTTTTTCTTTGGTGATATTACGTTCTAATATCGCCATGGCGTCTGCTCCTTTGTCTAGATTAGTATGTTCCTTTAAAAGGCTAACCATAGACCAATAGCCGTGTGCCGCACTATGCCAATCAAAACAACCATAAAAAATAGGATGTAAAGCTTCTGGCGATTGTAAATCTGTATCGCTGCCTAAAGTTTGTCCTAATCTATTAGGATACTCGGTCTCTGCACAATGCAAAGGAAGCTCCAAGAGTTTGTTGGCCTCTGCAAGGGTGAATTGTGGAGCATCAAATATTTTCGTCCTTTCTTTTGCTGCGTCCTTGTATTCTGTTTGCTCTTTTACTTTTAGATCACAGCTGGCAAACAACACTATTGTGATTAGAAATGTCGCTAATTTAATTTTCATAATTTTTGGTTTATCATCCTAAACTATTTCCAAGTTACTATATCAAATGGCTTCGGAAATGTGAATACTCAAAAGACCTAGTCTATTTTATTGGCAGTATAAAATTCATGATGATTTAAAACATAAAGATAAGGGCAACCAATAGAACGAGCAATTAGAATAAAGAAAAATCCAAGGAGGGACGTTTCTTTGGATTTATGAATCTGATTTATGTGCAAACTCTTTTAAGAACACTTAGTTTTCATTATTTTTATAGCTGAACTCGTTTAAACTTATGGTTTGGAACCGTCCCGACAGCTTTCGGGAATAGCTTTTTTGGGTTAATCAAGTAATTTATATTCTGTATAGCATCGCGATGGCTAATATAAAATTAGGACGAGAAATGCGAAATTCGCAGGTAAGAGAAAAAGTTTAAACGAGTGCGATACCAAAACTAACATCCATGAAAGAAAACAATGCCTATATCCTAGGAACTGATGCGCAAGAACTGCATCGTCTAGGCGTTCAACATCAAGTTTGGGCTTCTGAGGCACAACAAGGATGGAATCTAGCAAAATTTAGAGAAGGACAGACCCTATTAGATTTAGGATGTGGCCCAGGGTTTTGCGCACAAGAATTGGCTTATATGGTAGGCGCGAAAGGCAAAGTAATTGGCATAGATCTATCTGCAGCCTATATAGAACACCTGCATCAAATTGCCTCTATACATCAATTGCCCATAGCAGGTATTGTATCAGATTTTAACCAAATGAACTTAGCGCCCAATAGCTTAGATGGCATGTATTGTCGCTGGGCATTGGCTTGGCTTCCTAATCCGAAAGAAATTTTACAAAAAGTATATGACGCCCTTAAACCGGGAGGCAAAATGGTCATTCACGAATACTATGATTGGACCACACATCAAACTCAGCCTCACAAACCCAAGTTATACAAGGGCATACAAGCCGCAATGAAAAGTTTTCAGGATTCGCAAGGTGACATAAATATAGGAAATCAACTACCTAGACTGTATCAAGAACTTGGGATGAAAGTGACTCACATAAGACCTATGCTCAAAATGGCAACCGCAGATCAATTAGATTGGCAATGGCCAAAGACTTTTTATCATAGCTACTTTCCACGATTGGTAGCTGCTGGCTATTTGACACAGGAAGAAGTAAACGAAGCACTACTAGAAATGACTGAACTAGAAAATACACCGGGAGCTACACTGTGCTGTCCCTTAATGGTAGAAGTAATTGCCGAAAAATAATGGTAGTACTGAAAACAAGGAATTAAAAACTTATTAAAGCTTTGATTATTTACAAAAACTTAAAAAAGCCCCATAAAGGGGCTTTTCATTTTGTTTAAGAATGTCTTTACTATCTTATTCTTAATTCTCTTTCAGCAGTCTTTAAATCTCTGCTACAGTCTTCATATGCTTTCTTGTACTCATCTATAGTAGCCTCTGCATCACGTAACTCGTGTAACTTATCTTTTGCCGCCGTAAGCTCTACATATAAATTAACTATAGTCGAGTGCATGTCATAGAGATTCGTTTCATCATCTTCCGTTGGAATCGTTTTTTGTAGCACCACGAGTTTGTCATTAATTTGAGATTTTAAAAAATTAGTGTTTTGCCCTGGAACGTCTAGAGAATCTATCAACCCCTGTACATCTACCATTTCTTCATAGAACTTATCTTTAAATTCTACACCAGCTTTGATAAGCTTTGATTCTTCTCTTAACAAGGTTGTCTCTTTTTTCTGAACATTATAATTAAAGAATACCGCTGCAACTATCATGGCTACTGTGAGGGCGAAGAGTCCGAAAAATTTTAAAAAACTAATTCTTCTTTCTTTACTATTTTGTGGTTTCATATGTCTTTTTTAATTGGTTAATATGGCTTTATCGTTAATCGAGTAGAAAACTTCTTCTTCCTTTTACCTCTGTATTTTCTACTACTTCTTCTTTTACAAAGATACCAGTATCCGCTTTTTTCCCGATAAAATCGAGTTCATTTAATTTTTTAAACAAAGATAACATTAGCTTAGTGAAAGAGGATACCTTAAGTAATGAAGCATTAATATCATTATGAACATACTCCATTTCTATAGTTTCGACCAAAACGTTTTCAAAGGCTCCTTGGTTCAAATCACACCAATCTGTCAAGTAATTAAGAAAGTTTTCTTTTCCTGTACCTGCAAAGATATCTAGACTACTCTTGATAACTCTAGCGAGGTTCACAATTTTAGAAATCATCATGATAGGTGGCTCATGCTTGTCTTTAAATCTAAACTCTGAAATATTAGCATTTAGATGATGCATCACCTGTTCTGCAAGGTACAAGGCCATCTTTGCGAGCTCATTTGACTGCTTTTTCTGATGTATTTTTTGAATGATGTGTAGTGAAAATGCCTCCATATGGTTTAAGAAGGTACCCACTTCATGATACGTAAACTTCAAGTCAGAATGGCTCTGTATCGACCTACAAGGTGGTATAAAATCTGCATCTACAGTTGGCTTTCCATCTTCTAGCATGATTTTTCCAATAGTAAGATGATGTAAACCAAATTCATTCTTTGAAGTATCACTTTTAGGTAGTATGTCTAAGCTATACTCTGAAAAAACGAATGGATGTCTTGGAGGTTCTTCTTGCGGATCTGCGTTACCTACAGGAACTCTTTTAAAAGGATTAACCTGTATCACAATAAACCATTCTTTTTCTTCTGCATCAATGGAATACTGTTTCTTTAAAATATGTCCAGATTGCTCTAAAAGAAACTTAGTATTTTTTGTGATGTCAATTTGATAACCACCTAACGTTATGGCGCGGCAACTATTTAAAACAACATCAATTGTTTCTTGTCCATCAACAGAAATCGTAATATCGATAGATTTATTTTCTTCAGAAATCTCTGGAAGTAATCCAAAATTTACCGGTGTGCAATTTTTCTGATCAGAATGCCTAACAATTTCCAATACAGAATTTTCCATTTCAATGAAATGATTCTTATTGATTTTCATTCCATCCACCCAATTTACTCGATAGTGATTTTTATCCTTAGATTCCATATTTTACTTTTAATAAATATTATAAGAATGTTCTCCTCCATTCAACGGTAATATTAGTAATACAATTAGACCCCTGCACCCTAATGACATCTAAACTCTTTATTTTAATTTTCTTCCCTTTAATTTTTTCGCAAAATAATAAAAACGTACTTGGTCTTCCTTCCACTACAATTGGTAAATTTAAATTACCACATAAATATTCTGAAAACGCCTGAGGTTTTATTTTTTCATCAGCGATAAGCAGCAGCTTTCTTTTAAAATTAGCATCACTAATTAATATCCCTGCTTTTGGTCTTGTCTTTACCTCTTTTTTCACCTCTGCCACTTCAACTTTTGGTTGCTCTTTTGGCGCGCTCTTAATATTCCAGCCAGCTTCCCGTTCGGTTATGTTTACCAATCGCTTTGATTCTCCTTCTAGCGGTATTACATTTATTTTCCTATTTGCTACATGGACCTCATCACCATTAACGATAAGCCTTACCGTTTTAAGCCCATCAGTTTCATACACATATTCAGCTCTTTTTGTATCAGCATCTACACTCGCATTTTCTCCAAAACGCCACTCCCAAGAATCAGCATTTTCAGTTTCGTCCTTTACTCTTAAGGTCTGTCCCACACGAATACTTTCTGGCAATTTAAACACTGGTATTTTAGTAGAATCGATAACAATCAATTTTTCTTTAATCATAACAGTTTCTGTTTTCTCACAAAAACCATTTACCAATAAACGCACTACATATTCCCCTTCTTTCTCAAAGATGTGTAATGGCTCATTTTGAGTGGATCCCGTTGTGCTATCTCCAAATTCCCATTTCCAATTCTCAGCCCCTACAGATTCATCTTTGAATTTTATTAATTCACCCACTCGATACTCCTTGGCTTCAATTGAAAACAAAACTTCATCGCAACTAGACTCTTTGGAATAACGAAAAGCAAAAGCTCCTGAAGAAATTAAGAAAACGCCTAAAAATAAATAGATTACCCATTTATCGATATGCATTGTCATATTTTTATTTGCACCCATGATATATATTTTAATTGATTTTCTACTCTAAATTTAACGGGCAAAACCCAACAAATTAAGTCAATGAATTTAATAATTTTATTTTATACGGAAACACATTTATTGAGTTTTTTTCTAAATAGTATAACAAATTACTATTAAGGGTATCCCATTCTTCGATCCCGGTGTTTAATTGTTTATTAGGAGTTAAACTAATTTCTATGCATTGAACGATCCCTTTATTAAGATCAATAGCCTTCATATAAGCCTTTCCTATTTCAACACGTGCAATTTTATTACCATACAACTCATGACACAAAGCCTTAATATCCTCTTTAGTTACTATCCTATCTCGTGACAACAATGACCTTCTGTATGAATTTAATCTGTCCTGCATGCTTAAGTCATCCTTACCACCATGACTGGTAGTCATAAAATATCCACTTCTAGTTTCAACACCAACTCCCTTATATAAGGTTACATCGCTTCCAGTCTTAATATCATTTGCAGCCGCTCCATTAGTTGTCCAATATTCTACTATTAAATTTTCATTTGGATTATAAGGTTTTAATACCACATAACTAGTCTGGGTCATCTCATCAGAAGTGTCAGACACTCTTTTTTCTAATAAAGCAATTAATTGATTTAATACTTTTAGATTCTCATGCAAGAAATCATTATTCAAAAAAGAAAAGGAGGCGCTTTCATCCTTCAATAATTCAATTAAATGAACAATGTACTCCTTAGCTTTACGCTTATCCAGTTTACCCACGTTGTTACTCCTCATTACGAAGGTTCCTATATCTTCGTTCGAGTTATCTTTACTTCTAGACGTATACACTCTACCTTCGGTATTAACAATAGATTTCATGTCGAAGAAAAGTGCTTCTGTTTTAATTGGAAGAATGTTAATATATTCCTTAATTTGATTGGTAAAACTATTTAGCTCCCTGTTCATAGCCGGAAAAGCATTTAATGAACAATACACATTCTTTAAAATATCATTGTTGATTACTCTCGGAAAAACAATCTTTATCCACTTTAAATCTTTATCAGCTTTTATTTTATTTTCATTTAAAAGCGATTCTACCTCTTCAAATTTTGAGACATTGAACTCTTTCTCATTTTCAGCAGATTTTGTCGTAATATAGTGATGACTAAAGCCGTTAATAATACGTTGATTGGTACTGTTTGTTTTGCTCGATACATCTTCAAAAATACTCTTCAAATCTAATGTTTGTCGCATATCATTATTGTACAAACCACTTATAACATCTATTTTGGTTTCACCAATAAACCATTCTGCGTTCTTTAAATGATGATAAAATAAGTTCTTATCCTCTGCTCCTTGTAATTCAAAATAAAACGAAAGATCGTCAAACGAAATAGCGCTGTGCTTACTAGATAAACCAATATAAAGCGTTGAAGCTGCTAGTCTCGAATTTGTAATTTGTTGTGCAATTATTTCCCGGTCTTTCTTTTTATCTAACTGAACAACCGTAGTTCCAGTTACAACATAATCGATTTTGGCATTCACCAAATTGAAATCTTGTACCGGTGAAAAATAAATATCAGTAGACTTTACAGCTGTTTTGTTAACGATCTCCTCTTTTTTAAAATGAAATAGAAACTCTGGCTTGATCTGAGTAACCTTATCTATTGGATCTGCATATAAAATTGCTTGAGCCGGTGTTGGACCGTCATAAGCATCTGGTGTCATTAGCTGAATAATCTTTTCGGTGATACGAGTCTGAGAGCCATCTACCTCATTAGATATTTTCTCTATTTCTGAAGCACAAGCAGTAATGAGTAATGAAACAATGGGATCAAAAGACATTTCAATCTCATTTGCTGAAACCCCCCAAAGACTGGCGGCTTTCTTTATCATCCTATTTTTTATTTGTTCTTTGGTATTTTTCATTTGTTCTTAATAGGATAAAGGTCCAATGTAAAAATACTCTGTATATAAAAATGCTTCGCTTGTTTTTATCACTTTTCCTTTTATTGTAATGTTAATTTTTCTTTTAATTCTATTCGCTTCTTCAACACCAACTATTTCTTCCTGTTTCATTCGTACTATTACTTTCACATTGCTCAGTCTTTTTTCATGAATCTTAATAGAATCTGAAAGAGAATCTTGAATGAGACTCGTCAATTTTTTTGTGCTTTTTAAATTATCAAAGTCAATAATCCATATGGAACACCCAAAAGACTCATCAAAGGTACATTCTCCAAAATAGGAGGTATTGATTAAATGTAAATAATGAGATATTGATTCGTTCAAACCGCCTTTCTCGTGCGATTTAGAACCAATAAGCCTTTTTACATTAAGCGGAAGCGTGTAATAATTATTCATTTCTAATAAAAAAAGGAGGAGTTTCAAATCTATGAATTTTCAGCGAATTAGGCAGCTTTTCATAGTTAAGGAAGTAAATATAGTGATATTAGTGTACTAATTTAACATCATATTCATATATCCCTTAAAGATTTATTTAAATTGTGTTGATTTCGAAAGGTCATTTTTAGTACCTTTATACCCCCATTATAATATTGTATAAAATACCTACGCCTGTAACATAATCATTATGAGAAGAATATTATTTCCAGTTTTATTTATTTGTTTGTCGCTCTCGGCGATTTCTCAAACTACTAGTTTTTCAGGAACAGTAGTAGAAGAAGAAACTTTAGACGCAATAGCCAATGCCATAGTTTCAATAAATGGAACCTCTCTTGCACAGACTACAAATGGCAATGGCGAATTTTCATTTAAACAAAAAATACCTTCTGGCGAACAATTTGTCACTATTACTAAAGACGGTTATGAAGTTTATTTAGAGCTTATAAACATTAGAGAGGGCCAAAGAATCGTTATGAATGAGATTCAGCTCGAAGTGACTAAAAAAGAAAAGAAGCGGAGAAAAAGCGAAAACAAATCTCAATCCAAGGATGAGAAGAAAATGGCGAAAGAGAAAAAATCTAAAATAAAAGACGCTAAAAAAGAAATGGAAGACAGCGAAAAACAACTCGCTAAAGAAATGAAAAAGCTTCGCAAGAAAAATAAAAACGCAGTTGTTATTTATGAAACTGCACCCGTAGAATCCAATACACCTGCAGTTAATAACTCACAAGTAGTTGAAACAACACCGGTGTCCGTGGTGCAAGCAACTGAATTTTCCCCGCTTCAAATAAAGTATTCAAGCATTATTGGAGTTACACCTGATAAAATTACTAACATTCCATTGTATGAATTTATTGATGAGTGGATGGGAACTCCATACTTGATGGGAGGAGCCAATAAGGAAGGTATAGATTGTTCATCATTTAGTCAACGATTGTTCACAAAAGTGTACGATCAATATATAGAGCGAACTGCTGAGAGTCAAAAAGGCTCAAGATATACAGATCCTTTTGATGACACTTCCTTTTTAAGAGAAGGCGATTTATTATTTTTTGGTATGGAAGATGTTGCCAGAATTACACACGTAGGTGTTTACCTCGGAAATAATAAATTTGTGAATTCTACAGCTAGAAAAACAAACGGAAAATCTGGCGTTAAGATAGATGATCTAAGCGACGGATATTGGAGAAGTATTTTTTGTTGCGCAGGAAGAAGAATTAACAATAACTAACCAGGTAAACTCTTGAATGAAGCCAGACCAAGCTGTTCTCGAAAACATTTACGCCGAATTGATTTCTGCCTATCAAAATTTGAAGGCAGAAGTTTTGATTGCTGAAATTCAAGAAAATTCAGACATCACGGCAGATGATTTTGTTATTGCAAACCAAAGTACCTTTTCAAGATCGTATAGAAGAGATATTATTGACATTGACGATCTTATCCATAAAGATAAATTGACATTTAATTTATCTAGAAATGGAATCTATGATACACTACCAGAAGGATTGTTCCATGCCCCAAAGACCAATTCTGATTCAGCATCTTTTCTAGCACATAGAAAAGTTGTAAAAAAAGAAGAGGAAGATGCTAGATCTTTTTTTTCACCGATAGAAAATGAATTTTTCTTTCAAAGACTTAGAATAGAAAGCAATGAAAGAGAGCTTCTAGATAATTTCTATAATTTAAATGATGACTTTCTAGCCGAATTCTGGAATATTGATGATGCAATCCCCGAAGAATATTTAATTAAACTTATTAAACTCTTACCGCATAGTCATAAAATTGCGGGTGATTTTGAATTAACCAGAATGTGCCTCGAAAAGATATTAGATGAAGAAGTGACTTTCACAAGAAAATATGAGAACAACAGAAATGTTGATAAAACCAAAAATA
The DNA here is from genome assembly GCA_938041335.1 of uncultured Ulvibacter sp. Taxonomy (GTDB): domain Bacteria; phylum Bacteroidota; class Bacteroidia; order Flavobacteriales; family Flavobacteriaceae; genus Patiriisocius. The sequence continues at coordinate 18,383 of CALIAF010000010.1, read as the reverse complement.
AAGAGCCACGCAACAATTCGCTGCAATTAGGGGTTGACAGTGTCTTAGACGGAAATGAAGACACCGTTCTTAGCCCAATTTTGGAGGTGATAGTTGGTCCCGTTTCAGAAAAAAAAATAAATAAGTATTTAAAAAAGGGCGGGGTTATAAAATTTATTAATACTTTTTACGATTATTTCCTCCCAATGGAGGTGGAAGTAAGAACTAACTTTACACTAAACAGTGAACGTAAATTTTTATTAGATGAGACAAATAGTCCATTAATGGGAATTTCAACACAAATATAAATTAACAAAAATGGGAACGATAGGCAAAATCGCAAATGGTGATATATTTAAGCTCAGTATTGGGCTGATGATTATTAGTAGCTTGATTATGATCCTCGTAACTAAATTGAGAAAATTATTCGCTAAAAGCAAAAAACGCGCGATCATCTATGCGTTGATAATTTTAGTCTCTTTTGCCCTAGTTGGTCTACTTAGTTCAAGTAAAGTATTAAATGACACTCCGTTTAATAGTTTTATCGGATTTCAATTTTTATTTTTTGCATTAGGTGTATTACACATATATATTCTTCGGAAATATTTCCCCGATTTATCAGAGGATAAGTCAGAATTTCTTCCAGAGTTTCTTTTTACAGTTGCCTATGCTTGTTTAGGAATAATTGCATTTCTTCAAATTGTAAATCGTTTTAGATCTCCTTACAGTTATGTTTTTGTCTCGTCTACAATACTTTTTGTTTTACCGACGCTTTTATATAAGATGTATGAATTTGCAATGTTGATCGCCGTGCCAGTATATGACAGTTGGCTATTTCCGTATAAGAAAAACATTAAGGATCCTACAAAAGAAGAGTTACTAAACCCTCGTGTTATAAGTTTTGAATTCAAAAAAACAGAAGATGACACAGATATAACTAATTTCAAGATTAAGGCTCCACAAGGTATGGAGTTTGGAAAACTGTTTTACTTCTTCATTATGGATTATAATGAGAGACATCCCGAAGGACCAATAGAAGTAGTTGATGAAAAAACAAAGCAACCAAGTGAATGGGTATTTTATTCTAAACCCAATTGGTATAGCTCAATACAGCATATAAACTTTAATCAAACCATTGCTGCAAACAAGGTTAAAGAAGATTCGGTAATCATCTGTACGCGTGTAGAAAGCCAAATAGAGCCTACTATCGAGAAAGATACTCCCAAAATTAGTGCCGATCCAGCAACTATTGAACCAAGTCCAGCCGAAAATAGTTAATGCCCATCCCTTATTAATTATTTATCAAATATTTTTTGCGATCTAAGAGAAGCTTAACCTTATGCGAATCCTATTTTATAGGTTCCATTTACCACAATTATATTGGCATTTTCTACGCACTATATATTGATAATTGAGTGAAATTTAGCTTCATTAGCGCTATTCATTTCCTTTCACCTATCCATATGCTCAAATTAGGGAAGTTTTTACCAACTATTTTACTCCAAATTATTTCACATTTACACTAAAAGCTGCATTTCACCCTAAAATACAAGACTTAATCTATTGACACTAAGAAATTTAAAGGTTCACTTGCACATCTAGTATAAGTTGTCTAAATTTATGGTATACAAATAATTAATCAATTAAAATTTCAAGAATATGTCATTTAAAGCAGTATTAAAAGTTAACGGAAAGGAATACACTGTTCTTAACACCTCTTACGAATTGTATCAAGAAACAGATAAAACAGGACGTCCATCTTCTATTACAAGAGGTGGAGAAATAAACTTCGTAGTTGAATCTACAGACGACACAAGTTTATCAGACTGGATGTTTAATAACTTTGAGCGTCAAGATGGTTCTATTGTTTTCTTTAAAAGAGATACAGAGGCAACATCAAAAGAATTAAAGTTCACTGAAGCTTATATGGTTCGATATAAAGAGTCTTTTGATTCTACAGGAGATAATCCAATGAATGAATCTTTTACTATCTCTGCTCAAAAGATTACAATGGGTAATGGAGAGCATGAGAACGACTGGGTATAATACATAATATTTTCTACACATTTGAATCAAATAAGGAAGTGAAAAAAATCGCTTCCTCATTTGCATGCATACAAATTAAATACTCTATACTATGTCATCATTTTTAGCGAAACTAACTTTCTTCGACTCTTCAGGTTCAGCAGAAAAAGATTCTATCAATGTTTTAGAATGCTCATTTGAGTTTAATGTTGCAACTAACCGAAGAGGGAAACGCACTGAAGAATTGAGAGGGGGTCGGATTTCATTGCTTATCGAATCCAGCAATAAAGAAGATTTTCTTCAATGGATGATGGATGCAGAGGAAAACAGAGATGGCGAAATAATATTTTATAAACGAGATATGATGGCCAGCGCCAAAAAAGTTTTTTTTGGGCTGGGAGATTGTATTCATTACTCCGAGGAGTTTAGCTCTACCGGTGATGTCCCCATGAAGACGCGAATTGTGATTGCACCTTTTGTTATTTCAGTTGGAGATACAGAAGTGAAACTTTGGGAAGAAGCAAAGAATCTGTGATGAATTCCAATTGCGTGTTCTCTTTTTTACGGCCTTAGGGAAATGTATCAAATTAAATAAACTGTACTAAAAAATTCGATATGGGATTACACACCAAAACGAGCATAATTATTAACGGAAATAAAAATTTTTCCGAGTTTAATTCGCTAAGCCTTTATCAAGAAATAGGTGCGCATCATCATTTAGAAATTGCGTTCCGAATGAACGATTTTTCGAAAGGAGATGGAAGCTCCTTAATGGGAAATAGAATATCGATCAAGATCACTGATACAGAAGATGATAGTTCAGAATTAACATTTGTAGGCTATATTTCACAAATTAAAAATACAAAAACAGACCAGAGTGGAAATAGTGACCAAATCATTTTGATCGCTAAAAGCCCAACCATTTTTGCTGATGATGGCCCTCATTATTGTGCCTTTATTGAAGAGAAACCATCTGATATTGTTAAAAATGTTTTAAGTCAATATTCCGATATTAAGAGTAAGGTAAGTGTTTACGCTCATACCCTAGCATATGCTGTGCAACATAACGAAAGTTCTTTTGACTATGTCTGTAGACTAGCAGCACAATATGGGCAATGGTTTTACTATGATGGTAGCGATAAGGTTATTTTTGGGAATCCAACGGATACCGATCCCATAGAATTAGAGTACCCCATAGATTTAAAAGAATATAATTTAAGCCAGCTACCACAAGCTACAAATTTTGAGTATGTAACTTATGATGTTCAAAATAAAAAGGTAGAAAAAGAGACACCACCATCAGACAAGGGGCGAAAAGTATTACGTAATGGTGCAATGCTAAACGCAACCACTAAAATTCCATTGAATCTACCTTCAGTGGATGAAGGAGCAGGGTCACTAGCTAAAGATCTGGCAAATATACAAGCTGAAGCGATAGCAATTAATCAAATACAATTTTCAGGAACTAGCATAAATCCAACGCTCAAATTAGGTAGTTTAATTCAACCAAATATAGAGAACGCAGGACGGTTTCGCATAACAAAAATTTCCCATTCTTGCAATGAGTTTGGTAGTTACGAAAATCAATTTTCTGCTGTGTCTTCTAGGTTTAATGCATATCCATACACAAATATTAGGGCCTATCCCTTATGTCAAAATCAAATAGGAAAAGTAGTGAAGACCCATGAAGATCCTGAGAATCTAGGACGAATACAAGTATTATTATCTTATCACGATAATTCTTACGAGACATGGATGCGCATGGTAACACCTCATGGCGGCCAGGAAGCCGGAATTCATTTTTTACCAGAAGTTGATGACGAAGTATTAGTGGGCTTTGAAGGAAATAATGCAGAACGCCCTTATGTAATGGGTTGCCTTTATAATGGTATGGACAAGCCACCTTATACTCCAGATGAAAGAAATACCAAAAAAATCATTAAAACTAAAAGTGGACTCAAAGTAGAGTTTCATGATGGGTTAAAAAAATTAACCATTGAAACTCCTGGGAAGAACAAATTTATCATGGATGATGATAGTAAAACTATTATTATCGAAGATGAGCATGATAATAAAATAACAATGGATCAAGATGGGATTACCATTGAAAGCGCTAAACATTTGACACTAAAAGCAGATGGGAATGTTACCTTGGATGCAGGAAAGAATATTGAGATAAAAGCTAAGGCTGATGCAAACATGGATGCCATAAATGTTACGTTGGCAGCAAATGCAAGTTTAAAGGCAAGTGGTAGTGCTTCTGCTGAGTTATCAGCAAGTGGACAAACGACCGTTAAAGGTGCCATGGTAATGATTAACTAATAAAAATTAAAAATATGCCATCAGCAGCAAGATTAACAGATATGCATACCTGTCCTATGCAAACACCGGGCGTACCTCCTATTCCTCACGTAGGCGGTCCAATAGTTGGCCCAGGAGCACCTAATGTACTCATTGGAGGTATGCCTGCGGCTAAGGTAGGTGACTCATGCGTTTGCGTTGGGCCACCAGATTCTATAGTAAAAGGTTCAGGTACCGTTATGATTGGTGGAATGCCCGCTGCTAGAATGGGTGACACCACAGCGCACGGAGGCTCTATTATTGTTGGGTGTCCTACGGTAATGATTGGTGGTTAAATTGTATCAATCGATTCCAAATAATTATTACGAATAATCATCTTCAGTAAAAAGGAAAACAAAATAGTGTTCTGACTAAAAATGACCTTTCAAACCAAAGTCAACTTTATATCCTGACAAACCAATAAAATTACTAGGACTAAGAATAAAGTCATTATTTGTGGTAGGTACTTTATAATCAACTTTGGTCTTAATACTTGCATTAAGATTAACACCACCCCAGAGAGGAACCTGAAAGGTTAATCCTAAGTTTTTATACCCATTAGAAGAATGTGGAAAAGCTGGATGTAAATGATTTAAGGTCCAGCCTAGAACAGGTACATTTATAAATCTCCTCACCACATGGTACCGATAGCCCAAATCGTACCCAACGTGTTGAAATAGATCAGGATTGTAACATCCTATGCCATCTTGACCTTTTGGGGTAAAAAGTGTTTCATCTAAATGCACACTGCATTTAAATAAACCAATAGCGCAATGAAGACTTTTATCTTTACTACCTCCTAATTCACGCAAGCTTAAACCATCTGTTTGTGAAGAAGCCAATTTACCAACAAGGCTTTGCGAATCATCAATAAACATTTTGGTATTCATAATCGCTTCTTGTAAAGCGAAAGTATTATCTGATGTGAAATCAAAGCCATCATCAATCGCAAAACCAACTTTCTTGATTGTTCTTATATAATCAATTAACTGAATTCTGTGCCTAATACTAAACCGATCGAGAATTTCCTTAATAAATCTCAATTGCGATTCAGTTAAAGATTTACTTCCTTCCGGTAGTTTCATTTTAATATCCTCATAAGAAATAAAAATACCCATAGTTAATTATTAAGTTCCAAGTTAATTTCTTGTATTCAGTTATTACTTATTTAATAAAGAACAATAGCAAGTACATCCTATGCATACGTTAAGCACATCACTGCTATTTAAAAGCAAATACTTTTGTCTATTGCTCAATTTACATCTTACGTTATAAATACTAATAATGGTTTTAAAACACCCTTCAGAACCTGTAATACCAGAATCTTTCAAATATTTTAAAACCACAAGTAGCACTTAAATAGTCTAAGCTCTCTGCAACAAAATGATTCAATATGTTTAAATCTTTTGTGTCATGAGATAGCTATTATTGTTGTTCGTAATCAGAATCCCATTCTGTACCATCATCTCCTTTTTGACCATCCATCTTTATCATAAAGTTTTTAGCCGGAAAATAAGGTGTCATATGAATATCAAGATGAATACGATCCTTTTGATTCGGATCTTGTTCAAAACGCTTGATAGAAAAATTCTCGATTAATTTATCTGGGCCTGTAATTCCATCAAGGAATTTCACAATTTGCCCCATAAGCTCCTTTCTTGTTCTTGCGTTGAAATTCTCAAATGCACGACGGTTTAAGAAATCCATCAATACTTTTGTTACATAATCAAATACACGAACAACACTATATGTTTGCAGTCCTAGGTTATCTCCATTAAATAAAGTTTTAGCAGAAAAGGCCATTACTTTACCATATTCATTTACCATAGGGACTAATCCCATTTTTTCTAACTGAGCAATGTCACTTTTCTTAAGATCAAAACGCACACCATCCACTTCATTCATTCCACCAAATTTCTTACCTGCCGTTACTTGTGACATAAGGGTGCTATAAATTTTTCCAGCTAAAGCTCCAGAAGGCGGTACATAAAGATCTTCTTCTTCACCAACTTCATCATGCTTACCACGACCTACAAGCCAGTTACAAGCCATCATCACATTAGAACGATACTTATCTCCACCAGTTAAATTCGCTGCTTCAAACATCTCCATAACATCATCCGGCTCATCTAAATGTTCAAAATCTGTAACAAGCATAACCTTATTCTCGTGTGCAATTTTAGCCCATTTTTCAACTACTTTATTAGACCCTAAATATCCAGGAATCACTAATAAACCATAGTTATCACGTAAATCTAATCTATCAAATGCTCCTGTTAGTTCTTCAGAAATTGCATCGATAAACCTGGTGTTATCCAGATCTTTCATTTGATCTAATTCTGCATTTACTATAGAAATGTTCTTAATTTTATCAGATTCAGAATTTTTATAGAAAAGTGCAACAGAACGATACGATCTTTCTAAATCTCTTGTGGCATCAATGGCAATACCTAAGTTTTTATTTAAAGATTCGTGTGCAGTTTGCGCTGCTTTTTCAGAATCTCCAACCATTTCAGAAATATCTTCCGAGCCAGAAAGCACTTTTGACCAAATTTCTAAGGTCTTTTTTAACGTTTCACGGTCGTCTTTTTTAGACATTTCCGTCAAGAAAATACGCTTACGTGCTTTACGCTCAGGATTCATGTTTTGTGCTCCTTCAATACAAGCTTCCAAAAGCTCAAAACCACCAAATTTTACTAATTTATCACTACTCTCTTTGAGAAATTGAACTGGATTTTCAACGGGTGAAAATTGTTGTTGTTCTTGTGCCATATCTTATTTGTTTTCTTCTATTTCGGTTAATAATGCTCTAATTGAATCTAAAAGTGCTTGTTTTGCATCTGGATCAGTAATTGCGCTTTTTAAAATCTTATTCGTTTTTAACTGCTTTACTACTTTAATATATTGATCCTTCTCCGTATCAAGATCTTTCAAGAAATTACTTTGTCTCGTAATTCCCTTTGCTCCATAGTCCCCTAGGTTTGCAAATTGAAGTTTTTCTTTTCTACCTACACCATCAGTATCTTCAAAATCTACCTCAACTTCTGGTTTAAAATGTTCAAAAACTTCCTCAACAGTTTTTAATCCTTTTGTAATTACCGGTTTAATGGCTGGATCATTAGTTAGTTTTTCTACTAATAAGGTTTTATTCTGTGGGATTTCGGCAAATGCTTCGTTCGCATCTGTTTTGACTTCCGTTCCCCCAATTCCATATGTATCGCTCATGAGATTATTTATTTAGTTATTAATTATGTTCGCTTTTTTATGTTAATTTAATGTCCCAGATTAACTCTTTTTCGGTATCGAGGTCCAGTTTTATTTTTGTTCCTTTTTTTACTTCTCCAGAAATAATCATTTTTGATAGTGGCGATCTTAAATCATTACGAATTACACCACGTAAGGGTCTTGCTCCGTATTTAGGAGTAAATCCTTTCATTGCTAGATGTGCCGATACAGCATCATTCATTTCTAAAGAGATGTCTTGTTTTGCTAAAGCTTTATACAAGCCCTTTAACTGAATTTTAAATATCTTTTCAATATTTTCTTCTGTAATAGGAGAAAATGGAATAATCTCAGTCAATCTTCCTAAAAATTCTGGACGGAAATGATTCCCCATTATTTCTAATAAATCGCTAGACTTAGGAATCTCTCCTTTACCAAACGTATCTACTATATGCTGACTTCCAATATTTGAAGTAAATAAGATTACTGCATTACTAAAATCACCTTCTTTGCCTAATCTATCGTGTATTTTACCCTCATCCAAAATCTGAAGAAAAATATCAAATACAGATGGATGGGCTTTTTCAATTTCATCAAAAAGGACAATGGCATAAGGCTTTTGTCTAATTTTGTTCACTAATAGACCACCTTCCTCGTATCCCACATATCCCGGAGGCGCACCATATAATAGTGCCGCAGAATGTTCTTCCTTAAACTCTGACATGTCAAAACGAATAATAGCCGATTCGTCTTGAAACAAGAATTCTGCTAATGCTTTAGCCAATTCTGTTTTACCAGTACCAGTTGGTCCTGAGAAAAAGAAGGATCCAATAGGCAATCCTGGTTTACTCAATCCAGATCGTGACTCTAAAACGGCTTCTGTAATAGTTTTACATGCATGATCTTGACCAATGACACGTTTTTGTAATACTTCTTCCATATTGAGCAAGCGTTCCTTTTCATCAGATTGTAATTTACCAGTAGGAATACCTGTTTTATTTGCAATGGTTGAAGCAATGTCATTTTTAGTAACACTGGTTTTAACTTTTTTAGCAACCTCTGTTAAGTTAGCTAGAACACCAGCTAAGGCTTTATAACCTTCTTTTGACGTCGCTATTTTTTCAAAATGATCTTCTTCTCCTAGTTCTGTAAATAAAAGATAACTCAATTTATCTTTCATTTGAGTATACATCCACGATTGTTCTGCAAGTGTTTTTGCTTCCTCAAGTTTTTCGTTTTTGAGATCGTTAAGACGTTCTGCTAGCTTCTCTATTTCTGGAATTGAAGTTTCCACCATATATTTAGCCGCAGACATGGTACGGTCAATTAAATCTAATGCAGAATCTGGTAAACTACGCTCCTTATTATATCTTTTTGCAAGTCTAATTGCCTCGGCAATAGTTTCATCATCAATCTCCATTTCGTGATGATCAGAATAATACGATATCGAATTTCTAATCATCCTATGCGCTTCATCTTCACTAGGCTCCTTCAGTCTTACAATTTCAAATTGTCTTGCTAATCCTTCATCTGTTTCTATATGTTTTCTGAAAGCATCATTTGTTGCGGTAGCAATTACCGTAAGCTCCCCTTTCATTAATTCGCTTTTCAGAATATTTACCAAACCTTGGTTACCCGAATTTTTATCCGTTAAATTTTTAATCTCATCAATTAATAAGATAGGTTTATTAAATTTTTTGATTTCGTTAAATACCTTCTGAAACCGGTCTTCAATCTCTCCTTTATATCCAGCACCAGAAACTAAGTTTATAAAATCCAATTCAAAAACCTTTGCATCTTGCATATGACCTGGCATAGAATCACTAATGGTTGCATAACTCAAACCGTTCATCATTACGGTTTTTCCAACTCCAGGATCTCCTAAAATAAGTACATTCGGCTTTGATCTACGTCCTAATATTTCAGTAATCATTTTAATCTCTGCATCCCGTCCAGAAATATTTTCAATAGATTCATTTTGAGCTTCTTGCGTTTTATCTATGCAGTATTTTTTAAGGGTTTCACCAGTTGAAACGGGTCCACCAGATTTTGCGTCAGAACCTCCTTTATCACTCACACCGCCACCACTAGATCCAGAGCTCAAATTTGCCATAATCTCCTTGGGAGTTAACGGAAATGTTTTTAGTTGGTCATAAGAAAAACCAACACCTGGTGTACACAATGAAATAAGTACACAATGCTCATTTACTTCATCTAGACCCAATTTTAATTTAATATTATCGGCTTCATAAAAAACAGCATCTACAGAAGCATCTCCCGTTGGATTTTCAGGAACTTTTGCTGTTTTAGACATCGTTTCTAACCGCACTTCTGCCCATTCTTCAATATAATAGGCGTCCTGACCTATCCCATCAATGAACTTCATCATTCCAATATCTTTATGTAGTAATGCCTTTAAAACATGTGCCGCACTGTAGCTTTCATGAGCATATTCTTTTGCTAAAGCCTGCGCAATATGTAAGGTTTGTTTAAGCGAATCTATTAGTTGGTAATCTGCCATTTTTTGTTTGGTTAGTTGCCGTAAAAATCACGTTAAAAGTGTCTTACAGTATTCTAAAGTTAAACAAAATATAGTAGAATATAAAATAATCTAAATCTAATCGATTATCTGCAATTATTGTGAGCTAAAAAACCATATGACGTATTTTTGTTGGTGTTTTTTAGAATTATATATTTAGATATTTCATCAAAAAATATCAACCAAACCACCCATCTCTATCTAGAGAGCGGTACTGTATAGCTTCGGAAATGTGATCGCCTGTAATGTGCTCAGATTTTTCAAGATCTGCGATGGTACGTGATACTTTTAAAATGCGATCATAGGCTCTTGCCGAAAGGTTGAGCCTTTCCATTGCAGTCTTTAATAAATCTAAAGAAGCCTGCTCTAGTTTACAATATATACGTATTTGTTTTACCCCCATCTGAGCATTATAATGAATCTTATCAAAGGCTTCAAAACGATCTGTTTGCACCTTTCGTGCTTTACTTACACGTTCTCTTATAATGGTGCTTGCTTCACCCTTGCGTTCTTCGCTTAACTTTTCAAAAGGTACAGGAGTTACTTCTATATGAATATCTATCCTATCTAATAATGGACCAGAAATTTTACTCAAATACCGTTGCATTTCCGCAGGACTTGATACTACTGGAGCATCTGGATCATTAAAGTAACCCCCTGGGCTAGGGTTCATGCTGGCCACTAGCATAAAGCTAGAGGGATAGGTCACCGTAAATCGAGCTCTTGAGATGGTTACTTCTCTGTCTTCTAGAGGTTGTCGCATCACTTCAAGTACGCCTCGTTTAAATTCTGGAAGTTCATCTAAAAATAGCACGCCGTTATGCGCTAAGGAGATTTCGCCAGGCTGTGGATATTGACCACCACCTACCAGGGCAACATCTGATATGGTGTGATGCGGACTTCTAAAAGGTCGAGATGTCATAATCCCGCTTTTTTGCATCGTGCGTCCTGCGACGCTGTGTATTTTTGTAGTTTCTAAAGATTCGCCTAAAGACATAGGCGGCAAAATACTTGGTAACCTTTTGGCTAACATTGTTTTACCAGATCCTGGAGGTCCAATTAGAATAACGTTATGACCACCAGCGGCGGCAATCTCCATGCACCGTTTTATAGACTCTTGTCCTTTTACATCTGCAAAGTCAAACTCAGGGTTGGCAAGGTGCTCATAGAACTCTGCCTCCATATCTACAATGGTTTGCTCTAAAGAAACCCCTTCATTAAAATAGTCTATGACTTGTGCTATGTTATCAACTCCAAATACTTCTAGACCCTCTACAATAGCTGCTTCTTTGGCATTTTGGGTAGGCAGAATAAACCCTTTAAAGCCTTCTTCCATCGCCTTGATCGCGATAGGTAATGCACCACGAATGGGTTGCAAGCTTCCATCTAATGAAAGTTCGCCCATAATGATATACGCATCTAATGAATGTTTAGTCTGTATCTGCTCTGTGGCTGCAAGGATACCCATTGCCAGTGTAAGGTCATAAGCAGAGCCTTCTTTACGGAGGTCTGCAGGAGACATATTTAAAATGAGTTTCTTTCCAGGGATTTTATAACCGTTGTTTTGCAAGGCTGCTGCAATACGATAGTTACTCTCTTTTATGGCGTTATCAGGCAATCCTACTAAGTGATAGCCTATGCCATTATCTACATTTACCTCTACGGTAATCGTCGTTGCATCTACACCAAAAACGGCGCTACCGTAAACTTTTGTAAGCATATATTCCCTTTAGGTTGTGGCTATTAAGTAGCCATTGTGAAGATAGGGAAATTATTTAAAATGTGACAAGCCCACAAAGCAACGAAGCTACATCTGTCTGACACCGGCAGAAACTTTGAAGAATAGACATTACTGCGATTAATGGTTTATACTCCAGTAAAATTTTAAAATTTAGCTACTCCTTCTCTTTTTTCTTACCTAATGAAACCTTGTAGTCATCAATGTTTCCTTTAATTTTTAGATTGAGATACTTTACTTTTTTATTTAGATCTACTTCTACAATTTCATCTACCTGCTCATCACTAATAGTATCATTCTTTTTGTGTTTAAATAATTTTCCCCAAGCAGCTTTTCTTACCGTTTTTAAAGGAATACGTACAAAATAATCTATATTTTGATTATTATCATGAGTGCCAGACATTTCCATATGACCTAAAGTAGATTCAATAGTCATTGCGGGAATAGTAATCTTCCCTTTATTTACTTGTAGGCTATTTTGTAAGGTGTCAAACCGAATGTTTTGTAAGTTTCTATCTCCCATATAATCTGAAAGCGCCAACATTGGATCATAATTTTTTAATCTTCCATTTAATACTTTGACGTCCATTTCTATAGTAGATTGGTCCAGATCTGGTACCATATCTGGGTATAGTCTAATCTTACCTTTAATCCTAGACGTAAGTTTTCCTTGTAAATTTTCTGAAACAAGATGGTCTTGCCCAAAATTTTCGAATTTGAATAATAATTTATCTAAATCAACATTAGTCATCACTAAGTCTGGCTGCATATAGATATGTTTTGGATCGCTTCCATTAAAATACCCAGTTAATTGAATATTTCCACCTGCCGCATCCATGCGTAAAGCGTCTATATAAATATAGTGATCAGATGTTGTTCTTAACTCTGCTTTAATATTTTGAAGATCTACTCTATGATAAATAAAGTGACCTATATCTGCCTTAAATTGCATATCTGTAAAAGGCAATTCGTACAAATTGAAGGCATCTGCATGTGCTGCTACATCTTCCGTTTTTGACACAATAGCATCTGTCGTTTTTGGCGGGCTTATATCAAAATTGAACAGCGCATCAAAATCAATATAATTTGCATTTAATGAAAGGTAATTATCTCTTTTCTTTATTTGTTGGTCTTCACCCAAATAATAGTTTAAATCAAAATTAAAATTGGTTGTCCCTATTTCGCCGTGAAAGTCCTTTATCACTAAGTGTTCGTCTTCGTAATGCACGTTTCCCCTAAAGTCATGAAAGCGTTGTGGATGTAATTCCATCTTTGTGTCGAGCTTATCCAAAGCAAAATCAATAGAATGTAAAGTAGAATCTTTATAATGCATATCAGAGTCAAAATGCAATACTAAATCATCAAAAATTTCATGTTGGTATTCTTTAGGAACATAGTTTTCTCCTTTATACGAAAAGACATCCTCCAGTCGTAACTTTTTAGAAGTAAGATTAATATCTAAAGCTACATCTCCATTAAGTTCGGGTTGCATCCAGAAAGCATAATCCTTTATGAGCCCGTCAAAATGAAAATCACTATCATCTATATACCCAGTAAAATCAACAATTTTCAAGTCTTTATCATCTATTAGGACGTCGGCATGGAAGTCATGTAATTTATGCGGGTAATGATTTAAATCTGCATATAAACTATCTATAAAAAATTCGCCTTTAGGTATATACTCAGACTCTGTAAAATCTTTTGCAGAGGCTATAAAAGAAAAACCTAAACTCAAATCTTTTATTTGTTCATCAAAACCAGTTTGTATCGTATCCTGAGCTGAATAACCTGTTAATTGGGCTATGTCTAAATATTTTGAGGTAATATCTAAATGGGCTTCTACAGGGATGTTTGTATGATGCACAATTGATGGAAGGTCTGAAAGAAAACCACTAATAGATATATCTGAGTTGCCCATCAACAGTTCAAACTGTTTAAGGGTAGCTTCTTTACCATTCATTACTAAATGTGCGTTTAAATCGTGTAATGGAGCAGGAAGTTCTTCGGTAACTAAGCTCAAGTCTTTTATAATCAATTCTGCAAAATACGCTTGATTGAGTTTTTCTAAAGCCTTTGCTGGATTATCAATATCAATGATATCGTGAAAATTCATTTTTAACGAAACCGCTCCAGAGGCATCTTTTACTTGCTCTAAATCAAAAAATTCGGCAATAAAATCGAGTGTAAAATCCGAATTGATTTTCATGTCTACTTCTGGAGCTTCAAAATTCTTTATAAAAATGGAACCTTCAAATTCTCCCTTTTCCAAAGACGCGGTCATATCTGTGAGCGAAAACTCCATGGTACTTGCGTTTCTTTGTTCTCCGTTGGTAAAATGACCGTTGAAGCCCATATTATCAATCTTCTTTGCTCTTTTTGTGTTTTCTAAAAAAGCTTTACCAGCTCCAAAATTGGCATTGATAGCAGGCCTATTTCCTTTGTTAGATGGTCCTGTGATACTCGCATTAAAATAGATTTCTCCAGCGTTATTGTATTTCTCTAATACAGGTATTACATCTGCCGGGGCAAAAGCGATTAACATATCAAAATTGGGCTTTGTTCCTTTTATAGAAAGGTCAAGGTCTATATCATTCTTAGTGTCTATAGACCCTTCTAACTCAAAATCGCCATTCTCCATAACAATGCCCGAAGGTTGTATGTCAAGAATGCCAGTGAATTCATTAAATAACAGGTCTGTATGTACTTCAAAATGTTTTTTATTAATAAAGGTAGTATCTCCATCTTTTATGATGTTTAATAAGAAATCTGTATCTATATGCCCTGCGATGATGCTATCCTTCTGGCTAAAACCGCCTTTGCCTGAATAGATAAATTTTTCTACATCTGTATTGGTCGCTTCATCTAAGGTATGGATATCTAAATTTTTTAGCTTAATCTTTTTTAGATGGAAATTGGTTACAGGTGTTTCTATTTCTGAAGTGCTTTCTAGTGAGTTTTGAATATTAGTCGTGTTATTTTCATGAATCACAATATTAAAAACGCCATCTTCTATTATTAAAGATTGAATATCATAATGTCCTTCCACCATATCCCATAGATTAAAACCTATGTATATGTCTTGTACATCCATTATGATAGGGGCATTGTCTTCTTTTGTTTCCAAAATTTGCACATCATCTACTTTTATAGAGATATCCGGAAAGTTGCCAAAAAGAGATAACTCACTTTCACCAACACTAATATAACCTTTGTGCTCTGTGTTTAGTTTTGCAATCTCCCCTTTAATAATTTCAGACTGGTTGGCCTGTATGTATGCAATGAGGCCACCTATGACTAAAATAGGAATTAAAAGTAGTACGGCTAAAATTCGTTTCCAGAATTTTTTAATCTTCAAAGCTAATGTCTTTATCGTGAATAAGGTATTTGTCTATAAAAGTAACGAATTAATGTAAAAACTATTAGTATTTAATATGATTTAGTTATTTATAAAAATGAAGTGAAGGGTTTAATATTTACAAGTTGATCGGTAGAGAATAATAGTGTGGATACTGTTTGTAAATTGGTAAAAGCTACAGAAATATCGATATAATCTTGAAGGATACGTCAGGGCTCTCGTTTCAAACGAGCGCTAGCGGAGGAAATTATTTACAACTGGTGTAAGTGGTTTTATAATGTGAAATTTTCGCTATAACAATTTCCTAGCTCCTTAAAATTTCAGCAAAAAAAAGAGAATAACATTGCTGTTATTCTCTTTTAAATAGTCTTAATATGGTGTTACATTTTTACGTTTTCTACTTTAATTTCTTTACCGTCGGTGTCTAGTAATTGTACTTCATCAAAGCCAATGTCTTTAAACTGCTCAAATTGTGTAGCCGCATCCCCTACTATTAAATACGCCATCTTAGACTCATCTAGGTATTTGTTTGCTAATGCTTTGTGCTCTTCTAGCGTCATTGCTTTTACTATCCCTTCTTCGGTCTCAATGTAGTTTGCTGGTAAATCATATGTGCTTCGCTCCTGTAACATTCCTAATAAAGCTCCTTGCGTTTCAAAACGACGGGCGTTAGATTTAATTAAAGCATTCTTGGTAAAATCTAGATCCTCTTGCGAGATTCCGTTTTTGTAGGCAGCAATTTGGTCTTTAAAAATCTTTACCGATTCTCCTGTTGTGTTTGTTCGCACGCTTGAAGATGCCGTAAACGTTCCTGGGATTTTTGAGCCGCTAAAATTTGTTCTTGCCCCATAGGTAAATCCTTTTTCCTCACGTAAAATAAGATTCACATTTCCGCTGAAAGAACCACCTAACTTGTAATTCATTACCTCTGCTGGGTAAAAGTCTTTATCTGTACGCGGCATCGAGATATATCCAATATTGATTACAGACTGCTTTGCTTCTGGAATATCCACAAAATACAAAGAGGCTTTGTCTCTTGCGTTTGCAATAGGATATTCTGGGATAGTAACTTCTTTTGCTTTCCAGTTTGCTTCAAGGTCATTCAATTCTTTTAGTGCAGTAGCTTTGTTAATTTTCCCTACAATATGGAAACGACTTACAGAAGGGGAAAAATTACTTTCATAAAAATCTTTTAAATCCTGCATTGTGATAGCCTCAACAGACTCCACTGTACCACTTGTTGGATAACTAAAAATATGGTTTTCTCCATACAACAACTTGTTATAAACGTTACTTGCAACTCTGTTAGGGTTTGCTGCCGAGCGTTTAATATCGTTTATGGCTTTTGTTTTAATACGACCCAATTCTGCCTCGTCCCATCTAGGAGTAAGCAACACTTCTTCAATAAGATCCATGGTCTTTGCATAATTACGTGTTAAGGTATTTCCTTGGATTACGATAGACTCACGTGTAGTGTACATATTTATCGAAGCTCCTAAAAGCTCAATCGCTTCTTCTAGCTCCTGAGGTGTCTTAGTTGCAGTACCTTCCATCATTATGTCTGTCATCAAGTTTGCTACGCCATTTTTATTTATATCATCTAATAAATGACCCCCATCTAGTACCATACTAAAGTTAACGGTTGGAATTTCATTTTGCTCGATACCGTAAACTTCCATACCATTACCTAGCTTGGTTGTCCAAGACGCAGGGATGGATAAAGCTGGAGTATCTCCAGTACCCGGAGCTACAGAACGGTCAAAGTTTGATGGTGTTTTAGCAACTTCGCTATTTGCTTCTTCTATATCTACAGCTACATTCTCTGTTATTTTTTCTTCAACTACTGGCGCTTTTGTAGAATTGTCTGCTATCAATTCCATTTGACCTTTAGGTACAAAACTGGTCATTACATAATTTTTACCTTTAATGTATGTATTGTACACCCGCATCACATCTTCTTTTGTAACTTTTTTGATGTTTTCAATATCTTTTATTATGTAACTTGGATCTCCAGTAAATTCATTATAGCTTGCTAATTGGAAAGATTTTCCTAAAACACTACTAATCCCATTATAGAATCCTGTTTCTAGGCCAGCCTTAATGCGTTCTACATCTTTATCTGTTACCCCATTTTTTTCAAACATCGCAAATGCTTCATTTATACCAGCTTCAACGCCATTAAGAGCTACACCTTCATTAGCAGTTACACTAATTCTAAAAGCTCCCGCAAGTTCTTGGGCATTGTTAAAAGCAAAAGCTCTAGAGCTTAATTCTTTTTCTTCTGTCAATACTTTATATAATGGTGCTTTTTTTCCTTGCGAAAATAACTCAGCAAGAAAATCAAGCGCGTATGCATCTTCTGTGTATTGCTCTGTGGTAGGCCACACCATATTTAACTGTGGCGCTTTTGCAAAATTATCTTCGTGGTATAAACGTTTTGTTTCATTTAACGTTACGCGCATTGGCTTTAAAGGCGCAACTTCTTGACGTTTTTTAATTTCCCCAAAATACTTCTCAATCAAACTTTTTGCATCTGCGGTTTCAAAATCTCCAGCAAGCACTAAGGTGGCGTTATTTGGGCCATAAAATTTGTCGTAAAATTCTTTTACATCTTCTACCGTAGCGTTTTGAAGATCTACAAGTTCTCCAATTACTTGCCAGTTATATGGGTGTCCTTCTGGATATAGGTTTTTATCAATTACCCATCCTGTATGTCCGTAAGGGTTGTTGTCTACACGCTGTCTCTTTTCATTTTGAACTACTTCTTGCTGGTTGTAAAAAGCAGCTTCGGTTACCGTATTAATTAAAAATCCCATACGGTCACTCTCCATCCATAATACTTTTTCTAGAGCGTTGTTAGGGACTATCTCATAATAGATGGTACCATCTTTCCAGGTACCGCCATTGAGTGTTCCTCCCGCATCTTGTATGTTTTTGAAAAACTGATCCTGTGGCACATTCTCAGATTCTTGAAATAACATATGCTCAAATAAGTGAGCGAAACCTGTTCTTCCTGTTTTTTCGCGATTAGAGCCTACTCCGTATTGTATGGCTACCGAAACGATAGGATCACTATCATCTTGATGTAAAATTACTTCTAGACCATTATCTAAAATATATTTCTCATAATCAATAGATAGTGAAGCACTTTCTGCTTCATCATTTTTTGTCTCACAAGAATTAAA
>CALIAF010000009.1 GCA_938041335.1 uncultured Ulvibacter sp. | reverse complement strand
AGTCCATTTGATAGCTATAATTCTCTATTATGTAAAATATCCCTAGAATATATCGTCTGGCTCATTTATAAGCCGTCTGTGGGTCATTAAACTTTTTGGTTTCATCTGACTCGAAGATCTTGCATAATGTACCATAATTAGTCGTTATGTAAAATTGCCGCTGCAATTACGCTAGGATTGCTTTGCATAATATAATTGCAGAAAAAGCAATTAATTCTACACACAATTTGCCATCGCTTGCAGCCGCATACAAAGCTTGTTTTGTTCTAGTTTGAAATACTCGCGTATTCTGGACAATTGTGCTGTAAAAGTTTTTTAAGAGAATTATGGAACGGTTTGCCCGTAAGAGTAAAAAATTTAATCCAACACTAAAGCCACAGTAAATTTCTTTACACTTACTTGTTTAGTCTATTTGATTAATACTTTTTTGTTGAAGGCTTTATTATTATGTAAAATAGAAATCACATAGTACTATTGATTTATACTCTTTTCATTTTTCCTTGATGAAAAACGAAACAAAAAATCAAGGCTGCCCAAACCTTTGGAAACAATCTACGGGTCTCCCGATAGCTATCCGGACGCTACACTTTAGAAAGTCTTTGTTAGTCTTAAGATAGCTTTGAACTAGCCTTAAATATTTGTACTAATCTAGATTACTTTGGTCTAACTCTCTAAAGCGCTTAACGCTCAACTCCCCTATTGTTTTACCAAAGTTTTCTGAGGCCGAGAAAAAATTATGCTTTTTTATTTATTGCTGTTGACGCTATACCCTTCTGAATATCTCCAACATCAGTTTTATTATTAAATTTCAAATACTGACTTTGAATATTGTTCTTCAATTGACGTTTATCATCACTATTTAAGTTATTCTTAAAACTCAAATAATAATTTAATTTTAGCAAAAAAGAATATTTAATTATTGGTATCCTAATTAATGGAATTATATCTTCAACCAGTTTTTTATGCTGTATGTAATTAATATCCAAAAGTAAAAATGTATAAATGAAAAGTTTAAATTGATTGTTTTTAGAATCAGTTTTAGCTTTTTCTAATCGATCTAATATTATACCCTCTAAATTAATATGACCAAGCATATCGTATAATCGTACTTGAACTAATGTTGGAATAACATTGGAAATAAGTTTCAAAAGTCCTTGTGCTTCTCCCTTATCATCGGTTTTGACTATTTCTGATATATCCATTTCACCAAACTCATCTAAAAGTTTAAAGCTCCATAAACAAGCATTATCAATTATATAATCAAAGATTTTATAAACTAAATCAGAGTCATTGATATCATCTATATTTCTAAAAACCTTACCTAATATGGTTAAACTATTCTCTAAGGACTCGGAAGATTCATTAAATGATTTAACTTCTTTCTTTTTTACCTCACTATGGTTTTCATCAAGACGCATTTCTTGAATCATTTGTTCTTCAATTTTATCTTGTTCAACAACCGACAAACCATCTTGAAATTTTCTTGAATATTTTTCAATAAATTTGCCTAGTTTATCAGCCTCGACAATTTTACTTATTAAAATTGTATCTAATGAAGTCTCATTCAGGTTGTAATCTTGAGATAGAGATAAAAAATGATTTTGCGTTTTGGAATAGATTTTATTTAGGAAATCTACATTATCTCTTTTGAATCCAGCGTAAAGTTCAAACTCATTTGAAAACGATAAATAAAAACTTTTATCTTCTATCGCTTCATCTAAAAAAGCTTGGTCAAATGTCATATAATAGGCTACGAAATATTCAAAAACACCATTCAATCTGAATGAATAAAAATCCTCATCTTTCTTTCTAAGTAAGCTTTTTGAATCTAAATAATCAAAGATATCTTTAGGATTGATACGTAATCTTGGGTTTTTATCTAAATAGAGTTGTATAAATTTTATTATGTCAGAGTATTTAGCATAATAGGATTTTTGATGATGTTTAGTTAAAAGAAAATGAGCAAAATAGGCTAATAGCTTTTTATAATTATTGAATGTAAAAGTTGATGCCGATACAGTTAGTTGTTCCTTTTCAAGAAGTTTTTCAACATAAAGGTTGATTAGGTCTACATCGTTATTGAGCTTATTATTTGCATCTTTGTTAAAAACCCAAAGGAATATTGAAATTGTCCAGTAATTAAATGGGATTGAAAGCTTCTTGAATATCGAATTTATTTTTTCTACTATTTGATCTTCTTTTTCATCAGAAAAATTGTAATTTTTCTTTGTTAATTCTTTAATATGGATTTTACGTAGTCTATGAAAATATAATTTTTTTAACTCTCGACCATCAAACCTAGCTGCGTCTAAAGAATTTAAAGCACTATTAACAGAACAAATTACTACCTTAACGTTATCGTTTTCACTAACAATTTTTTCAATTATATCTTTCGTTGAATTATCTTCTAAATGGAAGTTATCTAATAGTAATACAAAATTCTTTTCTTCAAAAAGTTTAATTGCTGCATTAGTATTTGTATAATAATACTTAGATAATTCTTTGAAAAAATTAAACTCATTATTCGAATTACTCCAATACTTTACATCAATATAATATGGTATTCTATTGTGAATTGAAAAATCTCGTAAAAGTTCAAGCTCAAGTTTTTTTAGCATTATAGTTTTACCGCACTTGTCTTTTCCGTAAGCTATGTAGTCTTTTTCAAATTTGAAAAAGTTATCCCAATGATAGTCTGGATGTGAATTTTCATCATTTAATACTTCGGATACGGATTTTTCTTTTAAAACGGGACTAGTGCTTAACTCTAACAAATATTTACGTTCGTCTTTACTATTACTTTCCACGAATAATGATTTTGAGTCATCTAATTCTTCTAAAAATCTCTTTCTAATATTTTTCCTTAACTCATTTTGTTTCTTCAAAGTTTCATTTGATGGTATATCATATTTTTTGCATTCCAAAGGATAAAAAACTTCATGTTTTATATCATACATTCTAAAATCTACACTGAATATACTTTCTGTGTAATCAAGTGTGATAAGAGAATATCCAATCTGAGCACTTACTTCGAAAGATAAATTAGCCGAAGATCCTAATTTAATTACACCGTCATTTGGTGTTAGATCTAAGCTTAAATTGTTCTTATGAATATGGCCACTCAGCATAAAATCAAACCTTTTATGCAATAGATCTTCTATATGATATAAATTCCAAGGTCGTAAATCCTTTAGTGGATGATGATGTAACAAAATTTTTATATCACAAGACATAATTCTGTCCAATGCCTCATCAACTTTGCTTGTTGGAAACAGTAAATTATTATCATCATTTATTCCAACAGACCTCCAAGATGTATTTAGACAAACAAAACCCACTTTACCATCTTCTGTATTTCTTATATGTGTAGAATACATTTCTTCTTCATAATCTAATGGACTAACATTTTCCTTAAAATAATCAGCTACGAAATCTCTATAGTTTTTTAGAGGTTTGTGACTATTAATTAAATCAGTATTTTCCTTTTTGAAAAATTTATTTAATTCATCATTGTCATTAATATCTTCATCTAAATATTTAATTAATGATTTTGAAACCACACTTCTATCAATATCGTGATTTCCAGGACACATAAA
The DNA here is from genome assembly GCA_938041335.1 of uncultured Ulvibacter sp. GTDB lineage: Bacteria > Bacteroidota > Bacteroidia > Flavobacteriales > Flavobacteriaceae > Patiriisocius. The sequence continues at coordinate 118,773 of CALIAF010000009.1, read as the reverse complement.
AAAGTCCTTCTTATCAATTTTAGTTACATTCACAATCCTATCTAGAAAATTAGTTCTTGCAAGTTCAAAATCTTCAACCTTATCTCCTCTTTGAACTAAATCACCTGAAAAAATCACAAAATCAATATCACTAACGTTATCTTCTAAATCAATAAAAAAATTATCTAATAATTTTTTTTGTTTGGTTCTACCACCGATTTGATTTGTATAATGTAAATCTGTTATATGTAATATTTTCATTCTCCTAAAATTTGATGTCCCTAAAAATACACTTGTTAAAATTGATATTGCTAAATATTCATTAAATAATCTGCAAAATCCACTCCACACACTTTCTCTCCACCCTACTCCAACCAACGCTGTAAAGAGTGTTCCATTCACATTTTTAATTTAACTATTGATAAGAAAAACTTTTGTGGAAAACCGCAACTGTAGAATTTTTTGTCCCCAAGCAAAGTGACCCTTCGACTCGTGCCTCGCTCAGGACAGGCGCCACGCAGCACATTATGAAACACGTGACAATAAGTGATTATCCAGTGGATGATTACTTTTGGCGGCGAGCTGATGCGGCGGCAGTTGCATCACATTTGTTCTTTACACGAGCAAGCCATAATTAGCCGTTTTGTAAAATCAATTAAACGCTCTTAGACCTATAAAAGTGTCTAGTAATACAATCTAAAGTCAAGGAGTTTGCAGACGCCATAGTGTTTTTTATGCAGCTCTTCTACCACAGTAAACATATTATCATCTGCTGCAAATAGGTTAAAGAAAGCTTTATCAAGGTTTGAACTCGTGATACCATTAGAGCTGTTTCCGTAGCCAGAAATCGCTTTTGCGCCTGTAACATCTAAAAAATATTGCGCTTCTTCTTGGTCTAGATCAAGCACCTTTGCATTAGAAAAATGTAAAATCTTCCCTGTTAATCTTCCTTCAAAAATTTCGGCAATCTCTTGTAAACTATAATAGTAGTCGTTCAAACAAATACTATTTGCTTCTCCTTCCATAATCAAGTAGATGATCTCATAGTCTTTAAAATGATGATCATCTAAAATCAATGCATTCAAGCTATCTTCTAGCCCTTCAATAGTGTCGCAGGTTTTATAAATACTAGCCACACCATACTGCATCACTAAATCTTCTAGACTTTTTTCTACTTCGGAAATGTGCTCCACTTCAACATCATCAACCGCCTCTAGACAGTAAATAAAATAATCTGTATCGATATATTGTTCTTTGGGTACTTGTGGTCTTTTCTCTAACAAATCTTGTGATTTATGCTTCGTATACAAAGCACAAAATTAATGGAACTCTTTTTATTTTTTTAATATTTCCGAAGAAAAAGCATTGCGATTAGACCGTGTTTTTTAACCACTATTGGCAAAGTAATGCTTACATCAAAATACCATTTTTAGCTTCTATACTAGGCGGTAAATCGGTTTCGCCAAGCATTTCTTTAAGATCTATTTCTATCGTTCTACAAAGAGATAACATAGGGATATCGTTTGCCATACCTTGAAATGGGTTTTCTGTATAATCTGCGATGATCTCCATCATGACATAGATCCAACCTATTAATGCAGTTACAGGTATAGAAAGCCAAAGCCCTAATGGTCCTGACTCCATCAATGCTGGTATCATACTAAATGGTAACATCATAATAAATATACCGATAAAATAACGGCTCATATTAGCATACTGGCGCGGTAAAGGGAACTTCTTGATCCGTTCGTTTTTACCCTGAAGGGTATAAAAACTTTTAAGGACATTCATCATTTCCATATGCCTAAAATCTTCAATACAATTTTGTTCTCGCAGTTTTTGAAGATCTCTAGACTGCTCATTAATTATTTGTGTAGCCGTATTGGTATGATTAACAAGCCTATCGTGTTCGGCTTCTGGCAAGAACAATTTTAACTCTCTTCTGGTGACATCATCATCTATTAATCCAATTCCAAATTTGCGTTGATACATTCTTGCTGTTTTTGCCGTATGCCCTCCTTGACTAATATGCTCCCAAGGTGTCGCCACTAATAACTGACTTCTATGTGCATATAGCCAGCCTATATGTCTATAAATAAGACGTTTTTTTATGCTTTTAATTGCTACTTCGGAAATATTAGTTTCCTTGAAAAGGTTTGATACAAACCCATCGACCATCATCCCCCAAGTACGGCTATCGTTAATAATACCGCCCCATATTTTACGAGCTTCCCACATACGATCATAGGCTTGATTGTTCTTAAAACCTACATAAAAGGCAACAGCAGTACCTATTACAGAAACGGGCAGCCAAGGGATGGTAATAGTGATAATATTAAAATGGTACAGGGTTGCTATCGTTCCCATTAATGCTAGAAGCCACGCAATATGAGGCGCGGTCCATTTTATTAATTTCCCGAAACTTATTCCTTTAGTAACAATCATAGTGTTTGTTTATTTTTTTTGAATATAATGGATTCTAAACCCTAATAGTATCTCTATGTTAGTTTTTCTTGTTAGCAGTTTTTAAATAGCATTAAAATCGCTGAAAGATTTAATATATACTCCCATCACTCTTTTTCGAAACAAATAATATACTAAAGCATCTATAATATTTGGGATGTTTATAGAAAAAACAGCTTAAATTGTGATCTTAACATCTTCGATTTTTGTTCTTTTATGTATTAAAAATTACGCTATTAATAGTTGTTTTGTGACACTACTCAGTCACAAGATTTTTATTAACGGTAAAGAGTTCGATCTTTTCATTTCTACCTTTTAGTTCACATTCACCTACGGGCGATGCTTCATAGTTATCATTAAGGTCTAACAACGATAGTAAATCTTTTGATATCAAAAGATTTGTAGCGTACTGTTTACAAATGGATTGTATTCTTGCAGAAGTGTTTAATACATCTCCAGTAAAAACAACTTCTTTTTTTAGAATACCAATTTCTCCCGTTGTGACATTTCCGAAGTGAATACCAGCCTTATATTTTGGAACTAGACCAAAGCTTTTCATATACTCTTCTTCTGAAATTTTAAACGTTTCTGTAATCTTAAAAAAGCATTCTATACAGTTGTTGTTTTCAAGACCTTTCTTAAGATTCCAAGATACAATAATCTCATCTCCGGCGTATTGATATACTTCTCCGCCAGTTTGTATGATTGCCTGTGTAAAATCTGAATAGTATTTTTTAAGAAGTTGAAAATATTTTTTGTGACCCAATTTTTCAGCGATGGTGGTTGAAGAATCCATATCTAAAAACATAAATATTCTTTCTTCTTCTCTAGGATGGTGATATTTTCCTGTGAAAAAATTATTAAAAAGGGTGTTGCCTAAATAGTCAGACACTTCAGAAACAAAAAGAGCTAACAAGGTAATAGCTCCAGCAAAAATAATAATACTCCAAAAGGAAAAATTGCTAATAAATTGAATAATGGATGCTGTAGCTTCTTGATCAAATATTGAAACATCTAATCTAGAACTGCTAACAATTAAAAACGATACTAATAAGAGTATTATTATTAATGATACATACAAGCCTGTTTTATATATAATCTTTTGCCAAAATTTTTTTGTTTCAAAATAAGAGTTGACAACTCTAGTCTCAATAGCCCCAATTAAAATCCCAATAATTAAGGAACTTATAATTGCAGACAGTAATGAGGTTTCAAAATCATAAAGATTTTTGGTTGATGGATAGATTGTTGAATTGCCTAAAATACCATATTCTATAAGACTATAAAGGATACCGCCAGTAACCCAAACAATTACAAATTGTACGATTTTTGTGAAGTCTCTTTTTTGGTTAGCATTCATTTTTATAAATTCCTTAAGTTTAAATTAGCTGTAAGGTATTAATAATTTAATATACCCTGTTGGATTTACCCCCGTTTTAGACTTAAATAGTTTACTGAAATGTTGTGGGTATTTAAAACCTAATGAATAAGCTACTTCACTAACAGAAACACCCTTCTCAAGTAGTTTTGTTTTAGCTTTTTCAATGATATAGGAATGAATATGATCTTTTGCACTTATGCCGGTTTCTAATTTTAGTAAATCACTCAAATAACTCCCTGACATATTTAAAGCTTTACCACAATTGGTTACACTTGGTAATCCTGTACTAACCAATTTTTCTGAAGCTAAATAATCTTCTAAAAAAACTTCAAATCTGACAATTATGTCTTTATTTAAATTAATACGTGTATGAAATTGGCGGTCGTAATAACGATGACAGTACTTTAGTATGGACTCGAGATTTGTAAGTACTATTTCTTGAGAATGTTTATCTATATTTTGATTAAGTTCAGTCTCAATTCTATGAACCAAATCTGTTAACATACACTTTTCTTTATCTGAAAGATGCAATGCTTCATCAAGTTCATAGTTAAAAAAGGCATAGTTCTTAATAGTCTTACCTAATTCAGATTTCCGGATTAAATCTGGATGAAAAAAAATGCTCCAGCCATCATTATCAATATCATTATCATTTTCTGCAGGTTCAAATTGAGCAACTTGATTAGGCGCCATAAAAACTATAGTTCCTTTTTCATAGTCGTAAGAATTTCGGCCATACTTAAACGCGCCCTTTATTTGTCCTTTCATTCCAAGGACATAGAGGTCGCTTTTCATTTTAATGTTAGCAAAGTCAAAATCAGTCTCCGGCCAGTCTTTTACAATTGTAATAAGTGGATGTGAGGGTTTTCCTAAGTCAAATAAATGATGTAATTCTGAAACGCTTTTTAAATGAAAAATATCTGTCATATTATATACTATATATTGTAATAATTTACAAAAGTAACTTTCTGTAATAAATGTTTTTGTTGGCTTTTTACTATCACAATATAATATTAATAAACAAGAAGTGTTTTGGAGAATATTTTAGTTATTCTACTTCCACCATTCATTTAAAGACACGTCTATTTTATCAAGTAAAATTTCCTCGCCAATTTTTGGAACTGTAATGGGTAGTTCTAATTCTTTAGCTTTTTTAGTAACTCGTAATACCGGGTCATCCAAAGCATGAAGTGAAAGTGCAAATGAACCCCAATGAATAGGCATCATAACTTTTGTTTCTAAATCAATACTTGCTTGAGTAGTTTCTTCAGGAGTCATATGAATATTAGCCCATTTTTCATTGTATTGACCACATTCCATCATTGCAAAATCAAAAGGGCCATACTTCTCCCCTATTTCTTTAAAATGAGGTCCGTAACCACTATCTCCACTAAAGTAAATATTTTTAGTTTTGCCTTTTAATACCCAAGAACCCCATAGTGTTGATGAGTTATCTGTTAACCCTCTTCCAGAAAAGTGCCTAGAAGGTGTAAAAACTAATTTAATCTCTTTAAATTCTGTTTCATCCCACCAATTGTGCTCTTTAATGTCATCTGCATTTATTCCCCAAGATTCTAAGTGAGCGCCAACTCCTAAAGGAACAAAAAAACGATCTGTTTTTTCTTTTAGGATTTTGATAGAGTCATAATCTAAATGGTCATAATGATCGTGAGAAATAACTATAGCGTCTAATTTTGGAAGGTTCTCAATTTCTATTGGTAATTCTGAATTAAACCTTTTTGTGCCTAACGCAGGGTGTGGTGCTGGAGATTCTCCAAGCATAGGATCTATCAATATGTTTTTTCCATCGAGCTGCAGTAAAAAGGCAGAATGACCAAACCAGATAAGCCTATCAATGTTATTATTTTCTTCAAGATTAATAGAGTCAACCTTAACTACAGGCAAATCAAAATCAGGTTTCTTTCGTGGTACACCAGCTACATAATCTTTTATACCAGATACCATATTTCTTAAATTCATATCCATAGGCGTAGGAATTAGGTTTTGAAACTTCCCTGCCTCATAGTGCCCTGATGCTTTGTATCTTTTAATATCTTCTTTGGAGTGTTTCCCTCCAAACTGTGGACTTAATCCCATAAATGCTACTGTTATTATAATTAAAACACCTACGATAGCTCCGAATGTTTTTGCTGTTATTTTTACTATTTTTTTCATACTATCTTATCAATCCAACTCAATACATATGACACTAAGGGCATCAAGGGCGCTTATTATTTCTTTTTCTATTGCATATTGACTTTCAATTCTTAAAATATTTTCCCAATCTTCTAAATCTATGCTCCAAGTATGGATTTTATCTAAGTTGTCTAATATAGGTTTTATACGTATCAGGTCGCTATCTGAAATACTTGTTTTATATACAGATATTATTAAATTTTCAGGAATCATTTTAGCGCAATTGAAGTTCCTTTCGTGCCATATATCCAGTAACAATTGTTATCAAGCCTCTTAAGCTATCAATGTACAAGGGCTGAGGATCTCCTAATTTTAAGAATGCTGTAACTCCAAAAGTGAGCAGAAAAACACCAAGTATTATACCCAAGGTGGTACCTGAAAGGTTAGATTTACTAGTCCATACAATACTCAAAATCATTAATGTGGTTAATAACAATAAATAAAGACCTAATGCAATACCTAAAATTTCTAGTTCACTACTATAAGTGATACCAAAACCACTTTCTATAGCTGTAGGAAAATTAATTAACAATGTTGCACCTATGGCTAATTCCAATAGTGCTTGCAAGCTTAATATACCTATAAAAAGTCGTGTCCAAATCTTTCGAGGATTAACAGAGTTAAAGTTTGATTTGTCATTCATTTTGGTTTTTTTTTTAAAAATTGCTAAAAACACAAAGTTAGTTAGGAAAGCTTGCAAGGATTTAATCAATTCGCAGAAGTTTGAATACATTTCGCAGATACCACCTAAATTTTAATATACTATTTTCTTTATTTATTATAATCTTCAAACGTCCTTTAACAACTCATTTTATCTTCATTTATATTCTATATTTATTCTTATTTATCGTAAATTCATCCTATGAAAACAAAAACGTATTCTACAGGTATTCTTCAATACATCCCTTTCTTTTATGTGATTTGGTCTGATGATTTATTGTCATATTCTGAGATTTCAGTAGTAAAAAATGCGATAGAAAATGACGATACCCTCACAAAAGAAGATCTTTCATATCTTATAAAATGCCTAGATAAAAAGACGCCTCCAGCCAATGATGAGCTTAAGCAATGGAAAATGGTAATTTCTAATTCTGGTATTAAGTTGGTAGAAAGTGACACCTACCCCCTAGCCACCTTCAGTCAAAAAATGATATGCCATCATTTTGCGGACTGTCCTTTTAATGATCGTTTAAAAGACATAGAGATTAATCTTGGTATACAGCCCAACCATTACAATCATTTATTTGAAATAGCGGTTGTAAAAGAAGCGACTTCTTCGCTTTACAATCCTCTAGAACTTGATAATATCCTAAAAGGAGAACACGCCCCTGTTGTGGATGCTTTTAGGGAGGTATTAAATGATCCTATTTTTAAGTGGACTTTACGAAGAGATAAAGCATCATTTAGAGCACATGTATTAAAACAAGTGGAGTTTCTAGCCAAAGAAGGTTATGGCGCTATGGCCTACCCTGAGGCCTATGGCGGGACTGATAATATGCCAGCCTATGCAGCAGTATTTGAGAATATGATGTATGTAGATGGCAGTATGGCGATAAAGTTTGGAGTACAGTTTGGGCTTTTTGGAGGTAGTATTCAAAAACTAGGAACAAAAGCACATCACGACAAGTACCTATCTGAAACTGGAAAAGCCACTCTTTTAGGCTGTTTTGCGATGACCGAAACGGGACATGGATCTAATGTAAGAGGCGTTAAAACCACAGCAACCTATGACAAGGAAACAGATAGTATTATCATACACACCCCGGGAGAAAATGATAATAAAGAATATATAGGAAATGCGCTAGACTCGACTATGGCTTCTGTTTTTGCACAATTAATTGTAAACGGGAAAAACCATGGCGTTCACGCTATTTTAGTGAACATTCGTGATGCAGCCCACAATCTAATGCCTAGTGTAAGGATAGAAGACAATGGGTATAAGCTAGGACTTAATGGTGTAGATAATGGGAAGATTTGGTTTCATCAAGTACGCGTGCCTAGAGCCAATTTGTTAAATAAATACGGTGATATCACTCCAGAAGGTACTTATCATTCTGATATAGAAAACCCAAGTAAACGTTTCTTTACCATGTTAGGCACCTTGGTGGGAGGTAGAATTTGTGTGGCGCGTGCGGGACTTGGAGGCGCTAAAAAAGCGTTAGCTATAGCCGTAAAACATGCCTTAAAAAGAAGACAATTTAATGACAGTATAAAAATCCAGGAAGATTTGTTAATGGATTATCCTAGCCATCAATTGCGTTTAACACCAGCCATTGCTAGTTGTTATGTATACGACATTACACTCACGCATATGATGAAACTGTATTCTGATCCATCAATAACGGACAAGCGCGAAGTAGAAACCCAAGCCGCCGGACTAAAATCTATAATTACTTGGTTTGCAAATGACACCATACAAGAATGCCGGGAAGCCTGCGGCGGAAAAGGATATTTGATGGAAAATCAAATTGCAGATCTAAAAGGGGACGTAGACATCTTCACCACCTTTGAAGGGGATAACCACGTCTTATTGCAATTAGCTGCCAAAGGCGTTTTATCAGATTTTAAATCGGAATTTAACAGCGCAGGATTTATTGCTGTTCTTAAATTATTAGGAGCGAGAATTGGAGATAAATTAAGTATGATTAATCCTGCAAACACCAACAATGTAGATAAGGATCATTTATACAGTGCAACATTTCATAAAGACGCTTTTGATTATCGTACCAGAAGACTCACGTATACCATTGCGATGCGCATTAGAGATTATGTAAAAAAAGGAATGCCCTCCTATCAAGCTTTTTTAAAGGTGCAAACACATTTGTTAGCTCTGGGTAAGGCGTATAGTGTAGCACTTGCGTACAACACTTTTGTAGACTTTACAGCTACCATTGAAGATGAAAAGAACAGGGCCTTATTTAAAAAATTAGGCGTTTTGTTTGCTTTGCATGAATTACGCAAAGATGCTTCTTGGTATTTAGAACAAGGGTATATTAGCGGAACAAAGTCTAAAGCAATGCGTCAACGGGTAGAGCGGCTTTCCACAGAATTACGCCCACATATTGGTGTTTTAATTGATGGCTTTGGCATACCTGATCATTGTATGGAGGCGCCCATTGCAAAGTAGAAATCCCGCATTTTACAACGGGATTAATTTTAAGCACTTATAAAAGGATAGCAAAAACTACTTCACGATAATTTTAGCAGTTTTATATACCTTACTTGTTGGGTCGCCCATTTTTACTAGGTAAATACCCGGAGTGGCATAAGACATATCTAACTGGTAGTTGTAGCGATCTCCTTCCTTTTCTAAGAAATTAAAGGCGAGTTGTTGCCCAGAGATATTATAAATTGTAATAGCAGCCTTTTCCTCAAAAGAGGTCACTAAAGAAATATCAAATTGTCTGTTATCTGAAGAAATCACAATAAGTTCTGAATCGTCTTTAGACACTAGCTCATTACCAAGAACGGTATCTATTTGAAACGCACCCACTACATTTTTTCTCACAGGATTCATATATTCTGTTTGAAACCAAAATGTTAAATCGTCTGCAGGATCCACGTCAATCTTACTGTAGTCTCCATATCTATTATTCGGGAAATCTGCAGAACCATTTGCAATTAATCCTTCTTCAAATGTCATTGTTCCTAATGGATCTCCACTCAGTCTACCAGAATAATACGAGCTTACTCTAAAAGATTCTGTAGATGTTGGTCCAGACATAGAAGCATATCCTAAACCAATATTCCCATTTCCGTCCATAGCCATGCTTGAACACCAAACATGTCTTCCATCTGGGGCTGTATAGGTACCTTCTTGAAACAAGGTCCAAGGTTGATTATCTGCTGTTTGTCTTAATTCAACCCAACGAGCGGCTGCAAGTTTTCCTGCCCCCGCATCAGCATCGACTGTAAAATTAAATACTGCCGAATTATGCGAATCGAACTTTCTAAACTGCGCTTGATTTAAAATGGTACCATAGAGTGCATTTACAGCTCCTCCTCCTGGCTGGATAAGATTATTGAAGCCTCCACCATCAAAAACAGAGATAAATGGCGTAAGGGCTATTTGCGGTTCTAATGTAACTGTAGCATTGCTTGGCGTATCCCAATCTGCATCTACAGTCCAAAGTTTTATGTGATCAGAGTTAATCCCTGCATAGGTGTCATCTTGCATCATCACAAAGGTTGCTCCTCCTGCGGCGGGTAAATTATCATCGGTAACATTTAAGGCCTGCGGGTTAAGAAATCCATTGATCACTGCTCCTGGTAATTCGAAACCAATAATTTGAGGCGAAGCGCCTCCTGCCAGCATTACATCTCTTTCAAAAGCGTGAATTTTCTCTGAGGCTACAGCGTTACTCGTCATATAGTACCCATCACTCCAAACCGAGAGTTTAGGTGCGTGTGTGTCCAAATTAAATTGGTAAACATTCCATCCAGAGGTTACTGGATTAGGACCATCTGATACCGCAATTTGAATACCGTCAAAGGTAGAACCCCACTGATCATCATATAGAATACTCATGACCCAACGATCTGCAGCATTATCATAAGAAATGGTAGGATCACAACAAGCCGTGTTATTTGTGAAAATATTACCTTCATCCAGTTGGTCTGTTAAGGGATTGCCTACTTTATCAAAAATTCTGAATCCTACATTGTATACCACAAACACATGGTCTGGTCCTACTGCTATAGAAGGATCTGTTGGAAACACATTTTGTGTTACCGCATCAAAAACTAGTAAGGGTGGTACCATGTTTCTAGATTGCTCCATTTCATGTCGATTACGCACAAAATAGTCATCTTCTATTTGAGGGTCTTTGCCAGGAACCACTTGAGGTCCCAAAGACTTTTTATCTCCTGCTTCTCTATTGCTTTCCACAGAAGGAATTAAATCGTTCATTCTTGATGCAAGCGAGGGCACGTGGTACATGTTTTCTGCGGTTCCAAAAGAGGCAGCATTTTTTTGTTCCTGTGCATGAACCAAACTTGAGAGGGTCATAGCGAGCACAAGGAATATATTACTTTTCAATTTCATAAGTGCGTTATTTTTTTCAAGGTTCAATATAATATATGCTCAGAAACAAAAAGGGAAACCAAAGATTAATATGAGATAATAATCGCACGATTATAGAGTGTATGCACTATTAGCAGCATATTCACGCCTAGTCGTGTAATAGATTGAAATGAAAAGTGAATGTTTTGTTAGCTGCTAGCATCCTGTTTTAAATATTTTATGTCAAAGAAATATCGGTTAAATTTCCGAAGAAGATGAACCGACTTTAATTTATTAAGTCCACTTAATATTAAGATCCTGGAGAAAGTTTTGCGATATCATCGCTCATTTTTTTATCTTCCATTTTCAGCTTGTGATACTTAAGTAGAAGTTAAGTATTCAAGATTAAGAAAAAAATAATGCGAATAAAAAGAACGATTATTTTAAAGGTGAAATAAAAAAGTTCTACTTAACAAACGGGATAGGGGTTTCATTATAATTTGTACATCTACTATTGCATAAAGATATCGGGACGCAATGTCCAATAAAACCGACAGCAGATAGTATCTTTGCGGTACTTATACTATGCTTATGCCATTTAGAAAATTACACCCCAAGATAAAAGAGAAGCTTACAGAAATGGAGATGGTTACCCCTACTCCATTTCAAAGCAAGGCTATTCCTGCAATTAAAAGTGGAGCAAATGTGTTCTGTACAGCACCCAAGGGCAGCGGAAAAACAACTTCGCTTGTCCTTACTACTTTGCATAAACTAAAATTTGAATCTATAGGAGAAGCACCTAGAGCCATTATTCTTGTAGAGGATAAAGACAGCGCATTAGCATTACAGAAAACATTTGCTAGTTTTATGAGCTATAATGCCTTACGGGTTTACGCGGGTTACGATCAACTGCACGTTGATGTTCAGAAATCTGAAATCTTCATGGGCGTTGATATTCTAATCACCACTCCAAAATCTTTAAACAAGTTGTTTTTGGCAAACGGAGTAGGTACTTCTCAATTAATGATACTTAGTATAGATGATGCAGATTTTCTGACACAAAAAACTTCTTATGACGCGGTTATGGCTATTAGTCAAAACATTAAAAAATGTCAGTATGTAATCTATGCTGAGAAGATGAATCCAAAAATTAAACGTTTTGAGAATTACTTTATGGAATATGCAAAGGTTGTGAATGGTTGAAATAGAAAGAGGAAAGACCGCTTCGCTAAAAGATTAAGAGTGACCATTAGAAAAAAGTAATGAAATTAGCGTTATTTTTCTTTCCTCTTTCAGTCACGATTTATCGGGACGGTCTTACTTCTTACTTCTAAAAAGAATAATAACTTCGGAAATATTAAAACTCCATGATCCCTAAATTACATTACATTTCTCAAGGTAGTTCTCCTGCAGCCCATTTTGATAACATACAAAAAGCATGTACCTCTGGTGCAGAATTAGTGCAATTGCGATTGAAGCACATTTCAGAAAAAAAATATTTAAAGATTGCTAAGGAAGCTCGAGAGATTACTTCTCATTTTCAGACTCGATTAATCATTAATGATAATTATATAGTAGCAAAAGAAGTAAAAGCCGATGGTGTGCACCTAGGAAAAACCGACTCCTGCCCTACTATTGCTAGAAAGCATTTGTACTCTTGGCAAATTATAGGTGGCACCGCAAATACCATTCAAGATTGTGAGGCATTGCTTGATAAACAAGTAAACTATATTAGTTTAGGGCCTTTTAGAGCCACGAACACAAAAGAAATCACACCTGCAGTTTTAGGGTTAAATGGCTATGCTGCCATTACAGATATATTAAAAACGGGTACGCCTATCCTTGGTGTTGGCGGTATTACTACAAAAGACGTGTCTTCAATATTAAAGACCGGGATTTCTGGTATCGCCGTTTCCGAAGCTATCACACGTGATTTTAATACGATACGACTATTTAATGAGCTACTTAAGGCGTCTTCTGCTGCAGAGCAACGGTATACGTTTGAGTAGTTATGAAAATCTGTATCTTGCACGTATAAATACCAATTATGAATATTAACCTATTGTCTTGTGATGCCCAACGCCCTGATAAAAGAGCAATAGCCGCTTGTCTTGTAGAAATAGCTTCTAATGTAAGTACATCTCTAGCAAGCGAACTTACCATGATACTCCTGGAAGGTGACCCGGTAGATATCGAAGTGGATGATAAAGACAGTGGCTCTGCATTGAGGGCACTTAGAAAACTTTCTATTGATTATGAGATTATTGAATAGTAGATTTAATAACAATAAAATCGTTGACATTCTAAAAACCTCATTTTTAATACATCCCATTTAATGTCAAATTTCATCCTATCAATAGATTAAACACCTCTTTTACTCATTTGTGATACCAAAATGACGTATTTATCGTGATATTTGTAATGAACAAATAGATGTTTTGATTTTGATAGTGAGAAAAATAGTATTCAGCTTAAGTTTTATTTTACTCTGCTTTGTTGTAAATTCTCAGAACATATTACCAAAATTGCCTGATTGTAAAACTCCTAATACGTTTCAGGATTTTAGTATTCAAGATCTTATATCTAAATCTTACCAAAGTATAGAAATAGATGCTACAAAAGCATTCTGTTTTCTTCTTCAAGCTGAGATAAATACTAGCAACAAAAATGAAAAAATACAGATCGCGGATAACGCAGGTAAATTAGGCACTAAACTATATCTAGATGCTCAGTATAAAGAAGCAATCAATTTTCAAAGCTTATCTGGTCAATTATGGTTTGCTTTAGATTCTATAGAATTATACAGCAAATCACTTAGAAAAACAGGAGAGAATTTTCATAAACTTGGAGACATTTATAACTCCCTAATATACCTAAATGAAGCCAAAGAAATTAATGAAAAACACAACTATATATCTGAAAAATACCACACCTATATTGCTTTAGCCTGGTCATACAGGCAAGTTCGTAATTTTAACGAAGCAGAAAAACATATTTCATTAAGTAAGTTGATGATTGACAATAAAATCATGGACACTCATTATTATGATTATTATTACTTAACTTCTCAACTAGCCAGAACAAAAGCTAACTATTCGCTAGCGCAACAATATAAAGATACTTCTATAGTTGGCGTTGATAAAAATACTGCCGCTGGTTTCATAGCAATTGCCATGAAGTATAATGATTCTACAATTCTGGTAGCAAAAGAGAATGATGATAAAAACTTATTAGCTAAAGCAATTTCAAATAGGGCCAATTTTTTAATCTATACAAGAGGGAATACAGATTCTATAATCGCTCAAATAAGTTACGCATTAGAGATTAATCATCAAATGAATGATAAACAACAATTGGCTTCAAATTATGGAGTCTTATCTAAAGCCTATTTATATAATAAGAATTATTCACAAGCTATTCAAGCTGCAAATACTGGGCTTGATTATGCCAACGAAGCTAACAACTCTTATGAAGCTGCCATTAAATATGATTTACTAAAAGAAGCACATAAAGAAATTGGAGATTATAAAAAAGCACTTTCTTACGCTGAGAAATATCAAATTCTATATAAAGAAGTATATGGTTTAAAAGATTATAATAAAATTTTTGAAATCCAAAAAATTGGTGACGAAAAAGTGAGCAACGCAATCATTGCTAACCTTAAAATCACTAGCGCAAAAAATAGGCAAATCTATTGGTTGGTTTCTATTATTTCTTTGTTACTATTCTTAGGCATCATAGGGTATTACATAAACTTAAAAAACAACCAGAAAAGAAAGAATGAGATATTAAAAGCGAAAGCAGCACACGATCTTTTACAAATAGAAATGGAAGCGCTTAGAGCTAGAATGAATCCTCACTTTTTGTTTAATAGCTTAAACTCAATAAAGAGCTATATTACAAAAAACGACGCTAGAGAGGCGAGTAATTATCTTACAAAATTTTCTACATTAGTGCGGATGATTCTCAATCACTCCAAAGAAAAAGTAATCTCACTTGAGGATGAGCTAAAAGCAATAAATTACTACTTAGAGATTGAAAAAATGCGCTTGAAAGATACGTTTGATTTTGTAATTACTATTGATGAATCATTAGATGTAAGCGATATATTTGTTCCACCTTCCATAATGCAACCTTTTGCAGAAAATTCAATCTGGCACGGGTTTTCACAAATAGCGCATAAAGGATTGCTTCAAATTAACTTGTCTGGTGATAATAAAAAAGTAATTATTGAGATAGAGGATAATGGTATTGGGAGAGAAAAAGCAAAGTTGTTAAAAATGGAGAATAGCTCCTACCGGTCTATGGGAACAAATATTATTAAAAAAACAGTCGAAGTTTTTAATCAGGAAAAATTAATAAATCTAGATATAAAGACAATTGATTTATATACCCCTAACAGAGAACCACAAGGCACTAAGGTTATTATAATAATTAATGCAGTCTCGTCATGAAAAAATTAAGAGCAATTATAGTAGATGATGAGTTAGATAGTATTGCCACATTAAAATGGGAATTAGAAGAATTTAGTGATGAGATAGAAGTGATTCACTCTTTTCAAAATCCGCAAGATGCAATAGAAATAATCAAAGAAAATAGCCCAGACGTGTTGTTTTTAGACATTCAAATGCCAAAAATGAATGGCTTTGAACTGATGAAAAAGGTTAAAGGCTATTTTAAACACGTCATTTTCATCACTGCTTTTGACGAGTTTGCAATAAAGGCTTTTGAGGTAAGTGCTATAGATTATATACTTAAACCTGTAGAACCAGAGATTCTTAAAAAATGTATTGACAAACTTAAAAACTATTACAGTCAAGATACCATAGAACAGCAGTTTGAGCTACTACTAGATAAATTAAATAAAAAAAAGAGTATTGATAAAATAGCACTTCCTACGCTTCATGGCTTAGAATTTATTAGACCTTCACAAATTTTGTATTGTAAATCTGATAGCAATTACACCTATGTTTTTATGAAAACTAAAAACAAAATTGTGGTTTCTAAAACACTTAAAGAGATTGAAAAAAGCCTTGTTTATCAAAACTTTTTTAGAGTTCATAATAGCTATCTAGTTAATCTTAATTTTATTGAAAAATATTATAGAGGCAAAAGTGCTTATATAGTTATGGAAGGTGGCGAACAAATACCGGTCTCCAGAAACAAAAAGAGTGACTTTTTAGAGCATTTATAATCTATAAGTTACTTATACTTCTTTATTACAATGCATCCTTCTCAAGTACCGAATGCTAACTTTAGATTCTTCTAGACACTATGCATTCATCTCATAAGTAGCTTAAAATCTTGATTTTTTTACTAAAACTATTTACTCTTTAAAAAAGACTAACTAGCCAGAAAAAGTACTAACTACTAATCGCCTATTTGATAGATGATAAGAGTTCTATAGGTTTGTTTAAAGAATAAAGCCAAACAAAATGAAAAACAAATCTAAACCGATAGAAATCCCTGGTAGACGTGACTTTTTTATAAAAATGGCACTTGCTTCTGTAGCCACTACATTACCCCCATTTGTGTTTAGTAGTTGTGAAAATAACCCAGCTTTTCAAGGCACTGGTTTAGCACCTTTTAAAGTATGGGAAGAAATGCTACATGCATTAAAAAGCAGTCCTGATTTTCTTCCGCAAAGGGTAGAAAATCTAATCGCTACAAAAGATCTTGAAGCGATGTATAATTTTGTTAAAAATGAGATAACGCTAATACCCACTGCTGCAAAGGCGGTTTCATATTATGATTTGGGTAATGGTCATAAATGGGGTATTGCTGGAGTCTTGCGCTGCGGTATGGCAACTGCACGTGAAAAAGCAGATTTATTATGTCAGATGTATGAAAAGGCCGGCATTGCTGCAAAAGTTGTTTATGAACGTACTTCCATTAAAGAAAATGAAGTTCCTGCTTTTTTTTACAGACCATTTGATCGAGTTTTTCATCCAGAAATTACGAGCAGCCAGCTTAAAAAGTGGAATAAGCAAATGGGTGATTCAGAAAAGGCAATAGATCAAAAAGAATTTTTAAAAGACTACAGTGAGCCTGCAATTGCGCTAGCAGATTCTATTACCAAAGAACTACCTAATATTGAGGAATTTGGCGATACATATAATTTTAAATGGGATAACTATAAAACCCCAACCGTCGAGTTTACAATAGATAATATTACCCAATACGCTCACCTTTTTGACCCAAAAACCTTGTTTGGAGAAAAACACAACTCTTTAAATGGAAAAATCATTAAGTCCGAACCCATAAAAGAAAATACAGAAAAAGTAAGCATAAAAGTCACATATAGTAATACAGTTAATCCTAGTGAAGTAAGAAATCTAATAGAAGGAGAATGGAGTGCAACTAGTCTTATTGGTAAACAGGTACAACTAAGTTTTGTTCATGGACTTACTATAGAAGAACAGGCAGTTACTCCTATTGGAAATCTGCGTGTCTTTACCCCTGCCCTCGCCTTACAAGCTGTCGATGAATCCTTAGAGTATGTTGAGCAACATTCTTTTTTATCAGATCCTATTACTCTTGAAGGAAAAAGAATACCTATTTCAAAAGATAAAGTCTTTGGAATTAATGGAAATGAAATAATAGCAAAAACAAATCTACAGCTACAAAAAGAGGTTCAAAAAATTACTGTCATTCCCACTGTGGCTGGTTACCCTTATGTAAAGCTAAGTATTGATGCTAGAGATGCATCGGATCAAATGATAGAAGGACTTTCGGCTAATGATTTTAAAATTACAGACAATGGACAACCTGTAAGAGCATTACTTGAAAATAACCAACGCACACCAAAAATATTAGTGCTTAGTGATCAATCTGGAAGTATGCCAAAAGCGTATAACAAAGAAGGTTTGAAAAAATTTAATGCCGCACTAGAGCAAAAAATAAAAGAGAATTATCCAGCCGCTATTATAGACTATTGGGGAACACCATCATCACTGTTTACTTGGTTGCTGAAAGCCTCACAGACAGATTATGACTTAGTACTCTTTGCTACAGATGGACATAATGATGATAAATTTGATGAAAAAAATCTATCTGCCTATCAAACTGGACCCCCTACGATTATACTAAATGTGTATGATTACGAGAATGGTTATCTCGATACATTTAATAAAATGGCGGAAATTTCAAATGGGGTAGTTTTAAATGCGAATAACCAAGAAGCTGTATTAGAGGAGATTAATACATACATAGAAAAAATGGAGTTTGCTCCTTATGTATTTAGCTACACCTCGGTAGATGACACTAAGATTCATGATGTAGCAGTAACTATTGATAAGGAACGGTTAAAAGCAACTGGGACTTTTACCATTCCTGATGTTTTAGCAGCAGATAAAAACGGTATAGCGGGTGTGTATCTTGAGCTAAAAGTTGGTAATAAAAAACCAATTAAAAGAGTGCTGGCCGGTTGGGATCCTGTTGTAGATTATTATACAAAGCCTAAAAACAGTGATGTAGACGCAGTACAGCAATTATTTTTAGGGGGCGTTATGTTAGCCGTAGAAGGAGAAGGACCTACACTATCTGCAGCATTGGTAGATTTGCTAAAGTCAAAATTATCAAATAGGAACTGGGGAGAAGCTTATATTGAAAATGATATTAAAAAAGCAAAACAAGCATTAAGTAAAGGGACTATTCATATACCTGCGATATTAATACCTATGCTAGCTCCTTTACAAAATCAGGTCACCACAACGTCAATTACCTATGCTACGGGTTATAGAATGTGTCTACTCAAAACAACGGTTGGCTTGGATTGCCCCTCTTCCTTTTCTTTTGATTATTTGTCGACATCCTACTATGAGACAATGGCAAAAAATAAAGAAGAGCGTTTTTTGACTACGCTAAAAAAAACAGCCCAATTAGCCATAAGAGAAGGAACATTGTTTGAGAAGAGCACCTATGCTACTTTAAATAGTTCAACTTTAATTGACTCTAAAACTGCAAATAAAGAGGACTGGAAATCTAAGGTTATGGATAGCAATCACAAAGACTATCAATATTGGAATAACAAAATTCTTAGAGGTGAATATGGATACACCAAACTATTTGATAGCACTGCAGATACAAAAGAATTCTGGCGCCTTAACAGTTGGTCTGGTGAGATCTACGGTATGCTTCCAGATGGCTCAGGAGGAGGCGGAAATAGTATTGCAACACAGTTAAATAAAATGCAAACTGTGCTTAAAATGTATATGGCTGTATTTGCCAGAATGGCCGGTGTTGGTGCAATAGGAGCTACTTCATTATCAATTGTGGCCACTTATGGAAAAACTCTTGTTCAACTGTATGCTATAGTATCAGAAGCTATAATGGTTATGGATACAACAGGAATGGATGAAAAAGTTGCTGCTGCATTAAAAAATTTAGCATTTAGTGTTGCAAAGGATATCCTATTTGGAGTTTCGGGAGGTGCAGGTTTTGTAATGTCTGGACTTGATGATTTAATTAGCTTAATGGTTGATACAGATCCCTTTTAAAAATAGGTGTATTTTTTTCCAAAATGGCAATGAAGAATTCTAATCACACGATCATAAATTTGAATTGAAAAATTAGCAAATATGAAACTTAAAATAAAAAAAAGTCTACTACTCCTACTCTGCTGTGTATGTTTTATTTCTTGCACAGAAACTAATAAAAAGAAAATGGTGGCAAGTGCGGCTGTTGTAGATGTAATGAAAAGTGAAGTCCTTCTAGATGCCGCAATTAAAGAAAGTTGGAGTTTAGTTGATAAAGGGCAAAAGCTCGCAGATCAAGGGAAAACTGCATCAGAAATTATTAAAATTTTGCCTACAGGTACGCTTGTGAGTGTAAATAGTAGTTCTATTCTTTTCTATATAGAAAGTAGCACGCCTATGATTATAGAATTAGATAAGAAAAAGAAAATACAAACAAAAGGTAGTGCAGCAAAGGAAACTATTACTTCAAATATTAATACTACACAAAGCTTGGCGACATTTCCATTAAACACTCCAATTTCTGCTGATGATAAATTAGTAGATGTAATGGGTAGTGAAAGAGGTGACGACGAACGAGAAGCTAAAAAAGCATTAATACTTGCCCCATACAATAAAACAGATTTTAAAGGAAACGACGATGCAGATGTAGCCTACAAATATCTAAACGAAAATAGAAATTATAAAGGCAATATACTTTTCAGAAAAGAAAATATAACTCTTGATGATTTTACAAGCTTTGATGATTATGACTTAGTCCATCTTTCTACCCACGGTCTTAATCATTGTGTGGTTAAAAAAATTGATATCGCGGGTGGTTATGATATAGAATTAATTGACGTACCCATTGGAGAATGCATAACATCAATAGCTACAGGTATCAAACACGGTTTTGATGACATAAGAGATGAAGCACAAATTGCAGAATATAAAAAGAAATATGAAAAATATGGCGGTGCTATTCTATTATCAAAAACTAAAATATACTTAAAGCCTTTATTTTTTGATTATTTCTATAAAAAAGGAATTACAAACGGTGTTGAAATTAATGGTGATTTAAAAGATAAAATCTGGATTTTTAGTGCTTGCCAGTTAGGTCAAAATGGAATGACAAGATTAGTAATGGAAGGTGTTCTTGAAGACAGTCATTTTTTTTATTGGGAAAATAGTGTCGGAATTAAAGATGCAAAAATCGCTTATGATTCGTTTTATAATAACCTAATAGTTAAAGGCTTAAATGCCACAAAATCTTTTGAAGAAATACCTATTCATCTTAAAAAGGACTTGCCGTTAAGTATGGCTAATTATACAGATATCGATAGCACGCTTGTGTTTTATGAAAAAACGACCTCTTTAGAACATATTAACACTGGCGATCCTAGGCATGGTATTGAAGTGATTGATATGCTTAATCCTACAGACAATTCGCTTGTTCAAACTGGTGATTTTTATGAATTAGTTGGTGATTTTAACGATGGTAAAGATGAAGCTTTAACTCTAAAAGTAAAATTGATTGGATATACAAAAGAAGAGTTTTTAGAAAAACAAATGAGTCTTAGTCTTTTTGTAGACGATGAAAACGCTTTATCAAACCATATGTTTTTGCCAGATAATTCTGGAGATAACACTACAGTAGCTTCTATTAAAGAACACGAATATGGTGTTATTGTTACGATTACCGATATTGCTATTCCTGATGTTGGCACTAAAGAAGCGCTTACGTTAAAAGCTATTTTACATTTAAATGATGTCAATATATCTATTCATAAAGAAACTGTATCTATTGTAGATAAAGGAATCATAGCACACATGTCTGGTGATGGGTTTAATGCAAAATATATCTATGACAATAAAACAAAAGCGGCAAAAATGGAGTCTAAAGCTGCGACAATTTATAATGATAATGAAGGTTTCACCTATTTCTACAATAAAAAATATGGTAGCTGGCAGAAAATAAACGTAGCCCAAGCTCGTATGATGGGAATGGCGATGTCTCCTTTTCCGGGCTTTGATGAAAAACAATATGGTGAATTTGAAGAATCACAAAAAATTCCACCAGTTATAGCCTTTGCTATCAATTTTAGCGTTGGATCTTTTGAATCCCGCAATGAATTTAGAAAATCTACTATTGTATATAAATCAATAGAAGGTTGTCGCAAATTTATAGAACCACAAGGTTTTACAACCATATTTAGTCCGACAGGTAAATTGTTAGAACTTACTTTTGGAGGTAAAGTAAAAATACAATACGAGTATGGCGACTATGAAGTGAACTTACCTCAAGCAACAGAAATATCAAGTATCATGGAGTATATGAAGGCTGAATCATCTAGAAAATAATATACCCAATAACCATAAAAAAATCTCTCTTAATTTAACCGTGTTATGTCTTTCATTATCAGTAACTGTGTAGATGGAAATAACACTAATGAACAAAGCTTACTAAATATTAAAATCACACAAAATGGAGAAGCCAGGTATATCGATACAGCAGAGTCAAAAGGAAACAGTGATATTACAAATTGCATATTTAATGCGTACCGTAAAGTGATTAAATAATTCTCAGTAAAAAAATCTAATCCTATTGTATTTATGAAACACACAAATTATATTCTATTCCTATTCGTTCTGACCTTATTTCAATCTTGCGCAGTGCAACAATCGCAGACAACTTTATTAAAAGTAGAAAACCACCTCAAGGCAGATTTAGACTATACGCAGCAAACTTTAGAGCTCGTGCAAAAACAACAAAACGGTGATGAGATTCACTTCGGAAATATTAAACAAGATGGAACCATAGTCTTTAATATGAACGATTTTAATATCAAAGCCCTGTATGATAGCATACCGCTGCAACCTCAAAACTTTTTTCAACAGTTTTTAATGAATAGCGATTGTATTGACCGTGATCTTTTTGCCGAAACACCGTTTAATCAAGCTTACGCGCAAAAATTTGACCCTATATACATAAAGAAATATGGGGAGAATGTGGCTATCCTATTTCCAGCTACAGATGAAAAAATATTCAAAAACAATCAGTACTATCGCAGCAATAGTTATGATGGCAAAGAGCTCACTCTAGGTAGCAAGTTCTATTGGTTTTATATGGATAGAGATATCAGTTTTAGTGATAACTGTATTAAAAACCCAATTCGAACGGATGCCGGTATTGAACTATCCATTAGCGCAGACATTCAATTAAAAAAAGGGTGGAACTTTATAGAAGAAAATCTTTTGTCTACCCAATCCTATAGTAATGCAGATTACAGTACTACCCTACCTAAGAGTATTCAGTTTAGCCTTAGCAATCCTTCTGCTAAAAAAGTAAAATGGTATCTCATACAAATCATTAAAGAGGATAGATTAGAAGCCGTCAAAAAAACATATGAAATTGAGCCCATCACATCGGCTCAATTTGAATCTTGGCTACCAGAAAAAGTAGGAGATTATACCAGAACAAGTTTTCAATTAGATAAAGCCTTAGAACAAAGCAGTAGTACAAAAAATAACGCGTTTGCCGTATTTGAAAATGGGGATCAAAAAATGGAAGTAGCCATACTAGATGGCGCAAAAAACCCAGACGATTTAGAAATGGTAAATTTTTCTTTTGCCATGGATGAAGAATATAAAAGAGATGATAAGCCTGGCACAGATGCAACCAAAAACGAAGCGGTAACAAAAGGAGAACCACATCATATAAGTAAAGAAGACACAGAACAAAAAACAGCTCAAGTCATGTCATTATTTAATGACAGAATTGTGGTCTATGCAAAAGGCAGCAATATGACCGCAGCACAACTTTGGGAAACGATTACAGCCTTAGACATAAGTATTAATAATTAAAATGAGATAGAATGAAAAAACGAATCTTACTAGTAGTAATTATAGGAATAATGTTGAGTTGTTCTGAAACCAATAAAAATAAACAGACAGAAGATGTTAAAATAGTACAAACTCAAAATGACACCTATCTAAAAGCAACGGTTGATGGTGTCGCTTTTTACACAGAGACTCCAAGCAATTTATCAAGCCTAAATAATTTCACATTATTGGCTGCAGATAAAGGTAAAAATCAGAAACTTAAAATATTTTTAGATGAGTCAAAAGGACCAGCATTATATACTATAGGCGAGGGTAAAATTAGTGTGGTCTATACCAGCGATAAAGGTACTTGGATCGCATCAAGAGTAAGAGGAAAAGGAAGCATTGATATATCAAAAGAGGGTAACTATTTAAAAGGGAAATTTTCCATTACCTGCACAAGCACCGGAAATGCCACCGATATAGAAATCACCAAAGGTGAATTTAAAGTACTAAATAAGAATAAATAAATGCCACTATTAGTGTATGAAAAAGTCATTTTGCAGCAATAAAAGATAAAAACACATTAACATTAGAAGGCGATACCGCCTACCATATTGACGTAATAGAAACTAAAACTTAAACAATGAAAAAAGGAATAACGATTATTTTGATACTGCTGTTAGTAACGGCTTGTAAAAAAGAAAACAACCCGCTCAATAAAATAAAAGAAGCAGCAAGCAGCGTAAAAGAAGCCAAACAAGGTTTTGATAATGTAAATGAGGCTTTAAAAGGTTTTGAAGACATAGAAGAAAACACCAAAAATCTAACAGCCCTCACTCCTATCACAAAAGAACAAATAAAAGCTTGGATGCCAGATCAAGTTGGAGATTTAAAAAGGACGGCATTTAACATTGGCAGTACACTAGGAATCAGTACGTTTAAGTTAACGTATAAAAACGAGGATGGAAAAATGATGAACATCACTATCTCTGATGGTGCTGGTAATGGCGCTGCCATTGTTTCTATGTTTATGATGATGCAAAACATGGAAATGGAAAAAGAAGATGAACGAGGTTATGAACGCACCCAGACTTTTGATGGCCAAAAAACCCTTGTTAAGTACCAAATAAACAGCAATAAATCGACCCTACAGTGTTTAAAAGACGATCGTTTTGGTATAGAAGCCAACGGTTTTAAAATGACACCCGATGAACTCTGGGGCTATATTAAAGAGTTGGAGATTGAAAATATTGCGGAGCATTAAATGCCTGCCTATATTATATATCACAGCTATTTCCGAAGGGAAATTAGTTAACCACTAGCTTTTGACCAATAGAAAGCACATTTGTTGTTAAGTTGTTCATTTTCTTTACATCACTAACAGAGAGGTTATACTTTCTAGAAATGCTATATAAGGTATCGCCTTTTTCTACCACATAAGTAGCCCCTGTATTTGTCGTTGTGCTAGAGGTTGAAGTCGAACTCGCAGTTTTATTAACAGTTAGCTGCTGGTTAATACTTAGGGCATTGATATCAATATTAGGATTTAATGCCTTTAATTGAGCTATTGTAACCCCATACTTTTTAGAAATAGAATATAAAGTTTCTCCTGCAACCACCATGTGCTTGCTTGCTGTAGCATCTATTGGTGCCGCAGTATTTGTAGAAACTGGGGTCGCAGCATATGAACTTGACACCATACCTTTTGGTCTTTCTGTGGTAATTACTCCTGTCTTTACATTAATGTAAGCCGTTTTACCATCTAAAGTAACTTGATCATAATCTGAAGAAGTTGTTGTATTCTGAGCAAAAAGACTAAATGAACAAAGGATTAGCAGTAAAGAAAGGCTTTTCATATAAATAGTATTGAGGGATGTTGATATATTTTATTTTCATTAATTAGCAGTAAGTACTACTACCACTACTGGCAAAGTTATAAAAGCATCTTTATATTTCACTACATATTCTATCTAATATTATTGGCTTAAATACATAGTGCTTAGTATTACTAAATCCTTTAAAAAAGTATCTTCGCGCGATGTGGATGTATTTAGGCTTATTGGCGGCACTTTTTTTAGGATTACATAACCTATGTAAAAAACATGCGGTGCAAGGTAATGAGGTATTCCCTGTGCTTTTAGGTACGATCGCTAGTGGTTTTATATTTGTTGCTACCTTTTATATTTTAGCAATTTTTTACCCAGACTATGCAGCAAACCACGGGTATGATTTTCAAGAAATCCCATGGCAAACACATGGTTACATCTTTATAAAGTCAATGATTATGGCAGGTTCTTGGATCTTAGCCTACCAAGCCTTAAAACATTTGCCGCTTACCATAGTCACCCCAATACGATCTGCAGGTCCTTTCTTTACCTTTATTGGAGCTATTATTATCTATAAAGAAAGTCCTAATGTATATCAATGGCTTGGTTTTTTTGTGATCATATTTTCTGTAATGCTATACTCAAGAATCGGCAAAAAAGAAGGCATCATTTTTAAACGAAATAAATGGATCTTTGCTATTATAGGCGCGACCTTCTTAGGCGCCAGTAGTGGCTTGTATGATAAGTTTTTAATCCAAAATTTGAGCCTAAACCCACAAACACTTCAGTTTTGGTTTTGTTTATATACCCTTCTCATCTTGTTAGTCATACTCAGTATTACTTGGTTTCCATATGCAGAGAAACGACGCGCATTTACATTTAGATGGTCAATAATAGCGGTGGGTGTATTATTACAAGCAGCAGATTATTTTTATTTTAAAGCGCTGCAAGATCCCGAAGCACTTATCATGCTGCTGTCTGCCATTAAACGAAGCCAACTTATTATTGCTGTTGTTATTGGAGGCTTAGTTTTTAGAGAGAAAAACAAACGTAAAAAACTGGTGCCCTTAGCGGGTATACTTATTGGTGTGTTTTTGATTTTGTATTCGTAAACTTACCAATCTATTGGAAAATAATCTTTTAAGAACTTACCGCACCAGTGTTTACCTGTGTTAATACCATCTATTAATGGATCCATAACCCGTGCTGCACCATCTACAATATCAAGTGGGGGCTGAAAATCATGAACTTCTACTTTCTTGTTAGAAAGTTCGACCGGATCTTCATCGGTAACCCACCCCGTATCTACGGCATTCATATAAATACCAGACTTGGCAAAAGTAGCGGCCGAGGTATGTGTGAGCATATTTAAAGCCGCCTTAGCCATATTGGTATGCGGGTGACGGTCTTCTTTTTTAAAGCGGTGAAACTTCCCTTCCATCGCAGACACGTTAATGATATGTTTTTTGCCCGTGTTCTCTTTCATCATTAATTGTGACAGGCGATTGCACAATACAAAAGGTGCTACTGCATTTACCAGCTGCACCTCTACCATTTCTGTAGTTTCGATTTCGCCCAATTTTAAACGCCAACTATTTGTTTTACGTAAATCTACCTGTTGTAAATCTGCGTCCAGTTTCCCTTCTGGGAAAACTTCAGAAACCTGAAGCGTATTGTCAAAACTATAGGGTATTTGTGATAATTCAGCTGAGTTGCGTAGCCCTATTCCAGGTTCTGGACCGTGCCATGTTACTGGGAGCACGTTGTTTTTATTTGTTTTTGTAGCACTTGCGCTCAAGCTTGATAATTCTTCTAGGCAACTTTCATGATCTTTTAATAAGTTTTGAGCTAGCTTAGGCAATTGATCAATCGGTAACTTTTCATTTTCCATTAAATGAAAGTAAAATCCAGATGGCCTTCGTACCGTTTGCGCCGCGTTATTAATAAGAATATCAAGCCTATCGTATTTCTGCTCAATATAATTACAGAAAATCTCTACACTGGGTATATGTCTTAAATCTAAACCGTGTATGTGTAACCGATCGCTCCATTGGTTATAATCTTCTTCTTTAGCATACCGTATCGCAGCATCTGCTGGAAATCTTGTGGTAGCGACAACTGTAGCTCCAGAGCGCAATAGAATTAATGTAATATGATAGCCTATTTTTAATCGCGAACCAGTAATCACAGCTACTTGATCACGCAAATCTGTGGTCTGAAAACGTTTTGCATAGTTTAGATCACCGCAATCTGTACACATGGTATCATAAAAATGATGCAGTTTTGTGTACACAACTTTACATACGTAACAGTTACGTGGCGATTCTAGTTCTGGCGTATCTTCTGGCAAAACTGCCGCAGTTAAAAGCTTTGGTGCAACAAACAAATCGGCTTCTCTTGCGGTTCGAATACCCGTAGTTTTGCGCGCATGCTTGTCTCTAGCAATCATTTTTCGCTTAGTCGCTTTCTTAGCGTCTTTTCGCCTTCGTTTAAACTCTGCGCGATTAGGTCTAGATAATTCGCCAGCTACCTTGTAGAGCGCAACTCGCTGTTCTTCTGGCAACTCAAACAACTGATTTGTATCTTCAAGTAATGCCTGCAATGTCTTTATGCATGCATCAATCTCTAGGCTGTGTTTGTCTGTACTCATAGCTGTTTTTATCTTCTGAAATATGCCTAGATTCTATACTACACCAATAGAAAACCTAAATCCCTTTTTTGAAGTAGTCATATTGCGGCAAAGATACGCACCTATATGAGCTGTTCAAATTATTGTATATAAAAAGCGCCCATCAATTAAGATGGGCGCTTTTGAAAATGTTTGATAGTATATTTAGATAACTTTTACGTTAACGGCATTTAATCCTTTATTTCCTTCTGTTAATTCGAACTCCACGACGTCACCTTCTCTAATCTCATCGATTAATCCCGAAATGTGAACGAAGTGGTCTTTTTCAACTCCTTCTTCAGTGATGAATCCAAAACCTTTTGTGTCGTTGAAAAATTTTACTGTTCCTTTACTCATAATATTGTAATTTAATTTATTAATACTATACCGTATTCAATAACAATGCCATTAATTACCAAGTACCTTTAAATTAGTATTTAATACGTGTTGCGCCTCCCTACCAACCCCAAGGAGCACCTGGAGTATCTATAGGTTTTGTGAGATCCATCACCACTTTAAATACACGGTCTGTACCCAAACGCCTTAGATTATAAGTAAAGCTATTCTCGTCAACGGTTATCCACCATACGTTTGATGCTGCAGCAGGTATCAATTTTTGGGTGTGAACATCTGCTGGGAACATTTGCAAATTTGCTTTTCCTTGATTAGAGGCTGTACCTCCATAAAAATTAACCTCATCTTCACTCCCATCTTCATGACGATGATCGTGTTTTAGGCTAATAATACCATCATTCATGGTCAATATCCAAGTACGTGACTTATCATCCCCCACAAAAAATGGAATTTTTATTTCATTCTCTGAGCAAGCCCTGAGGTGCATTACCAATTCCTTACCACCAAAGTCTGGATCTTCTTCCGGAAGCTCAAGTACTCCACCGTAGGCATTTCCGCAGTGCGATTGTAAGGTATTCCAGAATACAGTAGAAGTTTCATTGACCCCGCTAACACTTGTTATAGTGTTACTTTCGTTCGCCTTATTCACCTCATCTGACGCTTCGTTTTTACAAGCGAATATCGATAGTGTTACAAGTAATAAGCAGCTATATTTTATCATAAGAGGTGGTTTTAATCAAAGATAGGGATTAATAAAAAAACGATTTTTATATTATTTCTGAAGAATAACAAATTTTAATATGTCATTTTACAAGTTTCACACGAATAAGCGTTCTCCTTTATTGTAATCTTATCTAGCTTTCTGGCCACATCTTGTACAAAACTATTGTAAACCGCTTCACTTGGGTTTGCGTTTTGGCCTTTCATAAATTTATAATACTCGCCATCCCATTCTTGTTTTCCAAAACAATTGGGACATACACCAACTGGTGCTATAGCGGTTTCATCTTTGTTTTCTTTGTTCTTGAAATAGTCTTTGAGATTTTGTAGTAGGCTCATAATATGTATTGTTTTTGTATCTAATTAGTTTTTACTTCTATGATTGTGAAATTGAGATGACATTGTCAGTTTTTCTAAGGTTCCTATAATTAATAATATAGAGAGACCAATTCTTTGTAGATGGATCAATTATCATTAATCTGCATTAGATATAAATGATTCACCAAATCTTTCATAATGACAAGTATACCCATTAGGGTTCTTAATTAAATAATCTTGATGATTGTCTTCTGCTGGCCAAAACGTGGCATAAGGTTCTAGTGTAGTCACCACATCTCCCTCCCATTTGTTAGATTCGTTTACTATTTTAATAACCGCTTCTGCCGCTGCTCTTTCTTCTTCATTTTGAATAAATATTGCGGATCTGTAACTTGATCCTCTATCATTACCTTGCTGGTCTAACGTTGTAGGATTATGAATTCTAAAAAAATAATCTAGAATTTCTTTAAAAGAAGTCTCATCAGGGTCATAGGTAAGTTCAATTCCTTCTGCGTGACCAGGATGGTTTCTGTATGTTGGATTTTCATTTTCTCCACCTTGATATCCTACTTCTGTATTTTTTATACCTGGTCTTGTTCTAAATAAATCTTCCATGCCCCAGAAACAACCTCCAGCGATATACGCTTTCTTATAATTTTTCATAATGTTCTTTTTAAGGTTTAATTTAATCTTGTATCGTATTTAAATTTAATAATAGTATTGTTTTAATACTTAAGAACTGCAAGACAACATAGAGCAACCCACTTTGTTTCGCGCCCATTCTGGACGTTTTGCAAACCACTTTTCATGTTCCGGTTGCTCGTCATAGGGTTTCTTTAGTATTTGAAAAAGTTCATCAATTAATCTGTAATCCTGTCTATCTGCATCATCTATGGCAAGTTGTGCCATATAATTACGTAACACATATTTCGGATTTATTTTATTCATAGCCATGGCTCGATCGCTATCACTTATGGTTTCTAGAGAAAGGCGTTCTGCATATTTTGAAAACCAAGTGATCCATATTTTTTTTAAGGCATCACTAATTTCATTGGGAGTATAAAAAGCGTCTGAAACTAGAACAAATCCTTTGCCAGCATCTCCAGTTTTAAACTGTGCTAACTTCCTAAAAAAAATGGTCATATCTGTTTCTGTGCGCTGTAAAATACCTTCCAAAGAGCTGATAAGCTGGTCGTCTTGGTCGTTCGTTTCCACAAGCCCTAGTTTTGATTTCATCATATTTAGGTAAGCAATTTTGACGTCACGTTGGTACTCGTGTAGGACATTTTCTAATGGCTCAACTTCCTCAATTAAGGGATACAGCGCATTAGCGAGTTGTAGAAGATTCCAAAACACTATCTGGGGTTGTGTACCATATCTGTAGCGTTTGTTTGCGCTATCTGTTGTATTTGGTGTCCAATGATGATCGTAATCTTCTAGCCATCCATAAGGACCATAATCTATTGTTAAGCCTAAAATGGACATGTTATCTGTATTCATTACTCCGTGCACAAACCCAACCCGTTGCCAATGGATCACCATCTCCATACTTCGTACAGCTACTTCTTTAAAAAACTGGCAATACGTCTCTTTAGAAGGTCCACCAAGTGTTGGGTAATGATATTTAATAGTATAATCTACCAATGTTTTTAAGGTGTCTGTGTCCTGTTGCGTTGCTAAGATTTCATAACTCCCAAATCGTAAAAATGAAGCCGCAGCACGCGAAACAATTGCACCTTTTTCGTAAGCAGGATTTCCATCATACATAACATCACGCATTACCATATCGCCACTTAGCATTAAAGATAAAGCTCTTGTAGTAGGTATCCCTAGATGGTGCATAGCTTCACTACACAGGTATTCTCTTATAGATGATCTTAATACAGCTAAGCCATCTGCAGTTCTAGAATAAGGCGTCTCACCTGCTCCTTTAAGCTGTATTGCCCAGTTTTTGCCATTATGTTTTACTTCGGAAAGGTTAATAGCCCGCCCATCCCCTAGCTGCCCTGCCCAGTTGCCAAATTGATGACCTCCATAACACATTGCATAAGGGTTTGTATCTGGTAAAACCGAATTACCAGAAAACACGTTTAAAAATGAATCACTAGCAGCATCTTCTTTAGAAAGACCTAATTCTTGTAACATTTCCGAAGAGAAATGAACCAATTTTGGGTGAGCGGTTTTCTTGGGTGTTACATATGAAAAGCACGCCTCTCGTACCTGTCGTCTTGAATTTTCAAGAATAGGATCTGCGGGTAATTCTCTACTAAATGTATCTTTGATGTTTAGTTTTAATGTCAATTTGTATCCCTTCTTTTATAAATGTATTGCGTCTCTTGAGTGAATTAGACGTTACAAAATGTGAAACTAACAGTGCCAATTTACCAAATAGAAATACGTTGTTCTGGGGTTCTATAATTAGCTTCTCCTTCTTTGACTTCAAAGGCTTCATAAAAAGGGGTAAAGTTCATTAATGGGCCATTTACACGCCACATAGGTGGCGAATGAGGATCTGTTGTAACATAGTTACGCATATATTCATCCCGCATCTTTACACGCCATATACGAGCGATTGATAAAAAGAACCGTTGGTCTGGAGTGTACCCTCCTATTTTAGTGGTGTCTTGACCTTGTTGGGTTTGTTTAAAAGCATCAAAGGCAATCGCTATACCCCCATTATCTGCGGTGTTCTCTCCTACGGTCAACGCTCCTTTTAAATGAAGACTGTCAAGAACCGTAAATGCACCATACTGTTCTATAATTTGATTTGTTTTCCCTTTAAATTTTTCATAATCTTCTGCTGTCCACCAATCGGTAACATTACCTTCTTTGTCATACTGTGCTCCTTGATCGTCAAAAGCGTGTGTAAATTCGTGACCTATTACCATTCCAATTCCGCCATAATTAACAGCATCATCTGCGTATAAATCAAAATAGGGTGCTTGCAGAATTCCTGCAGGAAATACAATTTCGTTTAAAGATGGATTATAATAAGCCGTTACGGTTGAGGGTGTTGTGTGCCACTCTTCTCTATTAGGCGCTTTATTAAGTTGCGCCAATTCATAATCAAATTCACTTTTCCGAAGTGCAACCACATTCTCAAAAAAGGCCTCTTTATCAATGCTAACATCATACGTTTTCCAAACATCTGGATAGCCTATCTTTTTGCTAATAGCAAATAGCTTTTCCTTGGCTTTAACTTTAGTGCTATCACTCATCCACTCCAGATTATCAATGCGACTTTCTAGTGTTTTCTGAAAATTATTAACTAGGGCTAAGGCTCGTTTTTTAGCATCTTCATTAAAATAACGTTTCACATATAATTGTCCTAAGGCAAAACCTAGCTGTCTATCTACGCGACGTACCATTTGTTTGGATCTAGATTGCTGTTCTGACTGTCCAGACAAGACTTTAGCATACGCAAAAGAAGCATCCTGAAAAGGTTTGCTTAAAAGATTATCGTGCGACCTGATAGAATTAGCTTTCAAATATAATTTCCATTCTTCTAAAGGATGCGAACCTAGCATAACGTCTAACTCATCATAATAAGCAGGTTGACGCACATCAACTTCAGTAATATCTGTTCCCAATTGCTCAAAAACAGTAGGCCAGTCAATATTTTTATTCCTTTTATTTAGTTCTTCTATGGTCCACTTATTATAATTGTCTTTTATAGAACGACGTTCAATTCTTGTTTTGTGAGATCTTGCTAATTGTTTTTCAATTTTAAAAACTTCATCGGCTTTCACATTTCCATTTTCCTCACCAGTTAAATCAAACAGCGTAGTTAAATAAGTTAAATATGCTTTTTGAATTTCTCTATTCGTCTCTGAATCTTCATTAAAATAATAGTCACGATCCGGCAATCCCAATCCGGTTTGGGATAAATGCAATATGTTCAGCGAGCTATTCTCTTGATCCGGAGAAATATAGGCCCCTAAAATAGAATAATCACCTGATTTCATTTGAGTAGTCACAAAAGAGAGCAGTTCTGGTACATTGTTTATAGCATCAATACGGTCTAAAATAGGCTGAATAGGCGCTATACCTCTTTTGTTTATTTTTAAGGTATCCATCCCAGAGGCATAAAAATCACCCACCATTTGCTCGGTGCTACCTAATGTATTATCAGCTCCTGAAACCTCTTCCAAAATATTTTTAAGTAATTCTTGCTGCGGAATATTTAAAAATCTGTAGGCACCAACACCCACTTGGTCGTCTGCTATTACGGCAGTATCATACCAATTTTTATTTACGTGGTTATAGAAATTATCACCCGGAGCAATTGCCATGTCAATCCCATCAAAGATAACGGGTTCTGGCGTTTTTTCGGCTAATTTTTTATTAGTTGAGTCGTTTTTACAGGAAGCAAATGAGAGTAAAATTAGCGATAGATAAATAAATGGTTTCATCAGAAAAATTATGTTTACCCAAAGATAGCAATTTAAAACG
Source organism: uncultured Ulvibacter sp. (assembly GCA_938041335.1). Lineage (GTDB taxonomy): Bacteria > Bacteroidota > Bacteroidia > Flavobacteriales > Flavobacteriaceae > Patiriisocius. The sequence goes on along the minus strand of CALIAF010000009.1, from coordinate 85,136 downwards.
AAGCTAATTTTAAATCGGAAATAGTAATCCCTAATAGGATGTGATGAAAGACAATACTTAGCGCTTCTTTTTCTTCTTCTTAGCACCATCTTCATTAGGAGCAATTGTTTTTGTCTGTCCTAAATGATGTGCCAGTAACTTATCTACTAGTTCATCTTTTGTTAAATGATGGAAAACGGTTTTGATATCTGTTCTAAATGCTTCAGATATATACTTGTTTGGCTTCGTTTTAAAGATTTGCTTTGCCCACAGCTTCGCATTATTCTCTTCTATAGATAAGGCATCGGCCTTTGGCATTTCAGAAAAAGTAATCCCCAGCTCTTCTTCTAGGTCTGGCATATCTGCCACTTCTTCTTGTTGTATCACACTTAGAGAAAGACCCTTTGCGCCCGCTCTGGCGGTACGCCCACTTCTATGCACGTATGCATCAAAGGTATCGGGCAAATGATACTGTACTACATATTCAATCTCCTTAACATCTATACCACGCGCAGCAAGATCTGTCGCAATAAGTATATGTATATGCCCTGCTCTAAACTGATCCATAATACGATCACGTATAGGCTGAGATAAACTACCGTGTAAGGCACCTGAAGAATATTTATGGATCGCTAGTTTCTTTGCTAACTTATTTACGGCTGCTTTGGTTTTACAAAAAATAATCCCTCGTTGCCCTTCTTTACTGCTCAAAAAGTGCATCAAAACGTTCAGCTTCTCTTCTGGAAGGACCACTACGTATTGATGATCTATTCCTTGATGACCCAATGTCGCCATGTCCACCTCAATATGAACCACTTTTTTTGCTAAGTAATTCTGAACTAATTGCTTGATTTCACCAGATAATGTCGCTGTAAATAAAAACGTTCTGCGTTTTTTAGGAAGTCCAGCAACTATAGTGTCTAGACTTTCTTTAAGAATAGTCACCATCTCATCTGCTTCATCTAAAACAAGAAACGAAGCATTACTAATGGCTGCGGCCTTGCGTTCCATCAAATCTATTAAACGACCAGGCGTAGCTACAATAATGTGAGTAGGTTCTTTTAATCGCTCTATTTGAGGCTTTATAGGGATACCACCACAAGTTGCCGCTATTGAAATATCTGGTCTATACTTTGCAAAGTCACTTAGATTTTTATGAATTTGATGCCCTAATTCTCTTGTAGGTGCTAGAACGATAGCTTGTATATCGTTATTTGTAGTATCAATTTGTTGTAATAATGGCAATCCAAAAGCAGCTGTTTTACCTGTTCCTGTTTTAGCAACACCAACAACATCTTCCTTTTGGTTTAGTAGTAAAGGGATCACCTTAGATTGGATATCTGTAGGAACAGAAATATCTATTGCTTTTAGAGCCTTTATTAATAAAGGATCAACGCCTAAACTTTTAAATGTCTTTGCCATAAATGAAAGGTATTACAATATTAAATTTACTTACATTTTATCTTTCCCTCGCGACAAGATTTCTGTTAAATATCCTACTAACGATTACTCAAAAATATAGCCTTTCTTTCATCTCTCCCATTTGGAGAGATCGAATAATACATTTCTGTATTTTTTGTGTGAGGGTCCTTTAAGCTTCTTGTAAGATTCTTTTAGATTTACGATAGTTAAATTTTGGGTAAACATTTCGCTTCGCGTATCTATTTAGGTTGCCTGCGTTAACCATCTTAAGATAAGTAGTTTTAGTGACTCCAAAGTACTCATAGGTAGATCCATCTGTAAAGGTTATCTCTAACAATAGTCCTTTGTGTTGATAATCTTGTATGGCACTATTAGTAATCGTCTCTGTATATACAGGTAAGTTTTTTTCCTTAGTCTCGGGAGCCATGCTAACTAAAAAGTGATACCCATCAATAATCCTTCTGCTTTGCACTTCTGCTTCAGCTTGTTTTGCGTCACCATCCTGAAATTTATCTGGATGCCATTCTTTTACTAAATTTCGGTAACTCTTCTTTAAAGCTTTAAGGTCTAACTCCTTCTCTACTCCAAATAATTTTTTGTACTCATTTATACGCTTCATAATCAATGCTTTTAATAGGGCGCGAAATTAGACCTTTTTAATGGATAATAATTTAATTTCTTGCAATAAAAAAAGCCCATCTATTAGGATGGGCTTGTAAAAAAAATATCGGGATGCAATTAAACGACTTTAACGTTTACTGCGTTCATTCCTTTGTTTCCTTCTTTTAATTCGAACTCAACTTCGTCACCTTCTCTAATCTCATCGATTAATCCAGAAATGTGTACGAAATGATCTTTTTCAACTCCTTCTTCAGTGATAAAACCGAAACCTTTTGTGTCATTGAAAAATTTTACTGTTCCTTTACTCATTGTATTATAATTTAATTTATTAATAATCAGCAATATACAAAGACAATGCCATTAATTAGGCTTCTTTACGCATTCCTTTATTAAAATCACTCTCATCCCTTTATTTAAAGGGCTTAATCTTCATATGCAAACTTCAATAATGTTGCTTAATTGGCGTATTACCCAATCCTGAATCGGCATAATAGTCCGAATTAACGTCAATTTGCACATTTTCAATTTAGAAATGTTCTGATAGCACGGGATGTATTCCTTAGCACTCAAATCTTTAATTTACTTTAATCTCCTGTATGAACCTCCTCCAGTTACCCACTTTTAAAATGCTGAGCGGCACCATCCAAGAATTTGCCGAAAACTTAAATTTTTTACAGCGCTATACACTCATTTGTAAACCAGCAGCCTGTATTATTTCAAATAAAATGGTCTCCGTCTATCCGGAGCTAAACCACCAAATTTGTATCTCGATAGTAACAAGTATTTGTAGGTATTTGTGTAAGAAAAAACGTTCACGAAAACTTATTTAAATTTAATTTATACTTTTAATCGATGTTATTTGCATTTTAAGGATATTTTTTGTAAAATTGAACATTATAACCATAGTGCCCCTAACTCAGAAAATAACTATTATGAAACGTACATTAAAATTAAGTTTAGTAATCATTGTATTAATGCTTTTTAACACTCAAACATTTGCTCAAAAGAAAGGAGATGAACAACATATTATTAGCGATGGTGTGAGTATAAAAAAATATCACGATAGTGAAGAGTTGGAAAGTATGCAAAAAGGAGATTTACTAGCATTATACAATTCGCGAATAGAAGTCATAATAAAGATATTACCAAATATCGCATTTGCAACTAAGCCCGGAGTAACTATGACCTCTCTAGGCATTCCAGACACCAAAGATAACCGTAGAGCTCTTAAAGAGAACATTGAAGCAACAACAACATATTTTGATAACACGATTGAATTTCAAAAAATAGTTTTGCCATATTCAGATAAAACAAATCTAATAGCGGCCATCTTATTTTATGAAGAAACATTAAAAGCATTGCATACCTATAATGATTTTAATTAAATAATTGATCCTTTATACTTACAGCCTGAAATGCCTAAAAACATAAAAAAATTTGGAATAAGCTCTGCACTTAATCGATAATATTTGCATTTTATAGATTATATGAATGCTATTTTCAATACTAACACAAAAACTAATACGCTATGTTTATAAAATTACCTCTCGCAATACTTTTTTCTTTTATTAGCACCTTTACCTTGTTTTCACAGCAGGAAAAAGGAATCTATGGATTAGAAAATTGGTTAGATATCTGGACAGAATTCACCCCTGCATCACAGGAATATAGCACACCTACTCAAATTCTTTCAGGGAACATTTCAAGTGATACCAAGTTGTTAAAGAAAGAAACCTATCTATTATTAGGAAACGTTTTTGTAACAGACAATGCCAGTCTTACAATAGAACCAGGCACTGTTATTTTGGGCGATTATAAGTCTCAAGCTTCATTGGTGATTTCAAAAGGGGCTAAGATTATCGCAGAAGGGACACAAACAGATCCTATTATTTTTTCATCTAATAGAATGGTTAAGAAAAAAGGTGATTGGGGTGGCGTATTTATTCTAGGTAATGCACCTCTAAACAAAATAGAAGATGAATGGGAGCTAGAAAAAGGCTTACACCCTAGCCGTCCTGAAATCATGAATTATGGAGGAGATGACATCGCTAGTGATTCTGGTATATTTAAATATGTACGTATAGAATATGGCGGTAAAAGAACGAAAAAATATGGATACTTTAACGGGCTAACACTGGCAGGTATAGGCAATAAAACGGTGATAGAAAATGTAATGGTCACGTATTGTCAGGGTGATTCTTTTAATATTCTTGGTGGTGACACCATCTTGTCACAGCTTGTTAGCTTTAGATCTCGTGGTAACGATTTTTGTATTAATGAGGGTGCTCAATCTCAGATCACAAATTCTTTAGCAATTAAATCTCCTTATTATATGAGTGCCAGTGGAGCTAGTAGTATTTACTTAGCCTCTTTTGATACTAAGGAAGATATGGATCCGGAAAAAAGAGGAACCACCTTAATTGCAAAAAATCTTACACTTCTTAACTTAAGTGAAGATCTCAATAACGCAATAGAAATAGGTCTAGTAAAAGAAGCCCTCTATGTGGAGGAAGGCGTATCCTTTTCAATTCAAAAAAGTGTTTTTTCTGGTTTCAACCCTGCCGTTATCCTATCAGAGAATATAGATATAAATACCAACAGCCTTAACAATATGGAATTCAGAGATATGTATTTCAACAATTGTAAAGGAAATATTTTCACTAACGGAAATTCTAATAACGAAGATCTTGAAAATTGGTACGGGAATGGTCTTTTTAGAAATGTATATTCAAAAGGATCTGACTATGAGACTTTTATAACCCCTGGAGATTTAAAGAATCCAGACTTCAGATTACGAATTAACAAAATTATTGCGATTAATATGCTTGATGATGAGTAGAATACAATCAATAACTAGTCCCTTTGAGCTTTAATCTAAGCAACATTGGTACACTTTAAAATTAACTGAATGGTAAAAACTTTACTTCGAAATTTATTTTGTTTCCTACTTATTTGCTTCAGTTTATTTAATTCTGAAATAGCAGAGGCGCAAATAGTGATAGGAACTCCTACCCTAGGCTTTAGTCAAGCCTGTGCAAATGCAGAATTTAACACCTTTGAAACTACCTTTCTTTTTAGTCCCGAAAATGGAATTACTGCTGCCAATCAATTTAGCATAGAAATTTCAGATGCTACAGGCGATTTTACTAATCCCGTAGTGTTGGCAACTTCAAATCCCGGAATGATTATCTCATCTCCTGGAACCATGAATTTTTCTATTCCCGAAACGACAGCGGGTGATGAATACAAAATCAGAGTAAGAAGTTCACATCCACAAGCATTAAGCGCGCCTTCACAGGTATTCGCGGCATACTATAAATTACAAGACGACCCATTTACTATTAATAATCTTGAGGGAAGTGCTATTTTTTGCCCCGGTGGAAGCTTTCTTTTAACCATTGACCCGTCAGAAAATGGTAATGTTTCTCCTTTAGACTACCCTTCACTTACTTATAATTGGTACAAAGAGTTAACGACAACAAGCTCAACTTTAGTGGGCCAAGAAAATTCTTTAAACATTAGCGAAGAAGGAACCTACTTTGTTGAAACAAACTATGGAAACTGTACCTCAAATTCATTCTCAAACCGTGTGATGGTGACCCAAGCACTGGATGGAGAAAATGCCACTACGACTATAAGCTCTAGTCTCGGAAATCCATTTTGTGCAGGAACTGAACCAACTACACTATCAACCATTGAAGGAAATAGCTATACTTGGTTTAAAGATGGTAATGAAATAATAGATCAAACAAGTCAGACTTTTGAAACTTCAGTTTCAGGAGTATATTCTGTTATTGTTGACTTCGGAAATTGCCAGGCTACTGGCAGTATTGATTTACAAACGGGAGATTTTTCTAGTAGTATTAATATTTCCGAAGTACATGAAATGGAAGCAGGAGAAACGGTTAGTGTCGAAGTAACAACAGACGCTATAAACCCATCCTTTAAGTGGTTCTATAACGACGAAGAGATCCCTAATGCAACACAAGACACGTATTCTGTAACAGAATTTGGCACATATCAAGTGCTTATCACACAAACGGAAGCCTGCGTGATAACTCGTGAGTTCGCTTTTCAAGTAAATGAATTCATTGACTTATTTCCTGAAGTGGACCTCATACCTAATTTAATAAGCCCTAACGGGGACGGAATAAATGATGTTTGGGTAATCCCAACACAATACGTAAGTGGTACCAATACAGAAATTTTGATTCTCAGTAAAAGAGGCGAAACCGTTTTTAGCACCAATGATTATCAGAATAACTGGCCAGAAAACGGAAGCGATCTTTCTGAAAAAGGCGCTTTCTATTATTACATTATTGTTCCTCAAGATCAGGAACCACAAAAAGGATCCATAACCATTATAAAATAAAGTGAAAACTGCAGGTATACATATCTTTCTCATTTTCTGTGTCATACAGATCACCTATTCTCAAGCGGAGAACGGGGCGTTTGGTCTGGATATTCCTGCAAGAAATTCTCTGATGTTTAATCGGTTTTTAGAAAACCCAACCTTCAGTTTTGTAAGAGAGCAAAATAAATATATCTCCGCGACCAATAAAAGAGAATTTATAGCTATTGAAGATGCTCCATCTACATACCTCTTTAACTTTTCGGGTAGATTAAAAGAAAATATGGGTGCAGGTCTGGCCGTTTTTCAGCAGGACTACGGAGTATTATCTATGTTTGGGGCGATTACAAATTTTGCATATAATATACGAATACAAGAAGATAGTAACTTTACATTCGGCACAAATATAGGAGCATATAAAAGCGGAATCAACACGGGGAATGTGAATGTTAACCTCCAAGATCCAGCCCTAAACAATATACCTTCAAATTTTCTAGTCACTGCGAGTCCAAGTTTCAATTATGGAACGGGATTTATGGATTTTGGTTTGACGCTTTCTAATGTGGTTACCTATAATTTTAATTCTTCTACACTCCTTGATGAGAATTCAGAAAAAGGAATTCAAGGTCATATAATGTATACGGGATATTTAGGCGGCTATGGCTTCTTTGGAGAAAGTAGATTTTCTGCTCTTGGAAAAACAGAATTTCAAAAAAACGATACTGTGTTGTCTGGAGTGTTGATGTTGACAGTACCTAAAGGAATATGGGTACAAGCAGGATACAATACTATTTATGGTGCTTCTGGAGGTATTGGGGTTAATCTAACACCTCAATTAGCCATAGAATATAATTATGAAAAACCCTTCATGGGTCTTACAGATTTAGGTGCTGCACACGAGTTTACTTTAGCCTACAGATTTAAAAACAACAATTATTATGATTACAGTCGTGATGACGACATGGCTGGACTTATAATGCCTAGTACAGGTAAAAAGAAAAAGGCAAAGAAAAAAGTAGTGGTGGCGCAAGCAAATCCAACAATTGAGCCTGCTCCCTTGCCAGAAGCTGAAAATTCCTTAAAAGAAATAGAAGAAATCATAGGTGTTGATACGAAAACAAAGATTGCCGCAGAAAAGAAGGCCGAAGCAGATGAACGCAATAGAATAGCAAAAGAAAACAAAGTTGCTACTAATGTAAAGGAACAAGAAAGAATCGCAGCAGAAAATAAAGCGACAGCAGAATTTGAAGTGAGTGAAAGAATTGAAGCAGAATCTAGAACTGAAGCCGAAGAAGCTCAACGTGCAAGAATAGCAGCCGAGAATGTCGTAAAAGCATTAGAAGCTGAAATAAAGGCGAATGAAAAGCAATTAAAAATTGATGCTGAAGAACAGGAAAGAATAGCGGCGGAAATGCAAATAAAACAAGAAAATAAAGAGAATGAAAGAATCGCGGCAGCGTTAAAAGCAAAAGAGGATGCCGATGCACAACTAAAAATTGAAGCAGAAAATAAATTACAGTTAGAAAGAGAAGCTCAAGAGCGAATCGCTGCAGAACTACTAGCTAAAGAGAAGGCTGATGCACAGCTAAAAATTGAAGCCGAAAACAAATTACAGTTAGAAAGAGAGGAGCAAGAAAGAATATCAACTGCATTGGAAGCTGAAAAGCTTGCTAAAGAAGAGGCTATTGCTAATCCAACTGATAACACAGGTATAGAGATGAACACTCGAGATGCTAATGTAAAAGAATTGAAGGTAGAACAAAAAACGATTCTTAAAGCATTAGACGAGGCTATTACAATTAAAAGCAATGACTTAGAAGACTTAAGAAATGAAAATGACTTGAGCGAGCAAGGGAAATTTGTGGCACCAAAACCTTTTAAAAGTGTTACAGCAGAAAACCAAGCTATAGAAACATTAAAGGAGGACATCGATAAGACCCTGGCAGAACAAGGAAGAGAAATAGAAGCGCTAGAAACGTTGTATAGAAAACGAATAAAAGAAGTTTCTGATAAAAAAGATGAGACGAATCTATTTTTTAAAGAACGTATAGAATCTCTTAAAAATGAACAAAAAGGGACAGAGAGATCACGCGCATTTTTATTATCCACATTAAAAGAGATAAATGAAGCCACCGCTTTTGAACGTAAAAGAAGAATTAAAAGAGCTGCCTACAATAACGATACAGACAGATATGAGCAAGATAAAGCACAATTGACATTAATTAAGACAAATACGCCTTTGAGCAATGAACCCTTGGATGCGGCTAGTTTAGATTTTGGTGAAGAAAGAAACAATAATATACAAATTCTTAAAAATGTTGATAATACCGAAAACGGATTTTATACAGTTGTTGCTGTTCATAGCAGTGTTGAGAAGAGAGATCGTTTTTTAACAAAAGTAGTAGCCTCTGGCATAAAGGAAATTGAATTCTTCTTTGATGTCAATACCAGCAAATATTATATCTATACCCAGCGATATGATTCACTACAAGAAGCAAATCAAGCAATAGATATTCAATTAAATAAAGTGTTTAACTCAAAAATTTCTGTAATTAAAATAGAAAACTAATAATCGCATACAGTAGAAAAGGTCCCCACCTCCAACTGAATTGATTTTTGGAGATTAAAGAATCAAAAATAGCAGACCTATGAACAAGCCAACTATAAAAAGAATTGTAATAATTCTTATCATGCTTCTACCTTCCCTACAGGTGTTAGCTCAAAATTATGTGCCATTTACTCCTAGATTTGATCAAGATCTTAAAGGAGATATTGTATTGATCGGAAATAACATTTTAGGCCCAAATAATAGCCCCTTCAATGATGACTCGGTATATAATCATAATGTCGATATGCAGTACATCGATATTGATGGTGATCTTACAACTTTTAGCTCTTCGAGTGCAGATTTAGATATTCCTAACCCAAATTGTTATGTTATACGATATGCAGGGCTTTATTGGGGTGCTGTAACAGATGGCGACGAACCCATCACACAGGTCAAATTTAAAGGTCCGAGCGGTGGATATAATGATATTACTGGTACAGTTGTTTTTGAAGCAAATGGAACTTCTGTTGATGGTGGTGATAGTTTTCCGTATGCTTGTTTTGCAGATGTAACCAATATCGTAACAGCTTTTAATGGGGACGATTTAGGTACTTATACTATTGCAAACGTATCTAGTGCGGTTGGAGAAACAAGCGAGTTTGACCCCTATAATGGGACAGGATATTCTTCAGGTTGGTCTCTTTTTATAGTATATGAAGACCCAACGCTTCCTGGAAAGTCCATTACGGGTTTTGATGGTTTTAGTGCTATTAGTTTAGCTAATAATACAAATGTTGATGTACCCGTTTCAGGATTTAGAACGGTTCCAGCACCTGCTCCAGTGAGAGCAAATTTTGCTTTTGCCACCTTAGAAGGAGACAAGCCAATTACAGGGGATCGTCTTAAAATAAATGGGACAGATATTTCTACTGTTGATCGTCCAGTCGAAAATTTCTTTAACAGTTCTGTGACACAACTAAATGCCACACCAGTAATCAACAGAAACCCTAACAGTACGAATACATTAGGTTTTGATACAGGTGTTATACGTATTCCCAATCCAGGAAATACCGTGATTCCTAATGATGCTACTTCGGCAATAGTAAGTTTAGAAACGGCTGGAGATACCTACTTCCCGTACTTTTTTGCTTTTGCAATAGATATTATTGAACCAGACATTGTCTTAACCAAAATAGTAGAAGATGAATTTGGCAATGACATTGGCGGTCAAACAGTTAACCTAGGGCAAGATTTAACCTATATAATTGGTTTTCAAAATGTAGGAAATGACAACGCAACCAATTTTACAATTCGTGACATTTTACCCATCAATATTATCTTTGATTATCCCACTGGCTTAACACTTCCAGCTGGAGTTACTGTAAGTAGTTATAATGCAGCAACACGAGAACTCATTTTTGATATTGAAGATTATTTGGTAGAAGAGAATGATCCAGTATATGAAATAAGAATTGATGTAACGGTTGTAGAATCTTGCCAACAATTGGCGGACTCTTGCTCTAATATTATTAACAACCAAGCATTTGCGACTTATCAAGGAACTCTAAATCCTACATTTATTATATCTGATGATCCAAGTTACAACACAAATACAGGATGTCTCCTTTCACCGCAAGCAACTAATTTTCTGGCGGATCTTGACGACTGTATTTTTACTCAGAATGAAACCTTATGCGGAGATAGCTTACAATTAACTGCAGCGGATGGATACGATACGTATTCGTGGTCAACTAGCCCTACCGGAGCACCAGTTATTGGAACTACGCAAACGATCACAGTAACCGCAACCGGCACTTACTATTCTTTTAATACAGCCATTGCACCGTGTCAATCTATTGTCGAACAATATGAAGTAGAATTGTATGGGGGTGATATCGAAAACCCTGTAATTCCATACGCTGACGAAGTTGTAATCTGTCCTGATGATGGTAAAGAATTGCCAAACATCTTTTTATGTGGCGAAGACGATTTCAGAGAAATAGAAACCGATATTGACGGAGCAATTTCGATCATTTGGGAACAACTAGATGAGTCAAGTTGTGCTCCAGTAACAAATACAGACTGTGCAAACGAAAATGACGCCTGCACTTGGAACGAAGTTGGAACAGGACCCGATTATATTGCTAATAACGCAGGACAATATAGACTTACTATTAATTATCAAGGGGGTTGTTTTAACCAATTTTATTTTAATGTATATCAAAACCTTCTTGATCCCAGCGTAACGGTCACAGATATTATCTGTACTACGCTAGGTAGTATTACTGTGAATAATGTGCCCAGTGGTTATGAATATAGTTTAGATGGTATAACCTGGCAAGCGAGTAATGTATTTTCAATTAATACGGCTGGTATATATACAGTGTATATTCAACAAATAGGAGTTCCAGAAAATGCCTGTGTGTTTACCATTCCAGATGTGTTAGTTAGAGCGCGTGATTTTACTGTTTCAACACTAATAACACAACCTTTATGTAACGGAGATAAAGGTTCAATTTATTTGGCTGCAAATGACGTTGAACCACAATACTTCTTTGAATTATACCAAGGAGGAACATTAGTAAATAGTGTGGGGCCTATTTTAGAGAACAACTATGCTTTTGAAAATCTTAACCCAGGACTATATACCGTTATTGTTGAAACTGAAGACGGGTGTACCTATACTGAAGATATTACTATTATTGAGCCACCCATCCTTACAGTAACTGCGGCAATAACAATTCCATTAACCTGTGCTGATGGTGAAATTACAATCTATCCACAAGGAGGCACGGCTCCCTATTTCTATTTTATCAATAGTACAACTGACTTTCAAACTAATCCAGAATATATTGTTACAGCACCAGGAGTGTATAACATTACCGTTGTCGATAGCAATAATTGTAGCGCGCAAACCACTATTACTGTTGCAGCCATATTAGCTCCAGAATTTACCGTAATCAAAACAGATATTCTATGCGATGGCGACAACAATGGAAGTATTACCGTTGATGTAACTAATCCAAATGGAAATAGCCTTGAGTATAGTATTAATGGTGGTTTTAACTTTACTAACTCCAATGTATTTACTGGACTTGCAGCTGGAAACTATAATGTTGTTGTAAGATATACCAATGGTCCTTCTGTTTGTGTAACACCGCTTCAACCTATCACTATTAATACAAATGTTCCAATTGCTGGAGAGGCAGAATTAGTTGCTCCTTTGACCTGTACATCAACGGGTACTATTACTGTAATTAATGTTACGGGGGGAACTCCACCATATATGTACAGTATTGATGGTGTAAACTTTCAAACGAACCCAACTTTTACTGGATTAACGGCAGGAACATATACCGTAACTATAATAGATGCTAATGACTGTACTTTTGTTACCAACGAAATTACTATTACAGCATTAGATCCTCCAACAGATTTACAATTTACAAATACACCTTTAACCTGTCCTGATAACACAACCACAGTAACCATTACAAGTACTGCAGGTGGAGTAGCTCCTTTAGAGTATCAAATAATCGCTCCAGCAGGTGCCGTAACTCCATATCAAACTTCAAATGTGTTTCCAGGTTTAGCACCAGATATTTACATTTTTCAAGTTAGAGATGCTAATGATTGTGTTTATAGTGAATCATATGCAATAGATCCATTACCAACAATATCGGTGGTAGGTATTACGCAGACAAACGTAAGTTGCGTGGGTGATGCAGATGGGTCAGTTCAATTTATAGTCTCTGGCACCACCACCTTTGTATATACTATTAATGGCGGCACTCCTTTGACTGGACCATCCCCTATTGTATTAACAGGATTAATAGCTGGTGATTATACGATTGTAGTGACGGATACTGCAACAAATTGTGAGGCAACAGCAACAGTAACTATAGCTGAGCCCACGAACCCATTAGCTATCGTGCTAGAAACCACTCCTATTACTTGTATAGGTGGTGGTAGTGTAGTAATCAATACAACAGGAGGTTGGGGAAACTACACCTACACGCTAACCCTCCCAGATAGTGCAATACTCCCAACACAGTCAACAAATACATTTACAAATCTGACACAAAGCGGAACGTACACCATTGAGGTTGAAGACGCCAACGGTTGTGTTATCTCTGAAACATTTGACCTAACAATTCCTAATCCACCAGTAGCAAATATTAGTGTGACTTCAGATATTTGTTATGACACCGACAATGGCGCGACGATTGAGATTGAAGTGACCTCTGGTGAAGCTCCTTTTGAGTTTAATATAAACGGTGGACCCTTTCAATCGAGTACTATTTTTTCAAACTTGATTCCTGGCACATACATTATCATTGTTAGAGATGCCTTTGGATGCGAAACTACCTTGCCGGCTCAAATTATAGCACCGCAACTTGTGGTACAAGCTATCTTAACAAAAAGCTTAGATTGTACAGCAGCACCTGACGCCATAATCACTGGAACTATAGCAGGAGGTACTGCACCGTATAATTATGCAGTATCAATAAATGCCGCTGGATTTTTACCTCTTGGAACCACTGGGACTCCATTTATATATACCACCGGTACAGATGGAACCTATCAATTTGAAATCACTGATGCAAATGGATGTGTAGCAACATCACCTATTATAACGGTGAGTCCTATCACAATTCCAGCATTAACTGCCATTGTACAAACACAACCTATTTTATGTAATGGTGATGAAAACGGAGCGATTAATATTACGATTGATCCAACTACAGGAACTCCCCCATTTAGTATCAATGTAAACAATGATACCACGGGGATTGACTATGGGTCTCAAACTTCAGGATTACCTGCAGGAACCTATACCATCACTATTACAGATGCCAATTCGTGTGCCGCTACAGAAATGATTACAATTGACCAGCCAGATCCTATTGTATTAGATTACGATAGTATAGATATCACTTGTGGTGCTGGTGGTGTTTCTCAAGGTTCTATTATTATAAACAGTGTAAATGGTGGAGTACCGCCTTATAATTATTTTGTAACAGGATCTAACGGATACTCAGAGTCTGAATTAAATACAACGGGTTCTACTTCAGTAAGTTTTGATGTAGTTGATTTTGGATTGTATGAAATTAATATTGTAGACTCGAATGGATGTTCCATAGTTGTTCAAGATGTATTAGTTGCTTCTCCACCAGATGATTTAGACATAGATATAGCGACCACTGTAGATTGTACTTTGGGCGGTGAAGCAGTTGTGACAGTGAGTTCTACACTAGGTAGTACTGGACCATTTCATTTTGCAATTTATGAAGGACCTGGGACGGTATTTCCACTTCCTGCTGGAGATTGGTTGCCTGAAAACCCTCCAATGAGTCAATCCACAATCTTTACAAATTTAACACCTGGAGTTACCTATACATTCATCGTTTATGATGAATCTACCATGTGCAGCTATTATGAACCAGCAACAACAGCTATTCCTACTAACTCTAGCCTAACAGCAACTGCTGTTAGTTCTGATAATATAACCTGTACTGGTAATGATGATGGCGATGTATCATTCACTGTGAATAGTCTGTATGCTGTTGACGTAAATATTACCTACGAGATTTTTGACTCTCTATCCCAAATTTCCACAGGAATTTCTGGAACCGGAATTGTACCCGCTGGAGCTTCATTTACTGTGTCAGATTTAGGACCATTACCTTTTGGTACTTATTATGTTTTGATTCAAGAAACTACAGGACCCAATGCCGGTTGTGGTATTGTAACTGCTCCGTTCTCTATCACAGAGTCCACTATTTTATTGAGCTTAACAGCTTCTGTAGATCAAAACGCTAATTGTAATCCTTTGTCTGGGGTTATAAGTGCCATCGCTCAAAACGGAACAGCACCCTATTTATATCAAATAACCACAACACCTGCAGCCCCAACAAATACAGACCCTGCATGGGCAACCCCTAGCACCTTTAATGTGGATGCCGGATCCTATTTTGTGCATGCTTTAGATGCATTTGGTTGCATTGTTTCCACGCCTGTACAAGTGGTTCCTTTAGACGATGACCCTGTAATTGCAGGCATAGTGAACAATCAATGTGATGTTTCCGAAGGAAATTTTGAAATTGATATTACATTAACAACTGCGGGATCTCCGCCATATAGTATCAGTATAGACGGAGGTTCTTTTCTGTCTCAGGTCTTGCCTTTTACCATAACAAATTTGACCAGTGGGACGCATACCATAGAAGTGAACGATGTTAATGGCTGCGGAAATAGTATCACTGTGGAAATTGCGCCACCACTCGATATAAGTCCTGTGATATCCGCTGTACCTAGCTGTGACGATGAAGATGGAGAAATTACTGTAAACGCTACTGGAGGAACAGGAAACTATGCATATTCTATTGCGCCTAATCCGCCTACAATCTTGTTAACGGTCAATGTGTTTTCTGGAGTACCTTCAGGAACATATACAGTTACAGTGACCGATACGGTGACCATGTGCACTGAAGATATACAAGTAACTTTAGAAGAAGCAACTCCTGTAATTTTCACTACGGAAGTAACAAATGTAAGATGTAATGGTGATAGTGATGGTACCATTACCGTGATCTTACCCATAAGTAACGATAATCCTATTTATACCTATGAAATTATTGCACCTATTATTGTTCCAGCCCAAACTACAAATATTTTTACTGGGCTGCCTATAGGGACTTATACAGTACAAGTTACTTCTGGACGGGACTGTGTAGCAGTACAAGATGTAACCCTTACTGAACCCACTTTATTAGAAGTTTCTGGTGTCTCAACTACATTTTCGTGTGATGCAGATAATACAGTTTCGACGGCAACAATTACCATTACTGAAACAGGAGGAACTCCTGATTATACCTATAGTATTAACGGGATAAACTTTTTCAATACCAATATATTTGAAGCAGTAGATACGGGAGTCACCCAAACGATTACCATATATGTTAGGGATGCCAATGGATGTATTGCAACAAACACCGTTGTTATTGATCCATTACCCACTATTATTGCGGCTGCATTCACAATTGCTAGTCCTATTGACTGTAATCAAACGGGAACAGTTACAATAACCGTAACTGGAGGTTCTGGAAACTTTACGTACCAAATGCTTCCTGATGGTGCACCACAGGCTTCAAATACTTTTGACATTGATGGACCTGGCACCTACTATTTCCAAATAAATGATATCGATACTGATTGCTATTTCTTAACAGAACCCTTCACGGTAGCACCTTTTGATGAAATTGAAGCCACATTAACACCTATCCAAGAAAATGATTGTTTTGGTGATACCAACGGTGAATTACAATTGACCATTGCAGGCTATACAGGAGCGTATACCTATCAATTGATAGATGGTACAGGAACACCTGTAGGTGTTCCGGTCGCCGCAAATACTTTAATAAATCCAGAGATCATAACTGGCTTATCATCAGGAAATTATTCAGTAGTGATTGTTCAAACTGAAACGCCTTTTTGTACTACAACATCTAATGTTGTTACCATCGGGACACCTCCAAGTCCTTTAGAGATTGAGATTTCAGAAACATCAAATGTGACTTGTACTAACAATCAAGGTACGATAACGGCAGTTGCTTCTGGCGGTACTATGCCATATGAATTTGAACTGACTGGAGATGCAACAGTTCCATATTCATTGGATAATGTATTTGCAGATCTCTCTGCAGGAACCTACACAGTAAATGTGCGCGATGCCAATGGATGTATTGAATCTGATACGATTACACTTATAGAACCAACACCTATTAATGCAGATTTTACAGCCGATACTACATTACTATCTTGTTTTGGAGATCAAAATGCCACAATTACGGTTAATAATGTAACAGGTGGACAAGGTGAAAATTACACCTATACATTAGTTACAATTAACCCAGTATCGGGAAGCTCTGGACCACAAACTTCAAACATATTTGAGAATTTGGGAGCAGGTACTTACTCAATTCTCATAACAGATGGGTTTAATTGTGTTTTTCCTTCGCCAATAAATATTGTAATTGATCAGCCAGATCCTATTATCGCGAGTTTAGTCACTGCTACTACCCCAACCTGTTTAACAGATGCAACACTCACATTAGCCGCTATAGGTGGAACAGGGATTTATGAGTACAGTAATAACAATACATTCATCCCAATTTTAGGAACGTTTACGACATCAATCACTTTTCCGGTAACAGATGGAGTTTATGAGTATTTTGTTAGAGATGCCAATGGCTGTATTGCTAATGTTTCTAATGAAGTAACAATCGATCCACTTGCTGAATTGGATATAAATTTAGCCTCAGAAAACCCAGAAATTAACTGTACAGGTGACAATACAGGGACAATTATAGCTACTGCTACGGGAGGACTTGGCGACTATGTATATATTTTACAAGACACAAGTGGTATTACAATTCCTGCTACTCAAAGCCCTCCAGGAACCTTTACGGGATTGACGGCTGGAGTCTATGTTGTCTATGTGGAGAGCGGTGATTGTGTAGCTACTTCTGCAGAAATTGAAATTACAGAACCTGATACCGCTTTAAGTGTGACGTTTGATGTCAATGATGTTACTTGTAATGGGGATAATGACGGTAGTATAGAAATTTTTACTGAAGGAGGTACCGGTATTATCCAATATGCTATTTCTCCAGAATTAAGTCAGTTTTTTGAAACTAACATTTTTGAAAATCTAGCTCCAGGAATATATGATGTTATTGTTCAAGATGAACTTGGCTGCTTTATAACCTTCGATTTTGAAATTATGGAGCCACTTCCAGTATTGATTGCAATTATTCCAGACACACTCATTCCTGTAATTTGTGAAGGCGATGCTAACGGCTCTTTTAGCATAACAATTAATGGTGGTACTATGCCATACAGCGTTAGCTTAGATGATGGTGAATACATCATTGGTGGTCCTGATCAAGGAGAATTTGACTTTGAAAATCTAGGTGGCGGAATTCACACCATATATGTTATTGATAGTTCTGGCTGTGAATCTGAATGGAATATACCTTTTCCAGATGCCGTGTTTATTGATCCAACGGTAGAAATTACATATGTATGTATCGATAATGAAACGGGAAATACAATTACAGTTATAGTAGATGAAGATGCTGTTGATATTACACAATTAGAATATTCATTAAATGACGGGCCTTATCAAGCAAGTAATATATTTGAAAACCTACCGCCTAGTACTGATAATTTTGTCACTGTACAACATACAAATGGATGTATGCAAATGACAGATTTCTTTGATATTCAAAGTTTTACAGCACTTTCACTGGAATTAAGCGAAGGAGCGTTAAATGAAATAGTAGCTACCGCAACAGGTGGTACAGGCGAATATCAGTTTACATTGAATGATGATGACCAAGGGAGCACCAATACTTTTATTATCACAGAATCTGGCGTTTACACGGTTACAGTCACAGATAGCAGTGGTTGTTTTGTTTCTGCCACAATTGAAATAGAATTTATTGAGATCTGTATTCCTAACTATTTTACACCTAACGGCGATGGCGTTACGGATTATTGGTATCCAGGATGCGCTGAAAATTATCCTAATCTACACTTCTCCATTTTTGATCGCTATGGTAGAAAAGTTGCCTATTTGCGTGCAGGTCAATATTGGGATGGGCGATACAATGGTACGGAGCTCCCTACTGGAGACTACTGGTATGTTGTGCAATTAGGAATAGAAAACGACCGTGAGTTTGTTGGCCATTTTACCTTGTATAGATAAAGAGAGAGAGAAAATTAATCCCCAAATTAAAAAGTAATCTTATGAAATATTTAATAAAAGTATTACTGATAGTAGTGGTAGCTCAGGCTTCTGCTCAAGAGCTTAATGTACCCGTATTCACACAATACTTAGCAGATAATGATTTTGTGGTTTCTCCTACCTTTGCAGGAATAGGTGATAATTTTAGAATTCGAGCAAATGGATTGATGCAGTGGGTAGGTATAAAAAATGCGCCTCAAAATCAAGCCGTATATGCAGATATTAGAATGGCAAACAGATCTGGAGTAGGTGTTTCTGCCTACAACGACAGCAATGGTAACACACGACAGCAAGGAATAAAATTTAGCTATGCGCATCATTTAATATTAGATTATAAATCATCGCAGTATTTATCGTTTGGAATTTCTTATAACGTGAACAGTTTTAGGCTTGCCATAGAAAATTTTGAATCTACTCATGATATTCCAATTGTTGATCCAAGTATCACAGATGATAGAGCTATCACCAATAACAACTTTGATATAGGTGCATTATACAGGTTAGATCGCTTCTGGTTAAGTGCAAACGCAAACAATATTTTACAAAAAAACACAATGAACTTTACTGGGTTAGAACCCAACGCCTTACTTAATCTTCAGCTTTATTCGGGGTATTCTGTAAAAACTAAAAATTACTCAGAGTTTGAACCATCGGTTTTTTACCAATTGTTTGCAAGTGATGGCAGATCAACTACAGATGTCAATATTAAGTTTAGAAAGTACAATAGAGATAATGACTTCTATTGGATAGGAGCTTCATATCGTTTTTTAAACGATCAATTAATGAATCCCTTAAACATAGGTCCTATGGTAGGAGTGAAAAAAGATATCATTTATTTTTCTTATGCTTATCAATTGACAATAAATGATTTATCGGGTTTTAATTCGGGTACCCACGCAATCACAATAGGATTTGATTTGGTACAAGAACTTAGTGATTGTCCTTGTACAGAGGGTAAATATAAATTAGGAAACAGATTATGGCAATAAGGAAATAAAAAAAGCTTCCAAATATCAATGAGATACTTGCAAGCTTTTAATGAATATATATTCTAATAGGTAAACTGAATGCTATTTTTCAAGCTTCACTTTTACCGCGTTCATCCCTCTTTGTCCTTTTTCAAGTTCAAAAGAAACTAAGTTACCTTCTGTGATTTCGTCAATTAATCCACTCACGTGACAGAAGTACTTTTGTTTGTCTTTTCCATCTATAATAAAACCAAATCCTTTTGAAGAATCATAAAAATCTACGGTCCCTGTTCTAACTGGGTCAAATTTATCTTCTCCAGTATCTTCAGATTTAGGAATTCCTAAGACAATATCTTCTGCTTCAATTTCGATTTTTAAATCCGGATCTGGCGGAGTATCCACTAGGTTACCCATATGATCAACATACGCAAATTCTATTCCGCTGCTACCACCTGCCTCTTTTTCGGCCTTACGAGCCTCCATTTTCTTACGCTTGTCTTCACGCTTTTTTAAGCGCTTCTTTTCTTTTTCGTTTTTACTAAATGTCTGTTGTGATTTTGCCATTAATGCTTTTAATTATTTTTTTTTCAATATATATTATTATCCCAATAAAAGCAATTTTATTATAATAAAAAATTAAAATTAATAGAAACTATATTAAAAAGTTATTTAGGCTAGTGTTTCCAGCTTATACCCAACTCCGTGAACATTCGTTATTTTTAAAGTAGCATCCCCCTGTAGTTTTTTCCGAAGCTTAGAAATATAGGTGTCTAGACTGCGACCAACAATTACGCCTTGATCTTCCCATACTTGTTTTTCTAATGATTCTCGTTTCACTATTTGATTAGGACTAGCCGCTAAAATTTCTAATAATTCACATTCCTTTTTAGATAAAGGTATTTCAGTAGAAGCAGTAACCAGTTTATTTTGATCAGGATAGAAGTAAAAATTACCTAAAACTGTTCCATCTATATGCTTATGATGGGCTTTATGCGAATAGTACTTACTATAAAAAACGACAACTAAAAAAGCCAACACTAAAAAAACCAGGAAGTAAAAAAACGGACTTGAAGAACTAGCAGTGTTAGTGACACCTAAATATTCTAGTTGAACGGTATAACAACTTTCTGGCAAAACTCTACCACCACAAGGAATGATACTCTGCGGTTCTTCTCCAGTTAAAAGATAACTGTAGCCTACTTCCCCATCACTACATCGTAAAACTTCAACACTATAATTTTGAGGCAAACCCGCCTTCTTGCTATTTTCTCCCATGGAGGTATAAAGATCCGTTGGGTCAAATGTAAATGCGTTTTCAAAAGAAAGATGATAGGTGCTTTCTGAAATCTGCACTACTGGCAATACTAAGGATGTCGTATCACTTTGTGATAATAACAAATCATTGCCCACAGCTCTTAATGCAATTTTTGTTCTGCTAGACAGATTATCTTCAGTTTCTTTCTTGGAACAAGAAAAGCAAAGCACTAGTAGTACTGCGGAAATAATAAAAATGTGATAAGGGTTCTTTTTCATATGTAGTACTGCAAAGAACAATCAATTTGGTGACTTTTCACACGTATTGACACTTCTTTTACATTCTTTTGACACTTTTTGAAAGTGCTCCAATTAGTTTTACATCAAAAATAAATCATTATGCAAAAATCAATTATTACACTCAGTATTATTTTATGTTTTACTATGGCCGTAACTGCCCAGATGCCCGAAGAAAGCACAGATAACAAGACCTATTTATTAGACCCGTTTCAAAGTGTTCTTAACTGGCGTGCTTCTTATGCCTTTCAATTTACGGAATACAATGGAACCGTAGAATTTTTCAAAGGAAAACTATACACCAAAGATGGCACGATCACTGGTGGCAGTTTTAGTATTGATATGACCACAATTACAACACCCGAACACACTAAAAATAGCGATCATGGTCCCGTAGAACATCTAAAAAATAGTGACTTTTTTGATGTTGAGAAATATCCAAAAGCACATTTAGAATTAACGAAAGTAACCTATTATAGCAATACTAATGAACACAGACTGGAAGGTGACCTTACAATAAAAGATATTACCAAACCTATTATGATTAAGGCGATGGTAAATGATATTAACAAAACACTAAAAACACGTTTTATAATAGATAGAAGAGATTGGGGTATTAACTACCAAAGTAAATTTAAAGATAGTGCGATTAGGGATGATATCGAATTTGACGTATTTTTAAAATTTCAATAATTATTTATGAAAAAACACCTTATTTCCACCGTACTAATTTGTTGTTCATTTTTAATGTTCTCTCAAGAAAAAGAACACAACCACATACTAGAGGCTCAAGAATGGGGTTCTGAGTTTTTCACCTTTCCTATTCATTTTGCAAAAGAGATACCCTATACTGGCTATGAAGAAGCAGTATTTCCAACTGGTTGGTCTAAAGAAGATAGCCCAGAATTTTGGTCCTATGTCTTTGCTTGGAAAATAGAAGCTTCAGCGCCTGTGACTATCGAAGATTTTGAAATTAACCTACAATATTATTTTGATGGATTATTGGACATTCAAAATAGAAAGAACGGATTTACCATTCTTGAAACCCGTGCTTCTATTGTTAAAGATAAAGAGTATATAGAGGGAGATCATTATATAGGCTCCATTTATCTTTATGAAAGTCGCTATACAAAAAAGATGATGACATTGTATACACAGGCAGAACAACACTATTGCAAGAAGAATAAAGAAACTACAATTATTTTTAGATTTTCACCCAAAACATTTGATGCCGAAATTTGGAATTCATTACAGACAGTTACGTTAAATAATCATAGCTGTAACTAAATCAGCATATTAGCCAATACCTGATATTTTAATCGCTTGTTTAGTGTTACGCTAATCAAGCGATTTTTTTATAAGCTAGTCCTCTAAAACAATATTTTAAATAAGAAATCTGTATTTTTAGGATATCAAATAGATTCTTATGAAAACACTAACCACTGTTGCACTTTTAGTATTGGCTACGATAACCACATTTGGGCAACAAGCAGACGATTATTTCTCACCTTTAAAATATAGAAACATAGGCCCATATCGCGGTGGTCGCTCTGTTACATCCTCCGGTGTAGTAGGTCAACCCCTTACCTATTATATGGGAACTACAGGTGGCGGACTCTGGAAAACAGAAGATGCCGGAGCACATTGGGACAACATAAGTGATGGCTTTTTTAAAACAGGATCTGTTGGTGCCGTAGCGGTGTCAGAAAGTAATCCAAATGTGGTCTATTGTGGTATGGGCGAACACGCCATTAGAGGTGTAATGTCCTCCTATGGTGACGGTGTATATAAATCTACAGATGCAGGTAAAACCTGGAAACATATAGGTCTTACAGCTACAGAACAGATTTCTCGCATTGTAATACACCCTACAAATCCAGATATTGTATATGTTGCCGCTCAGGGTAAGTACCCTTCTCCTACTAGTGAACGAGGTATTTATAAATCTATTGATGGCGGAAAAACTTGGAAGAAGACACTCTTTGCAAATACATTTTCAGGAGCTTCAGAACTATCTATGGATATGAATGACCCACAAGTACTCTACGCAGCGCTATGGCATCACCAAAGAACTCCTTGGAAAATGATTAGTGGCGGTGATGGCAGCGGTTTGTATAAATCTACAGATGCAGGAGAAACATGGCTGCCATTAGAAAATGGTCTCCCAAAAGAAATGGGAAAAATGGCAATCGCCGTTTGCAGAAGCAATAGTGATAAAGTATATGCCCTAATAGAAAGCGATACACAAACAGATCAAAGCGGCTTGTATGTATCTATGGACGCTGGATTAAACTGGGCTCAAGTAAGTGGCGACAACAGATTAACACAAAGATCTTGGTATTATATAGAAGTATTTCCAGACCCAAATGATGAGGAGACTGTTTATGTTTTAAGTGCTCCTGCCCTACGTTCTAAAAATGGCGGAAAAACGTGGGAAAGAATTACAGGTACTCATGGTGATTATCACGATCTATGGATCAATCCAGACGATTCAAAAAACTTAAGCATTGCTAATGATGGCGGAGCCGCGATATCCTATAATTTTGGAGAAACTTGGTCGTCCCAAGATATTATGCCTACGGCACAGTTTTACAGAATTAATGTAGATAATATGTTCCCTTATAATATTTATGGTGGACAGCAAGACAATACTTCTGTTAAAATCGCAAGTATGAATATGGGGCATGGTGGCATTTCAGAAAGTAACTGGACAGCGGCAGCAGGTGGCGAAAGTGCCTTCCTTGCTTTTGATAAAGACAATCCCAAAACAGTTGTAGGTGGGAGTTATTTGGGCACCATAGAAGCCTTAGATATGAAAAGTGGTACAAGTACTCAAATTATGGCTGCACCTAATCAATATTTAGGGAGAGCGGCCCGTGATATGGAATATCTATACAACTGGAATGCACCTATTATATGGTCGCAACACGAACCCGAAACAATTTTTCACGCCGCGCAACTCGTTTTAAAATCTACAGATATGGGCAGAACCTGGACAGAGTTTTCTCCAGATCTTACGCGTAACTTGGATGAGAAGCAAGGCAACGGTGGTGGTCCTTATACTAATGAGGCCGTTGGAGCTGAAAATTATGGTACACTTTCTTATTTAATAGAATCACCGCATAAGATGGGAGTTTTCTATACCGGTAGTGATGATGGAAAGGTTCATATAACACAAGACAATGGTGCTAGCTGGCAAGATATCACACCAAAAAACTTAGGAGAAACATTAGTAAATGCCATAGAGGTTTCTCCGCATAATCCTGCTACTGTTTATATTGCTACCACAAAATATAAACTTGGTGATTATACGCCTGCTTTATATAAAAGTGATAACTATGGTAAAAGTTGGAAAAACATTTCGGCAGGGATACCTAATGGAGCACACACAAGAGTGGTTCGTGAAGACCAAAATACAAAAGGAATTTTGTATGCTGGTACCGAGCTAGGCGTTTACATTTCTTTTAATGATGGCGGTAATTGGGAATCATTTCAACGCAATCTGCCTGTTACGCCTATTACAGATTTACGAGTACATCAAAATGATTTGATAGTTGCTACTTCTGGGCGTTCCTTTTGGATTCTTGATAATCTAAAACTACTATCACAATACAAGAACAAAACAAACCAGCTTACCTTATATCAGCCTGAAGATGCGCTCTATGGCTCTTGGGGTAGCCCATTAAATGGCAACAACTCAAAATTTGATGGCACACAACCGTTTGTAGGTGTAAATCCAGCAAATGGTGTGGAGCTCTATTATTATCTTCCATCAATAGACAAAAACATACCACTTACATTGACCATTAGTGATACAAATGGAAAAGTAATACGCACATTAAGTTCAGAGAAAGATACGGGATACATATCTCATAATGGTGGTGGAGCACCTCCTGCCCCTACACTTTCAAAAGTAAAAGGCCTCAATAGATTTGTATGGAATATGAACAATGATATCGTTCCTAGTGTTCCCAATGTGTATATAGAAGCAGGGTTTACGGGTCGTCGCGTAATGCCAGGCAAATACAATTATAGCCTAAGTATGAATAATGAGACGGTGACTACCTTCGGAAATATTATAAACAACCCACTTGTTAAAATTGATGAAAAAGATTTTATAGAATTTGATCAATATATGGGCGACATGGAAGCCAATGTCACAGAAATGCACCACATGGTGAACACGCTTTATACAGCACAAGAACAAATTGAAAACCTAATTGCAACTTTAAAGGCCGAGAACAAAATGGACCTTGCTCACCAAGGGGAAGCCTTAGTCACAAAAATGAAAGCGTGGGATGGAGATATGGTACAGCGAAGATCACAAGCCTATGATGACGTAGAAAACTTTGTAAATAAATTTACCGCAGAATATCTATTTGTAATGAACCAAACAAATAGCAGCTTACCTCGTGTAAATCTGTCAAATAAAAACAGAAAAGCGGAACTTGATGCACAGTGGATTCAACTCAAAGCAACCGGAGCAGAGTTATTAAACACAGAGCTCCCTGTATTTAATGATGCCTTGTGGTCAGCAGGTATTGGAGCCATAAAACTTTAATGAAATGATTTTGTGCTACTCATTTTTACCGTTTCTTGTCTGCTTTCGATAGAGAAAATAAAAGATAAGAATAGCAATCGGGCAAATAATATAGACAATCAAGTCAAATGGATTAGAAAGATCTATTGTGTCGCTATCTCCTGGGTTTGGAGTAGATGCAGGCGTCTGTATCAAGAAGAGAAAATGTAATAAAAGCATAAAAATTTAGTATTAGGTTTTAAAGATACGGGATTCATTCCAACCAAATAGAATAGACTTCAAACCAATATTATTTTCGAAGAACAAAATAAAACAACTTCAAATGCTATAATTTTCTTAAAGCGTAACTTTTTCCTTTGATGTGAGTAATTAGCTTCGTATATTTAAATAGAATTTATAAAACATTATACATATGAATATCAACTTTGAATATAAAGATGTAGCAGCAAGCAAAAGGCTTGAAGAGTTAGCCTCTGAAAAATTAGAAAAACTAGAAAATAAATATGATTTTATCGTCGCAGCAGATGTGTACTTTAAAAGTGAAAAGACAAGAGGCGAAGACACAGGTAAAGTAGTAGAAATAAGATTAAACGTTCCTGGAACTACCCTATTCTCATCAACTAACAACACTTCTTTTGAAGCTTCCATTGCAAAAGCTGTGAGCGAGGTACAAGTACAAGTAAAAAAACGAAAAGATAAAATGCAATCGCATTAACCGAAAATATTTATTAAAAAAGTCAGTGTGTTTCCATTTAAATGTTCGCACTGGCTTTTTTAGTTTAAGCAAATCTATAATAACCACACTTCAAATAAGCGCCTTCAGCAAAACCGATTGGATGATCCGTATCGTGAAAGGTTTTATCTATTAATTCAAAGTATGTACCGCTGGCCTTTAGCGTTTCACTATTAATCTGGAAAAACTCGTCTGCCGTCACACGAGAACTACAAGATGCTAAAACCAATAATCCGTTTTTAGCAACTAGTTGAGCTCCTAGCCGAGCTAATTGCGCATACTTCTTTTTAGCAACCACAATCTCTCTTTTACTTTTAGCAAAACTTGGCGGATCGATGACCACAACATCATACTGTTTGCCTTCCCTTATCAAGCGTTCTAATTCTTCAAAGGCATCACCAGCTATTGTATGGTGTTTTCCTTTATGTTTATTTAATTTTCGATTTGCTTTGGCCACAGCCAATGCTTGTTCACTTATATCAAGACTTGTAACTTCTGTAGCACCTTTTGCTAAGGCATGGATAGAAAAACCGCCCGCATAACTAAAAACATCAAGCATGGTCTTACCTTTACTTAGCCTTCCTACTCGCCTTCTGTTTTCGCGATGGTCTAAGAAGTAGCCCGTCTTATGCCCTTTTATTACGTGTGCTGAGAACTTAACACCATGCTCGATAAAATGCACCACTTCATTATCTAAAGCACCAAATAAAACTTCGCCTTCAACTAAACCCACTTGATTTTGTTGTAATCCGCGACTTAATCGAAGTACTAAAGTATCACAACCGGATATTTCTATTAGCTTCGGAAATATCATCTGGATAAAAGGAAACCAGATTGCATTATAAATTTTCACTACTAAAACAGAAGCATACACATCTGCAATCAATCCAGGAAAACCATCATTTTCTCCAAAAAGTAAACGGTAACTATTTGTATTGGTCTCTAAAAGTGCAGAACGAATATCAAAAGCAGTATCAATCTTATTTGAAAAATAGGCTTCGTCTAATTTAGCACCACCACCAAAATGGAGCATTTTAATGCTTATAGGAGAATCCGGATCATATAATCCTATTCCCATAGGCTTATTTGTATTTCTGTTAAAAATTACTGCAATATCTCCAGCAGTACCTTCTTTATTTATTTTATCAACACTGTCCGAAAAAATCCATGGATGCCTTGACTTCACAGAGCGTTCGCCCTTATTAGTAAGTTTAACCGCCAAGATTTGCGGCTGTATTTTTGGGAGTGATTTGTGAAACAAAATATTAAGCAATTTTTTTCTGAATAATCGCAACAGCATCATTCAAGGTGCGTAAACGCTCCATATCAGCGTTGTCAAACTCAATATCAAAAGCGTCTTCCACATCTAGCACAACGTCTACTAAATGCGCAGAGTTAATATTTAGCTCTCGAGTAAGGTCACTATCAAGTGTAATATCAGATTCGCTTACATCTTCTGGTAAGTAGGTTGTTACAATTGGCTTTAATTGTGCGTATATTTCTTCTGTTGTCATATTTCTTAAATTGGTCTAAAAGTTTCCTTCGACAGGCTCAGGATGACTCTTACTTAAAACATCATTTTTTAATTCTTTGTCACACTGAGCCTGTCGAAGTGCAATTAATAAGTCTCCAAGAACTATTAATATTTTCTAAAGATAACACAGGCATTTACATCCCCAAAGCCAAAGCTCGCTTTTGCTACCGTTTTTAAAGAAGTTTCAATTATAGAACGAGGTATTTTCTCTTCAGAAATCAAAGCAACTACTTCAGGATGAATGATATCACAATTCACATTAGGAAACACAAAATTACCATCTAATTGCAAAATTGTACTTACAATTTCAACACTACCACTTGCAGCAAGGCAATGTCCTGTCATGCCTTTTAATGAATTAATATAAGGGAAGTCCGATCCCTTTCTTTGTAGAGCGGTACACCAATTCTCAATCTCTACTGGATCTTTTATCGTTGCAGTAAGATGACCATTTATGTACTCTATTTCATCACCTCCTATTTGAGCATCATCCAATGCGGTTAAAATACATCTCTGCACTGCATCACTATTTGGTGCAGTCATACTACCCCCATTACGGTGCCCTCCACTATTTATGGCCCCACCCAATACTTCGGCGTATATTTTTGCACCTCTTGCAAGTGCACTGTCTAATGATTCTAAAACTACCGCTCCTGCTCCACTGCCTGGTATAAATCCACTTGCCAAATCGCTCAATGGTCCTGCCGCTTTTTCTGGTTCTTGGTTATGTTTATAACTCGTTACTTTCATGGCATCAAATCCGCCCCAAATATAAGGACCACCATCACTTGTACTGCCGCAAAGCATTTGTGTTGCCTTACCAGATTGTATACGCTCATAGCCTAATAGAACTGCTTCTGTACCTGTCGCGCAGGCAGAAGAGTTTGTGGTCACCATATTTGCGGCACCAGTCATACCCCCTAGATACGCGCTTACTCCACTGGCCATAGTTTGCGGCACAGAGGTACTGCCTAAACGTCTTACTTTACCTTCGTCAATTTTATATATGGATTCTCTAAATTTAGCTACGCTAGTAGTTCCAGCTCCCATTATGATCCCTAAATTATACAAGGGATCTTCTCCTCCAACTATAATCTGGGCATCTTTCAAGGCATCCATTCCGGCAATCACGCCATAAAGAATACCAGTACTATCAAAATTTCGTAATTGTAATTCTGTAAAATACTCCCGCTTTTTTTCTTCGGAAACGTTAGGTATACCGCCAATCTGGCAAGAAAAATTAAGATCTGCTAGTTCTGGATAATGTGCAAGTCCAGACTTTCCGTTTTTCAACGCATCAGTAAATTCTGGAATACTTGTTCCATTGGGAGCGCAAACTCCTAGTCCTGTTAGTACTACTCTATTCAAAATATGTATCTCTTTCTTAAATCAATTTTATTTCCGCTTCATCATCCCACTCATCTCGCCTATTGCGACTACTTCTTCTTTTTCATTGGTCATTCTTACTTTACACTTTAACTTTCCAAATCTAAAATACATGCGTTCTGACACCACCGTAACTCGCTCACCCGGAAAAACAGGGAGATAGAAATCTACGTGAAGCGTGGTGAATGCCATTTGCATTTCCAAAGTAATATCACCTGACAGGTATATGCCAAAACAGACTAAACCTATCTGTGCCATACACTCAGAGAGCATCACGCCTGGAGTGACCGGATTATCTTTAAAATGACCTTTATAGAAATAGGAGTCTTCTTTAAAAGTATAACTACCTTTTGCGCCTTGTTCATCTACAGATTCTAATGTATCTACAAACAGAAAGGGCTCTGAATAAGGTAATAATGCTATAATTTCATCTTCTGTCAAAATCTATTTTAATTTTGGTTATTTCTATCTTTTAGTAGTGTTCTTTGGAGGTAGGTTTCTGCAACTTTGTTGGGTGTTTTCAAAAATACGCAATCGTATATTCTCAAATAATGCGCAACCAGACATCGTTATACCTCTACAAAATGATGTGCTTATCGCAAAGATTCTCCCCCATCTACTTTAATGACATTTCCATTAATCCATTTTGATTCTGGCAAAGTCAAAACATAAACCGCATTTGCCACATCTTCTGGCAAGGTCAATCTATTAAATGGGTTTCTTTTTTTAGCAAATGCAGCAAGTTTCTCGCTTCCTGGTATCATAGCAAAAGAAGCTGTTTGTGTCACGCCTGCTTGTATACAATTACTTTTAATGTCCAGGGGCGCGAGTTCTACCGCCATTTGCCGCATTAATGCTTCTAAGCTAGCTTTTGCTGCAGAAACCGCACCATAGCCTCCCCAAACCTTTTGGTTGCCCTCACTTGTAAATGCGATATTACATACGTTATCTGAAAATACATCTTTCTTTATACAGGCACGAACCCACTGCCACCAATTGGTCCCCATGGCATGAATGGTGATGTCTAGATCGCTTTTACTTAATGTTCCATTTTCTGAAATCATTGGTTTCAAACTTCCTTTTGCCACACTATGTACCAAAACAGAAATAGAATCTATTGGTAATTGAGACAGGACTTCATCTATGGTTTCTTCTTTCAGTGCGTCTTTATTGAAAGTCTGAACAGACACTCCATTTGCACGCATAGCATCAAAGGCTACTTCATTTTTTATTGAATTGCTTTTTCTGTCGCGGTATACTATGCATAGGTTAAAACCTTCTGCCGCTAGTTTATGCGCTGTTGCTAAACCTAGCCCACTGCTTCCTCCTATAATTAATGCTGTTTTATTGTTCATTGTTTAACAAGCTCCGGTTTCTATATCACAATTTTCGCCATTCTCTTCTATTTCTACAGGGGCTAATTTATTAAAAGCTTCAAGAAACACACTACTAGGCTGTGCGCCGCTGATGCCGAATTTATTATTAATTATAAAAAAAGGTACTCCAGTAACTCCTATTGATTGCGAATGTGCAATCTGTTCTTTTACTTTTTTAGCAATCGACTCATCTGCTACAATTTGATCAACTTTATCTGTATCCCATTCAAAATCTGCTAGTATTTTGTACAATACTTGATTGTCATTCAGTGGATGTAAATCTACAAAGTAGGCCTTTAAAAAACGCTCTTTTAATTGATCTTTAAAACCTTCTTGTCCTGCAACGTGCAGTAATTGGTGTAAATGCAGTGTGTTAACAGAAGTCCACTTCTCACTAAAATCAAAATCAATCCCTACTTCTTTACCTACTGCGGTGAGGTGATCTGTCATCGCTCTCACTTTTTCTAAACTCCCAAACTTGTTTACAAGATATTCGTCTCTTGTAAATCCATCTAGAGGCATATTAGGATCTAATTGATAAGGATGCCAATTCACAATTACCTCTGCTCCATCCCATTGCTTCAGGGCTTCTTCTAGTCTTCTTTTGCCCACATAACACCAAGGGCAAGCCACATCTGACACTACATCTACTGTTATTTTTTCTGAAATATTCTCCATATTTATTCTTCGATACTTATTTAAAATTCAATTAATATTCGTTGCGCCGAGAATCCCGGTCCAAAACTCAACATCAACCCTAATTCACCTTTTTTAGGTTTCTTATCCATAAATCGTTCTAAAACATATAGGACGGTGGCACTACTCATATTTCCATAGAGGCGTAAGGTTTCTTTTGTATCATCAATATTTTTGCCAAGCACCCCAAAAAGGTCTTCTACAGTTTGCACAATCTTTTTCCCTCCTGGATGAAAAATAAGATGATCTACATCATCAATAGTCTTTCCATTTTTTTCAAGAAATGGATGAACGATTTCAGGAAAATGATCCGAAATTTTTTGTGGCACTCCTTTATCAAGTATCATCTGTAAACCTGTATTCACAAGCTTAAAACCCATCATATCTGTGGCATCATAAAAATGATACATTGCGTGATCTAAAATCTTTGGCCCAACTGCTGCTGCTTCCGAAGTTAATAAAACACAAGCCGCACCATCTCCAAAGATAGCCGCACTCACCACATTTGCCATAGAATAATCATCTAGCTGAAATGTCGCAGATGGCGACTCTATTGCTATCACAGCCGCTTTCTTATTTGGGTTTGCCTTTAAAAAATTTTCTGCATAAATTATTCCGCTTACTCCTGCTGCACAGCCCATTTCTGTTACCGGTAATCGCACCACGTCTTGTTTTAAGCCTAGTTCATTTATAATATAAGCATCTACAGATGGGATCATTATACCGGTGCAGCTTACTGTAATAATAAAATCAATGTCTTTTGCATTCCACTCTGCTTTATCTAATGCTTTTTGCAACACCTGTGACCCCATCTTCTTTACTTCCCGCACGTAGATATTATTGCGTTCTTCAAAGGTGGTATTTAAAAACACTTCTGTTGGCTCCATCATCGAGTATCGCTTATCCACACCTGCGCCTTCAAATATTTTGATAACTTTTCGTTTAAAACGCGATTCCTGCCCTTCCATCCAAGCTTGTACAAAAGGTAATATGTCTTTTGTTTCTCTTGAATATTGAGGCAATTGTTTGGATACTGCTGCTATTGTTATTTTCATTTATTCCTCTAAAATTTTATTTTTTGTTTTGTAAACCAACCATTGCCATCTAAAAGCCCATTTAGATGCTATTTTAATATTTGTATTTTTAATATTTCCTGAAATACGCTCCACATCATCCTTAACAAATGACCTTGCAATGGATACTGCTCCATCAAACTTAGCAATCTTCGATTTCATGAATAGTGCTGAGAATGATTTAAATAAAATGAATGCCATCTTACTTCTCTGTAAGTCGTTAATAACTATACCTACTTTCGTTTTACTGGCAATGTTATTAAGTAATTTTATAATGTCTTTCTCTTTAAAATGATGTAAAAAGAGTGTGCATAGTGCGATGTCCGCTTCCGGTAGTTGGTTTGTATCAAAAACATTGGCTTGCATAAAGGTACAGTGTTTTATGGTATTACAATTCACTTTAGCCTTTTCAATAATATGCGTATTAGCATCTACTCCTATAAGTCGATACCGCCAGTTGTTCTTTTCCAAAAAAGTCGCGCATAATTTAAGGAAAGCTCCATCACCACAGCCGTAGTCAACAATAGTAACCGTCTGTTGCTTTTTACAGTTGGCAAGCATTTTTTCTATTCCATCTAAGGTAATTTGATTTCCTCCTAGATATTTATTTACCGTCTCTAAATCTTCAAGAACCTTCTGCAACGCCTCTCCTTGCAGAGAAAAATCGTCCATAAGCTCTTCTTGAGTAGACCTTTTATGTTTAGAGAAATAGATCATATTAATACTTTTCCGTGTGTTTTTTTTATAATTGCGGGTACGATATTTGGAAATAGCTTTGCGGCTTTTAAACTTACTTTTGTTGCTGTTGGACTTAACAATAAACGCTGTATTCGTCTGCCTGTTTGCAAGCGGCTATGGAAAGTTTGATTCCAGATATTTACATAATCTGTTTCTATGGTTGTTCGGTTTTCTTCGTTTAAAATATCCTTATTAATTAATAGTTCTGAAATTAGCTTTGCACTGTGTATCGCCATAGCCATACCATTTCCTGCTAATGGATGAATCATTCCTGCACTATCGCCAATCATAAAAATATGATCTTTTACGGGTTCTTTTTCTTCAAAGGAAACCTGACTAATACTTAAAGGAGTATTCCATAAACACTTCCCTTCATTAAAAACTCGTTTTAAGTGCAGATTTTTACTCAACACTTCTTTTTGAAACCTGCCAATATCACCAACCGCTTTAAAAGATTTAAAACTCGTTAAGTAGCAGACATTAACGCTTCCATTTTCTATTTGCGAAACGCCACAATACCCTCCTTCAAAATTATGAAGTGCAACTACATCTTCTGGCACATCTAGCTCATAATGCGATTTAACACCTAACCAGTGTGACTTTTTCGTAATAAATGAACGCTTTAATTGTATATCTAAGTTACTTCGTTTACCAAATGCCCCTAATACGTATTTAGCTTGGTATCTCTTATTTGTCTTCGTTTGAATCTGGAACATTTTCGCGGAGGCGACATCCTTTACATCTATACTTGTCACGGTGTCTTGAATTGTATCACAAGTCTCTTGTGCTTTTTTAAACAAAAGTTGATCTAAAGTATACCTACTTATTCCAAAGCCACCCATTGGTAATTTTGCCTGTATCAAATTTCCAGTATGCGTGCTCATTTCAAATTTTGAAATTGCTTTTGCACCATTTTTAAAAGGATAGATTCCGAGCGTATTTAAATATGGAAGGATTTCATTTGAAATATACTCGCCACAAACCTTATGGCTAGGGTACGGTTTTTTTTCAATTAAGACTACCTTGTAGTGGCTTCCTAGATGTATCGCGGCACATAGTCCTGCAAGGCCTCCGCCTACAA
Organism: uncultured Ulvibacter sp.; assembly: GCA_938041335.1. GTDB lineage: Bacteria > Bacteroidota > Bacteroidia > Flavobacteriales > Flavobacteriaceae > Patiriisocius. The sequence goes on along the minus strand of CALIAF010000009.1, from coordinate 50,728 downwards.
TTGCAATATCATAAGAATCACTATAATTCATTTTTTAAAGTTCGTTAGGATGAGGCACAAAAAAAAATCCTTGCCGTTAAATTAATGACAAGGATTTTATATAAGACTTAATTAGAATTAGTTACCTGCTTCTCTTTCTGCATCTTCCCTCATTTTTTCATTAGGAACAATTACAATGTTTACACGTCTGTTTTCTGCGCGCCCCTCTGGTGTTGTGTTATCACCTACTGGCGTTTGCTCACCATACCAATTAGTAGTAAAACGACCAGCGCTTAACGCTTTAGGTCCTGTAAAATAAGCTGTTACAGATTGCGCTCTACGCTGAGATAACAGCATGTTTGATTCATCACTACCTACACTATCTGTATGCCCTACTACCAGAACATTAGTATCAACATATTCTCTTAATACCCCAGAAAGCTTGTCTAAATTTAATTGAGACGCTGCATTGATATCATACTTTGCAGTGTCAAAATAAACACCACTATTTTCATCAAATGTAATCACGATACCGTCATCTACTCTTTCTACTTCTGCACCCGGGATTTCAGACTCAATTTGTTGTGCTTGCTTATCCATTTTATTACCAATTAAAACTCCAGCAGCTCCACCAACTACGCCTCCTAAAACAGCTCCTACTTCACCATTACCACCTTTACCAACATTGTTTCCAAGTATGGCACCAAGAACCGCACCAGCTCCTGCTCCTATTACTGCACCTTTTTGTTTATTATTTGCATTTTTAGTCGCTTCACAACTTGAAAAACTTACCGTTAGGGCAAGTGCAAGTGCTATGATTCCAAAATTTTTGATATAATTTTTCATTATTCTATAGTTTTAATAAAGTTCATACTAATTGTAAGTGGACTTCCACCTGCATTTACTGTTTGTTGCCATTTCATGTTCGTGTCACTTAACTGAGCCAATTTAAGCCTAAACCCAGCATTAGTTTCTGATTTACCTTTTGCATTGGTAGGTTTTAATAAGAAGTCATAAAAACCTGTTGCTTCATCAATTTCTTGAATTGTAAAAACAAAATTACGATCCCCTGTTAAACAACTGTTATCATTTATGGAGTATACGCCCGAATTATTATTCGAAATAAAACGCCACGTACTGTTTTCAAAACACTCTTTTGAAGCGTCATTTAATAATGTGGTATTAAAAGTACCTTCCTCACTGTACGAAATATCGCTTAATGTCCAGTTTCCTTTGATTACCTTTTTAGATTGAATCACTGTTTTTGGAGATGCGCAAGAGGCAAAAAGTCCAAGAACAACAGCTAGTAAGATTAATTTTTTCATTATTTAAATTTAATATTAATAATCATCAATATACAAATACGTTTTAATAAATACCCGTGAAGTTTACACAAAGTTTAAATTGACTTTTTAGAAATTAATATTTCAACAGGTCATTAAGTGCCGTGGCAAATTTGTTTTTAGACAAATATTGATCCTCAAGATTTTTTGCAAAAGGAATAGGTGTCTCTAAACTCGCTACTCGCTTAATGGGAGCATCTAGTGACTCAAAACAATGTTCGCTCACCAATGCACTAATATCACTTGCCATACCGCCAAACATAGAATCTTCTTGTAAAATAATGAGCTTACCTGTCTTTCTTACAGAGCTGTAAATTGCTGCTGTATCTAAAGGAGATAGCGTACGCAGGTCTATTAAATCTGCAGAAATATTCTGACCTTCCAGCGTATCCATGGCCCAATGCACTCCTGCTCCATATGTTACAATAGTTACATCGTTTCCTTCTTGGAGCAATGCTGCTTTACCAATTGGGATGGTAAAGTAGTCTGTAGGCACTTCTTGTCTAATACTTCTATACAAGGCTTTATGTTCAAAAAACAGCACCGGATTTGGATCTTCTATCGCAGAAGCAATTAAGCCCTTAGCGTCATAAGGGAATGCAGGATAAACTACTTTTAGTCCAGGGGTATGCGTAAACCAAGCTTCATTGGTCTGGCTATGAAAAGGCCCTGCCTCTACACCACCGCCGCAAGGCATGCGTATTACTACATCAGCTTTTTGGTTCCAGCGGTAATGCGATTTTGCTAAGTAATTTACAATAGGATTAAAACCCGATGTTGCAAAATCTGCAAATTGCATTTCCATTATGGCCTTAAAGCCATTTATAGATAGCCCCATTGCGGCCGAAACTATTGCAGATTCGCAGATGGGTGTATTTCTAACTCTTGAGTGACCAAAAGCATCTAAAAATCCTTCAGTGATTTTAAAAACCCCGCCATACTCTGCAATATCCTGACCCATAATGACGGTTGTGTCATCACGCTCCATACTTTGCTTTAGTCCTTGCGAAATAGCATCAATTAAACGAAGCTCTTCTGTGGTATTATTTGGTTTAGATTCTTGATATACAAATGTTTCGTACACATCATCTAACTCTTTACTTTCAGTAGATTCAATTAGACTTTCTTTAAATGCAAGGTCTAGATTTGCATCTATTTCGGTTTTATTTTCAGACTTCCATTCCTCAATAAGCGTTTCAGAAATGAGCCCTTCATTTAAGAGGTACGTTTCAAAATTTTGCAACGGATCTTTCTCACTCCAAGTGTCCATTAATTCTTCTGGTACATATTTAGTACCACTCGCCTCTTCGTGACCGCGCATTCTAAAGGTTTTAAACTCTAGCAATACAGGACGTGGATTTTTACGCATATCTTCTACTAGCGCATGTACTTTGGTGTACACTTCGAGAATATTATTTCCTTCAATGATATGAGATTCCATCCCGTAGCCTTTGCCACGATCTGCCAAGTGCTCGCAATTATATTGTTCTTTTGTAGGAGTAGATAGGCCGTATCCATTATTTTCAATACAGAATAACACCGGTAAATCCCATACCGACGCTACGTTTAATGCTTCGTGGATATCCCCTTCACTTGTCCCGCCTTCACCAGTGAACACAGCGCAAACCTGATTATTCTTTTTCAGAAGATTTCCGAGGGCAATACCATCTGCAACGCCAAATTGTGGCCCTAAATGCGAAATCATACCCACAATATTAAACTCTTGGGTACCAAAGTGAAAACTACGATCTCTTCCTTTAGTAAAACCACTCGCTTTTCCCTGCCATTGCGAGAACAAACGATACAAAGGAATCTCTCTTGTTGTAAACACACCTAGATTACGGTGCATAGGTAATATGTATTCTTCTTTGTCCAATACTGCTGTAATACCAACAGAAATAGCCTCTTGACCAATGCCGCTAAACCATTTAGATATTTTACCTTGCCGTAATAAGATGAGCATTTTCTCCTCTATCATACGAGGCTTAAGCATCGATTTATAAAGATATATTAAGGTTTCGTCCTTAATTGTACTGCGGTCGTACTCGTAATATGCTTTCACTTTAATAGTAGCGCTCATGAATATTTTTTAACTATATCAAATGTAAAAAAAAAGCATTGTTTATGGACAACAAAACACTTTTTTTTGGCTTCGGAAATACGCCTTGTTTTCAGTATATTTGTAAGACTAAAGATTAAGTTATGAATAATATTCCAAGTGTAAATCTAGCCGACTTTTTAAGCGATGACCCTGCTCGAAAGCAGAAATTTGTTGATGAAATAGGAACGGCATATGAAGAAATAGGCTTTGTTTCCTTAAAAAATCACTTTTTGAGCGATGACTTAGTAGAAGGACTATACAAAGAAATAAAAGCATTTTTTGCAATGGACGTTGACGCTAAGCGTAACTATGAGATAGAAGGCCTTGGAGGTCAAAGAGGTTATGTTAGTTTCGGAAAAGAGCATGCCAAAGGAAAGAAAGAAGGAGATTTAAAAGAGTTTTGGCATTTTGGACAAGAACCAACGGCAGATGCTAACCTTCCTGAAGAATATCCTAATAATGTAATAGTTGAAGAGCTGCCAAATTTCAATAAAACAGGAATGGAAGCGTATAGAATGTTAGAGAAAACTGGAGTTTACGTTTTACGTGCTTTGGCGCTATACATTGGGGTGGATGAGCATTACTTTGATCATTGGGCGGCAAATGGGAACAGTATTTTACGTCCTATTCACTACCCTCCTATTACGTCTCCGCCAGAAGGTGCCGTGCGTGCGGGTGCTCATGGTGATATTAATTTGATAACACTTTTAATGGGAGCTTCTACTGGAGGTCTTCAAGTTTTAACTACAGATGGCGAATGGGTAGATGCTATACCACAAGAAGATGAATTAGTAATTAACGTTGGCGACATGTTAGAACGTCACACAAATAATAAATTACGATCAACCATTCATAGGGTAGTAAACCCACCCGAAGATCAATGGGGCAATCCACGCTATAGCATCCCTTTCTTTATGCACCCGCGTGGAGATATGAAACTCAACTGTATGCCAGAGTGTGTAACAGAAGAACAACCCAAAGCATTTGAAGATATTACGGCTGGAGCCTTTTTACACCAGCGATTGGTTGATATTGGGTTAATCAAGAAATAAATGGACTTAAAAGACCAACTTAAAAACCTCTTTCCAGAACATCAAGAAAAAGAAGTGCCTCAGCAGGAAAAAACAGGTACAGAAATTTGGCTTCAAGATGATCCGCTTATTTGTAAATATGAAAAGCGCAAAGGAAAACCCATCACTATAATTGTAGGATATACAGGTGCTACCAGTGATTTTAAGCAATTAGCAAAAGAAATTAAGCAAATGCTAAGCGTAGGTGGAAGCTTTAAAAATGAGCAGATTATCATACAAGGAGATTATCGCGATCGTATTATGACTTTTTTACAAGATAAAGGGTTTAAGACGAAGCGTGTTGGAGGGTAATAAATACAGTTTACAGTGACAGTTGCCTTTAATAGATAAGATGTACGTGTTTCTATTATAGCTATTAAAACCCTAAAAAATAAACTACAGCCTTTTGAATAGACCTGAACAAATAGCCTCCAGCGAACTTATCCTTAACGACGACGGCTCCATCTACCACCTAGCATTAAAGCCTGGCCAGATTGCTACTACTATTATTACCGTAGGTGATCCAGAACGTGTGATGGATGTTGCTAAACACTTTGACTCCATAGACGTTGAAGTGCAGCGACGAGAGTTTAAAACCATTACAGGTACCTATAAGGACAAGCGATTAACGGTAATCTCAACCGGGATTGGCACAGATAATATTGATATTGTTTTTAATGAGCTCGATGCTTTAGTAAATATTGATTTTGAGAATCGAACCATTAAGCCAGATTTTACAGCACTTACTTTTATTCGCATTGGTACTAGTGGGGCCATTCAGCCTGAGATCCTAGTAAATAGCTTATTAATTTCTGAAACAGCAGTTGGATTTGACAATCTATTACATTTCTATGCAAATACAGATTTTCTAGATATGGCTTTTTCCGAAGCATTAAAAAAACATACCGCCTGGAGCTCAAAAAAATCTGAACCTTATGTGGTACAAGGTGATCAAGGGCTAATATCACATTTTAATACAGAAGATTTTGTAAAAGGTGTAACGGCGACTAATGTTGGTTTTTATGGGCCACAAGGGCGCAAATTGCGTTTAGGTGTACAGGACGAACAACTAAATAACAAATTGCAATCGTTCACATTTCGGCAACAAAGAATCACCAATCTTGAGATGGAAACCTCTGGTATCTATGGGATGGCAAATCTTTTAGGACATCGCGCTATTAGTCTAAATGCTATTTTGGCAAATAGAGCCAATGGTACATTTAGTAATTCCCCAAAAAAGACCGTAAATTTGCTAATTGAAAAGACCTTGACTAAATTAGTCACATTAAAATAAATACATAATCCATGGAAAAGACTTGGTTAATACTGATTGCGATTCTCATTTTCTTAATAAATACTTTTATTTTTTGGAGAGTAACAAGAGGCTATGCAATGAAAGAAACAGGTGAAAAAATGTGGAACCAATGGACAACAAGAACATTTTATTGGACAGGAGCACTATGGTATAGTGGCGGTGCCACTGTCTTGGTGTTAATACTTTTAGAAAGAATTAATGTTTTAACATTTTAATAATACGGTGTTTTATTAACAATAGAGCAGCATTAGAAACATTTCAACATCGAGAGTCTCACAAGTAAAATTGCATAAATTTAAATCATATAATTACCCGCTTATTGGGGCATAATAAATGAAAAACTTCAAAATTGGCGGTGTGCCAGAACATTTTAACCTCCCCTGGTATTTAACCTTGCGGGATAAAGAATATCACGAAGTAGCCATTAACCTTCGTTGGTTTGACTTTGCAGGAGGTACTGGGCAGATGTGTAAGGCACTAAGAGAAAAAGAAATTGACATGGCGGTTATTCTTACCGAGGGTATCGTAAGAGATATCATTAATGGTAATGAATGTAAGATTGTACAGGTTTTTGTAAAAACCCCTTTAATTTGGGGAATTCACGTAGCAGACAACAGCGACTATAAAAGTATAGAACAATTAAAAGGTACCAAAGCTGCTATTAGCAGATACGGTTCTGGCTCTCATTTAATGTCTTATGTAAATGCAGAACAACAAGGTTGGGACACAGAAAAAGACCTTGATTTTGAAGTAATTAAAAACCTTTCAGGAGCCCTAGAGGCTTTACCAGAAGGACGTGGCGATTATTTTATGTGGGAAAAATTTATGACAAAACCGCACGTGGACAACGGTCCCTTAAATATACTTGGCGAATGCCCTACTCCTTGGCCTTGCTTTGTAATTGCAGTGCGTAACGAAGTTTTAGAAAAAGACCCTAATGCAATACAAGCGATTCTCGATATTATTAATAACACGACAATAGAGTTTAAAGAGATTCCAAGTATTGATACCATGATCTCTAATCGTTATGGGATTGAATTAGAAGATGTCTGTGAGTGGTTGTCATTAACAGAATGGAGTCAAGAACAGCTTACAGAAAAGCAGTTAGAAATGATACAGCAAAAATTATTGCAGCTGGATCTAATTTCTGCAGTGGCGCCAAAAGACCAGATCCTTTATTAAACTTAAGGTATTCAAATTACTCTAGCAAATTAATTTTAATACACGCAACCCTTTAAACAATGCTGCATCTTACAAGTGTAATCTCACAATTATGACCACATTTTTTATCATTCTCGGAAGCCTGTTAGTTACCAATCTTTTATTATTACAGTTTAGCTGTAACGATCCTGAGATCAATAGTAACGAGGATTAAGCACTTTTTTTTATTGCTGAAATGTGCTTTCTTTCATAAGAAGGTGACATTATTTTTTTAGCTCACCATTTTATGGGAGCTTTTTCTTTTTCTATGAGATATTCATTTGTTTTCTTGAAATGATTATTACCAAACCAATATCCTCTATTAGCGCTTAATGGCGAAGGATGACCACTGGTGAGTACCAAATGTCTTGTAGTATCAATTTTTGCCCCTTTCTTTTTTGCAAAGCCTCCCCAGAGTAAAAAAACAACACCTGCTCTTTCTTCAGATATTTTAGCAATAATTGCATCTGTAAATTGTTCCCAACCTTTCTTTTGATGACTTCCCGCTTGATGCGCTTCTACGGTTAGTGTTGCATTTAATAATAACACCCCTTGTTTTGCCCATCTTTCTAAATTCCCAGAAACAGGTATCGTTATGGCTAACTGGTGATGTAATTCTTTAAAAATATTTTTTAAAGAAGGTGGATGCGCAATTCCATCCGCAACAGAAAAACACAAACCATTTGCTTGTCCTAAACCGTGATACGGGTCCTGACCTATGATCACTACCTTCACTTCACTAAATGGAGTGTGGTTAAATGCCGAAAATATTTCCGAAGCAGGTGGATAACAAGTACCTGTTGCATATGCAGATTGCACAAAGTTTGTAATATTCTTGAAGTACTCCTTATTAAATTCTGTGGCTAATTGTTCCTTCCAACTCTCCTCGATATTTAAATGCATATTGCGTATTTTTGTGCAAAATAACGAAAATTTGCTGCCGTTTTTATTAGGGCTCCATCCTAATATTAAGACCGCTTTTAAAAGAATACACTCCGCAAATGGAGTTTCCAATGATTAGAATTGACAAAAAAACATTAGAAGATTTAGAGTTTCCGATGGTGCTAGAACACGTGTCGCAACATTGTATCACGACTTTAGGTGGTGAGGCTGTGCGTGCCATTAGACCGTTTGAAGATACTACAGCCATCAAGCCTTCATTGTCCAGAGTTAAAGAGTTTACCGCTTCTTTTGGGAGTGATTCCCCTATTCCTAATCACGGTTTTGAATCTATCATCAAAGAGTTACAATTATTAGAAATAGAAAATAGCGTACTGGAAGCTTCAAGCTTTAGGAGAATACTTTCTGTTACAGAAACAACAAAAGGACTTTTAATTTTCTTTAAAAAATTTGAAGAATTCTACATTGCATTACAATCCTTTTCTGAAGATGTAAATTATCAAGGTCACATCTCTGAAGAAGTACACAAAATCTTTGATAAGTATGGGTCGGTTAAAGACAATGCCTCGTTAGAGTTAGCCTTAATACGTAGAAGATTAGTATCTGTAAAAAGCCAGATTAACTCTTCGTTTACAAAAGCATTAAGTCGCTACTCTGGAGCAGATTATCTCGATGAAATCCGCGAAACTATTGTAGATAACAGACGTGTTCTTGCCGTAAAAGCAATGTATCGTAAAAAGGTAAAAGGAACCGTTCTTGGCTCTAGTAAAACAGGCAGTATAACGTACATCGAACCACAAGAAACACACGAGTTTACCACAGAGTTGAGTAATCTTGTATATGAAGAGCGGGAAGAAGTGAAAAAAATTCTCAAACAACTCACAGAACTGGTTCGACCTTATGCTGATCTACTTGCTAGTTACCAGACGTACTTAATAAGTATAGATACTATTTATGCCCGTGCGCGCTATGCTGCAGAGATTGATGCTTCCCTGCCTCTTTTATCTGAGGGAAAAGCATTATCCCTAGTAGATGCGTATCATCCTATATTATTGGCAGCAAATAAGAAGCGAAAAGAAAAAACCTTCCCGCAGTCCATTTCATTGCATCCTACGAAACGGATTATTGTAATTTCTGGACCAAATGCAGGCGGAAAAAGTATCACATTAAAGACAGTTGGTTTATTACAAGTAATGTTACAAAGCGGAATACTAGTTCCAGTAGATCCAAGTAGTGAGTTTTGTTTCTTTGATCGCGTACTTACAGACATTGGGGACAATCAATCTATTGAGAACCATTTAAGCACCTATAGCTATCGTTTAAAGAAGATGAATCAGTTTCTTCGGAAATGCAATAAAAACACCCTATTCCTAATAGATGAGTTTGGTACCGGGAGTGATCCAGAATTAGGAGGTGCGCTTGCCGAAACATTTTTAGAAGTGTTTTACGAGCGGGAAGCCTTTGGGATCATTACCACTCATTACGCTAATTTAAAATTACTGGCTAACGAGTTGCCAGAAGCTATCAATGCAAATATGCTATTTGACAGCCAGACCCTTGAGCCTTTGTATAAACTGCATCTAGGGGAAGCTGGGAGTTCCTTTACCTTTGAGGTGGCGCAGAAAAACGGTATACCTTTTAGCCTGATCAATAAGTCTAAAAAGAAAGTAGAACGAGGCAAAATTCGTTTTGACAAAACCATTGCAAACTTGCAGAAAGAAAGAGCGAAGGTTAGAAAAACGACAGAAACACTTGAAACCTCTACAAAAAAAGCACTAGAAGAGAGTAAACAATTAGAAGAGATTAATGCTAAGGTGCAAACCAAGTTAGAGAGTTATCAAGAACTGTATGACACCAATCAGAAGATCATTAGCCTTGGTAAGAAATTTGATGGGATCGCAGAGAAGTTTCATAATAATAAGAAGAAAAAGATTCTCATGGACGAGTTGTATAAACTTGTAATGACAGAAAATAGTAAACGTAAAATAATTGCTCCTAAACAGAAAAAGGTTGAAAAGCAAAAGAAGCATATAATTAAACAAGAAGTAGAACAAAAAGTAGCGGTGATACGCAAAAAGAAAAAGAAGGAGAAGATTAAAGCTGCCAAGCTACCACCTAAACCAACGGTTGTATTAAAGGTAGGTGATCGTGTACGTATGATTGACGGAAGAGCTATAGGGACAATAGACACGATAGAAAAGAAAAAAGCGTTTGTGAATTACGGAATGTTTACCACACAAGTAGCACTCACAGCACTAGAAAAAGTATCATAATGAACCCAGAACAGACACATAGTATCATTCTCTTTGATGGCATTTGTAATCTTTGCAATGGCTCAGTTAATTTTGTGATACAAAGGGATCAGAAAGATGTTTTTCGTTTTGGCGCATTGCAAGAAGAACCAGGACTTTCTCTTCTGAAACGTTATGACATTGACACCGAACACATAGATTCTATTGTACTTATTGAAGATGGTAAAGCATATGTAAAGTCTACAGCAGCACTTAGAGCAACCAGAAAACTACCTGGAGCTTGGCCACTATTATACGGGTTTATTATTGTGCCTGCCTTTATTCGTAATTGGGTGTATGACTTTATTGCTAGACATAGATACAAATGGTATGGTAAAAAAGACAGTTGCGTGATACCTACTCCAGAGCTAAAGCGTAAATTTTTATAGCCTCATTCAAAAGGAGCTTTCACCATCGTAGCTAGTCACTACGCTAAATATACATTTCTGAACAGATTGGTTCTTTTTAGGTTTACATAAACTTAAAACAACCATCTCATGAAAATATTCTGCTATACATTAGTACTCTTTTCTTCTCTCTTATTTGCAAACGAAGTAAAACCAAAAATATCAACTATAAAAAACGTAACTGTTTTTCTTGAAGGGGCCTCCATTGAGCGATCAGCCACGCTTAATGTAATACCTGGAGAAAATGTGCTCCTCTATAAAACCTATCACCAGATATTGATGAAAGCAGTATTCAGTTTTCTGGATTAAAGAGTACTTCTATACTATCCTTATCATATGATATTAACTTTTTAGAGAAAAAGACCTTGTCAATTGAATATCTCGGTTTTAAGAATAAAATAGATTCGCTGCATCTTGCCATAACGGTTGTTGACAATGAGATTGCGGGATACAATGAAGAATTAACGCTATTATCAAATAACAGAAACCTGAGCAGTGATGCCACAGATCTCAGCTTAGAAAAAGTAAAGTCACTTACATCGTACTATCGCACGCGTGTCACACAAATAAGAAATAAACTGCAAATGCTGCAGCTTCAAAAGTTGAAAATTTCAGAAACAATAAGAGATTACGGGAATGAAATGCTAAAATTAAAAGATAACAAAGAAGAAGAACGCGGTGAGATTACCTTAAAGTTAGATGCACCAGGCGCGACTAACCTTGTCTTATCTTTTACTTATACTATTAAAAATGCGGGCTGGTTCCCGCTATATGATGTAAGAGCAACAGATATAGATAGTCCCGTGAGTTTTAGGTATAAGGCAAATGTGTATCAACAGAGTGGCACAGACTGGGACAATGTCAACATTGTGTTATCTACGGGTGATCCAACCACTAATAATGAAAAGCCAGATCTGGACAGTAAATGGCTTCGTTTTGTGAGTCGGGATTATAAAGCAAACAAAGCAGTGGGGAATTCTTCTGTAAAATATAACCCTGCTGTTGGCACCGTATCTGGATATGTTTATGATGATAGTGGTTTACCATTACCTGGTGTCAACGTTATTTTAAAAGGAACCAATTCGGGTACACAAACAGATTTTGACGGTAGGTATTCCATTAACGCGAGCGGTGCTAGAGAAATGATTTTTAGTTATGTAGGCTTTGATACACAAAAAATACCCGTGAGTTCAAGTAAAGTAAATGTAACTTTAGAGCCAGGGGCTTCATTATCTGAAGTAATGATAACTGGAGGGAGTACATTTTCGCAAAAGAATAAAAACACTGGTAAGCCTAAAGAAAGTTTTGTTCAAACACTTTCTGGAATGGTTCCTGGCCTCAACATTTCTAGTACTAATGGTCAACCTGGTGCTAACGGGAACGTAAGAATACGTGGCATTTCATCTATTAACGGTGATACAGAACCATTATTCATAATTAATGGTGTCCCAAGATCAAAACAACTTTAGATCTCTTAATCCAGATAATATTGCTTCTGTTTCCGTATTGAAAAATGCTGGTGCAACTTCTATTTATGGTAATAGAGGAGAAAATGGAGTTATTATTATCACACTTAATGAGGCCAATGCCTCAGGTAATTATAAAGAAGAAGGCTTAACAAACACCCGCTTTGAAATTAAAAAGAAATACACCATTAAGTCTAATCAAGACATTACCGTAATAGAAGTTGATCAATTTGAGTTCCCTGCGACTTTTAAACACTACGCTGCTCCTGAGCTTAATGAAAATGTATTTTTAACAGCGAGTATAGTTGGTTGGGAAAAGTATGATTTATTATACGGAGAAGCTAACATCTATTTTAATGGTACTTATGCAGGTAAAACAATTATTAACCCATTGGCAACAGAAGAAAACCTTGAGCTTTCTATGGGTGTCGATCCTAATGTGGTTATTACCAGAAAAAAGCTAGACAATTTTAAAAGTAAATCATTTTTAGGAACCAACAGAATGGTGTCTAAAGCCTATGAAATTAAAGTAAAGAACACTAAACAAAGTGCGATCAACTTACTCATTGAAGATAGAATACCAGTATCTCAAAACAAAGAAATAAAAGTAGATGATATCGTAAATGGCGATGCCGAGTATGATAAAGAAAAGGGAATCTTAAAATGGCAATTTACACTTGGCGCAAATGAAGATACGGCTAAGCGATTGTCTTATGTAGTAAAGTACCCGAAGTATCGAACGGTTAATTTGTAATTACAACCATAAATTATTAGTATGCAGTCAAACTGAGCTTGTAGAAGTTTTTGTCAATTTTTTGCCAATAAACTAAACAGGTTCAGGATGACATAATGGAAGCCTACTTCAAATTCTTTAAAATAAAGTCAAGTTTTGTGTCTTTGTTTTCTATCTTATTAAAAGCAAAGTTTTCATATTTATTCTCTTTTGCTATCCCTTGTTTCATCCATTTTGATACCATAGGAGCATACTCTATGCAAACCTTTCCCGCTAATAAAGGGTCAAGATTTTCTTTATTATAATAGGCATCATAGATTTTTTTTAGTCCCGTGAGGTACATATAATCTTTGGTAAAACCACCGCCTCGATGCGCCCGCAATGTAATATTGTATGATTCTTCTCTATTAAGCTTGTATTGATTATGTAACAAATCAAACGTGTCACTAAACTCAAAGCCACGACGCAAACTATCTGCGGCAATCACACGATGCGAAAGCTCTTTTAACCTATATAAGGTTAAACAACCACTCATATACTCACTAAAAACAGCCAACCCTTCTTGGGTCTCCACGTTTTTAGGAAAACCATTATGAAATATCTTTAAATCTTGATCTAACCCATTGTAGGTAGTAACTAGGTGCACGCCTATTTCATGATTAGCTAGCACTTGTAATTGGTTCGCACTATAGCGATGATTCTTTTTTAAGATAAGTGTTTGCGTATTATTTTGAACCATTGCTGCGGCTGCGATTTTTGTAGACAATTTAATAGCTAACTTAAAATCATATTGCTTTACAAAATCTGCAAAATATGCCGCCGCTTCTTCCACACTGTACTGAGGGGTCATCTCAGTGTCATTATAATTCTCGTCACCAAAATGAAGTATAAACCGAGCATTTTCAACATCTTTTTCTGTGGGTGTCCCAAAAGACTTTAAGGCATTATAATAAAATTTACGCCCCTGCCCTATGGTTTCAATACATTGTATCAAGCCGCTGTAATCATAAATAACGTCTCTATAAAACGCTCTAGTCTCCTCATCTTTTATACTATCTATATCTTGAGAAAACAGTTGTTGCTGAAGGTTATGCGCATTAAAATCGATCTTTTTGTATCTAAAAGATGGATTGACATTATATTTTGACGAAAAGAAGTTACGTTTTTCTTGCTCAATATTGGTTGGATTAATATAATTAAGTAACTCAATTTTAGACACCATCCTATTCAATGCATCATCAATCTTGGTTAGATTAGGATGATCTTGCGTCATTGTTTTATTAATTTTCATTTGGGAGTTGCTTAGCTTTATTTTTTACTTCGGAAATAACTCTTATTTATTAAATGTACTATTAAAAGTTGCAGCGTGTGCTTTGATTTTATCTTGCAATTGTTGCTCGATGGCATGAACTACTTCCGGAAAAATAACCTGTTGATATTCATCGCAATATATTTTTTTAAACTCGGTTGCAAGTACTAAAGTCTTTTTAAAATTCTGCGTAATAAACTTTAAAAAATAACCGTTTCCTTGAAAAGTATCGTTAATTTTTGAAGTAGCTGTTATTTGGTGCGGCAACGTTAACTGTGACAAGCTTTCACGCCAGGACTCAGCAAATTTTCCGTAGGTATCATTGTCAATATTTGATGTCCCTAAGTTAATAACAGGCACTTCACGGTCCCATCTCTTCCAATTATAACTGTGCATATCGTACACAATTACATGACCAAATTTCTGTTCTAGTTTGGATAGCAGTGCGTGAACTACTAGATAAAAAGTAGCGTGCTTATCAAGGCTTAATCGCTTTTGCGCCTCAGATAATGGTTTTCGCCAGAGTTTTTTACCCCAAGCATCTTCATAAATCGCGTGAACGGGGTCTCTATTTAAATCATACTCAAAACGACTATCACAACCCGCAATAACTATGGGATGTGTTTTTACCATCTCTTTTGTGCAAGGATCTTCTTCAAACCAGCGATCATACTCAGTGTGCAGGCAGTTATCCCAAAGCGTTGTTCTAAACTGATGACCGTCATGGACTGCACCGCAGACATAAGGCTCATACGAATCTATCTTTAAAGTAAAAGAATAGTCATCAGCAATGGCTTCAAACGTAATTTCATTCTGTATTTTCTCAATAATCTCTGAAACCGGAAGTCTTTCCATTTCGCTATTTAATTTTTATTTCTGAAATATTCAATACCTAAAGTTTAAACATTATTTTCTTGTTACCGCAAGAGATATTAAGTCTGGCACATTTTCGCGGAAGCATAAAAACACGTTGCATTATTTAGCAAAAGTTTGGAGTAAAAATATCACTAGTTTATCCCTAGACTACCAACTGCTAGTGTCACTGCTTACTTATTAGGCCTCTTTAACGTGATTTCTCAACTTGGTTCTTCGCTCGAATGCATTTACGCGTTCTTGTACCTTATCTTCTACAAAGTCAATAATCTTTTCTTGCAAGCGTGTCTTGTATACTTTGTTAATGTAGGTAACACCACCTGGAGACATTACATTCACCTCTACAAGCATCCCTCCTATTACGTCAATACCGCAAAAATAGAGTCCGTCTTTAACTAGTTTAGGTCCAATACGACGGCACAGTTCTTTTTCTTGTTTAGTGAGCGAATGTTTTTGTACACTTCCGCCGGCACTCACATTACTTCTATGATCCTCTTCTCCAGGAACGCGACGCATTGCTCCTATGGGCTGGCCATTAAGTAACAAAATACGAACATCACCTTGGTCTGCTCCTTCTATATAATCTTGTAATATCACATAATTAGAAGTTCCATCTTGATTATCTATATAAAAATCAAGCAAAGAGTTAATACTCAACATTGCTCTTTTTTCTATTAGTATCACCCCAGAACCTCCAAAACCGTTTAGCGGTTTTAGTATCATCTTATCTGGGCCTTCCTTAATGATCTTCTTTAAATACTCTTTATTCTTTGTTACATGAGTTCTCGGTATATATTCATTTGTAGGGTCTTCAAAAACTGCCGTGTAGAGTTTATTATTAGCACGTCTTATTCCGTCAAGATCATTCATAATAAATACATCATCCTTAACGCTATCCAAAAAATTAAGCATAATCATATCTAGTGGAGGATTGCTACGCAAAATAATAACGTCAAATCCAGCTAGTGGTAACATCTCATCGTAAAAGGCCGCTTTTTTATGAAAGGATTTTAAATTGCTAGGCACCTTTTCTAATCGTTCTAGACATTTTGAAAATGCAAAAGCCTCACTATCGCGAATGGTTAAATTAGCAGGTGTAGTTATAGCAATACCGTGACCACGTTTTGCAAATTCATTAATAAGAGCAAGTGTTGTATCATTCTCTGGATCCATTTCTTCCCAGGGATACATAATAAAGCAAACATTCATATAAGTTGGTTTTAGTATATTCTACAAATAACGGATATTTCCGATTAAAAAATCTAAGAAATTAATGCTTATGACTAATTTAGCACATTAATTTTAAAATAAAAAAACTAAGGTATGGATATCTCAAAATGGACCGAAAAAGGAATGGATTTTATTGTTGAATATGGCCCTAAAATTGTTGGCGCTATTTTAATATGGATTATTGGATCATGGATCATTAAAAAAATAGTGGGTACTGTAGAACGATTAATGGCAAAAAAGGATTACGATCCAAGCCTTCAAAAGTTTTTAGGTAATCTGATAGGGTGGGCATTAAAAATACTGCTTATACTTGCCATTTTGGCTAAACTAGGGGTTGAAACGACCTCATTTGCTGCGGTTCTTGCTGCTGCTGGTCTTGCTGTTGGTCTTGCTTTACAAGGGTCATTAGCAAATTTTGCTGGAGGTGTTTTAATAATGATATTTAAACCCTTTAAAATTGGTGATCTAATAGAAGGACAAGGTGAATTGGGTAATGTTGTAGATATCGATTTGTTTACTACTAAAATTAATACACCGCAAAATAAGTTAGTTATTATTCCTAACGGAGCTTTGTCAAATGGTAATATTACTAACTATTCTGAGAATGGCGTTTTGAAGGTATTTCATACTATTGGTGTGAGTTATGATGCAGATATAAAGAAAACCAAAGAAGTACTTATGAGCGTGCTAACAGCACAGGATAAAGTCTTAAAAGATCCTGCCCCTATGGTAGAGGTTAGTGGTTTAGGTGAAAGCTCGGTAGATTTTGCCGTAAGACCTGCGTGTTTAACTGAGCATTATTGGGATGTATATTTTGAAACCTTAGAGAAAGCAAAAGAAGCACTAGATGCTGCTGGTATTGAAATACCTTATCCACATAGCGTTGAGATACAGAAAGAAAGTTAATATGACTAATTGAAAATGTAAAAGGGTTTGCTAATTAAAGTAAACCCTTTTTTTTATGAATTAGTTACTGGTTATTCTAATATTATCTATGGCAATGTCTTCACCATCTGCTCCTAAGTCGAATTGTATTCTCAAATCTAATAAAAGTCCCGTTCCAGTAATTGATGCATTATAATCGGTCCACGCATTAGTTATGATCGTACCTTCACCCATTCCGTCAAAATCCGCATCTATTCTAGGCAGTCCATTAAAACCACTAGCCGTATCTTCTCCTTCAATGGCAAACAAATTTTGATATCCACCGCCATCTATTTGATATTGTATTATAAATGAGTCATTTAGTTCATCCCAGTGCTCTGGTGAACCTCCAGTAGAATCGTCCTCTGCAATTAAAATATCGAGTTCTAAATTTATGCCCGAAGTGATATCAATTCCTGTAAATATCATCGTTTGTAGGGATCCAGTTGAAATCTCAGTTACTCCATCAATATCTTGAGCGGCAAAAAAGTAGGAGCCGTCAGGAGAACCCGTAAATAATACCGTATCATCATCGTTATATGTAATTTCGGTACCATCCGTTCTAATAAAATAATCATCCGATGCAGCATCGGCTCCTTCTGTTGCGCTTAATGTATATCTAGTTCCATTACCATCAGTTTCAAAAGATTCTACAAAAGATGTAAACGTGGTGTCGTTATCTGTTATGGTAACAGTATCTGTGTTTGTAGCACCAATAATTGCAGATGTACCTCCAGTAACATTAGAAATAATAAACGTCAATGTTTCATCAGATTCCATCAAAGCATCATCGAAAACACTAAACAAAGCCGGTTCTGCAAAAGAAGCAACATTCATTGGGATTGTAAAAGTTTGGGGACCAGTTTCTATGACATCATCATATCCTTGAACAATTGATATTGTAACATCTATAGTTGCAGTTGGGGAAGGATTGGTAATTAAAAAATCAAAATCTAGTCCTCCTATATTTTCACCTACAGTTATATTTTGTTGCGAAAAATTCACTACTGTATTTGTAACCGCACCTAAACAATTTATACTTTCCCAACTCACCCCATTATAAATTTGAAGGCATTGAATATCTGTTACAAAAATCACCATTCCTCTATCGGTGTCTGGCACAATCATAGCGTCACGTATTGCCACAGAAGGAACTCTAGGCGGCATTAATCCTCTATAAGTTAAACCACCATCATTGGTGCCATGAACTTCTAGCATCGCAGCATTACTTAATTCTGTACCTCCTATCACTACTTGGCTTAAACTAGGAAAAGTAACCAAAAGCGCAAGTCCAAAGATAACTTTGAAGTAACGCAACGTTAATAGGATATTGTTGTATTTATTCTCCATATACTCTAAAATTATCAAAACCAGCGTAATCAGCAGCACCATCTTGAACGATAGCAATATCTAGGGAAACGGTAGTAGTTCCGTTTGGTATATTAATGAGAACTGTTCCTTCTGCTGTTACACCGCCCCCATTCATTCCGTCTACTAGCAAAATATCTGTGGGCACTCCATCAATATAATATGTGTAATTTACATCATCACCCCCGTCAAATTCAAAAACATCGTAGTCAAAAGCTATTTTCACATTAGTTAATGCTGAAACATTGATTGTATCAAATACTAAAGCGTGTGCAAAAACACCACCACCATTGGTGTTATTTAAATCTCTACAACCTAAAAAATTGCCATTAACAGTATTTATATTGTTATCAATTACAGCAGAACCAAAAGAATTAATTACGTCCCATATGTCGTCATTCATATTGTAAAAATTTGGTGCCTCCGTATATGACCAGGTAGTGTTAGCGTCAAAGTCCTGAGTAGCAGCAGTAACAATAGCAGTCGTAAGTGCATAGGTAACTTCCCATGCCGTACCATTCCACATTTCAAGTGTACCTGTATCTTCTACAAAAATTAATAATCCGATATCTGAAGTTGTAGGACTAATGTTCGCTTTTTCTGCCTGACTTGGTAGTCTAGGAGGTATTAAGCCTTTGTAAGTGGTTCCGTCTGTAGTGGCGCTCACATCAAGCATAGAAGCTGCACTAGGTGTTGTAGTACCTATTCCTACCTGTCCCAATGAAACAGAAGTTATCAGCACAAAAAAGAATATCAAATGTATTTTCATAACTATAATTTATGGATAATAAATCATAGCATATTAGAAGTTAAGTAACGAATTGGGGCTCGCTTAAGTATCAAATTTACAAAACTTTACCATATTGTGTTGCACCGTTCTGTTAATAAAATGAACAAAATTTCAACAGAATAAATCTACCCAACATAATTGTCATCCCATTCTTTAACATGAGGATCTCCTAATTTTCCTTGTGACTTTGCTACCATCATGGATACGGCACCATCTCCCGTTACATTAACAACAGTACGACACATATCTAGTGGTCTATCTACCGCAAAGATTAATGCTAAACCGGCTTCTGGAATACCAGCATAGCCTAAAACTCCAACAAGCATAACCATTCCTGCACCAGGCACAGCCGCAGACCCTATGGAGGCCAATGTAGCAGTGGCAATAATACCTAGTTGGACACTAAAAGATAATTCAATACCAAAGGCTTGTGCAATAAATAATGCCGCAACGGCTTGATACAAACTCGTACCATCCATATTAATTGTTGCTCCTACTGGTAACACAAAACTCGCTACTTCTTCTTCTACCCCTAGATGCTCCGTAACGCGCTCCATAGTTACTGGAAGTGTAGCGGCACTAGAACTGGTTGAAAATGCAAGTAACTGCGCTGGCGCGATTCCCTTTAGAAAAAACCCTGGTGACTTTTTAGTAAATACTTTTACTAATACTAAATAAATTCCAATCATAATAGCAAGACCTCCTACTACACATAATGCATACATTCCTAGAGCCACAAATAGGTCTGCACTAGGTGCTTCGACCACAAGTGCTGCTAATAAAGCAAAAACGCCATAAGGCGCAGCCAACATTATTAGATCTACCATTTTTAATATTACCTCATTAACACCGTCAAAGAAATCCTTAACCGTTTTCCCTTTTTCTTCAGGGATTAATATTAATGCAATACCAAAAAATATGGCAAAGAATATAACTTGTAGCATATTTCTGTTATTACTAGAGGCTTCAATTATATTCTCTGGCACAAGATCTATTAGTGCTTGCAAGGGACCAGATTCTTGTTGTTTTTTAGAAGCGGCTGCTTTCATTGCCGCATCGCCACCATACGCAGCGACTAATTCGTTACGAGTCTCTTCGGTAATAGATTTTCCAGGCTGCACAACGTTAACCACAACTAAACCTATTGACACTGCCATAACAGTGGTTATAACATAGGTGATTATAGTTCGAGTCCCCATTTTTGAAAGGCTCGATATATCTTTTAAATCTGTTATTCCTTTTATAAGTGCGGCGAGAATTAACGGAATTGCAATTAGCTTTAAAGACTTAATAAAGATAGTCCCAAAAGGTTTTATCCAATCTCCTATAAAATCTGCTCCCCAAGAGAAGTTCGTAAAAATAAGAGCGAAAATAACCCCTAAAGCCATACCTATTAAAATCTGCCAGTGTAATGCTAATTTTTTCATCTATCTATGTCGATTATTATTATTAAAAATATACTAAATTTTAGAAACCTTATTAGCAAGCCAGTAATCTGCAATCACTAAAGCCGCCATGGCTTCTACTATGGGCACCGCTCTTGGTACTACGCATGGATCATGACGTCCTTTACCCTGCATCTCTACTTTATTTCCTAGACTATCTATAGTCTCTTGGGACTGCATGATGGTCGCTACAGGTTTAAAAGCTACATCAAAGTAAATATCCGCACCATTACTTATTCCTCCCTGAACACCACCACTAAAATTAGTTTGAGTAGTTCCATCTTCATTAAATAAATCATTGTGCTCACTCCCCTTCATTTGGGTGCCTTCAAAACCGCTTCCGTATTGAAAACCTTTTACTGCATTAATAGAAAGCATGGCTTTGCCTAGCTCAGCATGAAGCTTATCAAAAACAGGTTCACCTAAACCCATAGGGCAATTTTCAATCACACAGCGAATGACACCGCCTACAGTATCTCCTTCTTTTCGTATTTGTTTAATATAGCGTTCCATTTCTACTGCCATAGCAGCGTCTGCAGTGCGTACTGGGTTTTTTTCTATTTCCGAAAAGTCAAGGTCTTGATAGCTCTTATTTAATTGTAAACTACCTACACTACTTACATATGCAGTAATTTTGATCGAGCTAATGAGTTGTTTTGCGATAGCCCCGGCTACTACTCTACAAGCCGTTTCACGAGCAGAAGACCGCCCGCCACCGCGATAATCGCGAACACCATATTTTTTATCATAAGTGTAATCTGCGTGTGAAGGTCTATATTGGTCTTTTATATGCCCATAATCTCTTGATTTTTGATTTGTGTTTTCTATCACAAAACCTATTGGAGTCCCTGTGGTTATTCCTTCAAAGATTCCGCTTAAAAACCGAACTTCATCTTCTTCTTTTCGCTGTGTAACTATGGCAGACTGGCCAGGTTTACGGCGCTGCATTTCAGCTTTAATAGCATCAAAATCAATATGTACGCCTGCTGGACAACCCTCTATAACACCTCCTATTGCCTCACCGTGTGACTCACCAAAGGTTGCTAGTTTAAAGATATTTCCGAAGCTATTACCCGCCATGGTGTGTTTTTCTGATTTATTGCTACTTAACAATATTATAAAATTATATACAGTTGCCCTTCATTATACTCATTTAATTTTGGAATCTTATATTTGCTAAAAACAAACTATAATGAAGCACTCATTTCTCATTTCTATTTTAACATCTATAATGCTATTTTCTTGCAATACGGATGATCCCTCTTCTGATGATACAGAACAATCAGGACCAGAATATTATCCGTTATCGGCAAATTCTTCATGGACTTATAATAATCAAAACGAGCAAATTGGAGCATCACGAGATTCGCTATATGTTGCAGGGACACAGATGGAAAATGGCAATATGTACGTCAACCTGGATGCAGAAACACCAGCAAGTGCTTTTATGTCACAATTTTTATCAGATAATATAATTAGAACGACAGCAACTCAATTAATTATTGATGGCTCTCTAGGGGCACCCATAGAAGGTTTACCAGACATTTCTCTTCCTTTGAGTGACATGGTATTGTATGACACAACCGTAGATATTACCATAGATCCAGAGCTTGGAGTGAGCAATGGAAGCCTAATTGAAGAAATTAACGGCGTGCCTATCACCATAAATTATGGTATCACAAGCACCATGCTTGGTATTCCTAACACTTCAACAGTTGAGGCTCCTCAACTCGCATCTCAACTCACTGTTAATATGGAAGTTATCGCGATGATTCCTGTAGGTCCAATAACGATACCTTTTACCATAATGCAATCTCAGGATGTTTTAACTGCTATAAACACATATACTGCAAATATTGGTCTTACAAATTCTACCGTACTTGTCGAGTTTACAATAGAGGATCTTAGTGCCGCTGGTGTAGAACTTCCATTTCCAGAGAGCAGCAGCAATGCAAGTACTCAAATGATAGACACATTTGTTATTGGTGAGTAATAACTAAGGCTTGCCTTAATATGGTTACTGGATGTAGGGCCTCACGTTCTGTCCCATCTTTTATTTGATGGCGGCAACTGGTGCCATTTGCCGCTATAATCACTTCTTTAGGTGCTTTTTTAATGGCAGGAAACAAACGTAGACCTCCTATTTTCATGCTAATAATATAATGCTCCTTTTCATACCCAAAACTTCCGGCCATGCCACAGCAACCCGCATTTATGATGGTAGGAGAATAGTACTTCGGAAAATTTAAGATATCAAATGTGTGCTTTGAATTACTCAATGCCTTTTGATGACAATGCACATGGACTTTAATAGTTTTCTTTGCTTCAGAAAATTGCTGGGTTTTAATATGACCCTTTTTCATCTCGCTTGCTAAAAACTCTTCGATCAAATAGGTGTTAGCTGAAAGATGTTTAGCTCCTTCTCTATCATCTGCTAACCGAAGGTATTCATCTCTAAAACCTAATATGGCCGAAGGTTCTATTCCAACAAGAGGCACGCTTTCTGACACGTGCTGTTTTAGCTGGGCAATGTTCTTGTCAATTTCAACTTTCGCTTCGTCTAGGAATCCTTTTGACAGTAGTGCACGTGCACTATCTAAACAAGTAATTACTTTTATTTTATACCCTAAACCGTGTAAAAGCTGAAAAGTATCTTCGGCAATGGGAGTATCAAGAAAATTTGAAAATTCGTCAACAAATAACACAAGATCAAAATTTAATTCATTATGCTGATATTTAGTATTTTGCAGTATCTTATTAAAAGTATTTATTGAATACTTAGGGATGTTTCTATTTGTATGAACTCCACTCCATTTTTTTACTATTTCCGCAGTTAAAAACCCGTTAGTGATTGCATTTACCAACCAAGGAATCTTAGCTGCTTTTTTTGCGTTTCTAGAGCTGAACCCAAATAGTTTTGTGGCTCGCGATGGAGTATTGATTTTTTGATATTGATACAAATACTCCGTTTTTGCGGTTGCCATATCAACATTACTAGGACATTCAGTGGCACAGGCTTTACAACTTATGCAAAGATCAAATACCTCTTCTAGCGCTTTGGAGTTAAAAGTAGTAGTGGATTTTGGATGAGTTAATGCTTCTCTTAGCACGTTTGCCCTACCTCTTGTGCTGTCTTTCTCATCTTTAGTGGCGTGATAACTTGGGCACATAACTCCAGTAGCCTGTTCGGTTTTTCTACAATCACCACTCCCGTTACATTTTTCTGCAAGCCTCAATAAACCCATAGAATCGCTAAAGTCCATTTTGGTTTTCACTTCTGTAGGTATCGCATCAGGCACATAGCGAAGCTGCTCATCCATTGCATGAGCTTGGACTATCTTTCCTGGGTTAAATATGTTATTTGGATCAAAGACATCTTTAATTGTTTTTAATAACTCATAATTCTTCCCGCCAATTAACACGGGTATAAACTCACCTCTCACTATCCCATCGCCGTGTTCACCTGAGAACGAGCCGCCATATTTTTTAACCAACTTCGCCACTTCGGTGGTGATCTTTCTAAAGTAAGCGACATCTTCACTTTTCTTTAAATTTAGAATAGGACGCAAATGCAACTCCCCAGCCCCAGCGTGAGCGTAGTATACCGCATCTTGATTATAGCGTTTCATTAATTCACTAAACTCTTTTATATAGCTAGGTAAATCTTGTAACGCTACAGCCGTGTCTTCTATGCAAGCTACTGCTTTGCTATCTCCAATCATATTACCCAATAGACCTAGTCCTGCTTTACGGAGTTCCATAGCCATTGCTATTTGTTCTTCTTTTAAAATCGGAATTGCATAGCTCAGGCCACTCTCTTTTATGCTTGCTAATAATTGATTTGCTTGACTTATCACATCATCTTCGCTAGTTCCTTTGACTTCTAATAACAATATAGCTTTAGGGTCTCCGTCTACAAAAATTCTATAAGGGTCATATTTGGTGTTTGATTTAGTACAGTTTAAGATGGTGTCATCCAGCATTTCACAGCTATAAAGGCGATGCCTCATGGCACTCACCACATCAAGCATACAGTCATCAATAGAATGATAATGTGCCACGAGCATTAGCTCATGTTCAGGTGGTAGATCATCTAATTGTAAGGTGATCTCTGTAGTAAATGCCAGCGTTCCTTCACTTCCGGCTAGCAGTTTACATAAATTAAGGGGTTCATTACCGCCAAAAACTTCCGCATTTAATAAAACATCTACTGCATACCCTGTATTCCTGCGATGAATCTCTGGCTTTGGGAACTGCGCTTTTATTTCTGCCCTAACTGCTGGATTAGAAAGATTAGAATATATCGTTTCGTAAATTTTTCCTTCTAAAGTGTCCTTTTCTAATTTTTCTGGAACCTCATTTTTTGTAACATTTCCGAAGTAAGCCTCATCGCCATTAGATAAAACTGTTTTTAGGCCTAGCAATTTATCACGGGTCACACCATAATGAATACTTGTTGTTCCGCTTGAGTTATTACCTACCATCCCTCCAATCATGCATCTATTTGAAGTAGAGGTATTGGGACCAAAGAATAATCCGAACGGTTTTAAGTAGTCATTTAGTTCATCTCTTATGACACCAGGCTGCACAATTACAGTCTTTTTCTCTTTATTGAAAGTGATGATTTCTGTAAAATACTTAGAAACATCTACGATAATCCCATCACCAACACATTGCCCGGCCAGCGAAGTACCCGCGGTTCTTGGTACTAAAGAAGTGTGATGCTCTGTTGCAAACTTTATTAATTGTTGTAGACCTTTTACTGACTTCGGAAACGCAACCGCTTCAGGTATTCTTTTATATACAGAAGCATCTGTTGCATAGAGCGTCTTATGCAAAGAATCATATTTAAAATCACCGTCAAAGGTTTCTTTAAATGACGCTAGAATTGTTTGAGTCATTGATTACATTCTAATGTCTAAAAATAGGGAAAAGATGTGGTTAATTTATGAAACCTTTAGCAGGTATTTAACATTTTCGTTTTATCCATTATCTTAAATTCGCCACACAACTTAAATAATATAAATTATGAAAAAATTATTAGTATTTGCCTTTGTCCTTTTTGGATTAGCTTCACAAGCACAAGAAATTTCTAAAAACGCCATTGGAATTCGTATAGGAGATAATGACGGTTTTGGAACAGAAATTAATTATCAAAGAGGATTAGGTGACAATAATAGGCTTGAAATAGGAGCGCAATTTAATGGAAACAAAAATGTAAGTATTTTTAAAGGTACTGGATTATACCAATGGGTATGGAACATTGATGGTGGTTTTAACTGGTATGCTGGTGTAGGTGGTGGTTTGGCATCTGTTTCATTCGACTATGGAGATTTACCTGGTGGTGTAGATATTGATAATGATAATGATGAAATTTATGTATTCGCCGCCGGTACCGCAGGAATCGAATATAACTTTGACTTTCCATTATTACTATCTCTTGATGTAAGACCAGAATTTGGTTTTGGTGATTTTAGAGATGACCTTGGTTTTGATTTTGCATTAGGTATTAGATATCAGTTTGATTAAATACTAATTAGAATTGCAAATGCCCTTTATCTTATAGATGAAGGGCATTTTTTTTGTGCGATTGTGTAGTTTATTTTACCAAAGTTTTATTTAACGCTTGGACATAAATCTCCTCATAGAACGGCACAATATTATTTGTATCAAATTTAGCTGCCGCTGCCTTAGCTTGTTGTTTAAATCTAGCTAACGTTTCGTCATCTTTTAAAATGCTAATCGCATTTTTTGCCATATCATCTACATCTCCAATGTTACTTAAATATCCACTTATACCGTGTGTGTTAACTTCTGCTAATCCGCCTGCATTAGATGAAATTACTGGCACGCCACTAGCCATGGCTTCTAGCGCTGCAAGACCAAAACTCTCCTTTTCTGAAGGCAATAAAAACAGATCTGAAAAACATAAAATCTTGTCTACTTCATTGCTATTGCCTAAGAATACTACTTTTTGCGTCAACCCTAAACTATCTACTAGCTCTTGTGCTGGTTCGCGTTCTGGACCTTCTCCTACAATTAACAGCTTGGAGGGTATGTCTTCTTGGATTTTAGCAAAAATACGTACTATATCTATTATCCTTTTTACTGGGCGAAGATTACTCACGTGAGTGATAATACGCTCTTCAGGTAATGCCATCAAATCACGCTGACAATCTGTATAGGTATTCTCGTGCTTTTTCATATCGATGAAATTGGGCACTACATCGATCTCATTATTAATAGAAAAAAGGCGAAGGGTATCTTTCTTTAAACTTTCAGAAACCGAAGTTACTTTATCACTATTATTAATACTAAACGTAACTGCTGGCTTATAATGCGGGTGATTACCTACTAAGGTTATATCTGTACCATGAAGTGTAGTTACCATTGGAATTATGATTCCTTCATCTTCTAGCATTTTTTTTGCCATGTACCCTGCATACGCGTGCGGTATTGCATAATGCACGTGCATCATATCTATCCCATAATAACGCACCATGTCTACTAGTTTACTTGACAAAGCCAACTCGTAGGGTTGGTATTTAAACAACGGATACTGAGGCACCTGAACCTCGTGAAAATAGATGTTTGGACTAATTAAATCAAGACGTACCGGTTGCTTATAGGTGATAAAATGCACCTCGTGACCCCGTTCTGCTAGTGCAACGCCAAGTTCTGTAGCGACTACCCCACTCCCACCAAATGTAGGATAACATACCATTGCTATTTTCATAAATTTTATATTCATCTGTTCCTAAAACACACAAACGAGTGATAGGAAATATTATTAATACTTCACGTTAATAGCCTCATAAATAGCTTCTTGAATATTACTACGAAGATTACTACCTATTAATTTTCTATTCTCTGCATCTGGATACGTGCGATTACTCATAAAAACATAGACTAAATCTTGATCCGGATCTGCCCAAGTAAATGTACCCGTAAAACCACTATGCCCAAAACTATTCATAGAAATACAACCACAGGTTGGACCCACATCTCCCAGTTGTGGTTTGTCGAAACCTACACCACGCCTTACATTATTTTCACAAAAGTAACATGTGTTAAACGCATCTATCGTTTCGGGTTTAAAGTATTGCTTATCTCCATACGTTCCTTTCCATAGATACATTTGCATGATTTTTGCTACATCATTTGCCGTACTAAACAGCCCAGCATGACCACCCACTCCTCCTAACATGGCAGCTCCTTGATCGTGCACATAGCCTTGCACCACTTGTTGCCTAAAAATCTGGTCGTTTTCTGTAGGAACAATGTCAATACTAGTGAATTTATCTAATGGCAAATAGGTGGTGTTACTAGCCCCTAATGACTCATATAAGTTACGTTGCACCAATAGTTCTAATGGAGTGCCATAAAATTCTTCCACGTATTTTTTTAATAAATAATAGGGCAAATCACTGTATTTATAACCGCTACTGCTTCTTAATTCACTTTCTTTAATCTGAAGAAAAATCGAATCGCGATACTCTCGTTTCATATAAAGATTTTTAGCCACGGGAATAGTAAAGTCACTTTCTTTGTTTTTTCTAAACCATTTTGAAGATGGTTTTTTTGTTATACTATCTAGGGTTTTAACATAAAAAGGAATCCAAGCTTTTAACCTCGCCGTATGCGTAAGCATTTGTTGTAGCGTAATATTTGCTTTGTCGGTACCTTTATATTCCGGTAGCATTTCTCTGAGCTTTGTATCCATGTTAATGACCCCACGGTCGTATAGATCCATAACTATTGGCAACGTTGCCAGTATTTTTGTCAATGATGCCACATCATAGAGGTCATTACTCTTTACCGTATTTTTTTCTGATTGCGTATGATATCCAAAATTTTTATCATAAACCACCTTACCATTGCGTGCAACAAGTATTTGCATTCCTGGTGTCATTTTCCCCCAAAGCCCCACTCTTGCAAGTGAATCTATTTTATAAAATTTGTAGCTGCTCATACCCACACTTTCTGGAGTACCGTATTGTAAGCGTTTTAGTAGCTTTGTTTCAACTCCCGTTCCTACAGGTATCTGTGTGTTAATGCTTACTGGCAACTTTCCCTTTGCTTGACGGGCACCAAAAATAATCTGGGCTGACAATGATTGTGCTACTTCACTATTTTGGTAAGACACCATAATGGTCTCAATTTCGGCCATGTTTTGTACTTGTAGCAGCGCATATGGACTAGTAAACACATCTAGTATCACCTTGTTATCTATGGCAATTTCTTGCAGCCATTGCAGCTCTTTTTCTGAAAACGTATAACTTTTCCATGGGTTATCATTGCTCTTATGAAAACCAATAATCACCTTGTCATACCCTTTAAGCTTTTTCAATAAGGTAGGGAGTTCATTGGCCTTAACGTGATCAATTCTATTATATTTCCGAAGCGCATCTAAGAAGGGTTTTCCAGAAGCATCGCCTAAGTTTACATAGGCAAATTTCTTTTTCTGAAGGTCAGAAATAGGCAGCGTCAAACTATCATTTTTAACAACGGTTATCGCCGCTTCCATGGCTTGCTCATATAATAACACATCTGAAGCTCCATTTAAACTGGATACTAAGCCATATGGGCTAATGGGCTGATAACGGTGCAAGCCCGCTTTAAACTTTGCAAATAAAATTTTCTTTACAGAATGTGCTAATCGCTTTTCGGTAATAACTTCTTCTCTATACGCATTTACTAAAAGCGCATGTGCTTTTGGGATATCTTCGGAAATAAGCAGTACATCATTTCCTGCTAAAAATGCAGCGAGATCAATCTCTCCTGGGCTACTAAAGTTTGCTGCACCTTTCATATTTAGCGCATCAGTAAAAATAAGGCCATTAAAACCTAATTGTCCCTTTAGCATGTCTGTCACTATATATTCTGAAATACTAGATGGATAGCCAGAACGAGGCTCTAAACTAGGAATATTAAGGTGTGCAACCATCACACTGCTTAAGCCATTTTCAATAAGCCGTCGATATGGATATAACTCTACACTGTCAATTCGCTCCTTGGAAAAAGCAACTGTAGGCAAGGTTTTATGCGAATCTTGATCTGTATCTCCGTGGCCCGGAAAATGTTTTGCATTTGCTAAAACCCCAGCACGTTGCATTCCTTGCATAAAAGCGGTAGCTTTCTCACTCACATTATCCATGTCTTCCCCAAAAGAACGATTACCAATAATTGGGTTTTTAGGGTTGGTGTTGATATCCACTACGGGTGCAAAATTAATATGCATTCCCATTCTTTTAGTATGACGACCTATACGATAGCCCACTTCTTCTACAATTTTATTATCTTGAATGGCACCCAAAGTCATATTATAAGGGTATGCAAATGTGGAGTCTAACCGCATGGCTAGCCCCCATTCTGCATCCATTGCGATCATTAATGGATATTTGGCGTCGTTTTGAAATTCATTATTGAGTTTTGCTTGACGTACAGGACCTCCTTTAGAGAATATAATTCCGCCAATATGCTGTTCTTTTATGAGTTTTTTAATCTTGTCTGTTTTCTCTTTAGGGTCGCTTGAAAACACATCTACCATAAAAAGTTGCCCTACTTTTTCTTGTAATGACATTTCGCTATAGATGCTATCCACCCATTTCTGCTGATATGGTAGTGCATTTTTTACAATTAAAGGATTCGCTTGTTGTGCAAACGTTGAAGCGGAAAGTATAATAAATAATACGAGAGCAAAACTATTTTTCATTGATAAAATTCAGGATATATGTTAGAACGAAGATGCACCTAAAATAGTGAGTGTGAAATCAAAAATACAAAGGCCATCTTTCCTTACCGTAAGTTACAAAAACTATGCTAAAAATCGATTATGCCAACTCTCTGACGCAGGTACTTCCCAATTTTCTTGATACTCCTCTTTTGTATTCACTAAGTTATTGAAAACCACGGTATTCTTTGATACAGATCTATTTTTTGCCATCTTTCTAAAATCTGTTAAGGTTTTATGTGCGATAAAATTGCCATTATAAAAGGTCACATTCATCTTATCCATAAGATCAAGATCAAATTCCTTCTCTAATTCTTGAATAAAATGCACCGAAGCATCAATGCTACATCCAGATGCAGATGCATTAGCTTGATTTAACCCAAGAACTATGAAACGATCGTATTTTATCTCGAATCCTGCCTCAAGGTTGGCACCATGTGCCGTCCACTGCGTTAAAAATGCATTGGTTTTTTCTTGCATTACAGCCACTTCCTCTTCTGAGAATTTACGGTTGGATTGATAAATCCATATTCTTGAATCGTCTGGGAGTGCTGTGAAGTCTACTAACATATTCTTTTCAATTTGGGGTTATTTCGCAGTGTTTCACATAAGTTCGGAGGTCCGTCCTTTTTAAATTTTATAAATCTGCTGCACTTGCAATCATCTCAGCCACGTCCATGACTTCAATTTCTTCTTCTTTGTTTTCTCCTTTTACGCCATCTGTCATCATCGTGTTACAAAATGGACAACCCGCAGCTATAATTGCTGGTTTTACTTCTATGGCTTCTTGAGTACGTTCTATATTAATCTCTTTTGCTCCTGGCTCTGCTTCTTTAAACATTTGTGCTCCACCAGCTCCACAGCATAATCCTTTGGTCTTGCAGCGCTTCATCTCTACAAGCTCAACTTCTAGTTTACGCAATAAATCTCTAGGTGCTTCATACTCACCATTGGCACGACCTAGATAACAAGGATCGTGAAATGTGATTCGCTTTCCTTTAAACTTACCGCCTTCTACTTTAAGGCGGCCTTCGTTCATTAAAGATTTTAAAAACTGTGTGTGGTGCATTACTTCATAATTACCCCCTAGTTGCGGATACTCGTTTTGTATGGTATTAAAACAGTGTGGGCATGCGGTCACCACTTTCTTGACTTCATAGGCATTCATCACCTCAATATTAGTCACTGCTTGCATCTGGAATAGAAACTCGTTACCTGCTCTTTTTGCTGGATCTCCCGTACAACTTTCTTCTGTACCTAATACAGCAAAATCAACCCCAGCATTGTTTAATAATTTCACAAATGCTTTTGTAATCTTCTTTGCTCTATCGTCAAAACTACCAGCACAACCCACCCAGAATAATACTTCTGGCTGCTTGCCTTGGGCCATATACTCGGCCATTGTTGGGACATTTATTGTTTCTGACATAGTTGATTTTTAATAATGGATGCTTCTATTATATTACTCTTCAAACACTTGAATAGTCACTTCCTTTTCTACAAGGTCTGTAAACTTTCCTTTATACCGCGTGGCTTTTACTAGATGGTTATCCACCCAATGATAATTTCCGCCGCGAGGCTTACCCATTAAAAGGCTGTGAAATTTAAATCCATGTTCATGTAACCAATTGGTAGTCACCTCTCTATGGTCTTCCGTTCTTGATGTGAAAAAACAAATTATGTGCCCTTCATCATACCAACCGTTTAGGGTCTTTAATGCGTCTGGAAAAGGGGCACAAGTTGCCATACGTTCTGGCTCTTCGTTGGGTACATCATCTGTGATGGTGCCGTCTATATCAATAAGGTAATTCTTAATTCCATCTGCTAGAACTGGACTTATTGCCTCACCATCTGCCTGGATCTTCTTCAACATATTTTTTTCATTCTTTGTATTCATACTTTTACTCATTTTTCCAGTTCAATCTATCCTGTTGATTAAATGGCCAGGGAGCACCATTGTTTTCTATGTTTGTCATAGTTACGTTTAGCTCATTAGGAGCTGCACTTTTTTCCATTACTAGGTATTGACGCATTTCCATAATAATAGATAATGGGTCTATACTTACTGGACAAGCTTCCACACAGGCGTTACAACTGGTACACGCCCACAATTCTTCTGCTGTAATGTAATCTCCCAACAACTGTTTGTTGTCTAGTACAAAAACACCTTTATTCGCATCAATATTTTTCCCTACCTCTTCTAGACGGTCACGTGTGTCCATCATTATTTTACGTGGCGATAGTTTTTTACCTGTAATGTTTGCAGGACATTCGCTAGTGCAACGCCCACATTCTGTACACGTGTATGCGTTTAATAATTGTACTTGTGTTAAATCCATCACGTCGCTGGCACCAAACTTTGCCGGCACTGCTTGCTCCTCTCCTGCTGGTGGGGCTGCAAATGGATCTATGTTTGGATCCATCATCATCTTCACTTCTTTGGTTACCGCTTCATTATTTTTAAACTGACCTTTAGGCGTTATACTTCCGAAGAATACATTAGGAAAAGCTAACATGATGTGCAAATGCTTTGAAAAGTACAAATAGTTTAGGAAAATGAGAATACCTATAATATGAATCCACCAAGCGGATCGTTCTATTAGATGTAGCGTTCCATCTGAGGTCCCGGAAAACCAACTGGCTATGTGTTGCGACACGACATTCCCGCTATCCATTTGCTGAAAAGAAACATCTGTAGCATTCATTAACAGAAATAAACCCATTAAGACCATTTCAAAATAGAGAATGACGTTACCGTCACTTTTAGGCCATCCTTTCATTTCTGATGACATAAAGCGCTTTATTTTTATACTATTTCGGCGGAGCCAAAAAATAATCACAGCGGCAAATACTAAAACGGCTAAAATTTCGAAGGTCCCTATGAGTACTCCATAAAATCCGCCTAAAAAAGAGGAGAAAATACGGTGCGTGCCAAAAAGGCCATCTATAATAATCTCTAATACTTCTATATTAATGATTATAAAACCGAGATAAACAACAATGTGCAAAGCCCCAGAAACAGGGCGTACCACCATTTTAGATTGCCCAATGGCAATACGAGCCACATTAGACCAGCGCTCTCCCTTATCTGATACAGTAACAGGAAGGCCAAGTTTTATGTTTCTTATTACTTTTTTTATGTTGTATGTAAAATAGCCGATTCCTGAAGCTAGGACTAGTAAAAAAAGGATATTAGGTATGTACTGCATAGATTATTTGTTAGGATCTTCTGGCTCCTCATAGCCTTTATCTCGTTTTCCAAATAATGAAAAATGAACATAACGCTTGGGGTGAAGTTTCATATCTTCTAGTAATTCTTCTAATTGTTTAGACGCCCCTTCTAGGTTGTCATACATTTTTTCATCCTTGAGCAATTTACCTACACTACCTTCACCATTATCAATACTGGTTACAATAGCATTGAGTTTTTTAGTCATCTCTTCCATTTCACGGATCATCTCACCTGGACTTATCTGAGCTAAAGAATCTGAAAGTTTCGCAAAGTTTTTTGTGGTCACATCAAGGTTAGTCATAGTGGCACTTAACTTCTCTTTGTTGCCATCAAGTAGCTCATCCATATTCTTTGAAATGGATCTAAAATATTTTGTGGTTGTATTAAGCGTGGCTAATGTTTCTTCTAGATTAGCCTGCGTGCGCGGGTTGAGCACTTCATTAAAAGAATGCAACAGGGAATCTAATGATGTTAACGTCGTATTTACCTTAGCCTCAAGAGGTTTTAATCGAGATGTTACTGCGTCTAACATTCCTGCTTCAATCTCTCCAGGAAGGGTATCCCCATTTTTAACGGCTTCCCCACTATAATCTGGGAATACTCCTAACGATTTACCGCCTATTAATCCACTGCTGTAAATACGTACTAAACTCTTATTAGAAAAATCAAAATCATTCTCAACGGTAAACTCAACGACGAGCCCACCCTTTTTATCCTCAAAATCAATATTAGTCACTTTACCCACTACGAGACCACTTATGGTAACGGGTGCAGATTTGGCAAGCCCTTCTACATTGTCATACTTTACGAAAAAGGTCCTGTTTTTTTCTAATAGATTAGTCCCTTGCAGATAACTATATCCAAAAATGAATAGTAGTATCGCACAAATGGCAAGAATTCCTGTTTTTACTTCTTTAGATAGTTTCAAGCTGCTTCATTTAATTAGAGCAAATTTAAGTATAAATCACTAAAAGAAAGTCTATTTATCCTCGGTGTTAAGAACTTTTGATAGTTTTAACTTTTTTCCATCTTTATAAGCGACCACAAAACACGTAGCATAGCCTTTCTCTTTGGCCTGAGTTTGTAATATTTTGATTTCGTTGTAATCTGAGGTATTTCCGTAGTAATATTTATAAAGGTTACCTGCTTGTACTCGATCTACCCCTTTTAGACCTTTAAAATTTTGTGATTTTGTTTCTAATCTATTGCCTGATGCTGCGATTTGAACTCTAAAATCAATGTCTTTATAGATTCTCTTTTCTGAAACTTTAAGAGCTTCATCAATCTCTTGTTGCGTGATTACCGGGTTCTGGAAATCGCTTGTTGCTAACTCTAGGCTTGTTTTATAATCTACAATTCCTTTAGTAATCTGTGCAGCCATCTCTTGTCTGCCCTTCTTACTATTTATATATTTTCCTTCTGTGTTATTGGTTAAAAAGCCTAACTCTACAAGAACACTTGGCATATAGCTACTGTGCAGCACCCAAAAAGGAGCTTGTTTCACTCGACGATCTTTACGTCTTAAATTGTTGACAATATTATTTTGTATTAAGCCTGCTAACATAATACTCTGGTCTAGGTATTCTTCTTGTATGATAGTCATCGCTATTAAAGACTCTGGAGAATTTGGATCAAAACCTGCATAAGTTTCCTGATAATCTTCTTCAAGAAAAATCACTTCATTTTCTTTTTTGGCAGTTTCTAAGTTTTTTCCAGATTTATCAATACCCATTACAAAAGTACCAACGCCATAGGCTTGGGTGTGGTGAGAATCACAATGTATAGAAACAAAAATATCTGCATCAGCCTCGTTTGCAATAGGACCCCGCTCATAAAGTGTTTTAAATGTGTCCGTTTTTCTGGTATAGATCACTTTAAAACCTGGCTTAGCCGCTAATAATTTTCCCACTTGTAAGGTCACATCTAGCACAATGTCTTTTTCGAAGTAGCCATTTCCTAAATTACCCGAATCTGTACCACCGTGTCCCGCATCGAGTACTACCACAAATTGTTTTTGCGATGTTTCTGAAATAGAATGGCTTTGCCCATCGTCTTTAAAAGTAAAAGCAGATAAGACAATTGAGAGCGCAAGTACTAAAAGGAGTGTTCGTTTCGTTTTCATAGGGATATAACGGAAGTTTTTAGTCAGTTATTTTATATTATACTTGTTTAAACTTTATAAAAGTAAAGCGAAAAATTATGATTAATTTTGAACTTTCAAAAACTGAGCCAAGAATGGTCAATAATGATCTTCTTACTTATATACAAAGTAAAGAAATAATGTGACGCTCAGAAAATTTCGGAAACAAAATTTATGCTGAACTTGGTTCAGTAAAAGTGCCTAAAACACTAAAAGCCATTGCAGACACCTACGCAATTATATGTTATTCTATTTTTTATACTCCAGCTAGGTGGCGCATCTCTTTATGCGCAAGATCCAGCGGTGAATCCAGTGATAAACCTTCCAGCAGAAGAAAACCCAACAACAACCCCAACGGAAGATTCTAAGACACCCACCCCAGAAACTGATGTAAAAGTAGTTGACACCATAAGACCTAAAGAAGACCTAAAGCATATCATGGAATATTATGGTGAGGACTATGTGTATTTAGACAAAAAGAATAATCGCGCCTATTTGTATAATAAGGCATATGTAATTTATGGTGACACGCGTATTGATGCTGGAGAAATTATTCTAGATTATAACACGAATGAAATTTATGCCAGAGGTATAGACAGCTCTGGTGTATATCTGCAAAAGCCTATTTTTGTTCAAGGTGCGAATGAGGTACGTCCAGATTCTTTGCGGTTTAATAATATTTCAGAAAAAGCAATTATTTATAATTCGCGTACTCAGCAAAGTGGTTTTAACGTCATTGCAGAGGTTACTAAAAAACATAATGATTCTGTTATCTTTTTAAAGAATGTAAAGTTTACCACTTCTGAGAACATTGATGATCCAGAATATTATTTTTTTACTCGTAGAGCTAAATTTGTTCCTGGTAAAAAAGTAGTGACAGGCCTTACTAATATGTATATCGCAGATGTCCCTACTCCTATTGCACTGCCTTTTGCTTACTTCCCGATGACTAATGATAGGGCGTCTGGTTTTATACTGCCTACAGTAGGTGATAACAGTCGCGGGTTTTCATTTCAAAACGGAGGCTACTATTTTGCATTAAGTGATTATCTAGATCTTACCTTATTAGGTGATTATTATACCAACGGAAGTTATGGAATAAGAGCAGAGACTAGCTATGCATTGCGATATAAGTTTAGTGGTAATCTTAGTTTACGTTATGAAAACAATATTGAAAGTGAGCGTGGCTTTGATGATTTTAGCCAAAGTGCTATTTATAATATAAGATGGAGTCATACTCAAGATGCAAAAGTAAATCCTACATCTCGTTTTTCTGCAAATGTCAACTTAGGGAGTAGTCGGTATTTTCAGCAATCACAAAATCAAACAAATAATGCGAGTGCACTCGTAAACACCTTAAGTTCTTCTATATCCTATTCTAAAACCTTTGAAGTAGAACCGCAGGTAAATATTAGTGTGGCGGCTACACATTCTCAAAATACGCAAACAGAGACAATAAATATGTCGCTGCCAAACTTTAATGGTAGTATAGCTCGTATTTATCCTTTTGCCCCTAAAGTAGGTACAAAAAAAGGAATTATTGACAATATTAACGTACAGTACAATGTCACTGCAGAAAACAGAATAAGCACGGTAGACTCCTTGTTCTTCAAACCAGAAATGTTTAGAGGTGCACAAATTGGGGCACGACATAGTATACCGATAGCCACAAACTTTAAAATTCTTGATTATTTGAGTGCTACCATGAGTACTAATTATCAAGAGACTTGGTTATTAAAAACTATTAGCAGAAGGTATGACACACAAGTAGAAGATGGTGTTGGAGGTGTAATTGAAGATACGATACCAGGTTTTGACAGTTATCGTACGTATAATTTTTCTACGAGTCTAGGTACTACAGTTTATGGTACTTTTAATCGAGGTGAGGATAAAAAAATACAAGGTATACGGCATGTAATGCGTCCATCTATAAGTTATAATATCAATCCGGCTTTTGATCAGTTTTATGATTCGTATGAAGTCCCAGTACCCGCAACAGCAGATGAAGCCGCTTCTAATGAAATTGTGCAATACTCTAGGTTTGAAAACACCCTTTATGGAGCCCCAAGTAGAATTTTTAGCAGTAATATTGGGCTCTCGTTAAGTAACACACTGGAAGCAAAGGTAACGTCTAAGGATACCACCGTGACAGAAGCGAAAAAAATAACACTGCTTAATAATCTTAATTTTTCTACTGCCTATAATGTAGCCGGTGACTCGTTAAAAATAAGCCCTTTAAATGTGAGTGGTAGTATACCTATTGTAGAGAGACTGGATATAAACTTTAGAGGGACTTTAAATCCATATGCTTTAGACAATAGCAATACACCCATTGAAATGTTTAACATTAACAATGGCGGTAGTCTATTTAGATTGACTGGAGGAAATATAAGCCTTAACTATTCTTTTTCTAGTGAAGATTTTCAGAATACTACTAACAATAATGATCCTGAAGACAGCGAGACCTTTAGAAATGGTGGTAGGCAGGATGATTTATTTGGAGAATCTACAAGCCAGATAGATGGTGATATTTTTGAGTCTGAAAATCAATCTGAGTATGAGAATACTGACTTTTATAACTTTAATATTCCTTGGGATTTACGTCTGGCATATACCATGACCTATTCAAACACAAGACGTCAGGACGAAATATCATCTCAATCTTTAATGTTTAGCTCAAATCTAGAGCTTTCACCAAGATGGCGTGTTGGAGTTTCTTCTGGGTATGATTTTAAGAATAAAGGAGTTACATTGACCCAGTTTCGTTTTCAGCGCGATTTAGAGAGTTGGCAAATGAGTTTTAATTGGACACCTATAGGAAGCATCAACACCTCTTGGTTCTTCTTTATTGGTATTAAGAGTAGTATTTTAAGTGATATCAAATATGACAAACGCAGAATTCCAGATCGTAATCTATAGTTTTACTTCGGAAATGTGAGTTAAATTATTGATTGCGATGGGGTGGCTAAGATTCCGAATCAAGTTCGAAATGGCAAGTCAATTTAATTAGTTTTACACCATAACACGAAAATCAAATACACTAATTATGAAAAAAATTATATCAACTCCAAATGCCCCAGCCCCTATTGGGCCTTACAACCAAGCAGTACTTAATGGTGATATGCTTTACACATCTGGTCAGATAGCAATTGACCCAAAAACAGGAGTACTCTTTAAAGGTAGTATTGAAGAAGAAACAACACTTGTGATGGAAAACCTGAAAGCGGTACTTAAAGCTGCAGACATGAATTTTGATAATGTATTAAAGGCCAGCATTTTTGTAAAAGATATGGGGCAATTTGCTAATATCAACTCAATATACGGCACCTACTTTACAGATGAAACAGCACCGGCACGAGAGACTGTAGAGGTCGCAAACCTGCCTAAATATGTGAATGTTGAGATTTCTGTAATAGCCTCTAGGTAGTGAGTAGTTTTTAATACGCTACGCTTGTATTAGAATGAACTTTACCTATGAACCTGGAATGTTTGCGTGGAGCAAATAGTCATACCGGTCTTACTCTTCGTCATCCGGCACATTTCCGAAGGTATCATTAAACTTACTATCGTCTGGCACAGCCGGTAGTTCTTCTTCTTTCTGTTTTTCTAGAGACAATTTTTTATTAAAAAGTCTAAAAACGAGTTCCTTAAAGGTATTAAAATCTACGGTATAAGACATACCGAGACCTTGCTCAAAAATCTGATCTTCTCCAATAAACTGGATATCTGCTTGGCGGTTAAAAAAGTTCATGCGTAAGCTACCGTCTTCATTCATAAGCCATTGTACTTCTACTTCGCCAGCAACAGCAGTGTCGTTAACATCTCCAATAGGTACTCCTAGTGTTCCATTGATTAATAACTTCTCTGTAATTTTAGTTGTGATGGATATTCCTAGCTCATCTGCTGTTTGAGCCGTTGGAGAGTTTTGACCCGTTTTATAGTCTATTGCAAAACCAAATTTACCATCTTTATCAGATAATAAATCGCCCACTATACTTGACACTTGATCTGCTAATAGATTACCCCCTATGCCACCAGCACCCGCAAACTCATCATTTACAAAAGAGTTTGAAGCCACTAAAAACAATGCTTGGTTCTGGCGTTGTTCTTCATTTTGCAACTTGTATTCAAGCTCACTGCGCACAATAGAACTCACTCGTGGGAATATAATATCAAACTTCAATTCTGGCTGGCTAAGTTCTCCTAGCAGATCTACAACCACCTCAACAGGTATCTTTCTATTCACGGTAGGATTATCCAACAATATAGACGGATTTGCCGTGGTTTTATAAATCGCTCTTAAATCAAGCCTCGCTTTTTCTGGTTTTCCATCCCAATTGATACTTCCGCCCGGTTCTACTTCTATATTACGCTGGATTAGGCCTCCATATCTAAAGTCAAAATTCCCACTTATAACCAAGAAATCCCCCCACATATTGAACTTACCTAGGGTATTAATCTCAATTAATAGAATCCCGGCTCCACGTCCTGTTAAGGTACTTCCGTTGGTTTGATCTACAACTACTTCTACTTCTGCGTTTTGATTTATGTCGAGTTCGAAGTTGAGTGTTAAGCCTTTTACTTCTTCAATCTCTACAACTGCCCCACTAATACGTGCTTCTTTTTCTTCTGGCGATAAAAATCGTACAAAAGAATCATCACCTATTGATTCTGTTTCTGAAATAGGAATTTTGAAGGTGGTTCCTTCTTCTGTTGTTGCGGCTACATCAATTACTAACTCCTGCACAGGCCCGACAATAGTTGCGTTACCACTTATAAATGCTGTTCCATAATATAACGCATCCTCTTCTGGCGGTTTATCTAGGGTTAGTAATCTTTCTGGTGCATCTATTCTGAGATTTAGTGCCCAGTCTAAAAAATTTGAATGTGTAGCGTTCCCAGACAGTCTACCTTTGGTTTGATACTTTACATCAGTAATACCAGTAGGTTCAATAGTTATTTTACTCTTTGTTAAACTTAAAATGGTGTTATTCTCAATATCAAAATCTGTATTGAGATATGGAATCATTAGCCCACTATTCGCTAATGACAGTCTACCGTTGATATCAGGAGATTTATAGTTGCCCTTCACTTTAGCATTACCAGAAACTAAACCACGAATATCTGTAATCACATCCCCACCAAAAGGGCTAAAGGCCTTCATATTAAAATCATTAAGACCCACATTAAGATCAATCTGTGGTGTAGATCCAGATACATCTATCTCACCCACCGCATTTATTGATTTAACATCATTGTTAACCAAAGTGGTGTTAATTCTATAATTAGTAAGGTCTTCATTACCCTGAACATCTAATGTTAGATCTCCAAATGCCGTTTCATTAATAACTACATCATTTATGCGCACATTACTATCAGGGAAATAGGCCCCTCCTTTCTGGACAAAATTTAAGCGACCAGTAATATTTCCATCCAGCCGCAAACTGTCTACTTTAGGAACAAGATTTCCTACATCTACATCACTAAACCTGACTTGTAGATCTTTATAGGTAGAATCTCTAATTTCACCACCAAACTCGATAAGCTCATCATTATGACTTAATTTTATTTCATTGATCTGTATGCGCTTAAAATTAGCATCAAATACTATTTTATTCTGCTTATTATTCTCTTTGTTTACGTGCCAAATATTATCATTATACCGTATATCAGATTTTGAAAAACCAACAACAGATTTACCTTCTGGATTAATGGTATGGTATAAGGCTAGATTAAAGATATCCTTTTTTGTCTTACCACCTGCAAACTCAGATTGCAGATATAAGGTATCATTTATTGTTTTATTAATAATTGCGACATCCTTTAAATCATAAACTCCCGTGTAAACAGAATCAATCTCTATGTACGTGTTATAAAGAGGGTTATTGTTATCCACCTGAACAGTAACATTACCTAAATAGTTTTTGTATAATAGAATTTCTGGAGATTTAAAATTAAGATTGAACTTCGTCTCATCTGACGAAACTGACCCATCAATTTTCGTGTTCTCTCCTAATGATAAAGCCGGCACAAAAAGTTCGACTATTTTATTATACACGGTAAACTTGTAATCTATATACTGATCTGAGGTTACTTCTTGTGGTATATAATTGGCATATATTTTTCCAATACCGTTTTTAAATAAGTTAGGGATATCTTCAATCTTAAACACACCAGAAATACTTCCATCTATGATATCTGGCGAATTGACTTCAAGGGTCCTCTTTTCTCCTTCAAAAGTAGAGACTATATTAAAATCATCAAAATAGTAATCGTCTCTTTCGTTCTGGTAGAAAGTTTCCTTCAAATTAATGGTTCCTCGTGCATTATCAATTGTGGTACCATCCATATCAACCAATAATCTACCTGCAAAAATACTTACACTATCTCTTTTTATTAAATTCAGTTTATTTAACTCAGCATAGGTAACGTCTGCTTCAAAATCAAACTGATTAAACGCTTTAGAAACATCTACAATTCCTTTAAAATCTAATATTAAATTAGGGTCGTCAATAGTGAGATCACCGTTAAAAACTGGGTCTTTTAAATTTCCAGTTACGGCAATGTTTTTATAAGAATACCCCTTAAAATCAAAGGAGGAAACTGTGCCTGTAATCGCGGTGTTAACAGACTTTTGGGAGAAGCCACTACCTTTTACAATTAGATCTGCAGAAACAACTCCTAATGAAGCTGTTTCCGTTAGTTTACCTAAATTGAAATTATCTACTTTAATTTTACCAGTATACGTGGCGTGTTCAAAATCATTAATTTTACCCATTTCGAGGTCTACAAGAGCATTTCCAATCGCACTTTGTAAATTACTCTTAGATTTTAACTTAGCTGTTGTTATTTGTGTATTTCCTATAAATTGAAAATTGCCTAAAGGTTTTAATTCCTCTGGTAAGTTTTCTC
Source organism: uncultured Ulvibacter sp. (assembly GCA_938041335.1). GTDB lineage: Bacteria > Bacteroidota > Bacteroidia > Flavobacteriales > Flavobacteriaceae > Patiriisocius. The sequence continues at coordinate 7,967 of CALIAF010000009.1, read as the reverse complement.
CTATAAGACGCGGCATAAAACGCCTAAGATCATAATAGCTAGTCGTTATATAGTGATTATTAGCCTGAATACTGTAATCACGATCAGTCGAGATTAAATCTTTTATAATAAAGTCTCCTCGCACACGCGTTTCTCCAGAAGATATTCTAGCGTTTCTAAATCTGAAGTTATTTAGTGTTCCATCAAATTTACCATCAACATATAATTTTTGGTTAGGGCCAAATTCATTGTAAAAAGCGTTCAAATCATTTGTTGCCAACTCACTATTATCAAAAGTGGCGTCAATGTCTACTCCATTCATAAAATCCTTCATCCCATCTTCGCCATAATTAAAAATTAGGCCTCCTTTTAACTTAGAATTTTCGGTTAGAAGCGTAAGATCTTCTAGCTTCATTGCTTTATTGGTATATGAAAAATGGGTCTGAAGGTCTTGAATGGTAAAACCTCGTTGCGCGCTAAGTGACATACTATTTATATCTGCCGTAACATCAATGTCTTCCACAGTAAAGTGGTCTGCATTTAAATTAACTCCATCTAACATTAATATTTCTGGGCTTTCAAGATTTTCATCCGTAATATACACCTCACTATCAATGAGTTCTAAATGATCTGCAAAGAGTACAAATACATTTGTTGGTGTCTTACCCGTATTAAATTTTTGCGAAAAAATATAGAGATTATCGCTCTCCTCATCTTTATAGGTCTTATAGCGTAACTTAGCTTTTTTAAGTACAATGGAACCAAAACCAAAATTATCATTCAATAAATTTTGAAAATCCAAGACATCTGCCTGTAATTCTTTTGCAAAGATTAAAGTATCTTGATGGTGGTCAGCAATATAAACATCACGAACATCGATCTCCCCTCGCCAGTTAAGGCCTATTCTATCAATATGAATGTCTACATCATAGGTTTCATTGAGGTTATCTGTGACCCTTTTTGCGATTTTTGTTTGCACAGCTGGGATAGACAATATAATAACCAGTAGAATAATGAGGACTACGATCACCATAAAAATTCTAACAAGTATTTTACCCAGTTTTTTGATAGCTTTTATTGTTTTACTTTTGATACCAAATAATATGCCCTTTTACTTCATGCAAGAAAACAATTATATTTTAGCGATCGAATCTTCTTGTGATGATACCGCAGCAGCTGTAATACATAACAGTAAGATATGCTCTAATGTTGTGGCAACACAAAAAATTCACGAAGCATATGGCGGTGTTGTACCAGAACTTGCCTCACGTGCCCATCAACAAAACATTGTCCCAGTAATACACCAAGCTTTGCAAGAAGCAAATATCGATAAAAAACAGTTAGCAGCCATCGCTTTTACAAGAGGTCCAGGTTTAATGGGTTCATTACTTGTAGGCACCTCATTTGCAAAGTCTTTAGCACTTGGATTAAATATTCCTTTGATAGAAGTAAACCACATGCAGGCGCATATTCTCGCCCACTTTATTGATGATGGTACATCTGAAAAACCTAATTTTCCCTTTTTAGCTTTAACCATTAGTGGAGGGCATACGCAGATTGTAAAAGTAACTTCTCATTTCAATATGGAGATCATTGGAGAAACACTTGATGATGCCGTCGGTGAGGCTTTTGATAAAAGTGCAAAAATACTTGGGCTCCCCTATCCCGGTGGTCCATTGATAGATAAGTACGCTCAAAATGGAGATCCCAAAAGATTTCCGTTTACTAAACCCAAAGTAGGACCCATGGACTTTAGCTTTAGCGGTCTAAAAACAGCTGTCCTTTATTTTATACAAAGAGAAGTGAAAGCGAATCCAGATTTTATAGCACAAAATCTCGATGATATCTGTGCTAGCCTACAATATACTATAGTATCCTATTTAATGGATAAAATAAAAAACGCCGTAAAGCATACTGGAATAAAAGAAATTGCGATTGGTGGTGGTGTTTCAGCAAACAGTGGGATTAGAAAAGCACTCCAAGAGGCAGAAAACAAATTTGGATGGAAAACACATATACCTAAATTAGAATACTGCACAGATAATGCAGCCATGATCGCCATTGTAGGGGAATTAAAATATAAACAGAAGCAATTTTCAACTTTTGATGTTTCGGCAAATGCAAGAATGAAATTTTAATTTATGGTTACAAAAGAGCAAGACATAGACCTCATTAGAAGATCACGAATTGCTATAGCCCCGTGGGTAGCAGATAGTATTGAAAAGAAAATGTTTGGAGGTGTTTGCATGCGCTATAAAAGCAAAATGAGTATAGTAGAAACTAAAGGCAGACTTATGGTACGGGTGGTCTCACAGAAAATGGATGCTATTTTAAAAGAGGAATATGTGTTCCCAATGGATTTTACTGATAAACCAATGAAAGAATTTGTTTTTTATGCACCCGAAAGGGTTTGACACAGAAGAAAAATTACAGAACTGGGTATAGAACACGCACAAAGCAAAGTAACAGAAAAGAGATAATTCGTGAATTTATTTTACCAAAAAAACATTACTCCGTCAGCATCTGAAATCATTTTTGAAAAAGAAGAAAGCAGGCATATTCATAAAGTACTTCGCAAAGAAGAAGGAGCTATTTTATATATTACAGATGGGCTAGGACATCTGTATACTACAGAAATCACAAATAGCAATCCTAAAAAATGCATTGTAAAAATAAATGAGGTAGTTTTAAAAGAACCACTGTCCTATTCGCTTCATATGGCGGTTGCACCTACTAAACTCAATGATCGTTTTGAATGGTTTTTAGAAAAAGCAACAGAAATTGGTATTTCAGAAATTACCCCAATTATTTGTGATCATAGCGAACGAAAAGTGGTTAAAAAAGAGCGGTATGAAAAAATAATGATTAGCGCTATGAAGCAGTCATTGTCCTGCTATCTCCCAAAATTAAATAATGCAATCTCGTTTTCAGATTTTATTAGTTTGCCTCACGGCGAAAATTTTAAAGGCATTGCACATTGTGAACCCGAGGGAGCTAAAATAAAACTAAAAGATAGCTTTAGTAAAAACAACTCCTATCTATTATTAATAGGCCCTGAGGGCGATTTTTCTGCAAATGAAATTGAGCGCGCAACTGCGGCTCAAATGATCGAGGTTTCACTAGGTAACAGAAGGTTACGAACAGAAACGGCAGCAATAGCGGCCTGTCATACTTTTGCAGTGATAAATGGCTGATGGTCGAAAATTAAGCCCAATATAGCCTTAAAGACAGTTTTTACGCAATAAATGTACTATATTGCAGCCATTGAGATAGTTATGGTTTTCATTTTTTTTAAGAACATTTAACTATTAGTACTTATTTTTATGGCTGAAACTACTTTACGTTCTAAGAAACAAATTTACAACAGAAGACGTCCTGCATTGCATGTAGTGAGCGATGTTACTGTTGTAATTCCTCCTGTTAGTAGAATTAAAAGAGACCTTAAGGCAGACCATAAATTTTTTATCAATTCACTCTTTTGTGAAATGATTGAAAAAATTTAATATTTAAGCCCTCACTTTTTACTTCCTTTTTTTACATTTGAGCTTATGATAAAATTCTTAGTATCGCTTGGTGTTTTGCTCATGTGTTTTACAGGGATTTCTCAAGAAATAGCCGTCCTTCAATACGGCGGAAGTGGAGACTGGTATGGTAATCCCACTGCGCTCCCCAATCTTGCAAAATTTTGTAATCAAGAATTAAACACGACATTATCCACAAGCCCCGAAGTAGTCAAACCAGATAGTGTAGACCTATTTAACTATCCATTTGTGCACATGACAGGACATGGTAATGTGTTTTTTACCGATGAAGATGTTGAGAACTTACAAACCTACTTATTGAGCGGAGGTTTTTTACACATAGATGATAACTATGGTATGGATGAGTATGTGCGTAAAGAAATAATAAAACTATTTCCTAATAATCCATTAGAAGAACTAGCTGGAAATCACCCAATTTTCAGTTATAAATATCCGTTTCCAGATGGCTTACCTAAAATTCATGAACACGATAATGCAAGGCCACAAGCTTTTGGTATTACTATAGAAGGAAGATTAGTGCTCGTATACACTTATGAGAGTGACTTAGGTGATGGTTGGGAAAATCCAGAGGTTCATAATGATCCGCAAGAAGTGCGCATAAAAGCATTGCGTATGGGTGCGAACATTGTTACCTATGCATTTGAAAACTGATTGCTTCCCTCCTATGAGCCATCAACTTTCACATAAAGAAAACAGATTTACACCCAGAGAATTTGATATCACTTTAATTTGTGATCATCTTGAGAGTCCAGCAAATCAAGGTTCCTTATTCCGAATTTGCGAGGCCTTTGGTGTTAAAGAAATAATTTTCTACGGAAATCCCATAGACATCAACTCTTCGCGATTAAAACGAACCGCTAGAAGCACTCAAAAATTAATACCTTATAAATCTGTTACTGAACTAAACGAAGTGTTCACTCAATTAAAATCGCAAAACACCTTACTAATTGGATTAGAGATTACTACTAATAGTACACCCATTAGTAAAATAACGGCTACTATAGATGATAAAATAGCATTGTTTATAGGAAGTGAAAAAAACGGTATTAATGAGGAGCTACTTCAACAACTTGACGCGGTATATCATATTCCTATGTACGGAACAAATAGTAGTATGAATGTAATTCAGGCGACTGGGATTGCGCTGCATGCTTTGACAAATAAACTTCGAGAGTTTTGAATCGAGTACTATTGCAACCACACATACAAGAATTCATCAAATCTTTTAAAGGTGATATCACGAAGCTTGCTTTTTCTGGAAGTCCTTTTCCAGAGGTTACCATACAAGCACTCATACAACAAATACAAGGAAGAGCTAAAGCAAAGAACAAGTTAGCCTACTTGTTAGACACGGACGGAATTTATTATCCGCCAAAGTTAAATCTAGAACAAACTTCATCTGAGCAGGCTGCAAATTATAAAGCAGCATTAATTTTACCAGGCACACTAGCAGACCTAACCGGTGGCTTGGGCATTGATGCTTTTCATTTTTCTAAAAAGGCCTCAGCGGTGACCTATTTTGAGCTTAATGAATCTTTATGCGCTATTGCACAGCATAATTTTACTTGTTTAGATGCCCAGAACATTTCCGTAGAGAATAACAGTGGACTCAGCATTTTAGATGCTACAAAAAAATTTAATACCATATTTATTGATCCATCTCGCAGAGCAGAAAGTCAACAAAAAGTGTTTTTCTTGCATGATTGTGAGCCTAATGTTCCTGATCATTGTGCCAAAATATTGATTAAATGCGATTTATTAATCATAAAAACATCACCTATGCTCGATATCCAGATTGGATTGGATGAATTAAAAGGTGTTTATGAAATTCACGTAGTTGCAGTTAACAATGAGGTCAAAGAATTACTTTGGTTGTGTAAAGAAGGAATTCAGTCTTCTGTATTGATAAAAACGGTAAACCTAAAACAAAAAACGCGTGAAACCTTTGTTTTTAAGTTAAATACAGTCTCCAAAGCCCAATATTCTAATCCATTGCAATATCTATATGAACCCAACACTGCCATTTTAAAAAGTGGTGGTTTTACTCATATCTCAGCTCAGTTAAATTTACTCAAGATACAGCAACATTCGCATCTATTTACATCTAATACACTGCAGGAATTTCCAGGAAGGGCATTTCATATAGAATCAGTTATCCCTTATTCAAAAAAAGAAATGAAAGCTAATATTGCTGGATTAAAGGCTAATGTTACCACTCGAAATTTTTCTGAAACTGTAGCGGCGCTTAGAAAAAAATGGAAACTAAAAGATGGTGGAGATGTATATCTCTTTTTCACTACTTTATTAGATAATAGCAGAGTCGTTATTAAATGTAGTAAGGTCTTAAGTTAAATACGACCCGCAATACGGTCTTTTGCTAACTGTAATATAATATGAAATTGGTCTTCAAGATTCATCTCACTATTATCTATCTCAATAGCGTCTTCTGCCATTATTAATGGAGAATCTTCACGAGTGGTATCTATACGATCTCGTTCTACTACATTGTCATACACCTCTTGATACAGTACTTTATCACCACGTTTTAGCAACTCTTCATAGCGTCTTTGCGCGCGTTGTGTCGCAGATGCATTCATAAATATTTTGAGCTCAGCATCTGGAAAGACAACAGTGCCTATATCTCTTCCATCCATGGCCACACCTTTTAACTTACCTAAAATTTGTTGTTGATATACCAGCTTCCTTCTCACCTCTGGTACTGTAGCAATAGGGCTCACAAAAGAAGACACTTCAAGTGTTCTAATTTCAGACTCTATGTTTATTCCATTTAAAAGAACATCTGCGGTTTCAAATGGTTGTGCTTTTTCAAAACCAATAGAAATTTCATCTAATGAGGCGATTAAACCTTCTTTATCAAAATGTGTTGTAGAAATAAAACCATTTTGCATAGCAAAATACGTCACAGCTCGATACATAGCGCCTGTATCCACATATATATAATCAAGATAATCTGCCAGTTGTTTTGCAACGGTGCTCTTTCCTGTAGAAGAATAGCCATCAATGGCAATAGTGATTTTTCGTATCATCTGTTTAAGTCGATGTTGAGACCCAAGTATCCTGAAGATGCAGCTCCATTAAACTTTGCATACGAATAACTTAAGCGGAGTTTATTTAGCTTGATGGCAAATCCTGCACTCAAACCGGCAAAAGACCGCTGTTCTAAAACTCGTAACTCTTCTCCTCTACGCACGTTATAACCTAATCTAATATTAAACCCACTTTCAGGAAACAACTCTATTCCTAAAATCATATGACGAAAAGCGTGATCAATAAAGTTTATCTTTTCTTCAGTAGTACCCCCTTCTAGATCTGTTATATCTCTGTTAGAATTAACAAAAGCTAATTGCCATTGCTGTAGATTATCCATTGTAAAATGCCATCTAATTGGAATGTTTTCTAATGTTTGAGAGATTCCGAAGATTACATCAAGCGGCAATCGCTCATATTGATTATCGTAAGGCGTTAATTGAGTTCCTAGATTGCGGGCTACTCCAGTGATATGTAGATCCCACTCTGGGTAATAATACATAACACCTATATCAAGCGCCACACCAAATGAGGAATACTGCTCTAAAGTTGAAGAAATCAACTTCACATTTACTCCTACATGAAAATCTGTAAAAGCAATATTGCGCGCATGACCAGCAGATAGTGCAACTTCACTACCACTAAAACTAGCTGTAGGCTCACCATTCTCATCATAACCATCAAACTTTCCGTAATTCACATACGTTACTCCGGTATGTAACACTTGTGTCCTTCTATCCCATAAATAGGCATAGGTTGCGGTCCCATAATTTACATCACCAATATAGTTGGTGTAATTAAGGGATAACTGGTTATCCATATCTGGATTAATACTTGCTGGATTAAATAAGCCCTGCGTAGGGTCGTAGTCGTAGTTGGTAACAATTTTACCTCCTAAAGCTGCTTGTCTAGGGTTATTAACGAGGTTAAGAAACTGATATGTAGACCGTCCACCTATTTGGCTATAGCCTGCAGTTGCCATCATCAATAATAAAAAGAATATAAACTGCTTCTGCATATGGGGTTTCTAACCTATAGTTATAGTAGTAACGACTGCAATATTAATTTATTTTTAAAAGGTAAAAAAGCTTTTTATAAGGTCGATTAAAAATAACTAAACTAACAATGAAACCACAAAGGATATTTTCTTACTAAATATCTTTTGTGGCCTTTAATTTATCTAAGATTATACTATAACTTCTTAGCTCCTTTAACTTTCTCCTTAGTTAAGGCCAGTGTTAGCACATCACTCATATCCTTTACATAGTGAAATTTTAATCCTTTTAAGTAATCTGGATTTATCTCTTCTATATCTCCTCTGTTTTCTTCGCACAAAAGAATTTCTTTTATACGTGCGCGTTTTGCAGCTAGTATTTTTTCTTTAATTCCGCCTACAGG
>CALIAF010000008.1 GCA_938041335.1 uncultured Ulvibacter sp. | reverse complement strand
CAAGAAAGATCCTATAGTCTGACAACCTAGATTGTTCTCAACAACAGCAAATACTTCATTGTTACCGCTTTCATAACTATCCGGATTAGGAATAGGATTAATTCCTGCTTCTGCATCTGCTAGTGTGTCGTAATAGGTCGTAAAAACATCTACTAATCCGTTTTCTATCTCATCATCTTTTGAGGTAAGATCAAAAATCTCAACAAAGTCTTCATCATTATCGCAAATAAAGAAATCTGAGATTGGATCTGTGATCGCAGGAGAATTGTTTACTTGTAATTCTAGCGGAATAACAGTATAACAATCGGGTTGTACTATATCTATAACTCGAGCATATACCAATTGGAAGCCTTGCATCGTGTTAATAAAATTATCTGGAGGCGTTATAGGGGCTAAATTGTCTTGCGCGTCAGATAAGTTTAGATGATAACTGACAAGATAGTCTGGATTTCCGCCCGTAATTTCAGCATCTTTAGTAGTTAAATCAAAAGTTGCAAAGCCATCATTAGGCAACTCATCACAAATAGCATATGGTGTAGGAATAATAGCCTCTGGCGCTACTACACGCAATTCTAAAGGTTGAACGTCAAAACAACCGGTGCTTGCGTCATCCACTCTTATAAAGATGATTTGCGGATTTGTTACATTGATATAAAGATTAGGTAATGGAGATTCTGCATCTATTGCATTGGCTTCGCTAATGTAATAGGCAACAGAAAAATCTGGATTGCCTCCTAGAATAGCAGCGTCATTAAAAGAAAGATCAAATTGAGTGGATCCGTCAGGTGTGTTATCTTCACATAAGGCATATGGTGTAGGCACAGTAAACAAGGGTCTTGCAATTACAAAAAGATCGAAACTTCCAAGTTCTACACACTCATCAATATCTTCTATTCTTACAAAAATAGTCTCTGGGTTGGATATGTTATTGTAAGCAGTATCTGGTGTAATAGCATCGGCTCCTACTTGAGAATCTGCAAATGTAGTATGGTATGAAATTGTTAGCCCTGTTGGGTCTGGAACTACTACTGTATCGTATGTGCTAAGATCAAAAACGGTTGAGGCATCGGCAATAGGATCATCACAAAGCTCATATCGGTCAAAGGTCCCAATATCTGTAGCGGGGAGCACTATGAGTTCTAGTTCTACAATGTCAAAACAACCAGTAACCGCAATTTCTAAACGCCCGAATACAATTTGCGGAGTTATCGTGTTGGTGAAAGGAGATACCAAAGCTGTTGCTGGGTCTCCAACTTGAGCTTCTGCGAGTGTTAAGTAATAGTTTAAAAACACACCCGTCTGACCTCCTATTATTTCGGCATCGGCCAGGGATAGGTCAAACAGCGCTTGTGCATCTGCATTATTATCACAGCGTTCTAGCGGAGTTGGCGTAAATGGAGTAGGCAAGGGATTTACAAAAAGTTCGAGGGGTGAAGTATCAAAACACCCTGTTACGCTATCATCAACTCTAACAAAAATTGTTTGGGGATTACTCGTATTAGTAAAAGGTATAGCCAAGACGGGCATATTTGCATCAGCATCGGCTTCTGTTAAAAAGTAGCTTACGCTTTGATCTGGGTTACCTCCTGTAATTTCAAGATCTTTAGTTGTTAAGTTAAAAGATGTGAACCCATCTGCAACAGCATCATCGCAAAGTTCAAATCTTGAAGGAGTGTTAAATACGGGTAGCGGAAATACAACCAAATCAAAGGTTCCAATAGTCACGCAACCATCTGCGTTTAGCACCCGTACAAACATGTTTTGAGGATTAGAAAGGTTTGTGTAAGAATTTGCGGGTGTTATTGCCGGTATTCCTGCAGAAGCTTCTGCCGCGGTTTCATGATATGTAATTGTTAAGCCTGTTGGATCGGCTGCAATTTCAAAATCCCAAAGGGTAAGATCAAAAACAGTAAATCCATCTGCTACATCGTCATCACAGAGTTCATGAGGAGGAAGCGGTTGTGCGAGAATAACAACGAGTTCCAGTTCCGTAATATCAAAACAACCTGTTAAGGTTTTCTCTATACGTGCAAAAACAGTTTGCGGGCTAACAACATTAGTATAAGGCGATACTAGTGCGGTTGCCGGATCACCTGCTTCTGCTAGAGCTAGGGTAAGGTAATAATTGACAAATACATCAGTCTGTCCATTAATGATATCTGCATCTGCTTCTGTCAAGTCAAACATATCTATTCCGTCTGTATCTGTATCACATTCTTTTAATGATACAGGTGGATTAGCAAAAGGCGTATCTAATACGATTAATTCAAAAGTTTCAATCACAAAACAACCTGTAATCACATCTTGCACGCGAGTCCATATTGTCTGTGGATTAACAGTGTTACTAAAAAGTAATGGTAACGCGGGCACACCTGCTTGAGCCTCTGCTAGGCTTTCAAAATAAGAAACTGTAAAGGCAGGGTCATCAGTAGTCATCGCTGTGGTAATCGTGCTCAAGTCAAATTCTGTACTTTCATCTAAAACCCCGTCATAGTCACAAAGCTCAAAGTCCATTGGTGCTATAAATACCGGTAGTGGGTTCACTATTAAATCAAAATTTCCTACGGCAAAACAACCATCTGTATTTTCTAAACGCACAAAAATGGTTTGTGGTGAACTTGTATTCGTGTAAGCGTTATCAGGGGTTATAGGTGAAGTAGCAGTATTGGCTTCTGCGAGGCTCTCATAATAAGTAATGGTTAGACCAGTTGGGTTAGGCGTCACTTGTGTGTTCCAACTCGTTAAATCAAAAATCACAAAACCGTCTGCGTCGTCGTCACAAAGTATAAAGTCTGGAATAGGATCTGTTAATACAGGGGTGTCAAAAACAATGAGTTCTAGTTCAACGATACCACCGCAACCATCTGCTGTATCTTCAAGACGCGCAAATACAATTTGAGGATTTGAGGTATTCGTAAATGGAGATATCAATAATGTGGCAATATCGCCAGCCTCTGCTTCTGCAAGGGTTTCATAATATTCTACAAACACTCCGGTAGCACCATTGATAATTTCGGCATCGGCATCCGTCAATGTAAAGGCTCCAAAGCCGTCATTATCGTCATCACAAAGTGTTAATGGGTCTGGGTCACCTGGCACGGGTGCAAGAATAAACTCGACTAACAAAACGTCTGTTGCAATACAGCCAGAAGCAGCTTCAACTTCTAAACTATAGTTGCCGGGAGTGGTAATCATCAGGGTCGGTCCTGTTTCACCTGGTATAATAACAAAAGTGGCAGTTCCTATATCAAAAACAAACCATTGGTAAGTAGCATTAGGAAATGGAGCCGTTCCTATGGTAATTGTAGTTCCTTCGCAAGGTGCATTGCCACTGGCTATGGTAAGATCCGCTCCTAAATCTAAACTTATAGCCGAAACATCAATACTAACATCAAATTCATTGTTAACTTCATTACTCTCGTCTATAATTCCAGTTCCAGTGCCTGTTCCGTCATCATCTACTATTGCCGTAAGTGTAAAAATTGCAGGAAGTGCACCAATAGGAATGGACAAAGTGATACTGCCACTTTCTGAACCGCCAATAGGAATTTCACTAACTGTTTGTGTCTGTCCTACTAAAATACCATCTGCATAAAATGCTATAGGAGCAGCGGCTGGAAGCTCTTCTGTGCTATTAATGTTAAAAACCGTGTAATTGATATCAAGATCATTGTTATCACAAAGAACACCAATATCGTCAATTACAATCGTAGCATCTGGCACTTCTGAGTTGACATTTGTAACAATGTTGGTTAGGAAAACCGTGTCAGAATTTGATGTTAATTGAATATCTATGGTAGTATCACCTGGATTAACTACGGTGTCAATGTCATAAACATCTAAGTCCATATTAAACAACATATTTGATCCGGTATAGGTATTGGTTCCGTTAAAGGCATTGTCTGCGGGATTTAATGCATTTGTCATGACATTGCCATTAACTCTAAGGGCTTCGTTTATATTCACACCTGCATCACCTTCAAAAGCCAAAAAACTTATTTTTGCCAGATTTGAGGTGGCAATATCAAGATTGTTTAAGGTAACATCTATCTGCGGGTTTGCTGGACCTACAAGGTCATATCCGTCAAAAATAGTAACTTGATTTTGCGTAAGTGTCAAGTCTTCAAAAACAACAACCACAGACCATCCTCCAAAATTTCTAGTAGGACAATATGCTGGAATGACTGGGTTTAGGTCTATTCCTGAAAAGGTATATACTCCATTTCCGTTTGCTTGCACAATATTGGTGACATCTGCATATGCAGAGAAATATTCTAGCCCATTATTGAACACGCTAAAATTCCGTGAAGCTATTACGAGGGTTCCGTTTAGATCTACTAGAAAATCTCCTGCACCATTACCTGCCCAATACAAATGCGCCGAGATAATTGTTTGACCGGGGGTTAAGGCAAAATTGGCATCACTTGTTGTTTGTATCGTACAAACGACTCCATTATTTGGGGCATCATTTAAAGTGTTTCCAAAAGCAACAAAATCAATTTGACCTGTATATTGTTCGAAAAGGGTAACGGGGGTTTGAGCAGAAATCGTGAGTGAAAATAGGCCATATAGCAAAAGCCAAAGATAATTTTTCATAGCGCAATATTTTTACCTTACAAAATACAATAAATCTTAGGTAATCATAAATATATTAGATTATTGTGAGCTATACTTGAAACTGGAGAGTAGTAATTATAAGCCTTTATCGAAGTTTTTATTGCTTATAATAGAAATTATATAGCATTAAAAAAGGAGCGGTTAATTAAAACCGCTCCTTTTTTAATTTCTGAAATGTGCTGTATTTACAGCCATTGGCTCCAAGGAATTCTACTTAGTAGAAACAGTAGCGCAATCGTATAAAAGATAGCTAACATTCTAAATTTAGGCCCTGAGACTAGTTTTTTCTTGTGTTTAGAATAACCAACGGTAATAAATACTACGGTAAGTATCATCATTAAAGGATGCTCTACCGCATAAAGTCTTAATAGGCTATTGCCCATTACTTCACTCACGCCATTACTAGTTAAAGATTGTAAGCCTAAAGGAGATACAAAGTATAAAATGAAGCCAATAAGCAACTGAATATGTGTTACAATTAGTGCAAAGAGTGCAATTCTAAAATCTTTGGGTTGGTATTCTTTTTTCCCAACTACACCTATAATTGCATTAATTGTTGCTACAAGTACCACAAGTACTACCAGATATGCCCAGTAGGAGTGAATCATTTGAATAATTTCCATGTTTGATGTTTTTAGTCCAAGTAAAGGTACATTATTTTATAAAAAAAGCCCTTCCTTTTTGGTCTTGCCAAAAACAGGAAGGGCTTAAAATTTCCGAAGAAATGATTTTGTTAATTAAAACCCGTAACGCAGACTTGCATTATAAGTTCTACCATTTTCTATATAGAAACCAAACGCATCTGAGTTTGAAGTACCTATGTAGTCAAAGGCATTAAATACATTTGCTCTGAAAGTTAGCTTGTTACTTCCTAAGTCAAATTTATAAGTTAAACCTAAATCTGTAATAGAGTAAGGTTGTAGCTTTGCTGCTTCATAACCATCTGCTCCTGTAGAAGGGCTTGTAAACTCATAATGATGATCACGGTAGTTGATGTTTCCATCTACACTTAAGCCGTCCATAATTTTAGCTCTAGCTCTTACACCTGTAGTAAATTGTGGAGCTGTAGATACTTTTACATTGTTTCTGTTAACGGCATCATCACTTGAGATTAACTCTTGTGTGTCTAAGTTGTAAATATCTAGACTAGACTCACCTTGATATACCCAGTTACCACCAGAAATGTAAGAGTTAATTGTAAGCCAGTTTGTAGCTCTAATCCCTAAATCAAATTCTGCACCTGCGTGAAATTGATTTACACCTCTTTGTAATAATGAAATATCAAAATCATCCGTGTCATCGTCTGGAGTTCCGTTCTCATCAGTATCAATGTTAGATAAAGTTCTTTCTTTCCATTCTGTAACATAAGCATTAAAGTTAGCTGATATTACGTTATCCTTATAATGGTATCCACCTTCAAAAGACGTAATCTTTTCATTATCTACTGCTGGAGAAATAACATCTGCATTAGATCCATTAAAAGCAAATATGTTGTCTAGGTAAGGTTGTCTAGAATAATGTCCAGCATTAATAAATAATGTAGAGTTAGATTCTTCTATAGTATAAGAAATACCCCCTTTTACATTATATCCTCCCTTAGAAATAACCTCAGAAGTCTGTTCAGCGAATCTATCTTCTCTTTGGTAACTTTGAGTAGATAAGGCTCCTTGAACAAATGCTGTAAAATTATTTTGAGCATATTCTAATTGAGTAAATCCACCTATGTAGTTAATTGTTTCTGAGAAGTCATAATTGATACGTTCTTCTTCGCTTGCAAAGTTTGTAAGTGAACTCCATGGCGTTGCGTTAAAAGATGTAGTAACAACTGCATCATCTGGACGGTCATTAGACCAACCAGAAAGACCATAAAAATCTGCAACTTGTCTAAAGTGATCACCAGTATAACTTCTACCATCTACACCTAAGTTAAATGTAAAACTATCAGAAAGGTCGTGATTAAAGTTAGATACTACTCCATACCATTGGTGATTGTTAACAGAGGCTCTTCTAATATAACCTGCTCCATTAGGAGCTCCATAATCGCCACCTACACCTACTAGGGCGTTGTTAGCTTCAATTCCTGCATAATCAAGTTGTCCTCCTAAAGGGCCGTCACTAATTTCATTTCCATCAGCATCAAAAACAGTGTCAGGATCTGCAGTACGAACTCTTCCGTTTCCTCTTGGTCCTGTTCCTCCACCTCTACCCCAAGATGCATAAAGCACTGTAGATAAATCAGATTTTTCACTCATGTTCCAGTCCCAGTTTAAGTTCATAACTGGCTTATGGTAGTAGTTTTGTCTTTCACTAGAAATACCATCATCCGTATACCCCCAGTGTTGGTTATATTTAGGGTCTGCACGATTGATATCTCTATTTTGAGACCATTTTTGTCCGTGTAATTGTGGTGCACCCGTTAATAGAAAGTTAAATGAATGTTTTTCATTTGCCTCATACCCTACAGCAAAAAAGTAGTTTTGACCTTCACCATAAGTTCCTCTAGCATACTTTCTGTGTGCTTGCCAGTGATCTAATAATACAGAAAATGCCCATCCTTTATCACTTAATCCAGTGTTATAAGCAACGGTTCCTTTAAAGTAGCTATCATTACCTCCCATAAAACGAGCATAACCACCTTCTTTTTTATCTGCAGCTTTCATCACGATGTTAGTTGTTCCACCTACAGATGAAATAGCTAGCTTAGAAGCTCCTAGACCTCTTTGAACCTGAATTGCATTTGCAATATCTGCAATACCTGCCCAGTTAGACCAGTAAACTCTTCCGTCTTCCATTCCATTTACGGGTTGTCCGTTTAATAGAACAGCAATGTTAGTTTGATCAAATCCTCTTAAGAAAAACTGAGAATCTCCAAAACCAGATTGTCCAGAAATGTGAACAGATGGTGTGTTTTTTAAGGCCTCTGTAATCTCTACATTACCTACAGCACGTTCTTGAATTTCTTCAGATTTAATAGTAGAAACTGCAACAGGAGTTCTTCTTCCTTCTGCAAGATCTATAACCCCACTACCTACAATAACTACTTCTCCTAAAGAGTTGTCATCTGTAGAAATGTTGATTTTCCCTAAATCTGCTTTTCCATTTACAAGCGTGTATTTTACAGTCTTGTTATTAAAGCCTACGTAAGAAATTTTAATACTACCAGAATTTTTTGATACGGCTACTGTAAAGTTTCCGTCAAAATCTGATGCGGTACCATTTGCGGCTGAGCCAGCTTCGACAACGTTGGCTCCATTTAATGGTTGGTTTTCATCAACAGCAATAAGCTGTCCTGTCACTGTTCCTTGAGCAAAAGAGGTGCCAATACCTGCTAATACTAGGATCATTAAGAGTAATAGTTTTTTCATAAAAAAAGGATTAGTTAGTTAAAATACGATTAGAAATTTTTTGCAAAAGTACTACTTATCTTTAATTAAAAAAGAAAGAATTGTTAGCAAATTGTAAAGAATTTGTACTATAAAATTAATCTGAAATGTGCTGGGTTTTAATGATTTGGGTGAATTATTATCATATTGTTATTAACAAACTGATATTCCGACACTTAATACTCAATACAATCTATTTGATCTTTAAGAGGAATAATAAATTGTTGGTAGTCTTTTATGTATTCTTGAGGTAAAGGTTTTGAGGCGGGAAGGTCTTGCTTAAAGGGGTCGACTTCTTTTCCGTTTTTCCAGAAACGATAACACACATGTGGACCACCGGTATTTCCGGTCATCCCTACATAGCCTATTACATCTCCTTGTTTAACGTATTCTCCTACTTTTACTTTTCTGCTTTTCATGTGCAGGTATTGCGTGTCATACGTTCCATTATGTCTTATTTTAACATAGTTGCCATTGCCTCCTCTTTTTTCAGACTTAGAGACTACCCCGTCTGCAGTGGCAAGTATGGGCGTACCTATAGGAGCCGCAAAGTCTGTCCCTCTATGTGGTCTTAATTTGTAACCGTAATACTTTATTCTTCTCTTAAGGTTATACCGGGATGAGATACGACTAAACTTTACTGGAGCTTTTAAAAAAGCACGCCTTAGGTTGTTTGCTTCTTCATCATAATAATCTGAATAAAGCTGTAATGAGTCTGCTTGATAATCAAAAGCATATAGCGGTTGCCCCCGATGCTCAAAATAGGCTGCTTTAATCTCATGCAGCCCAGCAGAGATCGTATCGTTAATAAATTTCTCTGTATAAACCACCTTAAAACGATCTCCAGCCTGCAAATGAAAAAAGTTAACCGTCCAGGCATAGATGTTAGACAATTTATCGGACATATAAGGGCTTAAGTTCTCCTCTTCCATAGTTTGCGACAAGGAGCTTTTTATAATACCTGAAGCTTCTTTTTCTATATAAGTAACCTCTTTTTGTGCCGTAAAAACCGTGAGGGAATCTCTAAGATCTACCACTACATAGTCTACTCTGTTCTTTTCATAGATAAAAATTTGCGTCTTTGCCGTTGTATCCTTTGCATTAAGCAAGGTATAAGGCTTGCCTACATTCATTTTTCTGACATCAAAACTATTTTTATATTTTGTGGCAACCTCAAAAATTTTGGCGTTGCTTACTCCATTTGCATCTAGAATACCTCCAAAAGTATCTCCATTGCGCACCGTGTCATTTACAACATCAAAATCATCTAACAAAAAGCCATAAGCTTTAACAGGAGCTATATTCTCTTCAATTAAAAGTTCTTGGGGTTCATCGTCCTTCTCTACACAAGCGTAAAAAAAGATAAAAAGTAATGGGAGTAATGCAATTTTTTTCAAAGAGTAGGCTTTATAAGTTGTCAGTTTTATTTTTTATTACACGTTGGCACCCCAATTTTTTAGTTCTTCTTCACTCCAAACTTCTGGAAAAAAGATACGACGCTGGTATTTAGGGTGCATATATTTTACCCAGTCACTGCCACCCGTTGCCTCTATCTCATTGTCAGGATCATTGCCACTAATATAATATTTAGCCGCATTATAATGGGCAATTACCCATGTAATATTTACGGTATAATCATAATGACGCATCGCTTTTATAAGCTTAGGATCTGCTTTTACTTCTTTAGGCAATAGCTTAAACTTGGCGTAGAGATTTGTCGTATTGTACTTTTGTGTAAAGTCTATAAAATCTTGTTTATAACGTTCTTCAAAAGCAGTAAGTAGGTACGATTTTTCACCTGTTTTATAGTCTTTTCCAGCGGCCTGCCAGTATAAATGATTTATGGCGTGCTCATAAGGAGTGTCTCTGTCAATAGTGTCTCTAAACCGTGCATCAATTAGATTAATTAAATCTGTAGATGCAAATTCTATCATTCTATATTGCGCGCTTTGAAAACCACTTGCTGGGGTTAATGTCATTCTAAACTTAAGGTACTGCTCTCTATCCATTCCATCTTGCATAATAGTAAAAGACGAGGTAAGCATATCAAAGTAACGACTTACTCGCATTAACTTTTCAGAAAAGAAAGGTGCAGAAATTTCATCACATTCTGCGATCTGTTCAATTTCCCAGAGAATCATTTTAAAGAGTAACTCATTCACCTGATGATACATAATAAATACCATCTCATCTGGTAGCTCAGTACGTTGTATTTGCAGACTTAGTAGCGCGTCTGTTTTTATATAATCCCAGTAGGTGATAGGTTCGCTATATAAAAGGCCTTCTAGATGTGTGTCTAGATCTTGACCGATAGCCTCATATTTTTTTTCAAGCTTTTCTAGTAAATCTTTGGTGGTTGGTTGCATGGGTTATTGTTAATCTACAATTATTTTAAAGGGATGTTTGAGTCCTTTAAACTCAATTAATGTTGCTTTTAAAGATCCTACGGCTAGGTCTGCTTTAATGACTATCGGAATTTTGTTTCCATCATCGCTTACCCATACCGTCAGACTCTCTTTTTCTTTAAAAACACGACCCGCTTCTACATAAGGTCTAAATTTTAAACAAGGCACTTGCCCAAAAGTAGTTTTTAAGGTCTCCCTACCCAAGAATTTCATCTTAAATTTATGAACGCCCTTGTCAAAATACATATCTAAGTCTTCTTCATCACCTATTGCAACATTTTCTGTGTCTAAATTATTTCGCAAATAATAAAATGCCGAGACCATATCTTGTGCATCCTGCGGAAATGCTCTAATGACCGTTTTATCATACTTATAATTAGTAATCGTAGCTTCTTGATTCTGGTGATCAAAATCTATTTTTAAGTCTTTTGTGTACCCGCCTTCATCAATTTTTCTGATAAAACGTAAAGGTCTATCTGTGCCTTTTTCTACATAAGATTGGTAAATATCTTCTACTTTAAAAAAAAACTTAGACATTCCAGTAGTGGCACCATAGCCTTTTATGTGAAACACTTCTTTGTTGTCAAGCATCTTTTCTTCCACATCGAGTGTTGCGTATCCCGCGGTTACAAAACCATAATGCATTCTAAATTTGAGATGTTCTCCATCTTGGTAGATAGATTCTTGCGCGTTTGAGCCTAACGAGAATATCGTTAAGAAAACTACCAATAATGTTAAATTTGAGTTCATCTTTTCGGGTCTTTACCCTAGTGTTTGCAATAGCTGTACCAAAAGTAAAAACTCTAACGCTTAAAAGACGAGATTATGTTATTTTATTTCTGAAATATTATGGAATTAGAACCTTTGTCAATAATTTTAAAACATAGCCTTTGTAACATGTGATGTGTTACTTCTTAATCGAGAAACCCTACTATTACAGAAAACTAGTAGTCACTTTGACTGCATCAAAAGACAAAGTGCACTCTTTTAGATTTTGTTTCTTAATCATACTTAGACTCCTGATGCGTCGAGAAAGTCGGGTCATTATACCATAAATAAATATGGCATATTTCCGAAGTAGAAAATCTAATAAAAATTAATCGTGATCCAACCAGCTTGTATGATAAGTGCCATCAGAAAGCTTTAATCCCTCTTCTGTGACCATAAGTGGTTTAAAGGTGTCTACCATAACAGCAAGTTCATCACTTCCTTTTTTACCAATACTTCTTTCTACCGCTCCTGGGTGTGGGCCGTGAGGTATTCCTGCTGGATGAAGACTAATGTGTCCCTCTTCAATATCATTACGACTCATAAAATCACCGTCTACATAGTATAAAACTTCATCGCTATCTATATTACTATGATTGTACGGAGCCGGTATACTTTCTGGATGATAATCATATAATCTTGGGCAAAAAGAGCACACTACAAAAGCATTTGTTTCAAAAGTTTGATGCACTGGTGGCGGCTGGTGTATACGTCCTGTAATAGGTTCAAAATCGTGAATAGAGAACGCGTATGGATAATTATAACCATCATAACCCACAACATCAAAAGGGTGCGCTGCATAGACCATCTCTATTATTTCATCTTTTTTCTTCACCTTAAGTAGAAAGTCACCTAATTCTTTATGTGTTTCTAGCTCATAAGGACGTCGAATGTCGCGCTCACAAAATGGGGAGTGTTCTAATAATTGACCAAAATGGTTTCGGTATCTTTTTGGGGTGTAAATAGGGCTGCGAGATTCTACAATAAACAGGCGATTGTCTTCTGTATCAAAGTCTATTTGATAAATCATACCACGTGGGATCAATAAATAATCCCCATATTTAAAATCTAGATTTCCTAGTTGAGTACGCAGTTTTCCTGTTCCTTTATGTACAAAAAGCAGCTCGTCTGAATCTGTGTTTTTATAAAAGTAGTCCTTAATAGAATGTCTAGGTGCTGCAAGAATAATCGTGCAATCGCTATTAGTAAGTATGGCCTTTCTGCTATCTAAATAGTCATCTTCTGGTTGTACCTGAAATCCTTTTAAACGATAGGATTTAATGTTGTTTTCTACAGCAATCTTGGGCGCAACGCTATATTGGTTTTTAATCTCCTTGACCATTGTAGGGCGATGCTCATGATACATATTTGTGTACATACCATCAAAACCAATGGTCCCAAAAAGCTGTTCACTATATAAACTTCCGTCTGGTTTTCTAAACTGTGTATGGCGTTTGTGTGGGATTTTTCCCAGCGTGTGGTATAATGGCATAATTGTTAGGTCTTAGTCCTACAAATATCGGAATTTTAGATTAATATGGGTGTGATTATCTCTTTGTTATTTCTTCTACATATTTGCTATAGTTTGCTGTAAATTAAAACTTTAACAGATTAATTTTTGTTTGTGTCATTTTTTTTTTAGGAAATTTATGTTCTAACAAATAAATTTTAATATTATGAAAACAATTTTACTTTTTTTATTTTTACTCACAACTTATGGTGCAGTAAGTGAGAATAATCTTTCTAGAGAAAATTTTATTGGAAATTGTGAAGATAGAGCAGTTGATGTTTATTATGCTTTATTAGATGGCGGAGCTACTTGGTCTGAAGCAGCAGGTGCTTTTCACATACTTTATACTGATTGCTGTTTTAATTATCCACTAGACTGTGATGAAATGCCTATAATAGGATGAAAAAAACTTGGTTAATTTTAATACTCTTATACACTCAAATTGGGATCTCTCAAGATTCCAATTTGAGTGTAATGTATAGCGCACAATTAAAAGAAATGGACACAACGTTTTTAAAAAATAAAAGCGAATACATAAAAACGCACCTACTATCCCAGTTTGAATCAAAAAAAGAGATTATCAATGAAATTGATTTTGAATTAATATGCGACGATGATGGATACTATTTATCTTATATCCAGCCAATACC
The DNA here is from genome assembly GCA_938041335.1 of uncultured Ulvibacter sp. Taxonomy (GTDB): domain Bacteria; phylum Bacteroidota; class Bacteroidia; order Flavobacteriales; family Flavobacteriaceae; genus Patiriisocius. The sequence goes on along the minus strand of CALIAF010000008.1, from coordinate 61,599 downwards.
AACAGATGATTTTTTTAAATATCAATTAACGGGTGCGATAAGTAGAGTTTTTGATGCAAATTATATATTAGCAGATAAAACCGAAGAAGTGGCTATACTAGCAGGGTTTGAATCTGCTGTAAAGATGGATCGCTCTGTAGAAATGAATTCTATTATTTGGGAGAAGGCTAAAATGCATAAAGAAATTATTGGTTATAATTGTCAAATGTATATTGGTAAATTGGTCAATGATTCTTCTGCTCATAAAGGGCACTATCCTATTACAGCCTGGGTGACAGATGCCTTACAATATTCTTGTGGGCCTACACCATTTGCAATTCTAGAAGGTGTAATTCTAGAGTTAGAAAACGACGATTCTATTGTAACTGCCACTTGCATAAATCGAACTAAAAAATCAATACCAGAATATAAATCTGAATTTAGATTATTATCATATCCTGAATATATTACTCATATGGAAGAATGGTCTAAAAAGAATATGCCAAGAAGAAATTAAAACCTAAATCCAGCAGCAATATGCCATTCTGTGGCGTCGCGTTCTGGGGAGTAAGCATACTTTATTTGGAGTGGTCCTAAAGGAGTTTCTAATCCATAGCCCAGTCCAAAACCACTGTAGTCTATTCCGTCTATCCATTGTCCGGTAGAAAAAAGATCTTCACCCACGTTTGCAATATTACCAAAAACGGATAAGTGATTTTTATTGACAAACTCCCAATCTACAGATAGCGAAGATTTAAGATACGTATCACCACGTAGTGCCAGCGATTCATAGCCATAAAATGGTAAAATATTATTGACAGAATTAAAGCCAAACCCTCCTAAGAAGAAATCAAAAGAAGCCGTATCGTTGCCTCCTATTTTAAAACCTCCTTCGTAATTAAATAAAAACGACAGGTTTTCTGCGAGACTATGGGCATATCCAAAACGACTTTTTACAATAGAAAAGCTTTCAAAATCTTCGTTCCTTCCTTGGGCAAGGAGGTACAGTTTAAATTCACTTTGAATAACCAAACCATTTTTAGGAAAATAAGAATCATCAAGACTATCAAAAACCAAATACCCAAGTGCATTATAGTAATTGGTGTTTTCAAAAATGGTTTGCAAATTTTGGTTCTTATCTACGCCAATATTCTTAGACAGATACTTCAAGTATTTATGCTCAGCGCCTAGGCCTAATAAAAAATTACGTTTAAAAATAGTTTCAAAATACAAGCTGTTTGTATAATCTGAATACTCTATTTCAATTTCGTTGATCGAGGGGGTTTCATCTAACATTTCCGCAGTAAGAAAATCTATAGAAACATCTTTGTCAAAAAAGTTGTACTCAGAAGATAATCCTATACTCCAGTAGTACCCCTTATCAATATAATAGCTGGCTTTATAGCGCAAATTATCACCCACAATAATATCTAAAGAAGCGATATCGTTGTTTGTAAAAAGACGCTTTCTGGTCACATTTGCTAAAAATGCAGATCTATAAAGATCATCATAATGTACAGAAAATCTTAGTTGTAATTGATTTTCGCTCTCTGTGAGCGTAAACATAACGTCATAATTGCCAGCCTCATTTTCTGTAAAACGATAGTCTATATTGTCATAATTACCTGTGGCAGAAAGATTGTTTACCCCTTCATTAAACTGCTCATACGTTACTGCATCTGGTGTTATGAGCTTCAGTTTACCCAATACATATGACCTAGTGTAACGTTCTGTGCCTTCTATTTGCACCTTATCAATATAAAAGGTTTGATCATTTTGAAGTGTAATTTCAGGACGATTTTTCTTTGCTTGTTTATCAGCAATCTCGATCAGTTGATCCATATTGTTTTTTGCAGCATCATAACCAGAAGTTACAATGGTCTTTCCTTCAGCAAATGAAACGACAGAAAAATCTTGAATGTCAGGTTGGATGTATACATCTGTTTGCTCACGCTTTTCTAACATATCGTGCTGCGTGTCAAAGTTGTTAATCTGAACCATCACTTGTACCGCAGAGTTTATTTTTGATACATCTTTTAAATTGTCTTGAACATCTACGCCTATAATGATGTCCATCCCTTTTGCACGTAATTCTTCTATTGGATAATTGTTTACTACTCCACCATCAATTAGCACCTGACCCCCAATAGTGACTGGACTAAATAGGGTGGGTAATGCCCCGCTAGCAATTACGGCTTTGGGTAAGTAACCAGATTCTAAAACAACCGGATCTCCAGTTTCAAGATTTGTGGCAACACATAAAAAGGGGATGGGTAGTTTACTAAAATCATCAATATTACTAACGTGAGATGTTAATTGTGATAAAAGATTATAGGCATTTTGACCTTTAGAAAGCCCAGACGGAAAGCCCAATTTAAAACGATCAAAGGGCAGCGTTAGCGCATACCTATCAGATTCGTTTTTTTCATAAAAAGTTTTTGCGCTACGAGGCACATCGTCACGAATAAGCGTTTCAAAATCTACCGCGTTAAATATAGAATCAAGTTGTTTCGCAGTATACCCAGAAGCATAAAGTGATCCAATGATAGCACCCATACTGGTTCCACTAATGTAATCTATCTCGACGCCTGCTTCTTCAATAGCTTTTAAGACTCCTATGTGGGCTAAGCCTTTTGCACCACCACCGCTTAATACAAGACCTACTTTTAGGTCTTGCGCACCTTCTTCTTGTGCCAATAGACACCATGGAAATAGCAATAGTATGAAGATCAATTTTTTCAAGAATGGAAACAAGATTTAATTTGATACCAGTAAAATAACGATTCTATTTTAAAAGAGCTACTCATCTTTAAAATAGGTTTTTACTTTTTTAGCCCGACTCGCACCTATTACCGTGGCAAGTTCATCAAAAGTTGCTACACCAATGCGCTTATGACTTTTAAAATGTCTTAATAATTCTACTACTGTTTTTTCTCCAATGCCCGGAATCGTTTCTAATGCCGTGTTCAAAGCTTCTTTACTTCTTAACTGTCTATGAAAAGTGATCCCAAAACGGTGGGCTTCATTTCGCAATTGCTGAATGATTTTTAGCGTCTCAGATTTTTTATCCAAGTATAAAGGAATGGGGTCATCTGGATAAAATAACTCTTCAAGCCTTTTTGCAATACCGACGATAGCAATTTTGCCTCTTAAACCTAATGCATCAAGCGCTTTTAACGAAGAGGATAATTGTCCTTTACCACCATCAATAATAATGAGTTGTGGTAGTGGTTGTTTTTCATCTCGCAATCTTTTATACCTTCTGTACACCACCTCTTCCATAGAAGCAAAGTCATCAGGTCCTTCAACAGTTTTAATATGAAATTTACGATAATCCTTTTTACTTGGTTTCCCGTTTTTAAACACCACACAAGCCGCAACTGGATTTGTACCCTGTATATTACTATTATCAAAACACTCTATATGTCGTGGCTCTGCAGAAAGACGTAAATCTTTTTTCATTTGCGCCATAATACGTTTCTCGTGGCGATCTGGATCAACTATTTTAGACTGTTTAAATCGTTCAAGCCTATAATATTTTGCATTTCTAGTAGAGAGATCTAGTATTTTCTTTTTGTCACCTGCCTTCGGAATATGGAGTTTTACGCCTTCTTCAATACTTATCTTGAAAGGAACAAATACTTCTTTTGATAAAGAGTTAAAACGCTGTCTTATTTCTACCACAGAAAGTTCTAGTAAGGCTTCGTCGGTCTCGTCCAGTTTCTTTTTTATTTCTAGAGTGTGACTCCTAATAATTGCCCCATAACTTACTTGTAAGTAGTTAACATAAGCATAGCTTTCGTCACTTATTATGGAGAACACATCTACGTTTGTAATGGTAGGATGCACCACCATAGATCGCGACTGGTAGTTCTCTAGCGCGTCAATTTTTTCTTTTACTTTTTGTGCATCTTCATATAGCAGATTATCGGCAAATTGATGCATTTGTTTCTTAAAAAGATGCAGTGAATCTTTAAAGTTTCCTTTTAGAATGTTCCGAATGGCATTCATGTTTTCATTGTAGGCACGCTCCGCATAAAGCCCTTCGCAGGGTCCTAAACAGTTGCCCAAGTGAAACTCTAAGCAGACTTTATATTTGCCATTTCTTATTTTTTCTTCGGCGAGGTCAAAGTTGCAATTGCGCAAAGGGTACAGCCCTTTTATCAAATCTAGTAAGGCATGAACGGTCTTAAAGTTGGTGTATGGCCCAAAATATTCAGAGCCATCCTTTATGAGTCTACGTGTAGAAAATACTCTTGGGAAACGTTCATTTTTAATACAAATCCAGGGATAGGTCTTATCATCCTTTAGTAGGATATTATACTTGGGTTGGTATTTTTTAATGAGGTTATTCTCCAGTAATAAAGCATCTGTTTCAGTCTCGACTACGATGTGCTTTAAGGTGCTTATTTTACGTACTAAAATTCGAGTTTTTGCATTTTCATGCTCTTTATTAAAATAACTCTGAACCCGTTTTTTAAGATTTTTTGCCTTCCCTATGTACAATAATTTGTCATCTTTATCATAGTATTGATACACTCCCGGCGTGCTGGGAAGTGTCGCTACTTGTAATTTTAAAGATGCTTCTGCCATAGGGTAAAGATAAAGGCATTTTTTTAGCCTTCGGAAATGTGCTGTCTTGAATTTTTGTTAAAGTTTATTTGATATCGCGCTGCCGTCAGGTATTTGTTGTTGGGGCTTGATCTAAAATTTGAATTAATATCTTGGGTAGGACGTTGAGACCTACGATCGCTTGCGGTGCGAGCTACACGACCCAAGACGAATTAATAATGTAACTACCCGTCTTGTTTCGCACAGTGCCGCGGGTATGGTCGTGATTCAAACCGTCTTTAAAAAGCCAGAAATCGAAATAAAAAAACCGCTATTGTAAAGCGGCCACCTACACAGATCGATAACAATTATTTGAAGCTTTTATGTAACTTGCCATATACATACCTAACAAAATGAACATTGCCATCCTATCTCGAGGCGAACTATTATACTCGACACAGAGTTTACTAATTGCCGCAGAAAAAAGAAACCATAACGTAGAAATTATGGATCCTACCTATTGCAATGTCTTGATAGAAAAAAATAAAGTATTATTGCAATATCACGATGAAATTATTGATGACATTGACGTGCTTATCCCACGAGTAGGAGCGTCAAACACCTATTACGGCACGTCTATTGTGCGTCATTTTGAGGCGTTAGGGGTTTATTCTGTAGCTTCATCGCAAGGGATTATTCAGTCTAGAGATAAATGGACGAGCTTTCAATTGTTAGCCACAGCAGGTATTCCATTGCCCAAAACGACTTTAGGATCGCCCGCATATTTAAAAGACTTTTTAAAAGATTTTGGTGATGGTAAAGTAATTATTAAAATCTTAGAAGGCACTCATGGCAATGGGGTTATCTTATGTGAAAATTATGTAAACGCACTTTCTACCGTAGAAACATTACAAGGATTGCGATCTCGTTTTGTAATGCAAGAATATATAGCAGAATCTATGGGGTCTGACATTAGAGCTATTGTAGTGGGCGACCAGGTAGTGGCCTCTATGAAACGGTTTTCAAGAGCTGGCGATTTTAGGAGTAATCTGCATCAAGGTGGCAGTGCTAAGAGTTATACCCTTTCAGATAAAGAAAAAGAAGTAGCCGTAGCCGCTGCAAAGGCCTTAAACCTTGAAGTTTGCGGGGTAGATATTTTGGCCTCGACCAGAGGGCCTTTAGTGTTAGAGGTAAACTCAACGCCAGGCCTTGAAGGGATAGAAACTACGACAGGAATTTCTGTCGCAAATGCGATTATTAAACACATAGAACAAAGCAGAAATTAAAGTTCTACTAATTATTACAGAATTCGCCTTGCGGACATTGGTTTTTAGTATATTTCACTCATTAAAATTTCAGCAATATTGAAACGTAAAATAGGCCGTACAGACAAAGTAGACTTCCCTCTATTGGCATTAGATAACATTGATATCAAGATAGATACGGGGGCATATACTTCTTCTATACATTGTAAAGAGATGAGGGTTGAAAATGATTTTTTAATGTGTCGTTTTCTAGATGAAGAACATGGAGCCTATCACAATAAAGAATTTGTTTTTGACCAGTACGATGTTCGGGTGGTTAAAAGCAGTAACGGGCAAACACAAGTGCGCTATCGCATTTTAACAGAAGTGGTTCTTTTTAATAAAGTATACCCCATTTTTTTAACACTAAGTGATCGTAAAGAAATGAAGTATCCAGTGCTAATTGGGCGTAAATTTTTAACCAAACGTTTTATGGTAGATATTAACAGAACAAATCTCTCTTTTAAACTGAAAGAAAAGTCTTTAAAAAAGTAATGAGCCAAAATTGGCAAAAACAAACTAAAAATGAACATTAAAATACTATCTGCGAACCCTAACTTATATTCTACAAAAAGAATTTTAGAGGCTGCAAAAAAACGAAACCACACCATTGAAGTGATTAATCACACCAAATGTGATATCGTTATTGAAAAGAAGAAACCTATGGTTTTTTATAAAGGTAAGGCGATAGAAGATGTAGATGCCGTAATTCCTAGAATTGGAGCCTCTGTTACTTTTTATGGTACTGCCGTAGTGCGGCAATTTGAGATGATGCGATGCTTTGCAACCACAGAGTCTGTGGCATTAGTCAGATCAAGAGACAAATTAAGAAGCTTACAAATTTTATCTCGTGCAGGTTTGGGTTTACCCAAAACCATATTTACTAATTACTCTAAAAACGTAGAAGAAATAGTAGAGCAAGCAGGAGGCGCACCTGTAATTATTAAGCTTCTTGAAGGGACACAGGGAATTGGGGTGATACTTGCAGAAACAAAAAAAGCTGCAGAATCTGTAATAGAGGCGTTCAATAATTTACAAGCTAGAGTGATTGTTCAAGAGTTTATTAAAGAAGCAGGCGGTGCAGATATTAGGGCTTTTATTATAGATGGACAAGTGGTAGGAGCCATGAAGCGTCAAGGAAAAGAAGGGGAGTTTAGAAGCAACCTGCATAGAGGTGGTAGTGCAAACGTTATAGAACTTACAGATGAAGAAGAAACAGCTGCATTAAAAGCTGCAAAAGCAATGGGCTTAGGGATTGCCGGTGTAGATATGCTACAATCTTCAAGAGGGCCATTAATTCTTGAAGTAAACAGTTCGCCTGGATTAGAAGGTATTGAAGCTGCTACGGGAAAAGATATTGCCACTATGATTATTAAATATATAGAACGTAACGTAGATTAATCCATTATGGCAACTACTAACCAAGATCTTATCATATTAAACGAGAAGGTGGCTCCTGGTGAGAGCAAAACTATCAATTTTAGCTTTGCCAAACTGTATACCTCAACAAAAGTTGAAATTCCAATTATCGTGGAGCGTGCAAAAAAGGCAGGACCAACAATTTTGTTAACTGCTGGTATTCATGGTGATGAGATAAATGGTGTCGAGATTGTAAGACAAGTCATTGCAAAGAAGATTAATAAACCCGCACGTGGAACGATTATTTGCATCCCTATCTTAAACATCTTTGGTTTCTTAAATACAAGCAGATCTTTTCCAGATGGGAGGGATTTGAACAGAGTATTTCCAGGCACAAAAACAGGGTCTTTAGCAAGTAGAGTTGCTTATCATTTTACCAAAGAAATTTTACCGCTAGCAGACTATTGCTTAGATTTTCATACCGGAGGAGCACAGCGTTTTAATGCGTCACAAATACGTATTGCACCAGGACAAGCTCAACTAAAAAACTTAGCCAATATCTTTAATGCTCCCTTTACAGTGTACTCTTCAAATATTGCTAAAAGCTATAGAGATACCTGTGATAAAATGGGAATACCAACACTACTGTTTGAAGGTGGTAAATCATTAGAGAGCAACAAACATATAGTGAAAGACGGCGTAGATGGTGTAGTACGCGTGTTGTCCCATTTACAGATGCTTAATAGTAATACGGCGCTACCAGAAGAGAAATCTGCACCTGTTGTAATTTCTAAAAGCAGATGGGTGCGTGCGCAAAAGAGTGGCCTGTTGCACATTAAAATCAACTGCAATAAGCATGTGCAAAAAGGAGAGTTTCTTGCTACGATTACAGACCCCTACGGAAAAATGAGAATCAAGGTTATTGCGCCTAATGAAGGCCATATAATAAATGTGAATCATGCACCTATCGTGAATCAAGGCGATGCAATATTCCATTTGTCTACAGAGAGTACGTGTGCCTCGGCTAAAATTTCAGGGGACTCTAGTGCCGAAATTTTAAAAACTCAAGACCGTAAAGATTAATGAATAAGCAGGAACTACGTAAAAAATACAAAGCGTCACGCGCGGAGCTTTCCGAAGAAATTATTGAAGAAATGAGCCTTGCCATCGCAAATCAAGTCTTACGACTTCCTATTTGGGATGCCACATACTATCATATGTTTTTGCCTATTCAAAATAAAAAAGAAGTAAATACAGAGTATGTGTTACATATCTTACAAGGCAAAGATAAGTCTGTGTTAGTACCTAGAGCAGATTTTGATCGCATGAAAATGACTCATATCTTATTACAAGAAAACACGACGATTAAAATTTCAGAATACGGTATTCCAGAGCCTTTAGATGGTATTGAAGTCTCTTCATCTCAAATACAAGTGGTTTTTGTGCCACTCTTGGCGTATGATAAAAGCGGCAATCGTGTAGGGTATGGAAAAGGTTTTTATGATCGCTTTTTATTAGAATGTCCGGAAAATGTTATAACTGTTGGGCTTTCATTTTTTGAGCCTGAAGATAGCTTGCCCGCAGAGGAGTTAGACGTTCCATTAGACTATATTGTTACTCCAGAAATCATTCACTCTTTTACTAAAAGGTAGTATATTTAACACGTAATAGTTAAATCATGCAAAATCAAAACCCTTTAGGTCCACCACCAGAGAATCATTTGGTATGGGCCATACTCGCCACCTGTTTATGTTGTATTCCTCTTGGTGTTGTTTCTATTCTTAAGGCAAATAAAGTGGAGAGTTTATGGGCACAGGGTGATGCTGTAGGTGCAAGAAAGGCTGCAGATGACGCAAAGAAATACGCCATTTGGTCTGCGGTGATAGTCCCTCTTTGTTTTGTTCTTTTTTATGTATTTGCATTTATTATTGGTTTAGCCGGAGCTTTATTAGGCGCTTAGTAGCTTCTTGATTTTTTATCGCATCTAGAAGCTTATAAATACAAGATCATAGCACGCTTTGAAACAAAACTGGTTTTAAATTTTATTTTATCTTTGCTTTCTAACAATCAATTTTATGGAAAACACAAATACTCCAGCAGGGGCACCACCAGAAAACAACTTAGTATGGGCAATAGTTTGTACTGTAATGTGCTGTATACCATTAGGTATTGTTGCAATTATCAAGTCGACTAAAGTAAAAGAACTTTGGTTACAAGGAGATCACGCCGGTGCACAAAAAGCCGCAGATGACGCAAAAAAATACTCCATTTGGGGAGCAGCAATAGCTGGTATAGGTGTTATCCTTTACTTTATCTTTGCGGTAGTTATAGGAGTTGCAAGTAATATGTAATGAATAGCAAAAGATTATTTATACTTACCCTGTCAATCATAGGATTAGGCGGGGTTTGTTTTTTCTACTTTACTTTTAATCCTTCAGAACACGCTTTCTTTTTAGAATGTCCTTTACGATATGCGACTGGTTTAGAGTGTCCGGGTTGTGGGTCGCAAAGAGCGATACATCAATTGCTCCACGGTGATTTTAAAGCCGCTTGGAGTCTCAATCCTTTTTTACTGCTTTCTATCCCATTAATCATGTATGGTTTGGGAACTAAGGCCTATAACTATCTCTACAGTGCATCTCACCGTGTCATGTTGTTTTATAACAAGCGTTTTATTTATGGTTACTTTGGTCTCGCACTATTATTTGCTATTGCTAGAAATATTCCAGTCTATCCTTTCACACTTTTGTCAAGCGGGAATTAATATTTATTTGAAGGAAAAACCCTACATATAAATATTTAATCTTATATTAGCCCTTTAAAATTTGATAAATATGAACATATTGACGCAAAGGAGACGCCGTATCTTTGTGAAAGAGAAACCGCTACAAAACGCACCTTCTTTTGACAACTATTATTACAAAGAAGTTGCCTCACTAGCTGGCGCTGGTGGTTGGAGGATTGACTTTGAGAATAAAGAATCATATTTAGATCCAGAAGCAAGAACCATTCTTGGTGTGCCTATGAACTATAAAGCATCCTTGTATAAACTTCTTGAATTTTATGTGGATGGCGAGCACAAGCAAAAAGCAACTGAATTATTTCAATCATGCGGAAAAGGAGTCGCTTTTGAGACTATTATACAAATGCAGACCTATGACAAAATTCCATTTTGGGTAAAAGCAACTGGAAGACCTAGCTATACTGAAAATGGAGAAATATCGGGAATTCACGGTGTTTTTATTGATATTGATAGAAGAAAAATAAAAGAAATAGCCTTAGAGAATTCTTTAAAAACAATTGAGCACCAAAACGAACGCTTAAAGAATTTTGCTCATATTGTTTCGCACAACCTAAGATCACATACTGGTAACCTGCAGTTATCGCTAGAGCATTTCGCGATGACAAACGATACGACTTTGCTAGAAAAGAAGGAGCTACTGAGAGGGCTTTCTGATATTGCGGCTAATTTAAATGAAACCATCACACATTTAAATGAGTTAGTTGCGATTAACACTGAAAAAATTGATGTGCGAAAAACAGTCAATATTCAAGAGGTGTATGCTAGAGTTAGCCAGACCTTAAAGAATGAAATTGAAGAGTCAAAAGCAGATATTTTTGTAGACTTTACAGAATTCCCGGAAGTTGAGTACGTAGCATCTTATCTAGAGAGTATTCTCCAAAACCTGTTATCTAACGCTTTAAAATATAAGGACCCAAACCGCAATACTTCTATTCAAATATGTACTTACCTCGATGATGATGATCGAGGATGCCTATTAATTAAGGACAATGGTGTAGGTATTGACCTAGCCGTTTTTGGTAACCGCATTTTTAGTATGTATCAAACATTTCATAGTAACTCAAACGCTACGGGTGTTGGTTTGTATATGACACGCAATCAAGTAGAATCATTAGGTGGGACTATTGAAGTAGAAAGTGTTCCAGATAAAAGCACAACATTTACAATACGATTTTAAACTTCTGAGCTTAGTAAAGTTTCTTTTTTAGTACTAGGAAAAGTCTTTTTATGAAATACTAAGAGCATCCCAACACCTGTACTTATTGCCATATCTGCGACATTAAAAACAGGGTCAAAAAAGCTAAAATAATCTCCCCCTACAAATGGCACCCACTCTGGAAAAACGCCATCAAATAATGGGAAATATAACATATCTACCACATGACCATGAAAAAGCGTACTATAGCCTCCAGCTTCTGGTAAAAAATGGGCCACTTGAGCAGAACTTGTATCAAACAGAACACCATAAAAAACAGAATCAATAATATTACCAAAAGCACCGGCAAAAATAAGTGAGATTGCAACAATTAATATTTTCGCTCCTTTTTTCTTAACGGCATCTTTAAGCCACCAGCCTATACCAAAAATGGCAACAATTCTAAAAAGCGTAAGAATAAGTTTACCATGTTCTCCAGGTATTTTTGCTCCCCAAGCCATTCCTTCATTCTCTATAAAATGAATTTTAAACCATGAGAACACGTCTACGTCCTCTGTAAGAGTGAAGTGTGTTTTTATATAAATCTTGGAAACCTGATCAATAATCAGGACAACAATTATGATGAGGTATGCTTTTTTTAATGACATAAATACAGACTTATTTCTTTAGGGTAAAACCTTTTATTTAAGGTGTGTAAAAATAACGATATTAATTGGTTCCGAGTATAGTGATATCTCCAGATACGGTCTTTATTTCTAATTTGTAAAAGTGTTCTTGATACGGCTTGCCTTTTACTAATCCAGTTTTGGATCCTGCTAAAACACCAACATTGTTAGAAGTACTCACGGTGACATTGCCATTTTTTGTTAGAATATAACCGTCGCCTAAAAATGATTGTAGCTCACAAGACCCCTGCTCTAGATAGGCCTGAAAGTATTTAAAATTTCCGGAGCCAGTAATAGAAGCCATTTTTGATGCTATCGAGACATAGCGATTTTCAGGAACCAGAACCTCTAGTTCTATAGATAGTACTTTATGAGCCGCGAGCTTGTCATTATCTTTAGCGAAAAACGGAGTAAAGCCAGGTGTAATGGTAAGTGAGTTTTGAGCTTGTTTTAGGTCAATCACAACATTTTCTGCGTACTCTCCAGCTATCGAGGCTCTGAGGGTAAGTAATTGAGATTTTACCGTTGTAATCTTGATTTTATAAACCTTATCCCCCAAAAACGTAATTCTTTCTATTTCTGAAATGTCCAGCTGCTTCTCCATTATCTTTTGAGAAAAAAGAGTGGTAGTGAAGAAAAGTACGAGTATAAATCCTGAAAATTTCGTCATATTTATATGAATGACAATCAATAAAAAAAGCCAATCGGTCTTTTGAAGATTGGCTTGCAATGTTTTATATTTATGAATGCTATTGCATATTTTTTGCTTCTATGCTTAAAGTAGCGTGAGGCACTAATTTAAGACGCTCTGGATTAATCAGTTTTTTAGTAACACGACAAACACCGTAGGTTTTATTCTCAATACGGATCAATGCGTTTTTAAGATCACGGATAAATTTTTCTTGTCTAATGGCTAGTTGAGAGGCAGTCTCTTTGCTCATTACCTCACTACCTTCGTCAAATGCTTTAAATGTAGGTGCGGTATCATTTGTACCGTTATCACTATCGTTTCTGTAAGCGCTTTCTATAAGCTCAAATTGCTGTTGTGCTTTAACTATTTTTTCGTTTATTAAGATTTTAAACTCTTCTAGTTGTGCGTCTGGATATCGTACTCTTCCTTCGTTCATAATTATTATATTTTTTCAACACTCATTTGTGTTACTATATCATCAAAAGCAATTTCCGTTCCATTTGTTATAGTGGTACTAAAATCGAGTGTTTCTGTTAATGTTTCTTGTTTAATGTATTCTAAGTTTTCTAAGACCGCCTTTTTAAGCTCATCTTGATCTTGAATAGTCACTTTTATTCGATCTGTTACTTCAAAACCTGTGTCTTTTCTAAGGTTCTGAATTCTGTTAACCAACTCACGTGCTATCCCCTCATTCCTAAGGTCATCCGTTATTGTTATATCTAACGCTACCGTAATCCCTTTATTATTTGCAACTAACCATCCCTCGATATCTTGAGAGCTGATAATCACGTCTTCAAGGGTTAATATAACACTTTTTTCGTTAAACAAAAGTGGAATTTCACCATCTTTTTCTAACAAATTAATTTCTTCTTGGCCAAAACCATGGATAGCCGCAGCTACTTGTTTCATATCTTTTCCAAAACGGGGTCCTAACTTTTTAAAGTCTGGCTTAATCTGTTTTACAAGAATGCCAGAGCCTTCATCAATGAGCTCTATTTCTTTAACATTTACCTCACTTTTTATCAAGTCACTTACCGCTACAATTTCTTCTTTTCCTTGTTCGTCTAGTACAGGAATCATTATTTTCTGAAGGGGTTGTCTCACTTTAATCTTCTCACGCTGGCGCAGTGATAACACTAATGAAGATACCGTTTGTGCTTTTTCCATTTTACGTTCTAAGTCCTTGTCAATAAAACTCGCATCGCTCTTAGGGAAGTCACTTAAATGCACAGATTTTTCTCCTTTTCCTGTTACAGCAACAAGATCACGATACAAACGATCCATAAAAAATGGAGCGATAGGTGCACCTAGTTTAGATACAGTTAACAAACAAGTATATAATGTTTGGTACGCAGATATTTTATCTTCTGCATAGCTTCCTTTCCAGTAGCGTCTTCTACTCAATCTTACAAACCAGTTACTTAAGTTTTCACCCACAAAATTCTGTATGGCTCTTGCTGCTTTGGTTGGTTCATACTCTGTGAATGCCTCATCAACAGTAGCGATTAAAGTATTCAATTCACTTAATATCCAGCGATCAATTTCTGGACGTTTTTCTAAAGCAATATCTGCTTCGCTGTAATTAAAACCATCAAGATTCGCATAGAGACTAAAGAAGCTATAGGTATTATACAGTGTCCCAAAAAACTTGTTACGCACTTCCCCAATACCGTCAAGGTCAAATTTTAAATTATCCCAAGGGTTTGCATTGCTTATCATATACCAGCGCGTCGCATCTGGTCCATATTTGTCAAGTACATCAAAAGGATCTGCGGCGTTGCCTAAACGCTTAGACATTTTCTGCCCGTTTTTATCAAGCACTAGTCCGTTAGATACTACGTTTTTATACGCTACATCATCAAATATCATGGTTGCAATCGCGTGCATGGTGTAAAACCATCCTCTGGTTTGGTCAACACCTTCTGCAATAAAATCTGCTTTACGCCAGGTGTTTTCTACTTTCTCTTTATTCTCAAATGGGTAGTGCCATTGCGCATAAGGCATAGAACCACTGTCAAACCAAACATCAATTAAATCTGCTTCCCGTTGCATTGGTTTCCCGCTTGCACTGAGTAAAACTATACCATCAACAATGTTTTTATGTAAGTCAATTTGGTTATAATTTTCTTCGGAAAAGTCACCTACTTTAAAAGTGTCGTAAATATCTTTTTCCATCAAACCAGCATCAACTGCTTTGGCCATTTCTGCTTTTAACTCTTCGACACTTCCTATGATAATTTCTTCTGTACCGTCTTCAGTTCTCCATAATGGTAATGGGATTCCCCAATAGCGAGATCGAGATAAATTCCAGTCGTTTGCATTGGCAAGCCAATTGCCAAAACGGCCTTCACCGGTAGATTTTGGTTTCCAGTTAATCTCTTTATTAAGCTCGTGCATACGGTCTTTAAAGTCTGTTACTTTAATGAACCAGGAGTCTAATGGGTAATATAAAATAGGCTTGTCTGTACGCCAGCAGTTAGGATAACTGTGCACATATTTCTCAACGTGAAACGCCTTGTTTTCTGTCTTTAATTTTATGGCAAGCTCAACATCCACACTTTTATCTGGTGCAGCTCCATCATCATAGTATTCGTTTTTTACATACTTGCCCGCAAATTCGCCCAATTCTGGTCTAAACCTACCTTGTAAATCTACAAGCGGTACAAGATTGTCATTCTCATCTTTCACTAATAATGGCGGTACTTCTGGCACTGCCTGCTTAGCGACCATGGCATCGTCTTGACCAAAAGTTGGTGCGGTATGCACAATTCCTGTTCCGTCTTCAGTAGTCACAAAATCTCCTCCGATAACTCTAAAAGCGTTTTCTACGCCAGCATCTGGTGTTGCGTAGTCTAATAGCTGCTCATATCTTATTTCTAACAAGGCTGCCCCTAAGCACGTTTCAGCAACAAAAAATGGGATTTTCTTATCCTCTTTGGTGTAGCTTGTTAAAACGTCAAGATCTTCTGTTTGTTCGTATTTGCCTTTAAATTGTTTCCCTACTAGATTCTTAGCAAGAATCACGTGAATAGGCTCAAACGTATATTGATTGTAAGTAGCAACCACCACATATTCAATCTTAGGGCCCACGGTTAATGCCGTGTTAGAAGGCAAGGTCCAAGGTGTTGTGGTCCAGGCTATAAAATTTAAGTTGTCATATTTCCGAAGAAAATCTGGCAAGGAACTTTCCACAGCTTTAAACTGTGCGACTACCGTGGTGTCTGTCACATCTTGATAGGTGCCAGGTTGGTTAAGCTCGTGACTACTTAAACCCGTTCCTGCTTTAGGTGAGTAAGGCTGGATGGTGTAGCCTTTGTATAGTAAATCTTTGTTATAGATTTGTTTTAACAACCACCATACCGTCTCCATATACTTGGGCTTGTAAGTCACATATGGATCCTCCATATCTACCCAATAGCCATAGCTTTCGGTTACTTTGTTCCATACATCTGTGTAGCGCATTACGGCTTTACGACAGGCTGCATTATAGTCTTCTACAGATATTTTTTTACCAATATCCTCTTTGGTAATTCCTAGTTCTTTTTCTACGCCAAGCTCGATAGGCAGGCCGTGTGTATCCCATCCTGCTTTACGATCTACTTTAAACCCTTTTTGCGTTTTGTAACGGCAAAAAATATCTTTAATAGCACGCGCCATCACGTGATGTATTCCTGGCAATCCATTGGCAGAAGGTGGTCCTTCAAAAAATACGAAAGGCTCGGCACCTTCGCGAATGGCAATACTCTCTTCAAAGATGTTTTCTTCTTTCCAGAATTTGAGTATGTCCTGCCCTAATTCTGGGAGGTTTAATCCTTTGTATGTGTTAAATTGTTTTGCCATCTTCTTGCCCACGCTGTTGGGTAATCTTTTAATTATTTCTGAAATGTTCTAGAATTTCAAAAATGAGATTTTTAATACGCTAATTAAGGCTGCGAAATTACGGAATTTTGATGTGATTTTTACATCAAATCTTATTAGACCTTTATTGTAATATTAAACACGATTTAAAATCAACAGTTCCACTAATAATTTTTCAGTAGAAGTCGAAAAGTTAGACACAAGAAGTATTTGACAATGACACAATTCTTAGCTTAGTTTATTAGAAAAGACCATTTTGACCTATCGAAAAGCTATCGTAAAATTTGAAGTGAAGTCCTCGTAAAATTTTAGGCTGTTTGAGCCAAGCAAAGTAGTCTATTAATAATTAGTTGTACGAGCGAGTTCCTAAAATTTAGTGGGCAAACAATACATTTAGATATCGTTTCGTAAGTCTAGATTTTTTTGGTTCGTTTTTTCATCAATGGAAAAAATGAACATATAAAATGGCTAGAAAAGAATTGAAACCACTTAGATAGTTGGCTCCAATACGTAGGGGTACGTAGGAAAAACTCAATTTAATCCTTTATTTTTGTTACTATCAGCATATTGAAGCCAAATACTCTACAATGAAAAATCTACTACTCACACTACTAGTTATATCGAGCATTAGCCTAAAAGCGCAAACCACGTATACCTATACGGGTGAAGGTTCTTGGGATACGGAAGCCAATTGGTCACCATCTTATCCTGGTATAATAATAAGCGCAAATGATATTGTACAACTTGAAGGTTTTATAGAAGGTTTTATAGATAGTGATAGTGTTGAAGAAATAATAAATTATGGAACAATAAATGTAAATGGCACTAATAGCGACGCTTATGTCTCTTTGGGACCATTTTATAATATTGGTACGGTGAATTTAGTAAGTGGTTCTCTTCAATTTAATCAATTAGGGGGAATTGGAACTATAAACATTGATGCTAACTCAGGTTTAGGCGTCTTTATTGCTGGAGGTGGGGATGAGTATGATGGAACAATTAACAACATGGGATCTATTGGTTTTGAGGGAAATTCATCCTTTATAATGAATGGTGAGATTTATAATTATGGCGCTATGTACATTGATAGTCCATATCTTGTTTTTTATAATGGAAGTACTTTGTATAATTACGGATTATTAGCAATAAATACTTTTATAGATATTGATTACTATTTCTGGTTAGGTTGGGATCCAATCAATATGTATCATCGTTCAATACAAAATGATGGAACTATAGAAAATTATGGAACTATAGATAATAATTGGAGAATCGAAAATACTGGCTATATAAAAGATAATGGGACCATGATTAATTATGGGAAATTATCAAATTATGGATTGATTTCTGGTGAAAACATAAGTCATGTAGGAGATTTTAATAATGAATATATATTAAGTCCAGGATTAGATCAATCAACTGGAACTTACACTTTTAATGATAATTTAATACAAGACGACTTTACGGATATAATCAATAGTAACCCAACAATAGCCATAGATATAGAAAGCATAAGCTCTTTTGATGTCGTAGCAGTAAATGGAGCCGCAACACTAATAGGTACTTTAAATATCAATTTATTAAATAATTTTAAACCAAATGTTGGAGATACATTTACAATTTTAACAGCTAATTCTATATCTGGTACTTTTACTACTTTAAATTTACCACAGGATTCCGTTTGGAATGTCAATTATACGGCCACAGAAGTTATTTTAGAATATGTATCTCCATTAGAAGTTACATCGTTTATACCTACTACCAATGCACTCAATGTAAACAATACCTCCAATATTGATGTTACTTTTAATGGAGTTATTGATGCAACTACAATTACTCCTGCTACCGTTAAAGTTTTAGGTAATCAAGGGGAGCCGCTCACATTTTCTAATCAAGGTTCAGGACAATTAGCCAGCATAAACCCTAATCGAGACTTCTTTCCTGGTGAGGTTATTACCACGACACTTACCACTGGTATAGAAGCCAACTCAGGAGAGCCATTGATAATGCCATACACATACCAATTTACCACAGCCGTAAGCCCAAATAGTCCGGGAGAATTTCCTTTGGGTCAAAACAATATTAGTACGGCCGAAGCTTTTGCTACCAGTGTAAGCATTGGAGATCTTAATGGTGATGGTTACCTAGATGTCGTTTCTTCTTCAAATACTAATGACCGTATTGCCTGGTTTGCAAATGATGGTTCGGGAACTTTTGGAGTGCGTCAAACTATAAGTGTTCTAGCAGATGGCGCTAATAATACTGCTGTAGCAGATATAGATGGTGATGGGGACCTTGATGTACTCTCTGCTTCGCTTCTAGATGACCGTATTGCTTGGTATCAAAATGATGGTACAGGAATTTTTGGAGCACAACAAACGATTACCACATTAGCAAACGGCGCACAAAGTGTAATTGCGGCAGACTTAGATGGTGATGGTGACCTTGATGTTCTTTCTTCTTCCGCAATTGATGATCGTGTTGCTTGGTATAAAAATGATGGAATGGGCGCTTTTGGAGTGCAACAAAATATTAACACAACGGCCGATGGGGCGAGCAGTGTTAGTGCTGCCGATATCGATGGCGATGGTGACCTAGATGTACTTTCTACGTCTCGATTTGACAATAATATTATCTTGTATGCTAATGACGGCAATGGAAACTTTACAATACAACAAGTAATAAGCACCACCGCAGTTGGAGCAAGTACTGTAACCACAGCAGATTTAGATGATGATGGTCACCTTGATGTGCTCTGTGCTTCACAAGGTGACAACACAATTGCATGGTATAAAAATGATGGAATGGGCGCTTTTGGGGCGCAACAGGTAATTACTACTGCGGCAATGGGCGCTCGAAATGTAGTCACTGGCGATATGGATGGTGATGGTGACCTTGATGTACTTTCTGCCTCACAAACTGATAACCGCATTGCTTGGTATGCTAATGATGGTTCAGGAACTTTTGGAGCACAACAGACAATTACCACAGCAACATCTTTACCTTTTGATGTAGAAGCTGCAGATCTTGACGGCGATGGTGACCTAGATGTGCTTTCGGCCTCCTTTGGTGATAATCGCATTGCTTGGTATGAAAATTCGTTACCCGACTGTTCAGGAGGCACCACAACCTACACTATTGCTGGTGGATGGGACAATGGTGCTCCTAATGCAACTATGGAAGCCATTATTAATGAAGACTATACTACTTCATCAGTAGGTCTAGGCTCTATTAATGCTTGTTCGTTAACAGTCACAAATGGTGCAACACTCATTATTAGCCCAGAGACTTTTGTTTTAATTGAACAAGATATAAATGTTGCAACTGGATCGAGCTTAGAAGTAGCACATACCGGTAGTGCAGTACAGGTTGAAAATGCGGCTATCGTTACCAACAACGGTACTATAAACGTAAACGTAACCACACCTACTTTGCAGGCTCGTGATTTTATGATTGCAGGAAGTCCAATGAGCACAGAAACAAGAGAAGGTGTGTATGCAAATGCGTATAGAATGCATAAACATAGTACACTAGATTTCTTTCCGCATCCAGATGTAGATGCCTATTATGCACCTGCAACGGTGGCGAACTTTGCCGATGATAATTTTAACAACTGGACACCGCAAACAGGACTTTTAAACCCAGGCGAGGGCTATTTAGTGAGTCCGCAAAGTAATGGTACAGAAAGTGGAATGACCTATGATTTAAGTTTTGAAAATGGAACGCTTAACAATGGAGCAATAACCTTTGGTCTTGATTTTCACGTAGATCAAAACAGTAGCCCAAGTATGATATCAAATCCATATGCATCTGCGATAGATGCAGAAGCTTTCATCAATGCAAACCCGCAGATTAATGAAGTGTATTTCTGGGAACATATTACCTATCCAGATGCAGCCTTGCCTGGAGCAAATAACGTTAATTACAGTATGCAAGACATTTCTATGTTTAATCTTTCTGGAGGTATTGGCGCAGGAACAGCTGCAACTAATGGTGGTACAACACCCAATGGTTTTATAGCAACATCACAAGGTTTTGGTGTAAAAGCAACCGCAGCAGGAACGGCAACATTTAATAATGCAATGCGTGTGACCACAGGAAATACGACACTAAGAACTACAGAAACTAGTAGAGATAGAATCTGGCTAACACTAGAGAGTACTGCGTTTGGTATTGCTTCGGAAACATTAATTGCATTTAAAGAAGGAGCTACAGCAGATTTTGATGCGGGGTATGATAGCGAGCAGATTGCAAAGTTTGTGTCATTGTATTCTCACATAGAAGATGACAATAGCCTTTTGGGGATACAAACAAGAGAAGCTTTAACGGAAGACAAAGAAGTATCCCTTGGGTTCTCCACTCAAAATGAAGAAGTAGATACCTATATGATAAGTATTAAAGAATTAGATGGTTCGTTAATAGAAAGCTATACGGTGTATTTAGAAGATCACGAGCTTGGTACCATTACAGATATCTCTAAAACTGATTATGCGTTTACTGCAAGTGAAGGGATATACAACAATAGGTTCACATTACGCTTTACAGATAGAAATGTACTGGATACTTCGGCGGTAGCTTTAGATCAAATTTCTGTGAGTCCTAACCCTACAGATGGTGTTTTAACCATTCAATCTCCTTTGAGTGTTATTCGCAGCGTATCTGTTAAAGATGTTCAGGGCAGAACCATAACGCAAATGGATGTTATAGAAGGATTATCGTACACCATAGATATTTCAGAAATGAGTAGTGCAGTGTACTTTATTGGTATTGAAACCGAAGCTGGTACCATTACCAAAAGAGTGATTAAAAAGTAACACGGTTAACCAAATAAATTAATCAAGCCTCTAGTTGTATCTAGGGGCTTTTTTTTGATATTTTCAGATTCGAGGCTATTAGCGTCTTAAGTTACTTGTCTACAAGCATATATGTGTGTTTCAATTAAATATAAATAGCCTATCCTTAAAACTAACTGTCCTCAAAAACCACATCAATATGTGGTTGACAAGATTTAGGTTACTATTTATATTTGTGCTATTAAATTCAGGTTTTTAAGAAGGCGAGAACTTTAGTTTAATATAAACATATTAAAAATAGGTGTTTATACGTATTTTTTGATAAGCTTTAATTTATAGTTTTACGCGTTCATTCTAACAAATTTTCAATTATGAAAAAACATATTGATATAACATTTAAAAGAATATTATTACTTGCATTTTTTATGCCTATTGTAACTTTTGGTCAAGTTACTATTGATTTTGAAAATCCGGGATTTACAGAAGGACAAGACCTCACAAAGACAGTAACATTTTCTGGCTTTACTTTTTCAATTAACAGTACTCAGCCAGAAGATCATATTCAATGGAGAAGTACCAATGTTCCTACAGGGGGTTGTTTTGTAGATAATAATATTGATATTGGTGCTATTACACAATGGACAATAGAAAGAGCTGATGGTACAGAGTTTAAATTAGAAAGTATTCTTATTTTAGATTTAACTTTTGGAAGTCCTAGCGGAACAATTAGTGCCTATAGAGATGATATTCAGATTGGTACAACTGTTAATATTGATTTTGACGGTACAAAAATTTTCTCACCTAATGCTGACTTTGGTAACATAGATGAGTTTAGAATACAAGCCGCAGATATCAATTTTAGAATTGATAACTTAATTTACACACCTGAAAGCCAACCTTGTGTTGATCCAGGTATTCCATCTATAACAGCGTCTTCAAATTCAATATGCCCGGGGTCTAATACAATATTGAGTTGGACAGGAGCATTAAATGACGCCACATTATGGCATATTTACAGTGGTACTTGTGGGGGCACATTACTAGGTACTACATCTGGAAATTCGTTTTTAACTCCGGCTTTATCAAGCAATACAACTTTTTATGTTAGAGGGGAAGACGGGGTTGGATGTGTAGATGAAGCTACAGGTCTCTGTGGTCAAGTTAGCGTAACAGTAAACAGTACACCAGCCGCATCGATTATTACTTCAGGTACAGATCTTGAATATTGTGTGGGAGCTCCTTCTGTAACTTTAACCGCTATTAATGCTGGAGCAACAGCTTCTTACTTATGGTCCAATGGAGACACAGGAATTTCAACTACTTCTATTTTAACGACTGTTGGAAACCCTTATACGGTAACAGCAACAGACAATGGTTGTGCCGCAACTTCTGGAGCAGTTAATCTTATAGAAAATGCATTACCAATAGTAACCTTTGCAGCTCCTGCTGATATGGCTATTGACTCTGGCGAGCAAACTGGTTTAAGCGGAGCAACGCCAATAGGTGGGGTATACTCAGGGCCTGGAGTTACCGATGATGGTAATGGAATGACTTATGCTTTTGACCCAGATACAGCTGGTTTTGGGATACATATTATAACCTATAGTATTACAGATGCTAATGGTTGTTCTGGTGCTGCATCAGATGATGTGGAAGTCGTAGCATGTCAATCTGTTATTGAAGTTCAAATAGATTTAGATCAGTTTTCTACAGAGGTTGGGTGGTCTTTATCTCAAGGAGCTACAACACTTTTTGAAGTACCACAAGGGACATATACAACAAGTAATGTAACAGTTACGCAAACAGTGTCTATTGCGCAAGAAGACACATATACTTTTAACATTACTGATACTTTTGGTGACGGTATTCAGGGTAATACTTATAGGATTTTAGAAGACGGAATTATTATTATTAATCGAACTTTTGGATCACCTACAGACACCACTACGTTTTCACAAACAGATAATTTTTCAGTAAACCCTGCGGAGGGTTGTAATATATGTCTTGACACTGCAACATTTGGCGCTGCCGGCTGGGGAGCAATACTGCCAAGTCTTTCTAATGAAGTCATTATCGATGCAAATTATGATACTTCAATCGGTGGTTTAGGTTCTTTTGAAGCCTGTAAACTGACGGTCAATGCAGGAGCAACTCTTACTGTAGCGGCAGATGATTATATTTTGGCAAATACCGATATCACTATAAATGGAACATTAATAGTCGCACACACGGGTAGTGTGGTACAAGTTGATGATGCTGCGATAGTAACAAATAATGGTGCGATCACAGTAAAAGTAAATACGCCAGATGTTGATACCAGAGACTTTATAATGTCTGGTTCTCCTATGACCACAGAAACACGTGAAGGTGTTTATGCAGCTGCGCATAATGTGCAAGCTTTTGATGCTTCATTATTTGATGATAATGCAGCAGTAGCTGGTCAAGCAGGAGTTCTTTATAATTTTCAAAGTGAAGATCTTGATTGTTGGAATCCAGCAACAGGTGTATTAAGCCCTGGTGCTGGTTATTTAGTATTCCCTCAAACAGGATATACTGCACCAGGAGGAATTTTTCTGCACGATTACGACCAAGGAAATTTAAATACTGGTGTTATAACATACCCATTATTAGAAGCTGCCGATGCGGGATCACAGAATGCAAATATGCTATCTAATCCATATGCATCTGCAATTGATGCAGACATATTTATAGGAGCAATCAACCCTCAAATAGATGCTGTGTATTTTTGGGAGCATGGAGCTGCTCCAGATCCAGGTATACCTGGACCTAATGTTGCAAATTTCAATATGCAAGATGTATCTGTTTATAACGGAGTTGGTGGTTTAGCTGCATCAGGTGCTGGAACAACACCTAATGGTGTCATCTCTACTGCTCAAGGTTTTGGAGTATTTGCATCAGGAGCAGGAACAGCAACATTTAATAACAGTATGCGATTAACAGCTGGTAACACAACATTACGTGCAGCAAATGAAGATAGAAGTCGTATCTGGTTAAATATTACTAGTAAAACTTATGAAATAGGTGGAAGCACATTGATTGGATTTATGGATCAAGCAACTGCTGGATATGATGCTGCTTACGATAACTATAGAATGGGTACCGTAGTATCATTATTCTCTCAGATTGATGGAGATGTAACTAATGGATACAGTATTCAGGGTAGAGAATCATTTGATGCAGATATGCAAATACAACTTGGTTTCTCTTCATTAATAGAAGAGAACACAACGTATAGCGTATCGCTATCTGATTTTGATGGACCTGCATTAGAGAGCCACGATGCTTATCTTGTAGATAATGTATTTGGTACGGTAACTAACTTGAGTAAAGTAGACTATGAATTTACAAGTGAAGAAGGTACTTTCTATAACAGATTTACATTACAATTTGTTGACCGTAATATTCTAGGAACAAACGAAGTCAACCTTAATGCAATAGTATTGTCACCAAACCCAACCAATGGTGTTTTGAATATTGTTTCTCCAAGAACGTTGGTGAACAATGTAGTTGTTACCGATATTCGAGGAAGAGTGGTGAGCACGATTGTTGTGGATGGTCTTAATACCTACCCGTTAGATATGTCTAGTTTAGGCAGCGCAGTGTACTTTGTACGAGTAACTACAGATGCTGGTGCCATTACCAAAAGAGTGATTAAAAAGTAACACGGTTAACCAAATAAATTAATCAAGCCTCTAGTTGTATCTAGGGGCTTTTTTATTGAAGACCATTCAGAATTGTAAGATTCCTTTTTCATTCCGTCAATTTTTATATCTTTAAACAAAACGTAATTGACGCATTTAGCAAATAGACACCTTAGTTTTGTAATTAATTATTAATGTGATGGAAAAACAGTGCCCAGAATGTGGAGGTCGTATTTTAGGTCGTGCAGATAAAAAATTCTGTGGCGATGCCTGCCGAAATGCTCATAATAATAGTCTCAATAAGGATCAAAGCAACCTAGTGCGTAATATTAATAACCGCTTACGTAAAAACCACAGGATTCTTTCAAAACTCAATACAAAGGATAAAACGAAAACCAAAAGAGAAACCTTACTAAAACATGGTTTTAACTTTAAATTCTTCACAGGACAATACATCACAAAAAAAGGATCGACTTATTATTATGTGTACGATCAAGGCTATTTAGAACTAGAAGATGATTGGTTTTTAATGGTAAAGGTTGATATTACATTGTAGCCAGAGTTTAAAACAAAAACCCTTCTTTAAGGTGGTTGAGTGATTCTAATTAAAATTGTACCGAAGCTACCAAGTCTGCCCTTTCAAGTCAATAGCAGCCTTTAGCACATCTTTCTGGCTAATAATACCCACAAGTTTTCCGTTTTCTAGAATAGGAAAACGTCTTCTACGAGAAGAAAGAAATTTATCTGCTGCATCAAAAACATTCATACCTCCATCTAGTGTTTCTACAGCAGTCACCATATGGTCCTGTACTTTTACATCTTGCATGGGATGGTTGTGATAACGGCTATTACTAATCTCTTTCATACAATCTCCTTCAGAAATAATACCGAGCAACTCATTTTTATCATTGACAACGGGTCCGCCAGAAATTTTCTTTTTTATCAAAACATTCATTACCTCCATTACAGATTGATCAGGAGAAAATGTGGTGAGGTTACGACTCATATAATCTGAAACCTTAATGTTTGATGCACTTCCTTTTGTAGGTTTTGCGCGTTTGCCTGTAAAACTTTTAATTGCCATATTTTGAGTAGTTTAGAAGAATCTAAGTTACAAATAAATATCAAGCCTGCGCCTTGCTTTTACTTCGGAAATAATAAAACTTTAAAATATCGTACTTTTAAACTCAAATTACCACCCATGAAAAGAATAGCTGGAATCATTTCACTCCTTGTTGTATTAGGCTGCATTTATTATAGTTTTTATAGTTTAATGCCGCAAAAAGGTACTCCTGCCTCAATTGCAGAAACTGAATTTTCTACAGAAAGAGCCCTTGTGCCTTTAAAAGAAATTACTAAAGCACCACACTTTCATGGTAGCGACGAGCATACAAGAGTTCGAGCATATATTATTTCAGAATTGAATGCATTAGGGCTCGAAACACGCGTTCAAGATGAATTTAACTTGAACCAATGGCGTCGTGCCCTCGTAAAACCTAAAAACATTGTAGGTGTTTTAAAAGGGAGTGGTGAAGGAAAATCTTTGGTTTTACTGTCGCATTATGACAGCGCAAAAGTGCCTTCTTTTGGGGCGAGTGATGCAGGAAGTGGTGTAGTTACTATTCTTGAAAGTTTAAGAGCCTATAAGGCTTCTGGAAAAACACCAAAAAATGATATCATCGTGCTCTTTACAGATGCTGAAGAGAATGGCCTTGATGGGGCACAAACCTTTGTAGAAAGTAGTGAACTTGTTGATAATATTGGTCTTGTACTTAATTTTGAGGCTAGAGGTAGTGGCGGTCCTAGTAATATGATTCTGGAAACCAATGGAGGGAATGCAAATCTTGTAAAAGCATTTATTGATGCAAATCCAGAATATCCAGTGGCTTCTTCCTTAATGTATAGCATCTATAAGATGTTGCCTAATGACACAGATTCTACAGTGTTTAGAGAAGATGGTGACATAGATAGTTTCTTTTTTGCATTTATTGATGATCATTTTGACTATCATACGGAGAGTGATAATTATGAGAATCTCGATCGCGAAACCTTGCAGCATCAAGGGAGTTATTTACTCCCTTTATTACACCATTTTACCGAAGTAGATCTATCTGGTTTAAAGGCAGAAGAAGATTACGTTTATGTAAACGCTCCTTTGGTAAAAATGATAAGCTATCCTTTTTCTTGGGTCATCCCAATGCTCATCATTGCAGTTGTCATTTTTATAATACTACTTCTTTTAGGTATTAAGAAAGGACGATTAAAAACAAAAGAAATCTTTAGAGGTTTTGGTGCATTTTTAGTATCACTAGTTATCTCTGGTGTGGTTGGTTATTTTGGTTGGACCATCTTAAAAGCAGTGTATCCTCAATACAACGATATACAGCATGGATTTACCTATAACGGGCACTGGTATATTGCATTTTTTGTACTGTTAAGTTTAGCCATCTGTTTTAAAGTGTATAAGAAGTACAAAACAAAGCATCACGTAGTAAGTTATTACGTGGCACCACTAGTGTTCTGGTTAATAATTAATGTTGCCGTTGCTGTTATTTTAAAAGGTGCTGCGTATTGGATTATTCCTGTTTTCTTCGGTTTGTTGTCATTTTATGTGCTTATACGTCAAGAAAAACCAAGTTTATTATTACTCACACTATTGAGTGTGCCAGCACTATTTTTCTTTTCACCACTCATTCAGTTTTTTCCAGTGGGTCTTGGTTTAAAAATGTTGGTATTAACCAGTGTTTTTACCGTTCTAACTTTCGGTTTATTAGTTCCTGTAGTCGGTTTTTATCGCTGGAAAAACTTTATTGCCATGTTCACTTTTGTGATGGCGATAGGTTGCTTTATTATTGCGCACGCTAAAAGCGATTATACAGAAGATCGTAAAAAACCTAACAGTCTATTATATTATCAAGATCAAGACAAAAATGAAAACTATTGGCTCACCTATGACACGAATCTTGATGAGTGGACCAAAGGGTATTTAGGCGATACTCCAGAAAAGGCTTCAAAGTATATTGAAAGTGCAGCCGGAAGCAAGTATAATGGAGGATTCTCTTATGCAAACAAAGCACCCGCAAAAGAGATAGCGGCAGCAACTATTAGATTGGATGCAGATTCTATTGCACTAGATCATCGTACCACTACAGTAACTATTGTGCCGCAACGAAACACACACGAACTCTTTGTGTATCTTGACAAAGCATTTAATTTTGAGACCCTAGAGATTAACGGGCAGCAGGTTTCTCAGGACACGGCGATAAGCGGTTTTACAGATAGAATAAGCAACCGTTTATTACGCTACTTTGTCGCAGATACGGATTCTCTAGAGTTAAAATATAGCACTAGAACTACTGAAATGCCTCGCTTTACGGTGATGGAATATTCTTATGATTTATTGACACACCCGCAGTTTAGTATCAACAAAAGACCTGATCATATGATGCCTATGCCTTTTGTGAATACAGATGCCATTATTACCAGAAAGACATTTGAACTAGATAGTATGGTGTTGCAAAAAAATGATTCTCTTTCATCACCAATGATATTGCAGTAAATGAGTAATACCATTGCAATTGCTGGTTTAGGCTGGTTAGGGATGCCGCTGGCACAACAATTAATGACACTTGGTTATCGCGTTAAAGGATCTGTGACTTCAGTAAAGAAGGCGAGTACTTTGCAGACAAAGGGTATGGATGCTTACGAGGTAAATTTGACAGAAGAAGGAGTAATAGGTTCGCCACAAGGCTTGCTAAAGGATGCGGCTATTTTGGTCATTATGATTCCGCCAGGACTCCGCAGAAACTCGGGATCCAATTATGTGGGTAAGATGTCTCATTTTTTAAAAGAGGTTCAAGCAAGTGGCGTTTCAGAAGTTATTTTTATTAGCAGTACATCGGTCTATGGCGACGGTCAAGCAATAGTGACAGAACGAGATCTACCTGCGCCAGAACACGATGCGGGACGTCAGCTTTTTCAAGTCGAGCAATTGTTTTTTAACGCACCAACTTTACAAACGAGTGTTGTTCGCTTTGGAGGCCTTTATGGTGGATCTCGCCAGCCGGTAAAATTTCTCGCTGGCAGAAAAAACTTAGGAGGAGGCAGTGCTCCTGTTAACTTGATACATCGTGACGATTGTATCGGGGTTCTTTCTGAAATAATAAAACAACAAAAATTTGGTAAAATATTTAACGCCGTGCACCCTGCACACCCCTTAAAAAAAGAGTACTATACTGCCAAAGCCGAAGTACTGGGCTTAGAACCACCCACTTTTGCAGATGATGCTGATGTTGCTTATAAGCAAGTTGATTCGATAAACTTGAAGATGTTGCTTGGCTATAAATTTTTGAGTGAGTTGTGAGTATTGAGCAGTGAGTGGCGAATTGTAAAAAAGGGCTAATACCAGAAAATTGACTGCTGTTGATGTACTTTGAAAGGCTCAGCACGACTGTGATTTAAAATAAAAGTCACCATGTCCAGATAGTTATCGGGAGTCAAAGGGCAATGACTAGAACAACACTTTAAATTTGTTGCAGGTTTTTAACGTTTAAAATTTCCGAAGGAGAAAATCAACAACCAAAAATCGTCAATCCACAATCTAAAATCATTCTACTCTTCTTCGTGATAGTCAGGATATAGATAATTGTTATACGGGAAACGTGTACTGTGCAACTCACGTACTTTGTCATAAACGATTTTTCTGAAATTATCTAAGTTTTCTTTATGGGTTGCAGAAATGAAGATAGCGGCATTGTTTTCTGTATTCATCCACGTGCGTTTCCAGTCTTCTAGCGTGTAATGTGCTTTCGTCTTTTCTGTGACTAGATCGTCTTCATCAATAGTTTCTGGCTCATAAGCATCAATTTTATTAAAGACCATCACGATGGGCTTATCTGCACTCTTAATTTCAGTAAGAATAGTGTTTACAGAATCTATGTGATCTTCAAAAGACTCGTGCGAAATATCTACCACGTGTAACAATAAATCTGCTTCGCGAACTTCGTCTAGTGTACTTTTAAAGGACTCCACTAATTGCGTAGGCAATTTTCTAATAAACCCAACCGTATCTGTAAGCAAGAAGGGAAGATTGCCTATAACTACTTTACGCACCGTCGTATCTAAGGTGGCAAAGAGTTTGTTTTCTGCAAATACTTTGCTCTTACTTATCACATTCATTAAAGTAGATTTCCCCACGTTTGTGTACCCAACAAGCGCTACCCTAATGAGCGATTTTCTGTTGCCACGTTGTGTGGCCATCTGTTTGTCAATGGCGAGCATTTTTTTCTTTAAGAGCGTGATGCGATCGCGCACAATACGTCTATCAGTTTCTATCTCGGTCTCTCCTGGTCCACGCATTCCTATACCACCACGCTGGCGTTCAAGGTGTGTCCATAATCCGGTTAATCGTGGCAGAAGATATTGATATTGTGCTAATTCTACTTGAGTGCGTGCATAACTTGTTTGTGCTCGTTGTGCAAAAATATCTAGGATAAGGTAGGTGCGATCTATGATTTTACACTCCAGTATTTTTTCTATGTTACGTTGTTGTCCTGGGCTCAACTCATCATCAAAAATAGCCGTGCCAATATTATGCGTTTCTATATATGCTTGTATTTCTTCCATTTTCCCTGCACCCACAAAAGTTTTTGGGTTAGCAGATGACATCTTTTGTGTAAATCGTTTCTTCACCTCGCCACCTGCCGTGTAGGCTAAGAACTCTAATTCATCAAGATATTCTTTAGATTTCTCTTCATTTTGGTCTTGTGTTATGACACCAATGAGAATGGTTTTTTCGTATTCTATTTTCTTTTCGTCTAGCATATAGGCAAAGATACGATGAAATCTAAAATGAAATCAAAACCTAACTCAAAATCGAAGGCGAAGATGAACTTAAGTCAAGAGAGCAATTTCTTTTCTTCGGAAATTTTAAAGGTTGTATATTTCCGAAGCAAAAAGCTAGTAATTACATGTTACTGCCACCGCTATTTTCACTGAAAACTTTTTTAAAATCATGAGTCGCTACACCATTGCTTTTTATAATCTAGAGAACCTTTTTGATACTGTCAATGATCCTGAAAAAATGGATGACACATTTACTCCTAAAGGCGATGCTAAATGGACGGAACATAGGCTGGCTTCAAAAGTCCGAAAATTAGGAAGTGTCATTACGAGTATTGGGCAAGGGGATAATCCGTACAAGCCAGTATTAGTTGGCGTTGCCGAGGTAGAAAATGCAAGTGTAATGCAGCGATTGGTGGACGCTCCACATTTAAAGGAGTTAGGGTATTCTTTTGTGCATTTTGATGCTCCAGATGAGCGAGGCATTGACACGGCGTTACTATATAGATCTGCCTTTTTTAAAGTGTTGTCAAGTGAGGCCGTTTTTTTACCTTTAGAAACTTCCCAAGGCAAACCAGATTTTACTCGTGATATATTACATGTTACAGGAGAGCTTGAAGGACAACGAGTACATGTATTAGTAAATCACTGGCCATCTAGACGAGCGGGTGAAAAGGAAACCGCCCCTAAACGATTAGCAGCTGCTAAGAAAAATAGAGAGGTAATTTCAAAAATAAAAAGCACAGAACCCGAAGCACGAATTATTGTGATGGGTGATTTTAATGATGACCCACAAAGTAATAGCGTTACGCATTTAATGGACGCCGATTTTTACAATCCAATGCAAATGTTACTAACTCGTGATCAGGGAAGCACTTCATACAAAGGACAATGGAATTTATTTGACCAGATTTTGGTTTCAAATAATTTTATGAAAACTTACGATAACCCATTTTCTTTTGAGAAAGCAGCTATATTTAATGCCGCTTCGGTTGTGATTCGAGAAGGTAAATACAAGGGCAATCCCTTTAGAACTTATGCAGGGCCAAAGTATTTAGGTGGTGTGAGTGATCATTTTCCAGTATATGGAATTTTTGAAATTACATAACAATTAATACAAATGTCTTTTGTCGCAGTTGATTTGGTGTTTAACGAAAACAACCTTTAGCAACAGTCTTTATTCTTTATGATTAATAGAATTCTATTCTGATCTCGGTATACTTGTGCTATGCTAACCAGTTTTTTTCTTTATGTACTAACACTTTTGCTGTTCTTTGCAATAATAGGAGGTATAATTCATATTCTTCATAAAATTAAGGAAGCACGTCTTTATGGTAAAAACATTACTAAAAAGAACAAAGTATATGCCTTAGTGTCAAAGTGTTTTTTAAAGGATTTACCTCATTAAATATCCAGGCTTATAATTCAGCTTACACGTGTATTGCGATTCATTAGTTCATTATTGCCATCCGTATGTAAAATATGTAGTATAAATATCATTATCAGTTTTCATTCAATTTTTCAACACTTTTATTGTAAAGTTTTTTTGCCCTCAGATCACCACTGATAATTGTTACCTTATCAATTGTTAGATTGAATAAATATTAAAATGACTCGTTTAAATAGTGTTAATTTTAATTAATTTAAAGCGTCTAAAAATTCATTAGAATTTTTGAAGTGCTCTTAAAATTCTCATATTTCTGGTTCATTGTTAACATTTCTTTCACACTTTATCCTAATTATCTCACAGTACAACAATTTTGTCTAACTAATTGTTGTTAGTCCTAAATTTTCAATATTTTAGTGCTCTTAAAAATTTATTAGGTAGACTATCATGATAAAAAATTTACTCCTAGGACTTACTTTTATTTTCTCTTCTTTTATAACTTTTGCTCAAGTACCAGCGAATGACTTGTGTGAAAATGCCGCTGTCATTGTTTGTGGTGATCTAGTTATGGGAAGCACTACCGAGGCAACAGAAATAGGTGAAATCACTGCTTTTTGTGGTACAGGAGAAGCGGCACCAGGAGTTTGGTACTCTTTTGCAGGTACTGGAGATAATATTACGGTATCCCTTTGTGCCTCAACGTATGATACCAAACTTCAAATTTTTTCAGGAAACTGTAACGGTCCGGCTTGTATTGATGGTACAGACGATGACTGTGGCGCGCAATCAGAAATTACTTTTACTAGTGATGCTAGTACTAATTACTTATTCTACGTTTTTGGGTTTAATACAGCCGTAGGAGACTATACTATAGAAGTTACTTGTGCACCACCACCACCACCTACAGAAAATGATTTGTGTGAAGATGCAATACCCATTAGCTGCGGTGATGTAGTTACAGGTTTTACAGATAATTCTACTAATGCAACTTCTCCAGAAGATGGTTGTGGTACTCCAAACGGAGCTCCAGGAAATTGGTATAGTTTTATGGGTAATGGAGATATTATTGATCTCTCTTTATGTGGTGGGTCTAACTATGATACCAAAATTAGAGTATACTCAGGTAATTGCTTTTCTTTGGCCTGTGTAGGTGGTAATGATGATTCATGTGGATTGCAATCTGAATTTACATTCGTGTCAGATGCATCTACCAATTACCTAATTTATGTATTTGGGTTTGGAAGCTCTACTGGAGATTATGAATTAACAATAACATGTACAACACCACCACCACCACCTATAAATGATGAATGTGATCAGGCGATAGACGCTGTAGTTAATCCAGATGAGTTTTGTAATTTGATTACACAAGGTACATTGGCTGGTGCTACAGGTTCTAATGTGGCTACTGCATGCCCAGGAGTTGCTAACGACGATGTCTGGTTTGAGTTTGTTGCATTATCTGAAATTCAGATTATAGAATTACAAAATATTATGGGCGCTCCTGATGATTTAGTGCACGGAGTATATGAAGGTACTTGTGATGCTTTAGTTGAAATTGCTTGTAGTGATGGAGATCAAAGTACAGTGCAAGGCCTTATAGTAGGACAAACTTATTTTATTAGAGTTTATACCGCTGCAAATGGAATTACAAATGATGTGACTTTTGACCTATGTATTCGTGAAGGTTTGGTTGATATTGTTTGTGCAGATGGTAACTTTAATAGCTCGTATTGCTATGATAATGACAGTACATTTCAAAACTTCTTTCAAGGAGATACGGCTTTCCCATTGCGTCTTGTAATTAATTCTGGTATTGTAGAGGATCCTGACGATGTATTAATCGTATTAGATTCTGATGGAATTACAAATCTAAATGCAGCGAGTCCTAACGGGAATAACGGAGACTTAACCGGTCTTGTTTTTACAGCATCAGGTAACTCTATCTCATTTTTAATACAAAGTGATCAAAGCGTGAGTTGTGCAGACGGGAATATTGATGAGCCAATAGATTATACTGTTATTTGTCTTGAATGTACTGAGCCAGAAGCTACCTATACAGTTATTGGTGATTGTGATGACCCAGCCGAGTTTACAGTAGATGTAAACGTGTCAGACATAGGGTCTGGAAATGGGTTAACAATAACGGATGACCAAGGATCTGCACCTCAAAATATTGCGGCCGCGGGCATTGTAACTTTTGGGCCATATACAGCAAATGATACCGTTGTAACATTCAGTTTAGACCCAGGTGATCCTAATTGTGTAATCACAAGTGAAGCATTTACGTTTGCTTGTTTGATAGAATGCTATGACATATTGATAGTGTCTGAAGATATGGAAATAGATTGTGAGCAGAACTGTGTTGATTTAGAGGCAAGTTTTGTGAGTGGTTCATTGCCAGGACTATCAACTACATCTTATGAAATTAATGGTCCTATATGTGATGTGCCACCTATAGATGGTGGAACTCCAACTAATATTATTGATGACGATGAGTGGTCTGGTGTTATAAATATACCTTTTACATTCAACTATTTTGGAACGGATTATTCAAGTTTAGTAATAGGTCCAAATGGGCAAATTTCATTTGACCTGACTTTAGCAGGTGGCTTTAATGGATGGAACTCCGGCCCAGGAGATCAGCTACCAGTTACTAATGGCAACTTTCCGTTAAATACTATCTATGGGGCCTATCACGATATGGACCCGAATGAAATCCCTGATCCAGCTCAAATTAATTATTTTATTTCGGGGGAGCCGGGAAGTAGATTGTTTGTTCTTAATTTTAATGAAGTAGAACATTTTGGTGGTGCTTGTAACCCAGGCTTTACTACCACACAGCAAATTATCTTGTTTGAAGGATTAAATATTATTGATGTAAACCTAATCAACAAACCTTCCTGTCCAGGTTGGAATGATGGTCTTGCGACTCTAGGTTTGATGGGGAATGATTTAACAGAATTTAGTGTTCCAGATGGTAGAAATACCGGAGCTTGGGAGGCAACTAATGAAACTTGGCGTTTTATCCCTAACGGTCCAGTTGACCCTGCTATAAGTACTACTTTTGAGTGGCAAGATGAAGACGGTACGGTCTTAGGTACAGATCTTATGATCACCGTGTGTCCTGAAACATCTAGTGCTACATATTCTGCGGTATTAACTACTATAGATGCAGATGGTGTCGAGGCGGTTTATTCTGAAGACGTGGTGATTACAAGAACCACAACCTGTGGTGATTTTGACTGTACGGATGCGCAATTCTTTGAAGGTTTTGGTCAAGGTACTTCACCAGTAGATCACGCTTTCCTTCCAGCACCATTTGTATTTGATGGAAGTGGACAGCTGGATGAAGCTGAGTATTCGGTCCAAAATGGATTAAGCCCCATAAATAATGGCTGGCATGTAGGTCTTGAAGATCATACAGAAGATGATACAGATGGAAACGCACTAATAATAAATGCAAGTAACTCACCAGCAGGATCAGAATTTTATAGAAGAGAGATTACCGTAGTGCCAAATACCGATTACTTTTTTGTTGTTTGGGCCACCACAATGTACGACACAGATTCTAATATCTGCCCAGGTACTGGAGACCCAACAAATTTTGATTACAGATTTGAAACTTCTGGAGGTGCAACATTAGCGTCTTCTAACACTGGTGATATTGAAAACCAATCTGACGTAGACTGGCAACGTTTTGTTTTAGAATTTAATTCCGGAACGAATACAACGCTAGAATTAGTGTTAGAAAACGTCGTTTTCGGCGCCTGCGGAAATGATTATGCTATCGATGATATAGGGCTGTATTTTGAAGGAACACCGCCAGATATTGAAATGCCAGATGACATTATAGGTTGTGACGATGACGAAGATGGGTTTGCAATTTATGACTTAACCACTCAGAATGATATGATTTTAAATGGTTTAAGCCCAGCAGACTTCACGATTACATTCTATACCACAGAAGATGATGCAATGAATGGCGAAAACGCTATTGCAGACCCTACAATGTATACAAATATGGTAGATCCAGAAACTATCTGGGTACGTGTGGAGAGACTAAATCAACCTAATTGCTTTAGTATCACACAATTTAATATTGAAATAGGACTTAATATTGATTTAGGAATTAACCTGCCAGCATTGTTTGAAATTTGTTCAAATGAAGACTTCCCAGCAATCGATGGAACACCAACAAATCCTGATGTGGATTTAACAGGAGTGACCTATGAGTGGCAAGATGCGGCTGGAACAGTTGTTTCAACAGATGCTATTTTTGTGCCAACAGCAGCAGGGGTTTATACCTTAGAAGTATTTGCGCCGGTATGTGGTACAAATGTCTATACCACCGAAGTAACTGTTTTTGATGCTCCAATCCTTGACTTAGGAATGGATGAGTCTTTCTGTGAAGGTGATGATCCATTTGAGATTGTACCTAACATTTCGGGAGACACTACAGGAATCACTTATTTATGGAGTACAGGTGAAACTACACCTACGATTACCGTAGATACGACTGGGTTGTACACGCTCACGATTATGGTAGATGTTTGTACGGTAGAATCTTCTATCGGGATAGAATATTTAGCAAATCCAATAGTCACTTTAGGTGCAGACTTCCAGACCTGTCCAGATATGGATACCACTATATTCGCAACAGTAGATGTAGATGGCGACTTAGCCTATGAGTGGTTAGATCAGGATGGGAATATTATTCCTAATGAAACGGGAAGTTCAATTATAGTTCAAGTACCAGCTGGCACCATTGGTGCCACGGCGTATACCGTGAATGTCTTAAATGGAACTTGTATTGGTACAGACACCATTGATATTTCATTGTACGATGTTGATAATTGTATTATTTCCGAAGGAATCTCTCCTAATGGAGATGGTATGAATGATACATTAGACTTACAATTTTTAGATGATCGCTCCGGGATTGAGTTATTCCAAATTTTTAACAGACACGGAAGAGCTATATACGAACAATTGGATTACGTGAACCAATGGGGAGGTCAAACCAATGAAGGAGATGAATTACCAACTGGAACCTATTTCTATGTGATTATGCTAGAGAATGATGATCCTGCATATGGCAGAGAAGTAAGTGGTTGGGTATATTTAAATAGAGAAGATTAAGTAGATGCAAATTAGTTTGGTGAGCATTGATATTTTGCTTTTTATCTAAAAAAACCATACTTCTATTGCGAATGCTATAATATTAAATACATTAGTGTTTTAAATCTAAAATCAAGTTTATGATTAAAAAATTACTTTTCAGTTTTATCATTGCCATTATAGGGCTGCAGGTTCAAGCGCAGGCCCCAGCCAATGATCTTTGTGACGATGCTATATCGATAGCTTGTGATGATGTGATTCAAGGAAATACAGATATGTCAACTATCACTACCTCTCCAGAGGATGGTTGTGGGACTGCAAATGGGGCTGCCGGAAATTGGTATAGTTTTGCAGGGACAGGCGATCTAGTAACTTTGTCTCTCTGTTCTTTGGGAGCCTATGACACTAAGATAAGGGTGTACTCTGGAAATTGTTTTGGACTCGTTTGTGTTGGAGGTAATGACGATGCTTGTGGGTTACAATCTGAATTAACTTTTGCATCCGATGCATCTACAAACTACCTTGTTTATGTTTTTGGTTTTGGTACCGCTACAGGTGATTACGAATTAAGTGTCTCTTGTACACCACCACCACCACCAGTGATGAATGATTTATGTGATGATGCTATTGACATTACTTGTGGAGATAGTTTTTTTGCAACAACCTTGGGAGCTACAGAAACAGATGAACCAACAGATTTATGTGGTATTTTTAATAATGGCTCAGCACCAGGGGTCTGGTATAGTTTTGCAGGTACTGGCGATATAGTAACCGTTTCTTTATGTGGTTCAGATTTTGACACACAATTACAGGTGTTTTCGGGTAACTGTTTTGGTCAAGTATGTGTAGCTGGTAATGATGATAACTTTGCCGCTTGTGGAGCAGGAAATAATTCTCAATTAGTATTTGAGTCTGATGCCTCTACAAACTACTTGTTTTATGTAAATGGATTTGGAGGAGCTTCGGGCAATTATAACATAGAAATTACTTGTGTTGTGCCACCACCACCACCACCAAATGATGAGTGTGATTTACAAGCAGTACCAGCCTTGGTAAATATGGACGATCAATGTACTTTACTTAATCCAGGAACCATAGGCGGAGCTACAATGTCTAACGTACCAAATGACTGTGTAGGAACGGCAAATGATGATGTTTGGTATACTTTTGTTGCCACAACTGAAATACATACTATTGCCATTTTAAATATTATGAATGGCACCAATAATTTGGTACATGCTGTTTATGAAGGTGCAGATTGCGATAACTTAACGCAATTGTTTTGTAACGATGATAATGATAGTTTTGCCACAGGATTAACTATAGGAGAGACCTATTACATTCGTATTTGGTCTAATGGAACTAATCCATTAGAAATGGCAACATTTGACCTTTGTATTGCTTCATTTATTCCACCACCACCGCCGACAAATGATGAATGCGATGGAGCAGTAGATGTTGGCGTGAATGCAGATGATTCTTGTGTATTATTTACTTCAGGGACCTTATTGGGTGCCACAGATTCTGGAGTCACTTCTGCTTGTCCAGGAACAGGTGATGATGATGTTTGGTTTACCTTTACAGCGTTAAACAATGCACATCGTGTGAGTATGCTGAATATAGTAGGTGATGTTACAGACATAGTTCACGCTGTTTATTCTGGGCCAGACTGTAACAATCTTACAGAAATTTATTGCAGTGATGCAAATGCTAGCCAATCTAGTGATTTTATTCCAGGCGATACGTATTGGATTAGAGTGTATAGTTTTACTAATGAGCCGTTCCAGAATACGACATTCGATGTTTGTGTGAATTCTTTTGACACAATCATTGTTAACAGTATTAATGATCCAGAAACATCGTTGACGGCAGAAGAACTTGTTCAACAAGTATTTGTAGAACAAGGTGGATGTGGAACTGTGGATATAGAATTTACAAACTTACAGGAGAATCCTTCTGGAGTAGGGAATTTATCGCAACGTAGTTGGGGTTATTTTAAAAGAGGCACAACAGCATTTGAACTAGAAGATGGTATTATTATATCTTCTGGATTTGCAGAATCTGCTGAAGGAGATAATGGGCAAACAGGGACCTCAAATACTGGAGCAGGCTGGGGAGGAGATACTGATCTCCAAGCAATATTAGATAATCAGTATGGTACCGTGGTGCCAACTCAAAATGCAACTGTATTCGAGTTTGAATTTTCTTCTAATATACCCTTGGTGACATTCGATTTTATCTTCGCTTCAGAAGAGTATGAAGATGAATTTGAGTGTACAGATAACTTTAGAGATGGTTTTGCATTTCTAGTAAAAGGACCAGGAATTCCAGACACTTCTGGAGCGCCATTTGGCGGTGTTAATATTGCGTCTATTCAAGGGTCGGACAATGTTCCAGTAAGTACAGCAACTATTCATAGAGACACATTCTTATGTGGCGGTGAAAATGAAGGGGTAGATTATTTTCCTGAATTATATGTTGGTAACTGGGCAGACAACCTAAACAATCAGCCAATAGAGTTTGATGGTCTTACTATCGCATTAACAACAGCGTCCGTTCCAGTAATGGTGGGCGAAATCTATACCGTAAAATTAGTTATTGCAGACAGGTCTGATACGGCATTTGACTCTGCAGTGTTTTTAGCGGGTGGAAGTTTTGACCTAGGACAGTTGGATCTTGGGGGTGATATTACCTTAGAAAGTGGTCTTGCTTTATGTGATGGAGAAGAAATTATTATTGATGCAGGTGAGTTTGATGGTGCCACCTATGTATGGCTACAGGATGATGTAGTTATTGCAGGCGAAACAAGCAGCACCTTAATAGTAACAGAAACCGGAGAATATGAAGTTAGTGTTACGTTTGACGGTACGACTTGTGAGCTAAATGACAAGATTTTTGTTGAGTTCTTTGAGAATCCTGAGATTGAATTAGGACCAGATGTTTTAATTTGTGATGGTGATAGTGCCGTGTTAGATGCAACACCATTAAATGAGGCAGCTTTAGAGAATATCACATATCAATGGTTTATTGATGGGGTTGAGATAGTTGGTGAAACAGATGCAATGTTAACGGTTACAGATCAAGGAACCTATAGTGTGATTGTTACGGCAAACGAAAATTGTATGAGTACAGATGAG
This sequence comes from uncultured Ulvibacter sp., assembly GCA_938041335.1. Taxonomy (GTDB): domain Bacteria; phylum Bacteroidota; class Bacteroidia; order Flavobacteriales; family Flavobacteriaceae; genus Patiriisocius. The sequence goes on along the minus strand of CALIAF010000008.1, from coordinate 21,292 downwards.
GTATTTGTAAATGCCGTTGCTTTTAATGTTGACGTAGGAGGAGACATCTCTTTATGTGGTGAAGACTCATTTGAGATAATTCCAGAAATTGATGGAGAAGATCCTACTACAGCAACTTTTGTTTGGAGTACTGGAGAAACAACACCAACGATTATTGTGACATCATCTGGAACCTATAGTGTAGAAGTTACAATTGAAGGCTGTGTCAACTCAGACGAGGTAAACATTACTTTATTAGATCAGCCCCTAGTAGTCATTTCGGCAACAAGAATGGACGAGACAGGTGATGTTGTTGTAAAATGTGCTAACGACATAGAAATACTTACAGCTACTGTTACAGAAGCTGATCCTAATGCGGTAACCTATAGATGGTTCTTAGATGGAGGTGAAATTGCTGGAGAAACCGGAACAACCATAGAAATTACAGAAAGAGGGTTGTATCAAGTGGAAGTAAATGGCGCGGGTTGTTTAGACTCAGACGACATCTTTGTAAGATTCTTTGATAATGAAAACTGTATTGTTACTCAGGGTATATCACCCGATGGTGATGGTCTAAATGATAACTTGGATCTTGAATTTTTAAGTGTAGCCCCGGGTATTGAAAAAGTGAGCATATTTAACCGCCACGGACTTATGGTGTTTGAACTGGCTAATTATGTAAATGAATGGCGAGGACAAGCAGATGATGGGAGTGAACTACCTGTAGGTAACTACTATTATGTAATAAACTTAGTAGAAGGTGAAGCGTTAACAGGTTTCATCTATTTAAACAAATAATTGACTAATATTAATAAGCAACTATAATGAAAAAACGAACGTTATTAGTACTCCTAATTGTTGGATTTACTGCCCAATTGGCATCAGCACAGCAAGATCCGCAATATACGCAGTATATGTACAATATGAATGTCGTAAATCCGGCGTATGCTGGTAATAAAGAGGCATTATCTCTTACCGCATTATATCGAAATCAGTGGTCTGGTTTTGATGGTGCCCCAGAGACAATCACATTTTCGGGACATGCACCCGTAGGTGACAATGTAGGGCTTGGTCTTTCAGTAATAAAAGATGAACTAGGGCCTATTAGTGAAACTAATGCTTATGCGGACTTCTCATATACCTTGCAAGTGGGAGGAAACACAAGACTAGCATTGGGACTGAAAGCTGGAGCGACTTTTCATGATGTAGGTCTAGTAGATCTAGAACTACAGGATGATAATGATCCATTTTTCTCTCAAGACGTAAATGCTACTTACCCTAATGTAGGAGCTGGAGCTTTTCTATATACCGACAACTTTTATGTAGGACTTTCTGTACCTAATATGTTAAGGTCTGTTCACCTTGAAGAAAATGGTCTTAAGTTTGGATCAGAAACCAATCATTATTTTGCTACAGCAGGATATGTGTTTCAGGTCAATGATAATTTTAAACTAAAGCCTTCTGTTATGGTGAAATCTGCATTTGATGCACCAACATCTTTTGACGGAAACCTTAATGCTTTGTTCTATGATAAATTTGAATTAGGAGCATCTTACAGATTAGATGATTCTTTTAGTGGTCTTGTAGGTTTTCAAGCAACACCAACATTACGTATTGGATATGCATATGATGCAGTGACCAGTGATATCAGAGTAGTTGCACCATCATCTCACGAAGTAATTTTAACGTTCGATCTTATCTTTAATAAAAAGGCATTACGTTCACCTAGATACTTCTAAAAAACCATTCTTTTAAAATAAATTCATTACAAATGAAAAAAATATTTACTTTCTTACTCTTAGTAGCCATTAGCAGTAGTACGATGATGGCTCAAAATAAAGACACTAAAAAGGCTGATGGTTATTATGATCGTCTTGCTTATACAGACGCTGCAGATGAATATCAAAAACTCCTTAAAAAGAATAAAGGAGATAGGTATGTTTATGAGCGCCTAGCGAATAGTTACTTTTTTATAAATGACACTAAAAAAGCCGAAACCTATTATAAGCGTGTAGTAAAAGCCAGAGACGTAAAGTCAGAAACGGTTTATAACTATGCACAGTCGCTTAAAACTAATGGGAAGTATGCAGATTCTAATGAATGGATGAAGAAGTTTGCTGCCATGAAGCCAAACGATAATCGCGCGATGGAGTTTCTTAAAAACCCAGATTATTTACCTCAATTGCTTGAGAAAAAAGCAAAGTTCTCCGCGACAAATATGACTGAACTAAATAGTAAGTTTTCAGATTTTGGAGGTTTTATGATTGGTAAAGACTTCTACTTTGCTTCTGCAAGAAATACGACAAGAAAAACCTATGACTGGAATGATGAGCCATTTTTAGACTTATATAAGGCAGGACAAGTAGGTGAATCTGCAATTAAAAATGCAAAATTGCTTGATGGAGAAGTAAATACTAAGTATCACGAGGCAAACGCAATTGTGACTCAAGACGGGAAACGTATGTATTTTGACCGTAATGACTATAATGACGGAGATTACGAAAAAGATGAAGAAGGGATCAATCAGATTAACCTTTACTATGCGGAGAATGTTAATGGGGAGTGGAAAGATGTACAATTAGCACCTTTTAATAGTAGCGAATTCTCTACTGGACACCCTGCTTTAAGCCCGGACGGTAAAACACTTTACTTTTCAAGTGATAGGCCTGGCGGTATGGGTATGTCAGATATTTACCAAGTAAGCATCCTTGCAGATGGTACTTTTGGAAATCCGACACCGGTAACTGGTAATTTAAATACTGAAGGGACAGACGCTTTCCCATATGTGGATAGTAATGGGACCATTTATTTTGCAAGTAATGGACATTTAGGACTAGGTGGTCTGGATGTGTTTTATGCTGAAGCCAATGGTAATGGCTTCGGAAAAGTTAAGAATATGGGGAATGTAGTAAATAGTATGGATGATGACTTCGCCTTTATTTTTGATGGAACTACACAAGAAGGATTTGTTTCTTCTAACCGTAAAGGTGGTAAAGGAAGTGATGATATCTATAGAGTAAAACAGTTAGAGCCATTATGTGAGGCTACAGCAACTGTAGTTGTGATAGATGCAAATACAAAGGAACCTATTTCTGGGGCTAGAGTAGATTTATATGATATGATGGAAAACAAGTTAGGAACACTAACTACCGTTTCTAATGGTACCACAACTTTTGATACCACTTGTGATGTAGCTTATGTATCTCAAGCAGTAATGAAAGACTACGAAAGCGCATCTATGGATGTTCCTGCTGGAAATGACGAGAACGTTAGGGTGACCATAGAGTTAAAGCCTATTGAAGTAATTATTGTAGAAGATAAGATTGTTTTAAATCCGATCTATTTTGATTATGATAAGCATAACATTAAACCTCAAGCAGCTTTCGAGCTAGATAAGGTGGTGGCTATTATGAAAAAATACCCAACAATGATTGTACGTGCAGATAGTCACACAGATAGTAGAGCTAGTGACCAGTATAACGCAGGACTGTCAAATAGAAGAGCACAATCTACCGTTCAGTATATTATTTCCAAAGGGATAGATGGAAGTAGAATCTCTGGTGTAGGTAGAGGAGAGACTTCACCTATTTATAATTGTGGCGATGGTTGTACAGATGAACAACACGCTAAAAACAGAAGATCAGAATTTACAATTACAGCTAGATAACTTACAACTAATAACCAACCAAAAGTAGACCTCCATTACAAATTGTAATGGAGGTTTTTTGTTGCACAATGTTTTTTGTAAAACGGTACTTACGTTGCTATTAGAATTGTGCAGAAAGTACTATAATTCTAGTGTATTGGAATCAAGGTTTGAGCTTTACTCCGCAGCAAAGCTCCTTTAGATTGAATGCTCAGAAAGAATCCCGTAGTCCCAAACATGTGTCGCTGTAGAGGTAAATAGATGGTAAGTCATCTGGTAAGCTGAAAGGCTAGAGCGAACTCCTTCTCTGTTTTTAAAATAGAGACTGTTGCCTTGTTATTTTAGATCAATGACCTGCACAAGGCTTGAGGCAATAAAATTTCGGCATAAAAAAAGACTACCATTTGGTAGTCTTTTTTTATATGCTTTACGACCTTTATTTCGTAAACGGTTACTTAGATATACTTAAAAAGCGTAGCTTAAACCAAGTGTCCAGTAAGATTGAGTCTGGTTGTCTACAGCACCGTCACCTAATTCAAAAGGAGTTACGCCTGCAGGAAGAAGACCATTTGTATAGTTTACAGTTTCTTGTCTGTTACCTCTTAATCCAAAATCAAAGCCTACACCAATCATTTTCCATAAAGTGTATCCAAAAGAATTGGTCCACTGCCAGTTAGAAAGATCACCACTTTCATAGCTTCGGAAAGCAGAAAGATTAGTCTTAAAGTTAATCGCACCTATTTTTCTTGTGTAATCAACTAAGATTTTTGCACCTAAAGATGATTGGAAAACCGCATCATTCTCTGCAAATACAAAATTGTAGTTTAATGGGTGTACTACAACTACTAAATCCGCTAAAGGAGTCCACGTAGCACCAACACCAAGATCTAAATATCCAGGGTCGTTGAAATTATTTAGGATAGTAGTTCTGTATTCTCCTAAAGCAGAGGCTGCAAGATTTTTTGCAATGTTTCTACCATAAAGAGAAGAAATATTAAACACATCTACTGCTTCTCTAAAGTTATCGTCATCCGTGTCAATAGACTCATCATCAAATTTTATCCAAGAAAAGTTTACATTTAAAGCATTGCGCCAGAAATATTTGTCTTGCTTAAGATTAGCAAAAGCATTTCCTGAAATACCTATGTTACCAGAAGAAACATTTGGTGTACCTTGGTTAAACCAATTACTAAACTGAGAGATACTTCCTCCTATAGTTCCAAAAGCGCCTTTTTTCCATCCTGGTAAAGCATCAATTTGCGCTTGTAATGCATCAACTTCACCTTGAAGTTTTGCGATCTCCGCAGTTTTAGGAGCTTGTTGAGATTTTAACTCTTCCTCTGTTTGAGCAAATGAGCTAAACCCTAAGCTTAGACATGCTGCCAATAATAATACTTTTTTCATGTTGTTAAATTTAGTTTACGCGAAATTAGATGTTATTTTTAAATCTGCTTGATTCACGCCAAAAAAATATATTTATCATTCGATTAACTGCGAAATATAACGACAAATTACTTCTTTTTTAAAAGCGGCACAAAGCTACATGCTTCGCCATACATGATGTTTTTAGCGATTGGAAATAGCTTTTGGCCTAATAAAACATAGGCGTTTTGAGGAATAGGAAGGTTTGAACAGCCTTTAATTATACATGGTTTTCCTTGACAATGACTAAGATCTAATTTTTGGATGATTTCAGAATAGAGAATAGATTCTAACTGTTCTGTATCTCCTACAATAATTTTTGAAGCATAAGGCGTCAACATTAATGTAATTAATGAATAGGTCCATGCGGGTAATATGGCGTCTGTGCTGCAATATAAAGCTACATACTGGTTTATGTGTTGCTTCCAGTTATAGGCGGATAGTACTGCTCTAAAATCGCTTTCACGCAGTATGAACCCTTGTTCTAGCCATTGCGAAACATCCAACAACACGCGTTCTCCTTTAGGATAGTAATCCTCAAGGTCTATAGTAATCAACTTACTATTTGCTACTCTGTTTTTAATTTCGTCTGCCATATTAAATTAAAGCATCCCTAATTCTAGCTTTGCCTCTTCACTCATTTTAATGCGCTTACCGCAAAGTTTAAAAAATTTTGAAGTAAAAAAGATTCAAAATTTATGTAAACAAGCACCAAGACATTCTATTTGAATATTTACATGAATTATTAAAGCATCCCTAATTCTAGCTTTGCCTCTTCACTCATTAAATCTTGTGTCCATGGGGGATCAAAAGTGATTTCTACTTCTGCGTCTTTTACGTCTTTTAAAGACTTCACCTTATCTTCTACCTCTACTGGTAACGTTTCTGCTACTGGGCAGTTAGGGGTGGTTAAGGTCATTAAAATTTTCACTTCGTAGTCTTCATTTACAAAAACATCATAAATCAAGCCTAGCTCATAAATATCTACGGGGATTTCTGGATCAAAAATAGTCTTGATAACTCGTACTATCTTTTCTCCTAATTCTTGAACGTCTATTGTTGCTTTTTCTTCTGCCATAATCCTATTTATTGGTTGCCTGATAGGCGATTGCGTATAATTTCATTTGTTTTACCATGGACACCAGCCCATTTGCTCGGGTAGGAGAGAGGTGTTCTTGTAGGCCTATTTCAGCAATAAAATCTGTATTGGCTGCTACAATAGCATCGGGTGTTTGATGTGAGAATACCCGGATCATAATTGCAATGATCCCTTTTGTAATTATTGCATCACTATCTGCCGTAAAGACAATTTTGTCTTCTTGCATCTCGCTGTTCAACCAGACTTTAGATTGACACCCTTTAATTAATTTATCATCGGTCTTCTTCTCAGCATCAATTAACGGTAATGTTTTGCCCAAGTCTATCATGTACTCGTACTTCTGCATCCAGTCGTCAAACATCGCAAACTCATCAATTAGCTCTTCTTGTATTTCTTTTATTGTCATAGTCTTATGATAACATCATTGTTGCCCTTTTTACGGCATTTACTAAAGCGTCCACCTCTTCCTTCGTATTATAAAAAGCAAATGAAGCCCTAACGGTTCCTGGAATGCCATAAAAATCCATAATAGGCTGCGTACAATGCTGTCCTGTGCGCACCGCTATACCTAACTTATCTAAAATCGTGCCTATGTCATACGGGTGAATTTCACTTACATTAAATGATATCACACTTGTTTTTTCTGAGGCCGTTCCATAAATTTTTAATCCGTCTATTTGCAGCAATTGTTCTGTTGCATAACTTAACAATGCTTCTTCTTGCTTTTTAATGGCATCAAAACCAATGCTGTTTAAGTAATCTACTGCAGCACCAAATGCGATGCCTCCACAAATATTAGGTGTTCCTGCCTCAAATTTATGAGGCATTTCTGCATAAGTCGTTTTCTCAAAAGTCACGGTAGCAATCATCTCACCTCCACCTTGATAAGGCGGTAGTGTTTTACCCCAAGCTTCCTTAATATATAACATTCCTACTCCCGTAGGGCCGCACATTTTATGTGCAGAGGTAACGTAAAAATCAACATCTAAAGCCTGAACATCTGCTTTAATATGAGAACAAGCTTGCGCTCCATCAATTAATACAGCTGCGCCAACTTGATGTGCTTGCTCAATAATTTTTTTAATTGGATTAATAATCCCTAATGCGTTTGAGATATGATTTACAAAGACAAGCTTCGTGTTGTCATTAAGCAAATTTGAATACCTATCCATCTGCAAGGTCCCATCTTCATTCATTGGGATGACTTTTAAAATGGCTCCCGTGCGCTCACATAACATTTGCCAAGGCACTATATTTGAATGATGCTCCAATGCAGATACAATGATCTCATCTCCCGTTTTTAATAGTTCAGAAAAACCAGAAGCGACGAGATTAATACTTTCTGTTGTCCCTGCTGTAAACAGGATTTCGTGCGAGTGTGCCGCGTTAAAATGAAGCTGCAATGTCTTTCTTGCTTTCTCATAAGCGTCTGTCGCCTCTTGAGAAAGCGAGTGCACACCACGGTGAATGTTAGCATTGTAGTTACTGTAATAAGCTACAATACAATCTATTACTTGTTGCGGTTTTTGGGATGTAGCGGCATTATCTAAATACACCAAAGGGGCATTGTTGACCTTTCTTTTCAGGATAGGAAAATCTTCTCGTATCTTTTTTATATCAAAGCTCATGAGAAGTTTGGTTTTATAATTCGAAGCCTAAACTAACCCCAATTTTATTAGCGATAAGTTTATTAATTCTTGATTTTAATTCAGGAATTTTAACGCTTTCTAAGACATTATTTGCAAAGGCATACATCAATAAAGCTTTCGCTTCTTTTTCTCCAATACCTCTTGAGCGCATATAAAATAATGCTTCACTGTCCATTTGTCCTATAGTGCAACCGTGTGAGCATTTTACATCATCTGCAAAAATCTCTAATTGAGGTTTGGCATTAATCGTCGCTTTGTCGCTAATCAAGATGTTGTTGTTTTGCTGGAAAGCATCTAACTTTTGAGCTTCTTTTTCAACATATACCTTTCCGTTAAAAACTCCAGTAGAGCTATCATCAAAAATACCTTTGTAGTCTTGATGACTCTCGCAGTTTTCTGCAATATGATGCACTAATGTATTGTGATCTACGTGCTGTTTATCGCCTATAATGGTAATCCCATTTAATATAGAATCACAGTGCTCTCCAAGTTGCTTGAATTGGAGATTATTGCGTGTTATCTGTCCGCCAAAAGAGAACGTATGTACACTACAGATACTATCACGTTGTTGCTCAACATAAGTGCTATCTACTAAAGAAGCGGAGAGTACATCATTTTGTATTTTATAATAATCTACCATCGCACGTTTATCTGCAAAGATCTCAGTAACTGCATTTGTTAATACGGCATTACTAGATAAACTTTGATGACGTTCTATAATTTGTACGTGAGCATTTTCGTCGGCTACCACTAAGTTACGTGGTTGTAAAAACATAGCCGCTTCATTACCGGTAGAGAAATAAATAATTTCAATAGGCTTATCTGCTTCTTTGTTTTTCGGGATATGGATAAATGCTCCTTCTTTTGTAAACGCAGTATTTAGTTGTGTTAATCCGTCTTTTTTAGCTGCTTTATTAAAGTATGCTTCTATAACAGGCTTATATTTAGACTTGTCAAGCGCAGAAGATAATAGACAAACATCAATATTATCGTGTGTAGTTTCAGATAAAAATGAGCTGTAAACACCGTCTATAAATACAATTTTATAGGTGTCAACGTTATGTAAGAAGTATTTTTTTACATCCTTAAATTCAATAACGCTCTCTCCTTTAGGAGAAAAACTATAATCTTCTTTTAAGACAGAATTAAGGGAAGTGTATTTCCAGTTTTCTTCTTTTTTACTCGGAAATCCTTTTTCTTCAAAAACCTTAAGCGCGTTTGATCGCAGGTCATGCAAAGGGGAGTCCGCTTTTAAATGATCTTCAAAAGCAATATGTGATGTGAGTAATTTATCTTTTAAATCCATAGTATCGTTTAAGGTTTTTAGTTTACTGATTATAGTCTTTAAACTAATTCCTCTTTAATCCAGTCGTATCCTTTTTCTTCTAGTTTGTAAGCCAGTTCTTTGGTTCCAGACTTAACAATTTTACCATCCATTAATACGTGCACAAAATCTGGCACGATATAATCAAGAAGGCGCTGGTAGTGTGTAATAACAACTACAGCATTGTCTTTGTTTTTAAGTTTGTTCACCCCATTTGCAACCACCTTTAATGCATCAATATCAAGACCAGAATCAGTCTCATCTAGAATCGCAATTTTAGGCTCTAACATGGCCATCTGAAAAATCTCATTACGTTTCTTTTCTCCACCTGAAAAACCTTCGTTGAGAGATCTAGACAAGAATTTACGGTCTATATCTAATAACTCTGCCTTCTCTTTGATTAATTTTAGCATTTCAGAAGCTGGCATATCTGCTTCTCCTCTAGACTTGCGTGTTTCATTAATCGCAGTCTTAATAAAGTTAGTTGTAGATACTCCAGGAATAGAGATAGGATATTGAAAGGACATGAAAATACCTTTATGCGCACGCTCTTCTGGATCTAATTCTGTGATGTCTTCATGGTCTAATAGGATTTCGCCTTTAGTCATTTCATACTCATCTTTACCTGCGATAACAGAAGCGAGTGTACTCTTACCAGCACCATTAGGGCCCATAATAGCGTGTATTTCACCTGCGTTTACTTCTAGGTTAATCCCGTTAAGGATTGCTTTATCTTCAACACTTGCGTGTAAATTTTTAATCTGTAACATTATTTTGTTTGCTTTTCTTCAATTCTTACATCTGCAGGCGCTGGTGTATCGCTTACTTTAATAATTTCTTTAATGGTAACATTCTGTTTCCATCCTTCTCCAGTATTTACAAAAAGAGGATTAATAACAAGTTCTCCCTTAACTCTTACCGGCACCATATCAAATTCATCTTTTTTTATTGGTTCTACTAGCTTTGCCAGCTCGTGCATCTTATCATCTATAGTTACACCATAGATAAAGTTGTTCCCTTTTAAAACAGCACCATCTGCGATGTAGATAAACTCACCGCTAAAAACTTTATAGTTTTCCGTTGTTTCTGTTTCTGAAACAGGAGCTGTTGCTACTTGTTCTTTTTCTTCACCATTCTTACAGGCGAAAAGTGTCATTAAAAGACATAAAACGAATAATTGCTTTTTCATTTTTGATTAATTTTGGTTCTTGTTATTTGTTATCCTACAGATCCTTCTAGACTGATTTCTAAAAGTTTTTGAGCCTCTACGGCAAACTCCATAGGCAGTTTATTTAATACTTCTTTACTAAAGCCATTTACAATAAGAGCGATGGCTTTTTCTGTGTCAATACCACGTTGGTTACAATAGAAAATTTGGTCTTCCCCAATTTTACTAGTTGTCGCCTCATGTTCTATTTGTGCGGTTTTATTGTCTACTTCTATGTATGGAAACGTGTGTGCTCCACATGCATTACCCATTAAAAGAGAATCACACTGCGAAAAATTTCTCGCCCCATCTGCTCTTCTATTAATCTTTACTAAACCTCTATAACTGTTTTGAGATTTACCGGCTGAGATTCCTTTAGAGATGATCGTACTACGGGTGTTCTTACCTATGTGAACCATCTTAGTTCCAGTATCTGCTTGCTGATAATTGTTTGTCACTGCAATCGAGTAAAACTCCCCGATAGAATTGTCTCCTTTTAAGATACAGCTAGGGTATTTCCATGTCACAGCACTACCTGTTTCTACTTGAGTCCAAGAGATTTTTGCATTTTTCTCACAGATTCCTCTCTTCGTTACAAAATTAAAAACACCACCTTTTCCTTCTTTGTTACCCGGAAACCAGTTTTGTACCGTACTATATTTTATTTCTGCATCATCAAGAGCAATAAGCTCTACAACCGCTGCGTGTAATTGGTTTTCATCACGACTAGGCGCCGTACAACCTTCTAGATAACTCACATAACTACCTTCATCTGCAATCACAAGGGTTCTTTCAAACTGTCCTGTATTTGCCTGGTTGATTCTAAAATAGGTAGAAAGTTCCATAGGACATCTTACCCCTTTAGGGATATAACAGAACGATCCGTCACTAAAAACAGCACTATTTAGGGCTGCATAAAAGTTATCACGTTGTGGTACCACAGATCCTATGTATTTTCTTACCAATTCTGGATGCTCTCTTATGGCTTCGGAAATGCTACAAAAAATGATCCCTTTTTCTGCTAATGTACTCTTAAAAGTAGTCGCTACAGAAACCGAATCTATCACAACATCCATCGCGACACCTGCTAATTTTTTCTGCTCGTCTAATGAAATACCAAGCTTAGCAAATGTTTCCAATAACTCTGGATCTACATCATCTATGCTGTCGTATTTTGGTTTACCATTAGGTGCAGAGTAATAAGAGATGGCCTGAAAATCTGGCTTCTCATAATGAACGTTTGCCCATTCTGGCTCTTCCATTTGCTGCCAGTATCTAAAACTTTCTAGCCGCCAGTCTGTCATCCATTGTGGCTCTTCTTTTTTAGCAGAAATTGCACGCACAATATCTTCGTTAAGACCAATAGGAAATGTTTCAGATTCAATATCTGTGTAGAAACCATATTCGTATTCTTTGGTTTCTAGTTCTTTTTTTAAATCGTCTTCAGTGTACTTCATGTTTCATATTTCTAATTCCAGGTTTCAAATTTTATAAAAAATTATTTGAATTTATTTCCTCTGAATTCTGTTTTTTGTAAATAATTCATAAAGCCAGCAATTTGTTTGCTTAACCCTATTAATTCTGCAATAATTTGATCAAATCTTTCTTGCGAAATGTAATTTCTATCTAAAACCCGATACATTTGAGAACGAGTCTCTCCACAAGAGGCTTTTGCTATTGAGAGAAATTGGTTAAATTCTTTATTCCCATCTCTTTCAAAACCTTCGGCTATATTATCCATTATAGAACCCGAAGATCCATTTATTTGATTGTTTAATTTATAATCTGTTTTTAAACCAGATTCTTCTTTTATTTTAAATATTGTTTGACAAATGATTCTTGCCTCTTTCCAAATTTCTAAATCTTCAAACCTTTTTATCGTTGCCATAGTTTTTTTAATTTGAAACTATAAATCAGGAACCTGAAATCTATAGTGAAAAAGACTCGCCACAACCACAAGTGCGGTTAGCGTTTGGATTGTTAAACACAAATCCTTTTCCGTTTAGGCCTCCACTGTATTCTAATGTTGTCCCTACGAGGTACAAAAAGCTTTTTTTGTCTACTGCAATTTTTACATTATTCTCCTCAAAAAGTTTGTCGTTCTCGCCTAAGGTGTTGTCAAAATTTAACTCATAGGATAAGCCAGAACAACCGCCACTCTTAACACCTACGCGCACATAATCTTGGGTGGGGTTAAAACCCTCCTCTGTCATAAGCTGTGAAATCTTAGTTTTTGCTCCTTCGCTAACTTTGATCATATAAATTAGATTTATTCTAAATTAGGGTGCAAAGATAAGGTAAATCCGTGATTTTACCATTATGAGGTATACTTAAAAAGTATAAAGTCATAGCAAAAAGCTATGGGCTAATCCATGCTTTTATGTAGTCGTATTTCCGAAGTAAAAATTACGGATTATTTGAAGGAAGAAAAGCAGGATTATTAATAAAAGAAGGATCTGATAGTGATAGTAAAAAGGCCACTAAGTCTGCTTTATCTGTTTCTGATAATGCTACACCACCTACATCAACAGCTTTCATTAAAGGATCAATTGTGTCAGAATACACCAGACCTTCACTATAGTGGTTAACAACCTCTTCTAATGTGGCAAAGCGGCCATCGTGCATGTACGGTGCTGTGTAAGCGAGATTCCGTAATGAGGGTGACTTAAATTGCCCAAACTGGTTGGGGTCTCCAGTAAAATCTCCCCGACCTCTATCATCAAAAGTAGTGTCTAAACCATTGTTATGAAAAATATTATCTGTCCATAATGGGTTTGTGGGACTTCCGTGACAGTGAAAACAGTCTCCTCTTGTTTCATCTAAAAACACGTCAAGACCATTTTGTTCTTGTGGCGTTAAGGTAGCTTCACCTAATAGATGCCTGTCAAATTTAGAGTCGCCAGAAACCATAGTTCTCACAAATTGCGCTAACGCTTTTGTAACTTCTGTTTTTGTGACATTGGTCACATTAAAAGCCTGCTCAAATTGTAATGGATAATTGGCATCTGCTTCAACCATAGCGGTAATATCTGCAAATGTACTATGCATTTCTATAGGGCTGGTAATAGGCGTTTCGTGTTGTTCTTCAAGTGTGGCTGCGCTTCCATCCCAGTTAAAATTTCCGAAGTAATTAAAAGCAAGATTGACAAGTGGCATAGAGTTTCTAGTGCCTGGAGCGCCATCTACGCCTATACTAACGGTGCGACTATCAGAAAAACCCTCTTGTGGTCTGTGGCAACTTGCGCAAGAAATCGAGTTGTCTAATGACAATCTTTTGTCGTAAAACAGGCGCTTTCCTAATGCGATGCCTTCTTCAGTTTGCGGGTTGTCTTCTGGTATAACAGCCTCTGGTATTAACTGCTGAAATAGTAAAGGTGTTGCTATTTCAGCAGGTGTTGGGATATATCCCAAGGCGTCATCATTGTCCTTACCGCAAGATGCAAGCAACAATAAGATGAGACTCGTTAGAATTATTTTATTCATTAATTATCTATTGCAGAATTTACTAGCCCTAGGTTAAATACATTTTGTCCGTTTTGGTTCATCATGATTTGTGCTTCATAATTGGGCATTAGCATCGTGTATAGTTCATTTAAATCCCATACTATTGGGTTTTTATACCACTCTTCTATGTTCATATTAACCTCAATAATAGTCACGCTACCTTCAATGGTAAGGGTCCCTAGGTTAATAGCAATCGATGTGTCTGTCAAAGTAGGTGCTTCTCCAGGATTTTCTGCAGCTCTAATAGTGTGATATTGGTAATTAGTATTTACATCTTCACTATTTATATACATACCTTCCATTTGCATGTAGTGATATCCTCCGCCTAGTGGAGCAGGAACGCCCCAAGATGCAGCATTTAAATCTGGATAAGCAGCATTTGTATTATCTGCATCGCTAAAACCAAAACGCATAGAAAGCGTATATTCTCCCGGTTCAAATGTCATGGGCGCTTCTAGTAGTACCCCAGAATTTTCTCCAACATCTACAAGGCTATAGTCTCCAATAACGGCCTCAGTACCATTAGCATCTGTAAGTACAATGTCTGACATTAGGTAGCGCAAACGAGAAATACTCAATTGCTCGCCATTTTCATTTGTATATGATATGGCATTAAACTCATTTGCCGTGATAGGGCTTCCATCAAAGCTTTGCGTAAAACTAATACTCACGACACTTTCTACAACTGGTGTTGCAGTCTCATCATCATTGTCACAGGCTAAAAAGCTAACAAGGGCTATGAATAAAAGGGCAATCTTTTTCATTGTTTAAAAAATATTGGGTTTATTAATTACTTAATTTTTACAAGGAGAAGGTCTTTTATACCAGCATTAGTTACAATGTCTCCGTCGTTGCTTTCCGTGTTTCCTACTAATACAATCGCATTATCTGCAGATTTTATTGTGGTAATACCAAAATCAAGACCAGAACCACCTATTGATTTTTCAAATAGAAGGGTGCCTTCTTCATCGAGCAGGTAGACCCAAGCGTCGTTCTGTCCATTGTTTTGGGTAATGTCGCCGCTGGTACTGCGAGTTGATCCTGCGACTAGGTAGGTGCCATTATTAAAGTTAGTAACACCTCTTGCAGATTCAAATAATGCGCCTCCATTCGTTTTTTGCCAGATTAGATCTCCTGATGGGCTAAACTTTACCGCCCAACTATCTGCATTTCCTAGTGGGTTAGTAATATCCCCGCCGGTACTTCTCGTATCGCCCACAAAAAGATAATTACCATCTTGCGTTGCAGTTAATGCGTAGCCATTATCAATTTCTGATCCTCCAAAAGATTTGGTCCATACTTTTTCGCCGATAGTATTTACTTTTACAATCCAGAAATCATGCCCCCCTTTATTGTCTGTTATATCAAAGTCTGTACTCTCTGATGCACCTACAACTAAATAGCCATTATCTAGTGTTTGTACGACATCAAAGCTTCTGTCGTCGTTTGTTCCACCAAAATAGTTACGCCATTCTTTATTGCCATTGGCATCAAGTTTAATAGCCCAATAATCTCCTACTCCGTGTTGCACGCCATTTGAGGAGCGAGTGTTGTCTGTATTTTGAGAAGTAGTATTTCCTTGAGCATCATTACCTTGACCTTCACTTGCGGTAACATCAAAAAAACCGGTAACTAAGTAGCCACCGTCATTTGTATTGATAATGCCTTTTGCTTGATCACTTCCAGAAAAGCCATAACTTTTATCCCAGATAATATCACCTGAAGGAGTTATTTTAATAATCCAATAATCGTGAAAACCTTCAAATGTAGTTACATCGCCGTCTCCACCGGAAACATAACCTGACACTACATAGTTACCATCTGAAGCTGCGATAATTGCATAGCCTTGATCATTTTGTGTGCTTCCGTAGGTTTTACTCCAGACTACTGCGCCATTAGCATCTGCTTTAACCACCCAAATATCATTGTCTGTTGTTGTCTTATCTGTTATCGCTCCGTCTATGCTGTTTGTTGTTCCTACTAAAAGATAACCACCATCGCCTGTGGCAATAATATCATTTCCAGAATCTTCTCCAGAGCCTCCTATAGTGGAAAGCCAATCAATGTCGCCCGTAAAGGATATGTTGGTCATACCTTGGTCGTCATCAGATGGAGTTTCATCGTCATTGCCACACGCAATAAACAGGAATGAGCTAAAAAGAAAGAAGGTGTAGGTTACTAATTTGTGTGGGGACATATATGGTTAGTTTTTAATCAATCTCGATACGGCGTTTTTGTTCACTTTTACCAAGTACATACCTGCGTTAAGTTGCGATATGTTCAAGTTTTTAGAAAGGCCACTATCGTATGTTTGATGTATTACTTGCTGTCCTAAAACATTAAATATCTCTATTGATGTAATAGGTTCTGCTTGAGATTTAATTGTGATTTCTGTGGTCGCAGGATTGGGTGCAATTGAAAATGCTTCTGAAACCTGGTCATTAATACCTAAGAAATCTGGGTCTTTCACCAATAAAAATCCGCGATTGATATCACTTATCACAATGTTTCCACTAGCAAAGAATGGGTATACATTCCAGGCCCCGTCAAAATCTGCTCCATCATTATTTGGGTAAGAATCAAAATATCCTTCTTCTACTATATTTCCATTTGCAATATCAGAGATATCTATAACACGCATTCCAGCTCTATAATTACTTAAAAATAATTGCTGACCTCTCACATATGCGTTGTGGTCAATAGCTGCTGTTGGGCCAAAATATTCGAATCTTGGCGGTGTATTTGCGTCGAGGTCTTCTAGGTCAAAAACAACTGTTCGTGTATTAAATCCAGAACTTAACTCATCTACTTCATCACCTAAAATAAAATACCTATGATCTTCAGTTAACCATCCTTGGTGCGTATAGGCATCATTTGAGTAACTAATTTCTTTTATTAAAACAGGGTTGCTTTTGTCTGTAACATCTATGATCACTACTTTATCTTCATTACTACCTATATATAATTCTGTGTTTCCATCATTATAATCATTGTCTGGCCCATCATAAATTACAATTTGAGCATCGTGTGAATAGCCTCCTATAGAAGAACCACCTGCCGCTACTGGATTTGTAGGGTTACTGATATCAATGTAATGACCTCCTCCATTAAAAGTGGAAGTACCAATGGCATAAGCATATCCAGTATCTTCGTTAATAGCAATATTATGGGCACTTCCGAAGCCATTATAATGTGCGTCGTTAGTAAAAGTTTGAGGGCTAGTTACGCCTCTTAAACGGGTAAGGTCAAAAACTTGCATTCCATGCCCACCTGCTTCACTTACAATGAAAGCGTGATTTTCATACACTTTTACGTCTCTCCACGTAGTACTGCTAGTATGTGTAGGTAGTTTTCCGAGATATACTGGACTTGTTGGGTTTGAAATATTAATAAATGCCGTTCCATTATTTAAACCAATAAGGGCATATTCTTTACCATCTTCTGGATCTGTCCATCCCCAAGAGTCATTTCCTGAACTTGCACCCATAACACTCAAGCTTATCGCGGCTTGTAAATCGTACCCATCACAAGGATAAGGACCAGCCATTCCATTGTTACAAGGTGTTTGTGCAAATGCAGCAATTGATAACAGTCCAAGAACTGTAAGAGTGAAATTTTGTTTAAGTACTTGTTTGATTTTCATAGTCGTTTTTTATTGAAACGCAATAATATATAATAATAGTACGAATTATAGATCAAAATGAGATTATAGTGATAAAAGCAGAAGACAAATATAAGATTAAAGCAGGTAGTTTATCCATAATTAGGCAAGTTTTAACGGTTTTTAACGTCGGGTAATTACCTACAAATACATCTATTCTATTTATGTTTAATAGTCTTAATTCCTGTATTTTTGCACAAAATTTTATCCATGTTTGAAAATAAAGACACCACTCGTACAGCTATTTCTACTTTGGGCGAATTTGGTCTCATAGACCATTTGACAAAACATTTTAAAATTGAACAAAAAACGACCGTTCTAGGTATTGGCGATGACGCAGCCATTCTTGATTTTAATACTAAAAAACAAGTAGTCGTTACCACAGATTTATTAGTAGAAGGGGTGCATTTTGACTTAAGCTACATGCCATTAAAGCATCTAGGCTATAAAGCAGTAATGGTAAATTTAAGTGATGTTTACGCGATGAATGCAAGCGCCTCACAAATTACAATTAGCATCGCAGTTTCTAACCGTTTTCCGGTAGAAGCATTAGAAGAATTATATGCAGGAATACAAGCGGCAGCAAGTACATATAAAGTAGACGTAATAGGAGGCGATACGACCTCTTCAAATGCTGGACTAGTGATAAGCATTACAGCGATTGGGCAAGTAGATGCAGATAAAGTGACAAGAAGAGATACTGCAAAAGAAGGTGATTTGCTTGTTGTTTCTGGAGATTTGGGTGCGGCATATCTTGGCTTACAAGTGCTAGAAAGAGAAAGACAAGTGTTTAAAGTGAATCCTAATGCACAGCCGGATCTCGAGCAATACACTTACTTGGTAGAGCGACAGCTAAAGCCAGAAGCGCGCAAAGATGTCATCGCATTATTAGAAGAACTTGAAGTTGTGCCTACCAGTATGATAGATATTAGTGATGGCCTTTCATCAGAGGTTTTACATATCTGTAAACAATCTAAAATAGGGTGTAATCTGTATGAAGATAAGATTCCTTTAGATCCGCAAGTAATTAATACCTGCGAAGAGTTTAATATGGATAGTACTACTATTGCTTTAAGCGGTGGGGAAGATTATGAATTATTGTTCACCATTAAGCAAGAGGATTTTTTAAAGGTAAAAGCAAATCCGCATCTTTCTGTGATAGGTCATATGACAAAAGAAAGTGAAGGGGTCCATCTAATTACGAGAGCAAACACAAAAATACCATTGATTGCTCGCGGTTGGAATGCTTTAGAAGAGGATGACTAAATTTATTTAAGCGCAAATGAGGCACGAAGATTTTCGTTGTTGTGTTTCCAGTAAGAATCTAGAACAACAATCTCACCATATCCATCTTTTGTGAACTCTTTACTACAGCAAGTGCATTTGTATTCTTTCACTTGAGCAAATGGAGCGCTCGTTTTTGTCATTGAATGACCAAATATTTTACAATTTAATTCTTTCATACAGCTAATTTTAAGCGATTCCTTTTCTTTCTCAAAAAAGAGCTTACACAGGCATTCACAATACGTGACTTTTCAGTCAATTCCTTTAATTTACCATTAAGGTCATCTGTTACTTCACGGCCACAATTGCAGCATTTATATTCTTTAATATACGTAGTAATGGTGTTTGTAACCATATAATCGTGCCCTAGGGTGCACATTAAAGCAGAGATTTTTAAGGTAGGTTTGTTGGGGATAGCTTCCATGATTGTTTTTATTGGTTGGATAAATATAAGTAAATCCATTCAATTAAAACGATAAAAAACATAATTAATCGACGAAATGCATATATTTTAACATTTCCACCTTGTTTTCTACCCAACTCATATGCCCAGAATCGATGGTTACAAGTGGCGTATTTGTGATTTCTGAAACGTGCTGCACTTCAGAAAGGGGTAAAATGAGATCATCTACGCCAGCGATAATGAGTTTCTTTTTACTGAAATTTGCTAATACCGAAGCACGGTCTTTGCGATCACGCATTCCTAAATGTGCCGCCGCAATGCCTTCGGCGCTGAATGTTAATGCCTCGTCTTTTGCTTTTTGTATTGCTGAAGGGAGTTGCTCTCGCGCTTTTTGAGTAAATAGATTACTCATCGCGTTACTTATATAGGCGTTCTTATTTCTTTGAACAATCTCGGCAGCGCGGTTTCTGTTTATCTTGCGTTCTTCGCTATCTGCGGTTGTTGTGGAGTGTAACAAGACCAGCGCATGGATCATATCTGGAAAATTTTCGGCGAAAGCCAACCCCACATACCCGCCCATCGAATGCCCAATGATTGCGGCAGAAGTAATCTGTTCACGCTTTAAAATTTCGGCGACAATACCTGCCATGAGATCCATAGAATGAATGGCTGCAATGTTACCACTTTGTCCAAAACCAGGTAAGTCTATCGCAATAATCTGATGGGTGTTTTTAAAATGTGCGGTAGTGTCTATCCACATTGTACTGCTCTCCATAAGCCCATGAAGTAGGACCAAGGGTTTGCCAGTACCTGTGATGGTATAATATATAGGCGTGTTATTATAGTTGTAAATCATTTAGGTATCTTGGCATTTCTAAAGTAAAGATAAGATATATCATGAGTTTTAATAAACAGACCTTAGTCATCGCATTTGCATTGTTCTCGCTTTTTTTTGGCGCCGGAAACCTCATTCTACCGCCTTTTTTAGGTCATAATGCGGGAAGTAGTTGGCCTTTAGTTTCTATTGGTTTTGCAATATCTGCAGTGATTATACCAATTATGGCTATTTACGGTCACGCACGATTGCAAGGGACTTTAATGGATTTTGCTAATAAAGTCTCTCCCGTCTTTGCGCTTATTTATGCCATTATTATTTACGCAATATCTATCAGTCTTCCTTCACCAAGAACGGCATCTGTGACGTACGAGATGGCAATCGAACCATACTTCGAGATGTCTTCTTTGACATTGAGTGCTATTTATTTTGCATTGGTATTAGTCTTTGCACTTAATAGAACCAAAATACTAAGCATTATTGGTAAGTTTTTAACGCCATTGATCATATTAATTCTTTTAATCATTATCAGTATTGGTCTTTTTGCAGATGTAACTCCTATGAGTGATACCATTTTTAAAAACACATTTACAGACGGAATTCTAGAAGGCTATCAAACTTTTGATGCCATAGGTGGGGTAGTAGTAGGAGGAGTGATTGTGGTATCTCTGGCATTGCAAGGCACTTTAAATTATGACCAAAAGAAAAAGATGATTGCAAAGGCGGGTCTTCTTGCGGGTCTTGGTTTATTTGTAATTTATGGCGGTCTTATAGCACTTGGCGCAAAATATAATACCACCATTGAGACCGATGACAGAGTACAACTTTTAACAGATCTAAGTAAAGGAACATTAGGTGATATTGGGACTTCATTTTTAGGCGTACTTGTGGCTTTGGCCTGCTTTACCACAGCGGTTGGTATTGTAACGGGTACGGCAGATTTTGTAAAGAAGATTGCCGGCGACTCAAAACTTGCATATACGATTACAGCAGTAGTAGGGTGTATCATTGGAGTTGCCGTAGGGCAGTTTGATGTACATTATATTATAGACATCGCACTACCAGCATTAATGTTTATTTACCCAATAACGATTGTCTTAATCATTCTCAATGTGCTGCCGCAAAAATGGGCGTCGCCGTTGGTGTTTCGATTAGTGGTACTCGTAACCTTCTTATTTAGCATTCCAGATTTTTTGCAGTTTTTTACAACTTCGGAAACATTAGATGTTGTTAAATCTTTTATACCATTTGCAGGGGTAAGTATGGGATGGATATTGCC
>CALIAF010000007.1 GCA_938041335.1 uncultured Ulvibacter sp. | reverse complement strand
GTTTGACAAATTAGGCTTTGCGCTGATAGAGGCATTCACTCATGTTGAGAATGAAGCTTCAAAAAAGCTTTTAGTGACCAATGGGTTTCAACTTGCAGTAGGTAGAAAAGAGGACGGGAATCTTTCTAATGTTATCTTTGAAATTAGGAAACCACCGCTGCAGGAACTTTAAATTTTTTATTGTTAAAAGCGTATTTTTACCGTATTAAGCATCAAATCATTTTCTATGAACCATACTTACAAAATAGTACTCCTTGTTTTTACGATCTGTTGTTCTCATTTTATTGTGCAAGCGCAATACACGACTTTTGAACATGATGGTATTGATCGTCAATACATTTATTACGAGCCAGGAGATTTAGATGAAAACATGCCTTTAGTTTTTGCAATGCACGGTTATACCGGAGATGCTGCCAACATGAGAAACTACTCTGATTTGAATGACCTCGCAGACCAATATGGGTTTGCAGTTGTTTATCCCAGAGGAACCACAGATGGTGGAGGCAATCGCTTCTGGAATGTAGGCTATGACTTTCACCCTAATGAAGATGTTGATGATGTGGGCTTCTTGACAGACTTAGCGGCTTACTTACAAGTTACTTACGGCTTAAATCCCGATTACACCTTTGCAACAGGATTTTCTAATGGTGCAGAAATGTGCTATATGCTTGCTTGCCAAGCGTATGATACTTTTAAAGCAGTAGCGCCTGTAGCTGGGATGATTCTGCAAGACATCTTAGATGGTTGTGACGAAAGCCCACCAATTCCAATATTCGAGATACACGGTTCTGAAGATGGTGTGACACCTTTATCTGGTGACCCAAACAATAATGATGGATGGGGTGCTTACCCTAGTATTGCTTCTACCATAGATTATTTTGTTGCTAAAAATGAATGCACAACGGTTGTGAACGAAACATTACCGGATACAGACCCGAATGATGATAGTGTTATTGTAAGCCAGAAGCATCAAAATGGAATCAATAATAATGAAGTTTGGTATTATGAGGTAGCCGGAGGAGGTCACGATTGGCCTGGAGCTTGGGGTAATATGGACATTGATGCTGGTGAAGAGGCTTGGTTGTTTTTCCGTTTGTATATGGATGGTTTTCTTACGAACCCTAATTATTTATATTTGGACAATACGATTAGTATTTTCCCAAACCCAGCACAAACTACTGTTCAAATTGAAAACAGTGATCCTACTCTAAACATTCAAAATGTTCAATTGTACAGTATTTTAGGAGTACAAATCGAGGCAATCCGCACCAATGAAACTATAGATTTAAGCCAGTTAAACTCTGGAGTTTATCTAATGTCTATTAGTACTTCAATGGGAACGATCACTAGAAGAATAATAAAAGAGTAATTAAAAAAATGAAAAGATCGATATTCAGCCTTTCACTCACCGTGCTTTTGTGCATTTCTGCAAAGGCACAAACCCCGGCACTCACAGATTTCTATAAATACAATCCTGAGATAGAACATCGCGTTGACGAGATCTTTAACTCCTTAGACGATCAATCTCGAGTGGCGCAAATGATTGTGACCTCTGCGGGTGAATTAGGGAAACCAGAGTCTGTTGTAATGGATCTAGCGAAACAGAACAAAATAGGCGGCATCGTTTTTCTTAAAGGTACTCAAGAGAATCATAAACGAATGATTGATAGCTTAAATGCAATTAGTGTTTCTCAAAATCAACTTCCGCTCCTCTATTCTATTGATGCAGAGCCTAGTCTATTTAATGGCAGATTAAAAGGGAGTGCACCGTTAATGAACACCATAGATATAAAAACCACAAGACAAGCAGACTCTATTGCACGCATTATAAATACAAGTTTACAAGAGATCGGTTTCCATCAAAATTTTGCGCCCGTTGTAGATGTGAGCCCAAACAATGAAGCCATTTAAAATAGAAGCTTCGGAAATGATAAGAATCAAGTAATCTCCTTAAGCAAGCAGTTTATTAAGACGAGTCAAGAACAAGGGATTGTAGCCACTGCAAAGCATTTTCCGGGGCACGGATTAGTAAGTGGAGATACGCATAAAAAATCGGTATACATTGATGGAGACTTACAAGAACTGGATGTATATCCGCCATTAATTGAAGCCGGTGTTTTATCTATAATGATGGCGCATATTACTATAGAAAACAATGAAAAATACAGCACAGATGGGCTTCCAGCTAGTTGTTCTAGAAAAATTGTGACAGGCCTGTTAAAAGAAGAATTAGGTTTTAAAGGGCTTGTGATTACAGACGCACTCAATATTATGAAAGCAGTCACTATTATTGACAATGCACCCTTAGTTGCCTCCAAGGCTGGCAACGATATGCTGCTTATGCCTATAGATGAGACAGAAACCATAAACAGTATTCTAGCCGAAATGTCTCAAGATTCAATCTACAGACAACAGGTGTATCAATCTGTGAAGAAGATTATTAGACTGAAAGTCCATTTGGGTTTCTTTATTTAAAAATACCATAGGTCAAGATTTTGCCCATTAAGCGGATAAACTAGATTGAGTTGGAGTACATTTAGAAATTGGCGCACAACTTGAAAAACTTGATGGGTCTTAATAAAACGAGCCGTTTTTCACTAAAAACAATTGTTATTCTCTTCGCATTTACCCCAAAACAGACACTATTTTTAAAATTTGGTTTGAGAATTCCTTATTTGAAGCAATGACTTTTGGCTTAAATTATCAAATTCATTTATTAAATATCTCATTTTTTTCAATGTCACAAATGTCACCATTTTGATGCCTATTCATTCGTTTTTTTTACAAAAAATAGTGATTTTTATTCCTTAAAAATCAGCTCGATTAAGCAGATGTATAACACCTAAGTCATACATTATAAATTAAAAAAATGGGAAAAAAAGTGAACTTCATTACGCTATCACTTTTAGTAGTTTTTAGCGTTTTTACCGCCTCTAGTTATCAAGAATTATCTTCAGAAATTGACAAAGCAGATACTGCATGGATGTTAGTTGCTAGTGCCTTTGTACTTTTAATGACACCGGGACTTTCTTTCTTTTATGGAGGTATGATTAATAAAAAAAATATTATCTCTACTATGCTCCAAAGTTTTATTGCACTTGGAGTTATTAGTGTGCTTTGGGTGCTTGTAGGTTTTAGTTTAGCTTTTGGAGATAGCATAGGTGGGATAATAGGAAATCCACTGACCTATTTAAATTTTAAAAATGTAGGCCTGGAACCTAACCCAGATTTTTCTAGCACAATCCCTTTTTTACTTTACGCCTTATTTCAATTAAAATTTGCTATAATAACTCCAGCACTTATAACAGGTAGTTTTGCAGGTCGTGTAAGATTTAGAAGCTATATACTGTTTATGGTATTATTTAGTCTATTCATCTACTGCCCTCTTGCTCATATGACTTGGCATCCAGATGGCCTATTTAGAAATTGGGGAGTTCTTGACTTTGCCGGCGGCACTGTGGTACATATGTCTGCTGGATTTGCCGCATTAGCCGGAGCACTTTACTTAGGAAAAAGAAAAGTAGTCACAGAAAGCCACGCAAATGTACCTTATGTGATTTTAGGTACAGGACTACTCTGGTTTGGTTGGTTTGGTTTTAACGCTGGTTCTGCTCTAGGGGCAAATGGAGATGCAGTTATCGCTTTTGCAAACACTAATATCGCTTCCGCAACCGCTATGATAACTTGGATTTTTTATGAACGTATGCTCGGACGAAAAATGTCTGCCATTGGAGCATGTATAGGAGCTGTAGTTGGATTAGTAGCCATCACACCAGCTGCTGGCTTTGTTAATATAGGTCAATCCATGCTTATAGGATTTGTTGCCGCCATTATATCAAACTGGATGATTCACTTAAAAAACAAATCTGGCATTGATGACACATTAGATGTTTTTCCAAGTCACGGGATTGGCGGAATAATTGGAATGATCTTAACAGGTGTATTAGCAAATAATGTTGGTTTAATCTACGGAGAAACTTCAACATTCTATTATCATCTTATTGCACTTGTAATCACATCTGTATTTACTTTTTTTGGAAGTTATTTATTATTTAAAATCGTAGATGTATTATTAAAAATACGAGTGCGAGAGGATCAAGAACAAAGAGGCCTAGATCTAAGTCAACATGGAGAGCAAGTGGATCACTAATGTTAAATTCAATATAATACCTGGCATCTATTTAACCATTTAAATATGTAATTTTGGCAATAGTAATTATGCGCTATCAACTAAAAACATACTTAAGGTTCCTTAAAAACTCCAGCAATCAGCACGGAGTGCACTCTCCTTTTGTGTATGATTTATTGACCAAATGTCTGTATAACAAACAACTGCCAAGGCAAGACAACACCTTAAAACAACATCGCGATTGGTTATTAAATAATACTGCAGAAATTGAAGTCACAGACTTTGGCGCGGGGTCTCGCGTTTTTAAAAGCAACCTCAGAAAAGTTTCTGCGATTGCCAAAAATGCCGGAATGACTAAAAAAAGACAGCGATTGTTAAGTAAACTTATTGCATATCTTAAACCTATTGAAATACTAGAGATTGGCACCTCGGTAGGGTTAGCCGCAGCGGCTATGCGTTCTGGCGATGAATCGGCTCGAATTACAACCGTAGAAGGTTGCCCAAAAACTTCGGGTGTTGCGAGAGCGGGTTTTGATACATTTTCCTTTGATAACTTGGAGTTAGTAACGATGAAATTTGACGATTTTTTTGATTCAGCACATTTCCGAAGTGACATAGATTTTGCTTTTGTAGATGGCAATCATAGCAAAGAAGCCACACTGACCTATTTTGAAAAACTATTGCCTAACATGACCAATGAAGGTGTTATTGTTTTTGATGATATCTATTGGAGCCCAGCAATGACCGAAGCTTGGAAGGAGATTTGCGCACACAAAAAAGTAACCGTGAGCATAGATACCTACCAATGGGGACTCGTGTTTTTTAGAAAAGAACAACAGAAGGAACATTTTATTCTTAGAGTGTAACAAGGCGCTCTATTTTGCGTCTTATGGAACAAGAATACCTCTTTTTACTATCTTATTTGTAAAAAGACCAATCACAAAATTGACCACAGCGATTATGAGTGTATTAATTGATATCAAACAGATTACAAGAGATTTTCCACTTGGGCAAGAAATTGTGAAGGTGCTTAAAGGGATAGATCTTCTTATTAATAAAGGCGAATATGTAGCACTAATGGGGCCTTCTGGTTCTGGTAAGTCTACCTTAATGAATTTATTAGGATGTCTTGACACCCCTACCGCTGGCTCTTATATGCTCAATGGAAAAGATGTGAGTAATATGAGCGATGACGAACTTGCAGAAATAAGAAACAAAGAGATTGGTTTTGTTTTTCAGACCTTTAATTTATTGCCTCGTACTACCGCGCTAGAAAATGTAGCATTGCCAATGGTATATGCCGGAGCTTCAAAATCTGCCCGTAAAGAACGTGCAGAAGAGGTGCTCACAGATGTAGGTCTTGCAGATCGTATGGACCATAAACCCAACCAACTTTCTGGTGGACAACGCCAGCGTGTGGCTGTGGGAAGAGCATTAGTAAACAAGCCTTCCATCATCCTAGCAGATGAGCCTACCGGAAACTTAGACTCTAAAACCTCATTAGAGATTATGGACTTGTTTGACGAGATTCACGCGCAAGGAAACACGGTGATTATTGTAACACACGAAGAAGATATTGCGCTGCACGCGCACAGAATTATTAGATTACGTGACGGTATGATAGAGACAGATATTAGACGAGAAGGTGAGAGCTGGTAGTTTCTAGTACGCTTCGCTTGTAGCTTTTTGGGCAGTAAATTTATCGAGGGCTTTTTTAAAAATTTCTTTCAATACATATCCTTTGTTCTTTTTTAATCCAAATCTGGAACTAGAACGCTCTTGCTTATTTTGTTCTCACCGCTATTACTTCAATTTCAATTTTTGCCCCTCTTGCTAAAGCCTCTGCAGCAAAAGTGGTTCTTGCCGGTTTTTGAGGAAGGTACGTTTTGTAAATAGTATTAAAAGCAGTGAAATCTTCTATTTGGTCAAGAATCACAGTCGCTTTTACCACATCGCTCATTGCTAGATTATGTGCTGTTAAAACCGCTTGTATATTTTTTAGGGTTTGGTGCGTTTCTGCTTCAATCCCACCTTTTACAAGTGTTCGCGATGTATGATCCATTCCTATCTGGCCTGAGAGATAAAAAACATTGCCTACTTGTACGACATCACTAAAGGGAGCATCTTGCTTTTTGGGTTCGTGAGAGTTGTGAAAAATAGGGACATTTTTTTCTTCTGAAATATGCTGAGGTTTTTGACAGCTATACATTAAAATTAAGAAGATAATAGCGTAAAAAAGTTTCATAATGGGTGGTTTTTGTAAAGCTAGGAAATTTTCTACTAGCTATTATAGCTGTCATAACTTGTCCTCGAGCAACCAAGGCTTTTCTTTATATGACCAAATCTCCTGTTAACTAACCAATAATAGTTGCTTAAAATTTCAGCAACAAGGAGACAATCACTATTTTTATAAAAAATTTAATAATGGCAGATACACAGCAATTTTTTGACTATATCACTGAGGGTTATAAGACAAAAGGAGATGCGATAAACCTAGGGGCAGCGATGCTAGATGGAGAGACTATTACAGATGCGCTCGTGCGTATCCCTTTAAAAACAATGAACCGTCATGGTCTTATCGCGGGTGCCACAGGTACTGGTAAAACCAAAACCCTACAAATACTTGCAGAAAATCTCTCTGAAAAAGGAGTACCTGTCCTATTAATGGATATGAAAGGTGATTTATCTGGTATTGCACAACCCAGTCCCGGTCACCCAAAAATTGACGAACGTCACGAAAAAATTGGATTTCCATTTGAGGCAAAGAAATTTCCAGTAGAGATTTTAACCATCTCAGATCAAGATGGTGTGCGTATGCGAGCTACCGTAAGTGAGTTTGGGCCCGTACTGTTATCTAGAATACTTGACCTTACCGAGACTCAAAGCGGTATTGTTTCTGTAATTTTTAAGTATTGTGACGATAATAAATTGCCACTGCTCGACTTGAAAGATTTCAAGAAAATGCTAAATTACGTGACCGAAGAAGGCAAAGAAGAAATCCAGAAAGAATATGGTAGAATGTCAGCAAGTTCTACAGGTTCTATTCTAAGAAAAATTATAGAAATTGAACAACAAGGTGGAGATTTGTTCTTTGGAGAAAAATCATTTGACACAGATGATTTATTGCGCACAGACAGAAACGGCATGGGATACATCAATATCTTGCGTTTAACAGACATACAAGATAGACCGAAGTTGTTCTCAACATTTATGTTGAGCCTACTTGCCGAAATATATGCAACCTTCCCAGAACAAGGAGATAGTGATAGACCAGAATTAGTCATTTTTATTGACGAAGCGCATCTCATATTTAATCAAGCTAGTGATGCTTTATTAGATCAGATTGAAAGTATTGTTAAATTAATTCGCTCTAAAGGTGTTGGTCTATACTTTGTAACACAAAACCCAACAGATGTTCCAGAAGCAGTTTTAGGACAGTTAGGATTAAAAATCCAGCATGCATTGCGTGCGTTTACGGCAAAAGACAGAAAAGCAATAAAGTTAACGGCCGAGAATTATCCTATTTCAGATTATTATAAAACAGATGAAGTCTTAACTTCTCTGGGTATTGGAGAAGCATTAGTTTCTGCCTTAAACGAAAAAGGAGTTCCTACACCGCTTGCATCTACTATGCTTAGAGCGCCTATGAGTAGAATGGATGTACTAGAAGATAGTGAACTTGCAGCCCTGCTTAAGGAATCTAAGATGATAAAAAAATATAATGAAACCATAGACCGTGAGAGCGCCTATGAGATTCTTAATAAAAAAATTGAAGTGGCGGAGCAAGAAGATGCAAAAGAAAAAGCCAAGCAAGAACGAGACGCAGCTAGTAAAAGTTCGTCTTCTAAAAGTAGAAGAACTTCTAGCAAATCTACATCATCTACTATTGTAAAAACCCTCTTGAGCCCAACGGTAATTAGAAGTGTACTGGGAATCTTAGGAAAGATGATGCGATAGTGAGTAGTGAGTAGTGAGTAGTGAGTAGTGAGTAGTGAGTAGTGAGTAGTGAGTAGTGAGTAGTGAGTAGTGAGTAGTGAAAATTAAATAATAATAATAGATTTCCGATTTCTCGGAAATAACAATACAAAATAAGAATGAAAAAGATTGTAATGATTGCTGGAGTGGCTTTAAGTGTGCTCGTATTTGTACAATGTGAAACCAAACAAAATCCTTTTGCGATATCGCAAGATCAAGTAGGTTTATTACATAGAGATATTCAGGTAAAACAATTAGATTCTATTTTTAAGATGGATTCTATTGTAAAATTGACCTCCATTAAAAATACGCTAGGTACACAAGGAGAAGTGGAGATTTATGAAAAAACTGGAAAGAAGTTAATTCTTGTATCGCCTCATAGCGAAACAGACCCTAACTCGACCATTAGTACAATACAGCTATTTGATGAACGCTATAAAACCGATAAAGGACTATCTATAAAAAGCACTTTTAAAGACATCAAAGACAATTATACCATTAATAACATACTAACAGGTATCAATACTGTTGTGGTATTTTTAGACAATAGTGATGTGTATATTACTATAGATAAAAAACAGCTTTCAGAAAACGCGAGATACGACCCGAATTTAAAAATAGAAGCAAGTCATATTCCAGATACTGCTACATTTAAGTACATGGCAATAGGTTGGGACAAAATAGAAGCTACAGAAGAAAGTGAGTAAACGAAACTAATTAGCATTAAGACATGAACACTGTAAGACCTTTTCATCTAGCGATACCCGTATCAAATATTGAAACAAATCGCGCCTTTTACAGAGATGTATTAGGTTGTAAAGAAGGCAGAAGTAGTGATCATTGGGTAGATTTCAATTTTTTTGGCCATCAGTTAGTAATCCATCTTAATGAGAAGGCAAAAATAAATAATGACAGTAATCCGGTAGATGGGCATAATGTGCCTGTTCCGCATTTTGGTGTTGTGCTTACCATAGAAGATTTTAAGGCATTCGCCGAAAGGTTAAAGACATTACAAATAAACTTTATCATTGCCCCATACACGCGCTTTGAAGGCTTACCTGGCGAACAATCAACAATGTTTTTTAAGGACCCTAGTGGAAATGCTTTAGAGTTTAAAGCTTTTAAGAACCTCAATCAACTCTTTGAAAAATAATAGGATGAGCCAAGAAAACACCATACCCGCAAGAAAAATTAGGCAGATTTTTATCCTATTAATCATACTATTAATAGGGCTACTTATTTTTAGAGAAATGCTCCCTTATTTCTCTGGTGTTCTGGGCGCTATTACCATTTATGTTTTAATGCACGGCTGGATGCTCAAGTTACTTCGCAAAGGATGGAATGCGTCACTGGCTGCAGGGCTTATTTGTGTGGTGTCTTTCGTTGGAATATTAGTACCCATTTCTGGTGTAATCATTCTGTTAGGCAATAAAATAGGAAATGCCGTGAAAAACTCAGAACGTGTTGTGGCTGCAGTTAAAACCCAAATAGGTGATTGGGAAAAAGAACTGGGTTATGATATAGCATCACAAATTGATGTAGGAGCTGTTTCTAGTTGGATGTCAGATAATTTACAAAGTTTTGCCGGAGGCACTTTTAATATATTTATCACTATTGGTATAATGTATTTTATTCTTTTCTATCTTTTGGTAGAGCGAAATATGTTTAAAGATGCTGTAGGTGATTTTATTCCAGTAAACAAAGCCAACCTAAAGGTAATAGGAAACGAAATTGCTGTTATGGTTCGTTCTAATGCTCTGGGAATACCATTAGTTGCATTAGTTCAAGGTATTCTTGCCTTAATTGGGTTTTTAATCTTTGGTGTAGAAGACCCTTTCTTTTGGTTTGTTATTGTAACCATTGGATCTATGATTCCTTTTGTAGGGACACTTATTGGTATCATCCCGGTATTCATTCTAGAAATTTCAACAGGAAATACATTTACAGCTTGGGGGATTTTAATTTATGGATTAGTAGTCGTTGGCTCTGCAGATAATATCATCCGTTTATACGTGATGAAAAAACTGGATAATGTGCATCCGCTTATTACTTTGATAGGAGTCATTGTTGGGGTTCCACTTTTTGGTTTTATTGGCCTTATATTTGGGCCACTGCTTATCAGTTTATTTATAGTGATCGTTCGTATTTATCGCAAGGAATATACAGATAATACTATCCTATTAGAAACACAAGAAGTTAAAATAGAAAAAGATGAACTACCCTCCTAAACATCACCAAGAAGATAATAATCTTCATATGCTTGAGGTTATTAAAACCTATCCATTAGCGACTATAGTTTCTGTAAAAGACAATGCCCCATTAATTACACATTTGCCATTAATTTATCGCGAAGAAGATGGTAAACTCATTGGGCACATAGACATTTATAACCCTCAAACAGAATTACTAAAAGACCAAAACGATATAACCATTATTTTTTCTGGACCACAATGCTACATATCGCCTAGTATTTATAGCACTACCCAATTGCCTACATGGAACTATATTCGTGTTCACTTAACAGGGAAAGTAACTAGAATTGACAGTACAGAAGATTTAAAAGAAAGTCTAATTGTAATGACAGAGTTTCTAGAAGCACCAGACCATAAATATGTCTTAGAAGCAGATAACCCAAGGTTAAACTCAAACTTAGATTATATTAAAATGTTTGAGATTACTATTGATACTTGGGAAGGTAAATTTAAACTCTCTCAAGACAAGCACCCAAAAGATATTAGAAATGCCAGGGCAGAATTACTACGTGCCAATCAGGCCTCTGTAAAAGTGTTTTTGGACTCGGTTTTTATAGCTAAGCGCTAAGCCACAATCTACATTCAAAGGTTATTTTCTAGCCGCAGCTCTTTGTTCTCTAGCTAACAACGTGTTTTTTAACAACATTGCGATGGTCATTGGTCCTACTCCACCAGGAACTGGGGTAATAAAACTTGCTTTTTTACTCACGTTTGCAAAATCTACATCCCCTACAATTCTATATCCTTTAGGGCGACTTTCGTCTTCTACACGAGTGATACCTACATCAATAATAACCGCATCATCTTTAACCATTTCGGCTTTTACAAAATTAGGAACCCCTAATGCAGAGATCACAATATCTGCCTGACTGATAATCTGTGTAATGTTTTTTGTGCTACTATGCGTCAATGTTACCGTACTATTTCCTGGCCAACCTTTACGGCTCATCAAGATACTCATAGGACGCCCCACAATGTGACTGCGACCAATGACTACCGTATGTTTTCCTTTTGTATTTACATCATAACGTTCAAGAAGTTCTAAAATACCAAAAGGCGTAGCTGGAATAAATGTGGTCATATCTAGAGCCATACGTCCAAAGTTAGTAGGATGAAAACCATCAACATCTTTACTTGGATCTACCGCCATAAGCACCCGCTGCGTATTAATTTGCGGTGGCAACGGTAATTGTATTATAAAACCGTCTATATCGTCATTTTGATTAAGCTCTTCAATTTTATCAAGCAGTTCAATCTCACTCGTAGTATGCGATAATCTAATCATTGTAGACTCAAAACCAACACGCTCGCAAGAACGTACTTTACTACCCACGTATGTTAAACTCGCTCCATCATCACCCACAATTACTGCAGCAAGATGCGGCACTTTCTCACCAGCATCCTTCATCTTTTGCACCTCTGCAGCGATCTCGTTTTTTATATCGTTTGAGACTTTTTTTCCGTCGAGAATTGTCATTCTTTTTAATGTTTTAGCTAAGAGTTAAACGTAATACGTTAATCAGAGCTTGTTACTTATTTTTTAATTAGTTCAAAAATCTAAAATCGTTAATCTAAAATCAACAATCCCATTACTTCATCTTCCCCATCATCTGAGCCATCTTACGACCGCCACCGCCTTGCATCATTTTCATCATTTTACTCATCTGGTCAAACTGTTTTAAGAGTTGGTTCACTTGTGTTACAGAGGTCCCACTACCTTTTGCAATCCTTTTTTTACGGCTACCATTAATTAAAACTGGTTTTGTTCTTTCTTCTGGAGTCATAGACTGGATAATTGCTTCTATGCCTTTAAAAGCATCATCATCAATCTCCACATCTTTTAATGCTTTCCCAGCTCCAGGAATCATCCCAACAAGATCTTTCATAGATCCCATTTTTTTGATTTGCTGAATTTGCTTCATAAAATCATCAAAGCCAAATTGATTTTTTGCAATCTTCTTTTGTAATTTTCTTGCTTCTTCTTCATCAAACTGCTCTTGAGCACGCTCCACAAGAGAAACAACATCTCCCATCCCTAAGATACGATCTGCCATACGTGACGGATAGAAAATATCTATCGCATCCATCTTTTCACCAGTACCTATAAACTTGATAGGCTTATTTACTACACTTTTAATGGATATAGCAGCACCACCACGAGTATCACCATCAAGTTTAGTAAGCACTACTCCATCAAAGTTAAGGCGCTCATTAAATGTCTTTGCTGTATTTACAGCATCCTGTCCTGTCATTGCATCTACAACAAACAGTGTTTCTTGAGGATTAATAGCCTTGTGTACATTTTCAATCTCTGTCATCATCACCTCATCAACCGCGAGACGTCCTGCCGTATCGACGATGACAACATTATGACCATTTTGTTTTGCGTGAGCAATGGCATTAGTTGCAATAGAAACAGGATCCATATTCCCTTCTTCACTGTATACCTCAACACCTATCTGATCACCAACTATGTGCAATTGATTTATCGCCGCTGGACGATACACATCACAGGCAACTAATAATGGTTTTTTTGATTTTTTAGACTTTAAAAAATTAGCCAGTTTACCAGAAAAGGTAGTTTTACCACTACCCTGTAAACCAGACATTAAAATCACACTTGGTGTCCCTTGTAAGTTGATGCCAGCTGCATCACCACCCATCAGTTTAGTAAGTTCGTCTTTGACAATCTTCACCATTAACTGGCTAGGTTGCAAAGCAGTCAGTACATCCTGACCTAAGGCTTTCTCTTTTACGGTATTTGTAAATTCTTTTGCAATCTTAAAGTTTACATCGGCATCCAATAAAGCACGACGTACTTCTTTAAGCGTTTCTGCTACATTTACCTCTGTAATGCTTCCATGTCCTTTGAGGACGTGCATTGCTTTATCTAACTTATCACTTAAATTGTCGAACATAGTAGTATAAAATATAAAGATTCTGCGGGTTTATGGTATTTCAGAAATACTTGCTTCTGAAATATTAAGGGCAGAAAATTAGGATGTAAAGATAGTAATTGGGCTTGGGTTCTCAAAGACACTTAGCTAATTTAATACTGACCAATAAGTTACTAGTTTTACTATCTTTAACTTCTGAAAACGCCAACAAATGGAAATAATTACAGGAGTTCTTTTAGGCTTAAGCACCCTCATTTTTATGGGCGCCGTTTTCTTTTACCTCATTAAAACTGCTGTTGTTTCTGGAAGAAAAGCGGGCATTGCTGTTGCGACGGGAATCATCTTAGGAGATATTATTTATGTTGCATTGCTTCTTTTTGGTTTTTCTGAAATTTTAAAAAACTTAACAACTAATAAATGGTTTGCTTTTTTAGGAGCACTTATAATTATTAGCATGGGCATTCACTATTTAATCAAGAAACATCACGTTTCAGAAATTAATAGTACATCTTCCGTTTCTTTATGGGTTCATTTTACCAAAGGTTTTGTACTTAATTTTATTAATCCATTTGTAGCTACGGTTTGGATAGGGTTTTTAGCAATTAACGAGGCCAAATTTATAGATCAAGATGCCGTAATCACCTCACTAACAATCACACTACTCGTCATTTTTATTACAGACCTATTAAAAGTCTTTTTTGCTGAAAAACTACGAAAATTTTTAACGCCTTCTGTACTCAAAAATGCATACAAAATAATGGGGGTTGTAATGATCCTTTTTGGCCTAAAACTAGCTTACTATTTTATCTAACAATAGTTTTGCTATATTTATAGCAACCTTAAAACCAATATATTATGTTACCAAATTTTTTATTTGTAGCGCTAGCCGCATTAATCCCAATGATAATGGGATTTATTTATTATCACCCAAAAGTATTTGGGAATACATGGATGAAAGCCGCCCGTGTTACAGAGGAACAGATGAAAGAAAGCAACATGGTCGTTGTTTTTGGAGTATCCCTTTTTCTAAGCTTTTTAATTGCAATGTGTATGTACCAGTTTGTAGTCCATCAAACAGATTACGTCTCATTACTTGTTAATGAAACGGGTTACGGAGAAGAAGGATCTGCTATTACCACTCAGATCGCAGCTTTTATGGAAACGTATGGCAACAATTTTAGAACCTTTAAACACGGAGCATTTCATGGAGGATTAGTAGGACTATTTTTTGCACTACCCATTATAATGATGAATGGTCTTTTTGAAACTAAAGGTATTAAATATGGCTTTATCAATGGATTTTACTGGATTATCACATTGTCTTTAATGGGAGGCGTTTTGTGCCAATGGGCTTAAAAAGTATGCAGTGGCATTAAAAAATGCCCTCTAAAACTAAAAGATTCATACTCTTTATAAAAAAAATGTTCGTGAAATACTTCTCGAACATTTTTTTGTCTTTTCTCTTTGTTCTTTCAGCGAGGCGGTCTCACTTCTATTTTCTTACACTTCAAACCCACTCTTAAAAGGTCTCCTCAGCTCATAATCACTGGGAGACACTTTATTTAAAACGGCGCCCATTATTAAATTTGTTAGCGGTCGTTTATGCTTGGCATACAATTTCATGTCCACTGGCTTAGCACCAAGTGCGCTTTTAATTAATTCACTGGTTCTACCTAATTGTAATTGTAACATCTTTCTTTCTATGGCTTGCTCGACATAATGATATAAAAGACGTTGGTAGATGGCATAATCTGTATTATAGTTATAGTCTAGACCCACATAACCGGCTTCCATAATATTATTATGAAAATAGGCAATGCTAAACCCTACCAGCTCTTCATTGAGATAGGCACCAACAAAAGAAAAGTCGTAGCCTAGATTTTCCTTGAGTGCTACAAAAACGTTAGCATTCATCCTACCAAAACTGTATTCACTTTTATCTAACACATTAGCAAATAGTGCATCAATTTTGTGACTATTCTCTTTAATCTCTATCGCAGCAAGAGATCGCATAGCAACGGCTGCAGAACGTTTATAAGTGCTATTTGCTTTGGTACGAAACTTTGCTTTCATACTCTGCAGGTAATCATCAAAGGTGTTCCACGAAGGATGAATATCGAGCACCATATTCACATCAATATGAAACTCTTTAAAGCGATGCTCTATCAATACCTCCATTTTAGAAACAGATTCTGGCCAGAATTCTTTAAATAAGCGTACCGATATCTTTTTTTGAGAAGCAGACTTCTTTTTAATGGTTTCTGAAATAGTCACAAGTTCTTGAATCACCTCCCCATTAGAAATCGCATCTGAAGCTACAAAACCATGCTCCCCATCTGCAAAGACATTACCGCAAACTAACATATTCATTTTAAAAGATTGTTGCTTGCTTTTGGTATCTGATAAAATTTTAAGAACAGATTTATGTGATTGTTTGCGCTTATCTATAAAAGTCACTAACTGAAATGTTGTGATGAGCACTGGCACCTTATCTTGATAGCTGATGCTAAAAAACAAAGTGACTTGATCTTTCAAAGTATCTTCCAGCACTTGCAGGTATGCTAGAGACAGGTATAAATTTTTACCAGCAAGCACCTTTTCCCAATCTTGTGTTGGGATGGCTCCTGTTTTATGAAAAATCTGGTGTGTCACTTGATATGATATTTCTTGCTCTCTAGTGCAATGGACGCTTCATGTAAATTTAAAAAATTTCCGAAGAAAAATTTCACTATTTAACGACGTCTATTATTTCCACCACGATTACCGCCACCTCTTGGGTTATTACGACGTGCACTTTGATGCTGGGCCTTGTTTGCCGCTTTTTTATCTAGAATATCTTGTAAATTATCTGTTTGCTCAAAGCCTTCTAAGGCTACAGATTCTAGTTTTTCGCCTAACAATTTTTCAATACCTTTCACATATTCAAACTCATCTACACTCACAATAGAAATAGCATCGCCACTGGCTCCAGCCCTTGCAGTTCTTCCTATACGGTGCACATAGTCCTCTGGAATATTAGGTAATTCATAGTTTATCACGTGTGGCAACAAAGGGATATCAAGCCCACGAGCTGCAATATCTGTAGCTACTAAAACACGTATACTTCCGTCCTTAAAACCTGCAAGTGCTTTGGTTCTTGCCCCTTGACTTTTATTTCCGTGAATGGCGGCAGCTCTTATTTTTGCCTTACCTAGTTTTTCAGAAAGCCTATTGGCACCATGCTTGGTTCTCGTAAAAATTAAAACCTGTTCCCAATTCCCTTCTGTGATTAGTTTAATAACCAGATCTGTCTTTGCAGACTTATTGGTTCTGTAAATAGTTTGCTTTACTTTTTCTGCGGTACTATTTTGGCGCTCTGCTTCTACTAGCACGGGGTTAGTTAAGAAATTCTGCGCTAGTTTTTTAATCTCTTTTGAGAAGGTTGCAGAAAATAAAAGGTTCTGCCTTTTAGCTGGTAATAGCGCTAAGATCTTATTTATATCTCTCACAAAGCCCATATCAAGCATTCTATCTGCTTCATCTAAAACTAAGAATTCTACCTGTTTCATATTAAAAACGCCTTGCGAGTGCAAGTCTAATAATCTACCTGGGGTTGCCACAAGAATATCCGTCCCTTGTTTTAAAGCTCTAATCTGTGGGTTTGCGTTAACACCACCAAAAATAACCGTAGATCTAACATCTGTAAATACAGAATACTCTTTAATCTCTTTTAGTATTTGTGCTGCAAGCTCACGCGTAGGTGTTACAATCAATGCCTTAACAGGACGATGTCTCTGAAACGGTTTTTCTGTGATAATGTGCAACATAGGTAATGCAAAACCTGCAGTCTTACCGGTACCTGTCTGTGCAGATGCCAACACATCTTTACCTTCTAATATTTTTGGGATTGCTTTTGCCTGAATAGGGCTTGGAGTAGTGTATCCTTTTTTACTAATTGCTTTTAGCAATGCCTCAGATAGGCCTAAATCTTTAAATGTCATAGAATGTGTTTGCCGAAATAACACATTAACTAATAAAGGTCATTTCCATTTGTAATCGGCAAAGATAGACGATAAAGAGTATAACACTACGATTAACAGATAAACCTTAAAATAATATAGGTCATCCCAAAAGGATGACCTATATTGACTGTAATAGAATTCATTATAGTTGTGGCAAAAGCACTGTATTAATCGCGTGCACTACTCCGTTTGCAGCTTGCACATTAGTAACTAAGATAGTACTCACCCTTGCATTTAGATCGGTTATCGTTGCGTTTGCAGCATCAATGGTTACATCTGCACCTAGTGTAGAAACTACACCATCTGTTAAGTCTTCTGCTCTAACATTTGCTCCAGCGATCACATGCGTATTTAATGTTGCCGTTAAAACAGCTCCATCAATATCTGCTAAGCTATCTGCTCCTAACTCAGCCAATAAATCTCCAAAAGCATCATTAGTTGGCGCGAATACTGTAAAGGGCGCGTTACCATCACCGCCATTGGCATCTGTTAAGACAGAAACATAATCTGGCTGATCTGCTCTGGTTAATGCGGCTACTAGGTTTGAAAATGTATCTGAATCTGCTAAAGCAAAAGTGACTACCGTTGGCAATCCAATTACATTATCTACAGCGTGTATTACACCATTATCTACAGCAACATCTGCCGCAGTTACAGAGGCACCACCAGCAACAGCATCTCCACCGTTTATGGCAACACCAGCAGAAGTATTAAGGTACATACTTAAGTTTTCTAATGCTTGACCATCAAAAGTGGCTAGCGTATTTACATATCCTGTAGTCAAATCTGCCGCTTCATTTTTACCAGCAATCACGTGATTTAATAATACTTCAGTTAACAACGGTACTGGCACATCATCTAAACTTGCAAATCCGTTTGCAGATAAAAATGCAGAAAAAGCAGCGTTGTTAGGAGCAAACACAGTAAACTCTGTGGTTCCGTCTAAAGTTGCTGTAAGTCCGGCGGCATCCAATGCAGCACCTAACGAAGAATAATCGTCATTTGCAGCAACAAAATCTGCTATGGTATTTGTAGGAGGAACTATAACTGTGTCATCATCATCTCCACAAGAGAACAATGGCATAGTTAGAAATAAGACTAAAGTGAATTTCAATAAATTTTTCATAATCGTTTGTTTTTTTTTGTTTAAACAAATTTATATAATGTTAAACAAAAAATAAAGACGTAATTCTTAATTGTGACCAGTTTAACTTTCTTTTAAAACTATTTTAAGAATTTACAAAGCACTTAGTACAATAAACGGCCAGCATTTACCCATCTCAATTCACTAAAAGATTTATCCTTTTCGCTTTTTAATGTAGTACCTCACAAAAAACCAGATAAGCGCTCCCATTAGTAAAAGTGGCCAGATGGTGATTAATCCTAAAACAAGTACCTCAACAATACTCCACCCATTACTGAATCCATTTTTTGCTTTATCTGTAAACGTCTTGGTATAGCTCACTGGTTCTTCTTTGTACTCCACCGTTTCGTAAAGATCTACGTGTATCGTGCTAAAAGACACCTTATCTGTTAAATACTTTAATCTTCCTTGGGCTGCTTCTATTTCTTCTTGTATGACACGCAATTTGTCTTCGGTCAACAGGATATCTTCTACGGTTACGGCACGTTTTCGGAGTACTTCTTCAAAACGTTTTTTTACTTCTTGCTTGGTTTTAAGTCTAGCTGAGATATCCATAAACTCTTCTGTGACATCTTGTGTCGTGATATTCTCGTATTCAATAAAACTCGCCGCACCAGCAATGGTATCCATCAGGGTGTCAAAATACGTGTTAGGCACTTTTATGGTAAACTTATTTTGTTTTTCGTACAATGTATTATTAAAACTAAGTGCGCTAATATAAGCACCATAACCACCTGCCATTTTCTTTATGAACGCTGTAGCTTCTTTAACATCATCCACTTTATATCGCGTTGTTGCCGTCTTAATAATTTTAAGATGCGAAGGTGTTTTTATCGTTTCTTGCTGCGCAAATGGATTCCCTAAATTTCCTTTTACCTCCTCTAAATAGGCATCTGCTGGCGCTTCCATTTCTTTAGAAACATGCGTCATGCCAACTTTTTCATTGTAATCTGCATTATTACAAGCGAATAATGTGGTTATAACTAAACCGAATGCCAAAACCTTTGTACTGATACTTTTCATTTTTGTGTTCATAATTTTATATTTTTAGTGTTTATAAGCACAAACCTATAACGAGATGATGCCCTAGCTTTGTAAACCTCTTGTAAAGGGCTTGTAAACTGTTTTACAAAAATCAACTAACTGAAAAACAATATATTACATCTTGACCGAAGCAAACGCGACATACTTTAAATTACTCAAAGAAGCGATTGCAAATACGTTTTTAGCGTCATATAGCGCACCAAAAAAGATGGCAGAATGGAAAGGAGAGACCATCGCTTTGTTTCAAGAAGAGTTAATTAGCAGCACAAAAGGCAGCATCAGCGAAAAATCTTTCTACACCTATTTTAAAAAAACACCTGCCAAACTACCACGCATAGATGTCCTTAATCTTTTAAGTATGTATGCAGGTTACTCTAATTGGGAGGAATTTAAAAATGCGCATAGCGGATTTATCGTTGATAAAGTTTCCGAAGCAAAAAAGACGAAGCTTACTGCTCCGTTATTGGGTGCTGTTGCGTTATTGGTAATAGTAGTTGGTTACTTGTATTTTAATCAAGAAAACACATTTACATTTTGCTTGGTGGATGAAGACGAGCAGACTCCTTTAAGGTATAAGGTGAGTATTGAAATTATAAAACCTAATGAATCTTCTGTTTTTCTGCAGACTGATGAGTATGGGTGTTTTAGTTATGACACAGCAAATGATGCAATCCATTTTGTCGCGCAATCGCCATATTATAAAACAGACACAATTGTAAGAAAAACCACTTCAAAAAGCAGTTTGACCGTTCCCATGCGTAAAGACGATTATGCTTTAATGCTGAAATATTACAGCGATGGCAACCTCTCAGATGTAGTAAAACGACGCAAGCAACTAGAAAACCTCATCGCCCCAAAAGCGCAGATTTATCAAGTATTCCCTAACGTAACGGGTATCGAGTTGTTTACTAAAAAAGAGTTTATCCATAAAATGACCATCCCTACGAGTGCCTTAAAAAATATGCACATTCTAGACAAAGAATACGCAGAGGGAAAAATCACTAAACTTAAATTTATAATACGATGAGAGCATTCATATACATACTATTTTGTGGTGTTTTGTTCTCGTGTAGTAACGCTAATAAAAGCGAAATGATGGTAGAAACTGCGGCAGAAGTTGTGGGAAATGCGGATGCACCTATTATAGCTTCGGAAACGTTCCAGTATGAAACCATTACCAAACAAAAATTACAAGAGCTTTTTGATTTAAAAACATTAGCGAAAGAACATCCCGAAGATGCAGCGATAAAAGCACAAGTCGCATTATTAAGCGATACTTTTAAATATTCAAATCTAGGCGAGCTTGTTTCTATTGAGTCAATACAACCTTTAGAACGAGTGAATGATTCTACGAACAAACAGCAGATTGAATTTATTTCAAAAAATAGCGATGGTAATATTTTCAAAGGTTCTATCACGGCGATAATTACGTCTAAAATGTT
Organism: uncultured Ulvibacter sp.; assembly: GCA_938041335.1. Taxonomy (GTDB): domain Bacteria; phylum Bacteroidota; class Bacteroidia; order Flavobacteriales; family Flavobacteriaceae; genus Patiriisocius. The sequence goes on along the minus strand of CALIAF010000007.1, from coordinate 85,614 downwards.
TATCTTAGATGGTATAGAGCAGGTAGCAACTAAGGTTGTCTTTAAGGAATGAAGCACTAGTAACAAAATGCAAAACTAAAAATGACCTATAAATACTCCATTTGCCACGTAGACAAAGAAGCTATTGAATATAAAAATCACCCAATCTCGGAAAATGAGGTCTTAGAAATTGCTAAGAATTATCCTTGGATTGAAAAGTTAAAATTTTCCAATGCTTTAGATCAAGAAAAAGTATATTATAGTCCTTCGTTAGAATTTATTTGTATTGAAAACAAAAAGAGTTTAATACTAACGGCACATTACGGTAAAAACAAAAAATTAGAATTTTCTATATGGTATAGAAGACCTAAAAAAGTGAAAGTCCTTTTTGGTTTATTAGGACAAAAAGAAAAAATGGTGGTTGATGATTACTGGTCATTAAATTTTGATGAATCAATAAAGTATCTTGAATACTTTGTAAACGAAAACTACTCCATTATTGAAGAATTGTATAAAAAATAACATTTCAAAAAAAATCAAATCATGAAAAAATTCATACTGCTCCTTCTCCTTATTAGCATTTCAGTAACAAGCCAAGCGCAAACGGAAAAAGAAAAAGTACAAGAGACCGTATCGCAATCTCAAATAGAAGGACATATCTATTTTCTAGCAGATGACCTTTTAAAAGGTAGAGCAACTGGAACACCAGAAAACAAAATTGCGGCTTCTTATTTAGCCAATACATTAAGAAGTTACGGTGTAAAACCCAACCCTGAAAGTGGTGACTATTATCAGCCCGTACCTCTCGAGAAAGTAAGTCCGCCGGCGACGATGTCTCTTTCTTTAATGGGTGAAAAAATTAGCGAGTTTGTGGCACTAGACTCAGGTGCGATAAACTATAATGAAAATGCGATCTTTGTAAACTACGGCTTAAAAGAGGACTATAGCGGGCATTCTGTTAAAGGTAAAGTTGTAGTTATGAAAGCTGGAAGCAAAGAAGCAAATGACGCGCGAGGTGCTTTTAGATTGCGGGATGAAAAAATGGATATTGCGCTAAAATCGGGTGCCGTAGCAATTATTGAATTAGTAAATGCGGCAGATCAAATGTGGGGTTTTCTAGATCATAATTTTAATGAGCCATCTCTTGGATTAGTTTCTTCAGAAATGAGTGACAATGACGCAAAGCTGCCGCATCTTTGGGTTAAGGACACGGATTTTGCTATGGCAACCAAATTTGCAACTAGTAGATCTCTCTTAACGGCATTAAACCTTAGTCCACAAGCGAAAGAACTAGTGACCTCTCAAAATGTAATTGGCATTGTAGAAGGCACCGACCCAGTATTAAAAAACGAATACATCATCTACTCCGCACACTATGACCATGTAGGTATTGGTACTCCAGATGAAACTGGAGACAACAACTACAACGGAGCAAGAGATAATGCTGTGGGAACAACAACTGTATTAAGTATGGCACAGAACCTAGCAAAATATCCAACTAAGCGTTCTGCCCTGTTCATCTTATTTACAGGAGAAGAAAAAGGGTTATTGGGTAGTGAATACTATGTTGCAAATCCTGTATTACCGCTTAACCAAATGGTCTACTGCTTCAATAGTGATAACGCAGGGTATAATGACACGTCACTCGCTACCATCGTAGGATTAGAAAGAACAACAGCATCCCAACACATTAAAGATGCCGCGACTGCTTTTGGTATTACAGCCATAGACGATCCTGCACCCGAGCAAGGTTTATTTGACCGTAGTGACAATGTACATTTCGCTAAAGCAGGAATACCAGCACCTACCTTCTCATTAGGTTTTACCGCCTTTAATGGGGATGTTACTAAATATTATCACCGCCCGGGTGACGAAGCAGATACTTTAGATTATGAATACTTATATAAATTTTTTAGCGCCTATGTAATGGCAGGCAGAAACATAGGGAATGACCCTGTAACTCCTGTTTGGACCAAAGGTGACAAGTATGAAGAAGCTGGGAATAAGCTTTACGGAAATTAAAGGGTTTTGGTCGTTGGCTAATGTCATATTGAGCGCTCCCGATAACTATCGGGAGCGCTCAATATGACATTAGTCTAGTATTAAAATTACATCCTTTCAGGAACATCAATTCCTAATAACCCAAAAGCAGTTTTAACTACATCACCAACTGCAGCACAAAGTGCTACTCTAAACTGTATTTCAGTTTCGTTTTCTGCTGCGAAGATGGGTACATTTTGATAGAAAGAATTAAATTCTTTTACCAGATCATAGGTGTAATTTGCAACTATCGCTGGGCTGTAATTTGTTGCAGCCAATGCTATCACATCAGGAAATTGCTGTAAGGTTTTTAATACGTCTTTTTCCTTTGGCTCTAGTGTATAATTGCTCAAACCTCCTATAACCTGAGAGGGGTCAAAGGCTGCTTTTCTAACTATAGATTGAATTCTTGCATAGGTATATTGTATAAACGGTCCTGTATTTCCTTGAAAGTCTACGCTCTCTTCTGGATTAAATAAGATTCGCTTTTTAGGATCTACTTTAAGAATGTAATATTTAAGTGCACCGAGACCTATTGTGTGATACAAGTCTGTTTTTTCTTCTTCACTAAAGTCATCAATTTTGCCTAGATCTTCAGAAATTGTACGTGCTGTAGCAGCCATTTCTGAAATCAAATCATCTGCATCTACAACGGTACCTTCACGACTCTTCATTTTACCAGAAGGGAGATCTACCATCCCATAGCTCAGGTGGTACAAGTTTGTGGCCCACTCAAAACCTAGTTTTTTAAGAATTAAGAATAACACTTGAAAATGATATTCCTGTTCGTTTCCTACGGTATAAATCATTCCGTTTACATCTGGATAATCTTTTACACGTTGTATTGCGGTACCAATGTCTTGAGTCATATAGACCGCAGTACCATCACTACGCAATACAATCTTTTCATCCAGACCTTCTTCTGTTAGATCACACCATACAGAGCCATCTTCTTTCTTTATAAAAACACCAGAGCTAAGACCTTCTACAATAAATTCTTTACCCAATAAATAGGTATTACTTTCATAATAATTTTTATCAAAGTCTACACCTATCGCTTTGTAAGTTGCATCAAAACCTTCGTATACCCAGCCATTCATCATCTTCCAAAGATCTACAACTGCTGCATCCCCAGCTTCCCATTTTAGAAGCATTTGTTGGGCTTCTTTTATAAGTGGTGCTTCGGCCTTTGCCTCTTCTGTGGTTTTACCCCTTGCTTCAAGAGCGGCTATTTCTTTTTTGTATTCTTGATCAAACTTAACGTAATAGTTACCTACCAGTTTGTCACCTTTTAATCCTGTGGACTGCGGTGTTTCTCCATCTCCATAACGCTCCCAGGCCAACATAGATTTACAAATATGGATTCCACGATCGTTAATGATTTGGGTTTTATATACTTTTTTACCTGCTGCTTTGGTGATATTTGCTACACTGTATCCTAGCAATACGTTTCGTACATGCCCTAAGTGTAATGGTTTGTTTGTGTTGGGAGAAGCATACTCTACCATCATTGCGTGATCCCCTTGTGGTTTTGTTCCGAAGGTATTCCAGTCTGGCACATTTCCGAAGAAATCTAAAAAATGAGTATCGCTTAACACCACATTTAAGAAGCCTTTTACAACATTAAAACGGATAACTTCTTCAACATTCTCTACAAGATAATTACCTATCGCCTCTCCTATCTGCACCGGATTGCCTTTTACAACGCGTAACATAGGGAAGACTACAATTGTGATATCACCTTCAAATTCTTTGCGCGTAGCTTGAAACTCTACTTGTTCTAGTTTCGCTTGGTAAAGATTTGAGATTGCTTCTTTAACTTTTAGAGAAAGGGTCTCTTGTAAGGTCATTTAGGTTTCATTTTAAGAATGCAAAGATAGTTTTTTTGCGTTTACTAGTTCTTCTATGTATCTTTAAAACTATGCTTGCAAACGTATCTTATAACAATAGTGAAGTTACACGTAAAATAGACCTCGAAGTTGGGAAGCCTTTCACATTAAAAGAGCGTTTTAAGCTAAAAGGGATAGGGAGAAGTAAATTGATTATTACAGAAACGAGTATCCAAATACACAACTTGCTTATCTTAGACAACAACAGAAACCAATGTAATATAGAGTTGCGCCCTAATGGTATTATCGTTGGTTTTAGATCCTTATTAGAGAGTTATGCACTAGTAATCCCGTATTATAAATTAGTTATTTATAAAGGTCGATCAGAAGAATATTCCATTTACAGAGACAACTATTTTATTAAGATTGAGGCTAAGGCTGCAGATAAGGCAACTCATAAATTTATACAGAAGGTGATTGCTCAGAAGAACAACACAGCAGCTGTTAGAATAGAAGACTTATAACCCTTACCTCCTATTTTTCAAGAAAGTACCTGCAACCAGCGCAACAATACCTAAGCCTATCATCCCAGAGATTTGACTGCTAGACCTTGTAGTATCATCTGTTGTTATTATATCAATAGGCATCACTTCTTGCGGCATAAAGGCATTGTAAAGGCCAAGCGCTATAAGTGCTATTCCCGCTAGGATTAAGATAATTTTTAGGATTTTCATTGGTTTAAAAATACTTTATTACAAGCAAATATCGCCATTTAATTAAGAATGAAGTCTTTATTCTTTGTTCTTTCAGCCCTGCGTCCTTTCTTCTTTTTTAACCACAATTAACAAGAGTTTAGTTTTTTCGAAGTGAGAATAAGTACTTTACTTTCGTACCTTTAAGCAAAACAATTTAGATTGAAAATACTACTTACCGGTGCCAATGGATATATAGGAATGCGACTTTTACCCTTGCTCTTAGAGCAAGGTCATGAAGTAGTCTGTGCCGTGAGAAATGCAAACCGGCTTTCTGTACCTGCAGAAATGCGCCAAAAAATTGAGGTAGTCATCATCGATTTTTTAACCCCTGTTACTCTAGATGTATTGCCCAAAGACATAGACGCGGCCTATTACCTAATCCATTCTATGAGTTCTTCTACAGAAGATTTTGACGAAAAAGAACAACTCGCTGCGCAAAATTTTGTCGAATACCTAAAACCGACCGGCTGCAAGCAAATTATTTATGTAGGCGGTATTGCTAATGAAAACAACCTAAGTAAGCATCTATGGTCCCGTAAAAATGTAGAAGGTATCTTGTCTCAAGGTGAAGCAAAATTAACTGTACTTAGAGCGGCAATTATAGTAGGAAGCGGCAGCGCCTCTTTTGAGATCATTAGAGATCTATGTGAAAAACTCCCTATCATGATTACCCCAAAATGGGTAAAAACCAAATGCCAACCTATTGCCATTAGAGATGTACTTAATTACCTTATTGGCGTATTAGGTAATGAAAAATGCTATGATGATGCTTTTGACATAGGTGGACCAGACGTATTAAGCTATAAGCAAATGATGTTGGAGTACTCTAAGTTTAGAGCCATTAATCTTACTATTATCGATGTTCCTTTCTTATCGCCAAAGCTCTCTAGTTATTGGCTGTATTTTGTGACTTCCACTTCTTACAAACTCGCACTTAATCTAGTAGATAGTATGCGTATTGAGGTAATCACAAAAGACACTAGGCTTAGAGATATGCTGGACGCAACACCTGTTTCTTACGCAAAAGCGATAGAATTAGCTTTTAAAAAAATTAAACAGAACCAAGTGGTTTCCAGCTGGAAAGATAGTATGGTGAGTGGACGTTTTAGAAGTGATCTAAAACAATACGTCGAGGTACCAGACCAAGGATGTGTTAAAGATGCTCAAAAAATTCAGCTTGAAAACCCAGAACTTGCCCTACAGAATATTTGGGCGATAGGTGGGCAACGTGGTTGGTATTATGGAAATTGGCTCTGGAAAGTGCGTGGGTACATGGACAAACTTTTTGGTGGCGTAGGTTTACGTCGTGGGCGTACCCATCCTACTAAGATTTTTGAAGGTGATGCACTGGACTTCTGGAGAGTTATCCTTGCCGATAAAGATAACAAAAGACTTTTGTTGTTTGCAGAAATGCGCATACCGGGAGAAGCTTGGTTAGAGTTTCGTATCGATGACAAAAATATGCTACACCAAACGGCCACTTTTAGACCAAGAGGAATTCTAGGGAGACTATACTGGTACACTATGTTGCCCTTTCACTTCTTTATCTTCGGAAATATGTTACGTCGAATTGCTTCTTTTAAAGAGGTATAACCAATTAAACGATTTGCATTTCTTTTTTAGGAAGAAAAACCTCTGCCATCATACATCTGGCACTACCGCCACCACAAGTTTCAATGGTGGTCAAGTCGCTACTTAAAATCTTACAGTGTTTCTGTATCGCTTTTACTTGGTCCGATCTTAAACTAGATCTTGCAGCTTCGCTCATCACCATATATTTGTGATCCTTACCTTGTAATTGCAACATATTTCCCGCAAACTGGTGCATTTGTTCTTCTGTGATGGCAATGATTTCTTTTTTAGTTTCTTTAAGATGCTTAATTAAGTGCTTCTTCTCGTGCTTATCATCTATAGTATCTAAACATATTACCGCAAAGTTCTCTGCAAGCGCCATCATTACATTGGTATGGTATATAGGCAAACGCTGTCCTTTATATGATTGGTTAGCAGTAAACAATACGGGGTCACATTCAAAATCTTCACAGAATTCAACTACTAATTCTTCATCCGCTCGTGGCGATATCGCACAATACACTTTGTTATGCACTCTGTCTAAAAGTAAACTTCCTGTTCCTTCTAAAAAGTATCCTTCCTCTTCGGCTTTGGTATAATCCATAAAACCCTCGATTATAAAACCTTCGGCTTCAAGTCTGTTTATGATTTCCTCACGGCGCTCACGTCTTCTATTTTCTGCAAACATAGGGTACATCGCTACCGTACCATCTTTATGAAAACTCACCCAATTATTAGGGAATATAGAATCTGGCGTATCCATTTTTGGATCATCATCTTCTACAATTACCTGTACGCCAACACCACGCAATTTTTCTACAAACATGTCAAACTCCGCTTGAGCATTTGCGTTAATCTCGCCTTTTCTAAGATTTATATCTTCCTGAAAATAATTATTTACGGCTGTTTCTTCATTCATCCTGAACGCAACTGGACGAATCATTAAAATGGTATTGGTAATTTGGGACATTTGGATAGTTTTAAGTCTTCAAAAATAATTCTATTTTGTCAATATGCGGCATATTAATTGAATAGGGTTAAATATAAATAAGTATCTTACGTTAAGTAAATAAAAAACTATGAAACAATTTCTCATTTCTATTACATGTCTCTTTTTTTTAACCATCCCAGTTGTGCAGGCCCAAGAATGGCAAGATGATATAGATTCGGCCCAAGAAATGGCACAAGAAACAGACTGTCCCATCGTATTGGTCTTTCAAGGTAGCGACTGGTGCGCTCCTTGTATTAAACTAGATAGAGAGATTTTTCAATCTGAGGAGTTCAAATTATATGCTAAAGATCACTTTGTGATGTTACAGGCAGATTTCCCGAAGAAAAAGAAGAACGCTTTATCTCCAGAAATGACAGCAAAAAATAACGCCTTGGCAGAACAATTTAACAAGAGGGGGATCTTCCCTTTTGTAGTTGTAATGGACAAAGACCTTAATGTATTGGGAGAGACTGGTTATTATAAAGCAACACCTAGCGACTATATTTTAGAAATAGACGGTTTTACTAAAAAATAATGAGAGCACTGTTTGTTTTTTTCATACTGGTGTCAAATTCAATTGCTCATTCACAGGTTATTGTAAATAAGGAGCTCTCTTTAATGGGCACTGACTTTATTATTACGGTGGTTGCCCCTAATCTGGAAATAGGACAGTATCACATTAGTGATGCTATTTTGGAAATTAAAAGAATTGAAGCCCTTATCTCTTCTTGGCAAGAAACATCTGAAACCACCTTAATAAATAAAAATGCGGGGCTACAACCCGTTAAAGTTTCCGAAGAACTTTTCAACCTTATTAAACGTGCTATCCAGTTATCAAAATTAACGGACGGTGCTTTTGATATTTCGTACGCTTCTATGGATCGTATCTGGAAATTTGACGGAAGTATGATACAAATGCCCAATGAGGAAGCCATTAAAATTTCGGTAGAAAAAGTAGGTTATAAAAACATCCTATTAGATGACACTAATAAAACCGTGTTCCTTAAAAACAAAGGAATGAAAATAGGTTTTGGAGCTATTGGTAAAGGTTATGCAGCAGATACAGCGAAAGCCTTATTAATAAAAAGCGGTGTGACAGCTGGGATTATTAATGCCGCTGGCGATATGAATACGTGGGGGAAACAACCTGACGGTTCGCCTTGGCAGGTTGCGATAACAAACCCATTAAATAAAAACAAGGCTTTTGCGTTATTACCTATAACAGATGCTGTTGTAACATCTGGTAACTATGAGAAGTTTGTCACGTTTAATGACATTAGATATTCACATATTATTGACCCGCGCACAGGGTACCCCTCTAAAGGTATCATAAGTGTGACCGTCTTTGCCCCAAAGGCAGAACTGGCAGATGCCTTGGCAACCTCTGTGTTTGTAATGGGTATTGAAACTGGGCTGGATAGAATTAACCAATTTCCTGGTGTAGAATGCATTGTTATCTCAACAGATGGTGCTATATTTACTTCAGAAAATATTAAACTCGATACTAAAAATTGAGTTCCATCTTATGAAAAAACTACTCTTAATCGCTATTTTATGTTCTTGCTTCACATCATGTGTAGCCGTAAAAGAATATGAAAAGGTAAACATTAATGACCCAGATATGGCTCTGGCAGATAGATCGATAAAACGTTTTGACACTAATACGCAATTATACAGAGAGTCAGCTTCTGGAGCAAATGGAGGGAAGACTGGTGGTGGTTGCGGTTGCAACTAATTTATTAATGCAAAAATCGTCCTGATATTTATATCGGGGTTTTTATTTTCTGAAATACCAAATATATGAAATACCTGCTTTTTATTTTCGCTTTGGTTTTTGCCGCACATATGAATGCGCAAGATACTACAGCAACATATACAAAAAGAGTATTAGAAACCACAGAGATTGAATTTTTAAGCAGCTATTACGAACAAGATGGTAGTAATGCAGCAGTAACTGGTGGTCGTGGTACAGAAGAGCTAACAGATATCGCCCCAACAATTGTAGTAGCAATACCATTAAATGCAGACGATGTACTGACAGTAGACCTCAATATCTCTGCCTACACCTCTGCATCATCTAGTAATGTAGGTCCTTTTGATGGGGCGCAAGAAGCAGATCCATTTGTGGCTTCCAGTGGTGCTTCTGGAAAAGATACTTGGACAAACGTAAATGGCAGCTATAGTCACTCCAGTCCAGATAGAAATCAAATTTGGGGCGCAAAAGCATCTTTTGCTACAGAGTACGACTATAATTCTATTGGCTTTGGTGGTAATTACACCTACCTGTTTAATGAAAAGAATACAGAAATAAGTGCCTCTGCAAATGTGTACTTAGATACTTGGAAACTTATTTATCCAGAAGAAATACGATTTGAATTAAATAACGTAAATGATTTTGAAGATCTTGACGGCTTTAAAGACAACGGGCGTAATTCCTATTCACTTGGCCTTGGGTTTTCGCAAATTTTAAGCAAGAATGCGCAGTTTTCGCTCTCTCTAGATTTGATCCAACAGCAAGGACTATTATCCACGCCTTTTCATCGTATCTATTTTGCTGACCAACCTATCTTTATGGCAGAGAACTTTCCTATCGCACATGATATAGAACGTCTGCCTGATTCTCGATTTAAAATTGCAGTTGGTGGTCGTTTAAACTATTACCTTAATGAGACCTTTGTTTTAAGAAGTTACTATCGCTATTATTCTGATGACTTCGGGATTACCTCAAATACCGCCTCGCTAGAAGTACCAATAAAAATTGGTGGGCGTTTTACACTGTATCCTGGATATCGGTATTACCAGCAATCTGCTTCAAAATACTTTAATAATTTTGCAGAAGCTTTATCTACTGACGAATTTTACACAAGTGATTTTGACCTATCTGCCTTTAATGCAAACCAGTACAGTATAGGCATTAATTACACAGACATTTTTACAGGTCTTAAAGTATTTTCTTTTGGCCTAAAATCCATAGACCTTAAAGTAAGTAGCTATGAACGTAATACTGGGCTCAATTACTTTTTAATTTCTGGTGGCGTAAAGTTTGTACAGGACTAACAAACTAATTTTATATTACTATGAAAACACTTTACGCATATATCGCACTGTCTTTCACGCTATTACTACTTCCTCTTACTTCTGAAACATTCGCACAACCATACACCATCAACAGTGTTTTTAGTGACACCACAGATTATGATCATATTACAGATGGTATTTATATTATCTGGTGGGATAACGAGTTTGACTATGAAGAAGATGCATTAGAAATGCTCACTAAAATGAACCCCTATCGAGACTATTGCCTGTCTGTTTTAGAGATGTCAGATCCTCCTAATCCTCTTGATGGGTATTACTATAATGTGTATTTACATAATGGCATGGACGACTTTCCTGATGGCTGGGGTAACGGTCAAGGGACCGATAGTAATGGATATCCATTTCTAACTATACCTTTTGGCGCACATCTAGACTGGGTGAACGTAGCACACGAGACTTTTCATATTTTTCAATACAATGCAACTTCGCCAGGGTTTGTTTATTCTGGAGATAGCCAATGGTATATTGAAGCATCCGCAAACTGGTTTGCAGCATTACAAAACCCTACCGTAGACGCAGCCTTTGTTGAGGCAGAATCCCTTATAAGATTACCGCAAGTTCCATTATGGCTTAGCTTTGATAATTTCCCTGATGATTATCCAGAAAACTGGCAACGCTATGTACACCAGTATGCCCTTGCCCTATTTTTATATTATTTAAGCGAAGAAACAGATGTGCCAGATGAGCTAATTACAAATGGATTATACGCAGGAACATCAGAGCTCCCGCAAGAATATTTTTATAATGAAATAGGAAGCACCCCTTTTAGAAATCACTTTATAGATTTTGCATCTAGAATGACTAATGATTTTGATTTTCTCCCTAGCAATCAAATAACTCGTTTTGAAACGGAGTGGGACGATTATGCAGATCCAGAGGACGACAATGAATTTATCGCTATTTATAATGATGAAGGGACTAATGGCTGGATAAGACCCGAAGATGAAAATGTCACGAGAGCATGGTCATTTAATAGCTACAAGATCAACATCACTGAAGCAGACAACTACCTATTTGAAATTAATGGAGATTTACAAGGAAGCGAAGGAAGTATCACTCATTTTCAAGGTAAAGTCCTTTTAAAAAATGATTTTGATGAAACGGTTTTTATTGATTTAGAAATGGACAATAACGCACAAGGATCTTTATCTATACCTATTCCTAGTCAAATTACAGAGGTATATTTGATTGTGGCATCTATGCCAGAAGTATTTACAGATGTTTCAGAGACATATAGCTATGAAGTAAAAATTACAAGAGACTTAGAACTAGGACTTTCTGATATTGATGATTTAAAAATACCAGAACTCCTCAATAGATATGATATATTAGGACGTGATGTATTAGAAAGTACTCAAGGTATCCAGTTTCTCTACTATAGTGATGGTTCTGTTAAGAAAATTTTTAATCGCGGTAGGTAGTTAATCCCGTATCAACGGTAATGTGCTGCACCTTAGTAACCCTTCTTGTTTTGAAATTTCAAAATAAGGCACTTCTTCTACGGTAAACCCTTGGTCTCTTAACCAAGTATTCAATCTTGTAAAGTTCTTTTCTGAAATAATAACATCTTCACTTATGCTAAAGATATTACTATTCATATGGTACATTTCTTTCTTATCAATCTGGAAACAGTTGGCTTTTCCGAAGTAATTCACCAACCAATCAAACTCTTCTTTGTACAGAAAACCATTCTCGTGAATAATACATTTACCTTTACCAAGAGGCTGAAAACAGCAATCTAAATGCAAAGCGTTGTCTTCTGCTATGGTATTGCTTTTTCTTAAGTTAAATGGCTTCACCGTTTTCTTAGGAAATAATTCTTGTAATGCCTTAACCGCATGCATGTTAGTTCGCGCGGTAATATAATCTGCATAATCTTCTCCATAATAGGTTCCTACAAAAATATAATCACCATATGGCATCACATCTCCCCCTTCTACGTGAACTTCATCAGGAAACTGCACAATGTTCTTTGGGTCTATTTGATCCATCACATATTGTATGGCCTCAATCTCTCGAGCTCTATCTGGTAAAATATTAGCTTTAATAAATTTATCTTCTATTACAAAAGCGATATCTCTAGAAAAAATCTGGTTATATGCTTCAATCTGATTAGGACGATAAACCGTAACATCATATTTTTTAAAAACAGCAGCAACAGCATCCATTTCTATTACCATATCCTCATTTTTAGGATACGTACCCGCCTTAATGTGCTTAGCAGATTTAGGATCGTATGCTTCTTCTAAAGTCGGTGCTGGCCCATTACTTTTTGCGGCACCTAAAACTACTGCCCTTAGTCTAGAAAACTCGTTTTGTACATTTAGTTTTATCATAGCTAACAAATATAATTGTTTCGTTTCTATTTCACTTCGGAAATTTTATGGACTTGAAAATTGTTCCTATTTCAATATTATCCATAAAAAAACACCTCCCAATTGGAGGTGTTCTTAGCTAATTTTTATTTACAAAATTCTTATCGCTTAGAAATATCTTTAAAATCTCTGTGATTTTCGCCAATATAAATCTGACGAGGTCTACCGATAGGCTCCTTACGCAGACGCATTTCTTTCCATTGCGCAATCCATCCTGGCAATCTACCTAAGGCAAACATTACTGTAAACATCTCCACTGGGATTCCCATTGCTCTATAAATAATACCTGAGTAGAAATCTACATTAGGATACAGTTTACGTTTCACAAAATACTCATCGTTCAATGCTTCACTAGACAGTCCTTTTGCAATGTCTAATACTGGGTCTTCAACCCCAAGATCAGCCAGTACTTCGTCTGCAGCAACTTTAATGATTTTTGCACGAGGATCAAAGTTTTTATACACGCGATGACCAAAGCCCATTAATCTAAATGGATCTGCTTTATCTTTAGCCTTAGCCATAAACTTTTTTGTATCACCACCATCTGCTTTAATCGCTTCTAGCATTTCTAAAACCGCTTGATTAGCACCACCGTGAAGCGGCCCCCAAAGCGCAGAAATTCCAGCCGCCACAGAAGCATACATTCCTGCATGAGAAGAACCTACTATTCTTACTGTAGAAGTAGAACAGTTTTGCTCGTGATCTCCATGTAAAATTAATAATTTATCTAATGCATTAACTAAAATATCATTTTGCTTATACTCTTCATTTGGCTTTTCAAACATCATTTTTAAGATGTTCTCCACATAACCAAGGCTGTTATCCCCATAGTTTAATGGCAACCCTTTTTGCTTGCGCATGGTCCACGCCACTAATACTGGAAATTTCCCTAGTATTTTTACAATGGCATTATACATTTCTTCTTCACTATCTACATTCACTGTAGTTGGGTTAAAAGCAGTTAATGCACTTGTCAAAGAAGACAACACGCCCATAGGGTGCGCTGACTTCGGGAAAGCGTCTAATATTTTTTTTAGGTCATCATCTACAACACTTTCATTTTTGATGTCTGCATGAAATTTTGACAACTCATCTGCGGTTGGCAACTCGCCAAACACCAATAAATACGCAACTTCAAGAAAATCTGCTTTTTCCGCTAGATCTTCAATGGCGTACCCTCTATAGCGTAAAATTCCTTCCTCACCATTTAAAAATGTAATAGCACTCTCACACGAACCCGTATTTTTATAACCAGGATCGATCGTGGTAATACCACCAGTTTGCCCTCTTAAGGTTTTAATATCTATTGCAGTTTCGTTCTCTGTACCCGTGATTAATGGAAATTCATATGTATTTCCATCAATCTCTAAAGTGGCCATTTTTGACATATATTTTTTTCTTTTTGTTGATGTAGTTCCGAAAAAACGGAATCGTCAATATACGAATTATTGAACAATCTATAAAAGACTAACTTCTTAATCTTTGGTTAAAAAAATGCATTCAATCACATTCATCCAAAATAAAAAAAACGATCTGAAAGATCGTTTTTTTTCTGAATGTGCCGGGAGAATTATATTTTAAAAGCTTTTTTACCCGGGAAATACGCAACATCTCCTAGTTGCTCTTCTATACGCAACAATTGATTATATTTTGCCATACGGTCACTACGCGATGCAGAACCTGTTTTAATCTGTCCACAATTTAATGCTACCGCGAGATCGGCAATCGTATTATCTTCCGTCTCTCCACTTCTGTGAGACATCACTGATGTAAACCCAGCATTGTGAGCCATATTTACTGCTGCGATGGTTTCACTTAAAGTACCTATTTGATTGACTTTAATTAAAATTGAATTCGCAATATTTTCATTAATACCACGAGACAAGCGCTCTACGTTAGTCACAAATAAATCATCACCTACAAGCTGTACTTTATCACCTACTATTTCGGTTAAATACTTCCACCCTTCCCAGTCATTCTCATCCATACCATCTTCAACAGAAATGATAGGGTAATCTGCACAAAGTTGTGCTAAATAATCTGCTTGTTCTTTACTAGATCTTATTTTTCCTGTTGCACCTTCAAACTTTGAGTAATCATATTTACCATTCACATAAAATTCTGCTGCCGCACAATCTAGGGCAATCATTATTTGATCTCCAAAAGTATAACCTGCGTTTTCTACAGCTACTTTAATAGTGTCAAGCGCATCTTCTGTTCCATCTAGTGTTGGTGCAAAACCACCTTCATCTCCTACTGCCGTACTTAAACCTCTATCGTGTAATACCTTTTTTAAATGGTGAAAAATCTCTGAGCCCATTTGCATTGCTTCTGTAAAAGTTTTTGCCTTTACAGGCATTACCATAAACTCCTGAAAAGCAATAGGAGCATCACTATGAGAACCTCCATTAATAATATTCATCATTGGTACGGGAAGTGTTTTTGCACTAACACCGCCAATATATCTGTATAACGGCATTCCTAACTCATTTGCCGCCGCTTTTGCTGCCGCCAGTGAAACGCCAAGAATTGCGTTTGCACCTAGTGTTGATTTGTTTTTTGTCCCGTCAAGATCTAGCATTACGCGATCTATCTCTTCTTGTTCAAAAACAGAGATACCCAATAAGGTCCCTGCAATTTTTCCATTTACATTTTCTACTGCTTTAAGCACTCCTTTCCCCATATAAGCACTACCGCCATCACGCAATTCTACTGCCTCATGTTCTCCTGTAGACGCTCCAGAAGGCACCGCCGCTCGGCCTAAAAATCCATTTTCTGTTATCACGTCAACTTCAACTGTAGGGTTCCCTCTACTATCAAAAATTTGTCTTGCTTTAATATCGATAATTATACTCATTGGTTTGTTTTTATTGCTATTGCAATGCAATAACTCGTTTTATTGTTTTTTACACGCTTCGGAAATTTTCAAAATTGAAACTACCTTCAAAAATTAATAGTTCCTAAAAAGCCTACTTAGCATTCTTGATGTTCGTAATAAAATCATCAAAAAGGTAACTCGCATCGTTTGGCCCAGGACTTGCTTCTGGGTGATATTGCACAGAAAATACGGGCTTACTCTTCATCCTAATTCCTGCGGCGGTGTCATCATTTAAGTGTACGTGCGTAATCTCTATATCAGCATGTGCTTCTGCTTCTTCTTTATTTATCGCAAACCCGTGATTTTGAGATGTAATTTCTCCTTTCCCGGTAATAAGATTCATAATAGGATGATTTATACCTCTATGACCATGATGCATTTTATAGGTAGAAATTCCATTTGCTAATGCTAAAACCTGATGTCCAAGACAAATACCAAATAAAGGCTTTCCTGTTTCTAATATTTGTTTAGTAGTAGCAATGGCTCCTGTTAATGGTTCTGGATCTCCTGGGCCATTAGACAAAAAATAGCCGTCTGGGGCAAAGGATTGCATATCAGAAAAAGTACTGTTGTAAGGAAATACCTTAATATAACAATCTCGTTTTGCTAGATTACGCAATATATTTTTTTTAATCCCAATATCAAGTGCAGAGACTTTGTAGGTTGCATTCTCATTTCCGTAGAAATAAGGTTCTTTTGTAGAAACCTTACTGGCTAATTCTAAACCTTTCATATCTGGAAAAGCAGCTAGCTCATGCTTTAAGGCGTCAAGATTATCCACTTCTGTAGTAATCACAGCATTCATTGCACCATTATCTCTTATATAATTTACAAGTGCTCTAGTGTCCACATCACTTATTGCGAGTAAATTATTAGCCTCTAAAAAATCTTCTAAGGTACCATCACCATCTGGTCTTGATGCTTGATAACTAAAATTACGACAGATTAATCCCGCTATTTTTATACCATCAGATTCTACTTCCTCATCGTGCACACCATAATTTCCTATATGTGCATTTGTTGTCACCATTAACTGGCCAAAATAAGAAGGATCTGTAAAAATCTCTTGATAACCGGTCATTCCCGTATTAAAACAAACTTCTCCAAAAGAAGAACCAGTCTTACCTCCTACTGCTTTACCATAAAAGGTAGCTCCGTCTGCTAAGAGAATTAATGCATTTTTTCTAGTTTGATATTTCATCCTAATTTAATATTTGATAATTCTGAAGATGTTATGCTCGATAAATAATCTTCAATATGTTTAAAATTTGTTAATGAGAATTTCATAGTACAAATTGGTTGTGCAAAAATAATGTAATTGCAGGTGTTATTATAATAGTGTTTTTAGAACTTTTAAACAAGGCATAAAAAAAGGGATAAACCTGAATGTTTATCCCTTTTTTATTATTTATAAATGATGTTTCATCTATTCTTCTTCTTTATTCGCTTTTGTTGCTACTGGTGGTGTAACTGCTTTTGCTGCTGCACCTCCACGACGGCTACGACGCGTAGTTTTAGTTTTCTTAGCTTTTCCAGCGTTGTAAATCTCATTGTAATCAACTAGCTCGATCATCGCCATATCTGCGTTATCACCTAGACGATTACCCAACTTGATAATACGAGTATATCCACCTGGACGGTCACCAATCTTCACTGCTACATCTCTAAAAAGCTCTGTAACAACATCTTTCTGACGTAAACGTGCCATAACGATACGACGGTTATGCGTTGTATCTGTTTTAGCTTTTGTGATTAATGGCTCTACAAAAGATTTTACCGCTTTTGCCTTAGCAACAGTTGTATTAATTCTTTTGTGCTCTATCAATGAACAAGCCATATTAGCTAACATTGATTTTCTGTGCGCTGTTTTTCTACCTAAGTGATTTACTTTTTTTCCGTGTCTCATGACATTTGTTTTATCATCTTGCTACCAAATCCAAATTACGGAGAGCAAAATATGATTATTAATTATTGTTATACTAGTCTTTATCTAGTTTATACTTTGAAAGGTCCATCCCGAAGTTTAATCCCTTTACATTAACAAGCTCTTCTAATTCTGTTAAAGATTTCTTACCGAAATTTCTAAACTTCATTAAATCATTCTTGTTAAAAGAAACTAAATCTCCTAATGTATCTACTTCTGCAGCTTTAAGACAATTAAGCGCACGAACACTAAGATCCATATCTACTAATTTTGTTTTAAGCAACTGACGCATATGTAATGACTCTTCATCATATGTTTCTGTTTGAGCAATTTCATCTGCTTCCAGAGTGATACGCTCGTCACTAAATAACATAAAGTGATGTATCAATGTTTTTGCGGCTTCAGTTAAAGCATCTTTAGGATGAATAGATCCGTCAGAGATGATTTCGAAAACTAACTTTTCGTAATCTGTTTTTTGCTCTACACGGAAATTTTCAATGCTGTACTTTACATTTTTAATTGGTGTAAAGATAGAATCTGTAAAGATGGTACCAAGAGGAGCATTTGCTTTCTTGTTTTCCTCTGCAGGAACATATCCTCTACCTTTTTCTATTGTAATTTCAATATTAAGATTCACTTTAGAATCCATGTTACAGATTACAAGATCTGGGTTAAGCACTTGGAATCCAGAAATAAATTTCTGAAAATCTCCTGCCACCACTTTATCGTTACCCGAAACAGAAATAGTTACTGTCTCATTGTCAATCTCGTCTATTTGTCTTTTAAAACGTACTTGTTTTAAGTTTAAGATTATCTCTGTTACATCTTCTACTACACCAGCGATGGTTGAGAACTCGTGATCTACTCCTTCAATACGTAAAGAAGTAATTGCAAATCCTTCTAGAGAAGAAAGTAATACTCTTCTTAATGCATTACCTACAGTCAATCCATAACCTGGCTCTAAGGGACGAAATTCGAATTTCCCCTCAAAATCAGTTGAATTGATCATGATTACTTTATCCGGTTTTTGAAAACTAAATACTGACATATTTTTCTTCGTTTTAATTGTTATTTAGTTGCGCGATTTAAAAGTTTGAAGAACACTGTAAATCCTTTGGCTAAATACCAATGTGATTATTTATTATTTAGAATATAATTCGACAATAAACTGTTCGTTTATGTTTTCTGGAATCTGCAAACGCTGAGGCACGGCAACAAATGTTCCTTGCTTAGTCTCAGTATTCCACGTGATCCACTCATAAACATTACTAGAGTTTGCCAATGAATTTTGAATCGCTTCAAGAGATTTAGATTTTTCTCTAACTGCAACTACATCTCCTGCCTTTAATTGATAAGACGGGATGTTCACTTTTTCGCCATTCACAGTTATGTGACGGTGAGAAACAAGTTGTCTCGCTGCAGGACGGCTAGATGCAATACCCATACGATATACTACATTATCAAGTCTAGACTCACAAAG
Source organism: uncultured Ulvibacter sp. (assembly GCA_938041335.1). Lineage (GTDB taxonomy): Bacteria > Bacteroidota > Bacteroidia > Flavobacteriales > Flavobacteriaceae > Patiriisocius. The sequence continues at coordinate 66,692 of CALIAF010000007.1, read as the reverse complement.
CTGTAACAAAACCTGACCAGTAATTCCTGGTGCTGCTGTTGACTTTTTGAATAAGTTTCTAAACTGCTTTTCAAGAATACCATAAGTATACTTTGCCTTCTGCTTTTCTGCTAGTTGAATTGCGTATTCAGATTTTTTACCACGACGACGGTTATTACCGTGTTGTCCTGGAGGATAATTTCTTTTTTCGAAGGATTTGTCTTCTCCGAAGATCGCTTCACCGAATTTACGGGCGATTTTAGTTTTTGGACCAGTATATCTTGCCATTTCTATTTAAAATTGTGAGAGAAAAACTAAATTAAGGTCTTACGTTAATCCTCTAGTTTTTTAATCTCTCGATTGATATTTATTAAGTACTATTAAAGATGCCCTTGGGCATCTTATATTTTTTCTCTATTATAGCCCGCAAAGGTACTAATAAAAAATAGAAATGATTCGCCCGAAAGCGAATCAAATATTTTATTAAACTCTACGTCTTTTTGCAGGACGACATCCATTGTGCGGCATTGGAGTAACATCGATAATCTCTGTAACTTCAATCCCCATATTATGGATAGCACGGATAGCAGATTCTCTACCATTACCCGGTCCTTTAACGTATACTTTACACTTACGCATACCTGCTTCGTGTGCTATTTTTGCACAGTCTTCAGATGCTAATTGTGCAGCATAAGGAGTATTTTTCTTAGATCCTCTAAAGCCCATTTTACCGGCAGATGACCAAGAGATTACATCCCCTGCTTTATTAGTCAACGAAACAATAATATTATTGAATGACGCTGTAATGTGCGCTGCACCTACAGACTCCACATTAACTTTACGTTTTTTTGTGCTTTTAGCTTTTGGATTTGCCTTTGCCATATCTAATGATTATTTAGTTGCTTTCTTCTTGTTAGCAACAGTTTTACGTTTTCCTTTTCTTGTTCTAGAGTTATTCTTAGTACGTTGTCCTCTAAGAGGAAGACCTACTCTGTGACGAATACCTCTGTAACATCCTATGTCCATTAAACGTTTAATGTTTAATTGAACTTCGCTACGTAGTTCACCTTCAATTTTGAAAGACCCAACAGCATCACGAATAGCTCCGATTTCTTCATCGTTCCATTCATTTACTTTTTTGTCTTCGCTAACTCCAGCTTTTTCCAGTATGTCTTGTGCACGGCTTAAACCGATTCCGAAGATATACGTTAACGCGATTACACCCCTTTTTTGCTTTGGGATATCAACACCTGCGATTCTTGCCATAACTTATCCTTGTCTTTGTTTGAACCTAGGGTTCTTTTTGTTAATTACATATAATCTGCCCTTCCTGCGTACTATTTTGCAGTCGACACTTCTTTTTTTAACTGATGCTCTAACTTTCATTTTAGTATCTGTATGTTATGCGAGCCTTTGTTAAATCGTAAGGGCTCATTTCTAATTTTACTTTATCTCCTGGTAATAATTTAATATAATGCATTCTCATTTTTCCTGAGATATGCGCTGTAACTATATGTCCGTTTTCTAACTCAACACGAAACATAGCATTTGATAATGCTTCTACGATGCTTCCGTCTTGTTCTATTGCGGGTTGTTTTGCCATTCTGAAATTTTTATTTTATTGTTAATATGTTATTGCAATTGGCAATAGTCATACCAACATTCCAAATATAGTTTTTTAGTTACGCTACTGCTTTCCTGTTCTTACCACTCTTCATTAATCCATCATAATGACGGTTTAATAAATATGAGTTAATCTGTTGCATCGTGTCTATTGCAACACCCACCATAATTAATAGTGAAGTACCACCGTAGAACAATGCCCATCCTTGTTGCAGCCCCATAAACTTCACAACAATAGCTGGGAAGATTGCAAGGAATGCCAAGAATATAGACCCTGGTAATGTTATTTGTGACATAATTCTATCTAACAACTCAGCCGTATCTGTTCCTGGTTTAATACCCGGAATAAAACCACCACTACGTTTTAGGTCATCTGCCATTTTATTCGTTGGTACTGTAATCGCCGTATAGAAATATGTAAATACAATAATTAATATGGCAAAGGTTACATTATACCATAACCCAAAGATATCACTATATGTTGCTTGTACAGAAGTTGCCCATTCTGAATCTGACATACTTGCTACCGCAGACGGTACAAACATGATCGCTTGAGCAAATATAATAGGCATTACTCCAGACGCATTAAGCTTTAAAGGAATAAATTGTCTCGCACCAAAAATATTACGTTCATATTCACCAGAGGCAGTTCTTCTTGCATATTGGACTGGTATCTTTCTAACCGCTAACACCAACATTACACAGGCTAAGATTATGACAAACCAAACAACTAGTTCGATTAAGATCATTATCATACCACCATTAGACTCCACTACTCTAGAAACAAATTCTTGAACAAATGATTGAGGTAATGTCGCAATAATACCAACCATAATTAAGATAGAAATACCGTTACCGATTCCTTTATCTGTAATCTTCTCACCCAACCACATCGCAAAAATAGTTCCAGTTACAAGGATCAGCGTAGAAGTTACCATAAACCATACTGGCTTACCTAAGATAAACGCATCTGGCGGCACACCTAAAGCCTCAAGACCTAACAGGTAACTTGGCGCCTGAATCAAACAAATACCGATAGTTAACCATCTTGTAATTTGATTAATTTTCTTTCTACCACTTTCACCTTCCTTCTGTAATTTTTGAAGATAAGGAACAGCAATCTGCATTAACTGTACAACAATAGATGCAGAAATGTAAGGCATAATACCCAATGCAAAAACAGAAGCATTTGCAAATGCACCTCCTGTAAAAGCATTTAATAATCCTCCTAGACCACCATCAAAGTTTTGTGCAAAACCACCTAACTTAGAAGCATCAATACCTGGAAGGGTTACTTGTGCACCAAAACGATACACTAATAATAGACCAAGCGTCAGGATAATACGATTTCGTAATTCCTCTATCTTCCAAACGTTTTTTATGTTTTCAATAAATTTCATTGGTCTATTTAAATTACAAAGTTACTACTTCACCACCTGCAGCTTCAATCGCTTTCTTAGCTGTAGCAGTAAATTTGTGAGCGGTTACGGTTAGTTTTGCTTTCAACTCTCCTCTTCCTAAAATCTTCACCATTTCATTCTTGCCAGCAAGACCCATTTCAACTAAAGCGTCAAAATCGATGGTTCCTTTTATTTTTTTCTCGTCAACTAATTGTTGAAGCGTATCTAAGTTTACACCTTGATATTCCTTACGGTTTATGTTAGTGAAACCAAACTTAGGTACACGTCTTTGAAGTGGCATCTGCCCACCTTCAAAACCTAATTTCTTAGAGTAACCTGAACGAGACTTTTGTCCATTATGACCACGTCCTGCAGTTCCAGCTTTACCCGAACCTTGTCCACGACCTATGCGCTTCCCTTGCGTTTTAACTGCACCTTTAGCAGGTCTTAAGTTATGTAATTCCATTTTTAAATATCTTATTTAGTTTCAAAAGAAACTAAGTGTGAAACTTTGTTTACCATCCCAAGAATACTAGGAGTATTCTCGTGCTCTACCGTTTGTCCTATTTTCTTTAGGCCTAACGCTTCAAGCGTTCTCTTTTGAGTGAGCGTGCGATTAATTGCACTTTTTACTTTTGTTACTTTAATCTTTGCCATATTAATTGTCCGCCTGGGCAGAAAGTTTTAATTGGTTATTATCCTTTAAATAATTTCTCTAAAGAAATACCTCTTTGTTTTGCAACAGTATGAGCACTTCTCATTTGCAATAAAGCATCAAAAGTAGCCTTCACCACGTTATGTGGGTTAGACGATCCTTGAGACTTAGATAATACATCGTGTATCCCTACTGCTTCAAGTACCGCACGTACCGCTCCACCAGCAATAACTCCTGTACCTGGCGCTGCCGGTAAAAGATTTACTCTAGCTCCACCATACTTCCCTTTTTGCTCGTGTGGTAACGTTGCTTTGTTTAACGGAATACGAACTAAATTTTTCTTAGCGTCTTCAATTGCTTTGGCAATAGCACTGGCAACATCTTTAGATTTCCCAAGACCCTGTCCTACTACTCCATTTTCATCTCCTACAACTACAATAGCCGAAAATCCGAAGGCTCTACCCCCTTTTGTTACTTTAGTAACACGTTGTACACCTACCAGACGATCTTTAAGATCTAATCCTCCTGGCTTTACTAATTCTACGTTTTTATAATCTTGATACATACTACTTAGAATTTTAGGCCACCTTCACGCGCACCTTCTGCTAATGATTTTACTCTTCCGTGATATAGGTAACCTCCTCTGTCAAAAGACACAGTGTCAACACCAGCTTTTACTGCTTTCTCTGCAACTGCTTTACCTACTATTTTTGCAATGTCAACTTTATTACCAGTTGCTTTTACATCCTTGTCTCTTGATGACGCTGCAGTAATTGTTTTACCACTTACATCGTCTATCAATTGAGCATAAATTTCTTTATTACTTCTGAAAACTGCCAAACGTGGGCGTTGTGCTGTTCCTGAAACTGTCTTACGTATTCTGAAACGTAATCGCTGTCTTCTATCTGTTTTTGATAATGCCATAACGCTATTGTTTATGCAGATTTACCTGCTTTTCTTCTTAATACTTCACCTACAAACTTCACACCTTTTCCTTTATAAGGCTCTGGCGGACGGAAACCACGAATCTTCGCTGCTACCTGACCAACAAGTTGCTTGTCATGTGATGATAATTTTATAATTGGATTCTTTCCTTTTTCTGAAATAGTCTCTAGCTTTACTTCTTTAGCTATTTCTAGAACGATGTTGTGAGAGAAACCTAAAGCCAAATCTAAACGTTGACCTTGATTACTTGCTCTATAACCTACACCTACAAGTTCTAAAGATTTTGACCATCCTTCAGAAACACCTTCACACATATTATGCACTAAAGCTCTATATAGTCCGTGCTTAGCTCTGTGATCTTTATGATCTGTAGAACGTTCTACAATCACTTCGTTACCCTCAACTTTTACAGTAACATCACTGTATTCTTGAGTCAACTCTCCTAATTTTCCTTTTACAGTGATTACGTTGTCTTTTACATCAACGGTAACTCCTGCTGGAATTGATACTGGGTTTTTACCTATTCTTGACATTTCTTCTTGTCTTTAATATTAGTATACGTAACATAATACTTCACCACCTACATTCTGAGCTTGAGCTTGCTTTGCTGTCATAACTCCCGCAGAAGTAGAAACAATTGCGATTCCAAGTCCGTTTAGAATACGTGGTAATTCACCTGCACCTGCATATTTACGTAAACCAGGTGTACTTATTCTCTGTATCTTTTTGATAACAGGATCTTTGGTCAATTTATCATACTTAAGTGCAATTTTGATTGTTCCCTGAGGCCCATTATCATCAAATTTGTAGCTCAAGACAAAACCTTGATCAAATAAAATTTTTGTAATCTCTTTTTTGAGATTAGAGGCTGGAATTTCCACTACTCTGTGGCCAGCGTGTACTGCATTCCTAACTCTCGTTAAGTAATCTGCGATAGTATCTGTAGTCATAATTTAATTTTGCGGATGTGGTTTTCACTTAACGTTTCCGTAGCAAACCTACAACCAATTAATAGTGTGTTTTACCAAGATGCTTTTCTAACACCTGGGATTAAGCCTTGATTTGCCATTTCACGAAATGTAACACGTGAAATACCAAATGTTCTCATATACCCTTTAGGTCTTCCAGTTAATTTACAACGGTTGTGTAAACGAACAGGAGAGGCATCTTTTGGTAATTTCTGTAAACCTTCCCAATCTCCAGCATCTTTTAATGCTTTACGTTTAGCGGCATACTTTTTTACCATTGCTTGTCTCTTTACCTCACGGGCTTTCATTGATTCTTTAGCCATATCTTAATTTTTTTGGAAAGGTAAACCTAGTTCTCCTAATAAAGATCTTGCTTCTTTATCAGTCTCTGCAGATGTCACAAAAGTGATGTTTAGACCTTCTATTTTCTTTACTTTATCAATATCAATTTCTGGAAATATAATCTGTTCCACTACTCCTAAAGAATAGTTCCCTCTTCCATCAAAACCTGTAGCCTTAATACCATTAAAGTCACGAACTCGTGGTAAAGATGAAGTGATTAATCTATCTAAAAATTCGTACATACGTTCTCCACGTAGTGTTACTCTAGCACCGATAGGCATCCCTTTACGTAATTTAAAGGTAGCAACATCTTTCTTAGATAAAGTTGAAACTGCATGCTGTCCTGTGATATTAGAGATCTCTTCTACTGCGTAGTCGATCAATTTTTTATCTGAAACTGCTGCACCAACCCCACGAGAGACTACGATACGTTCTAGTTTAGGAACTTGGTGTACATTTTTGTAACCAAATTCTTCTGTAAGTGCAGACATTACTCTGCTTCTATATTCTTCTTTAAGTCTAGGTATATATGACATAACTATAATACTTGATTCGATTTTTTAGAAAATCGCACTTTTTTACCATCTTCCATTCTATACCCAACTCTTGTAGCTTTTCCATCTTTAGGATCTACTACAGAAAGGTTAGAAATATGAATAAGAGCTTCTTTTTCTATAATTCCACCTTGAGGATTAGCCGCACTTGGCTTCTCATGTTTCTTTACAAGATTTACTCCTTCTACTATTGCTTTATTCTTCACAGCGTCAACTCGCATTACCTTTCCTTCAGATCCTTTGTGATCTCCGGCAGTAACAACTACAGTATCGTCTTTTTTTATTTTAAGCTTTCCCATTTTACTTTCGTATTAAAGCACCTCTGGCGCCAATGATACAATCTTCATAAATTGTTTGTCACGAAGCTCTCTTGCAACCGGTCCAAAAACACGTGTACCTCTCATTTCCCCTTGAGGTCCTAATAATACACAAGCGTTATCGTCAAAACGGATATAAGATCCATCTGGTCTTCTCACTTCTTTCTTTACACGTACAACAACTGCTGTTGAGACAGTTCCCTTCTTAACGGATCCATTAGGTGCAGCTTCTTTAACAGAAACTACAATCTTATCACCAATAGAAGCGTATCTTCTCTTTGTTCCACCTAATACACGAATGGTAAGTACCTCTTTTGCACCGGTGTTGTCTGCGACTCTAAGTCTTGATTCTTGTTGTAACATAATTACTTCGCTCTTTCAATGATTTCTACTAGTCTCCAACATTTAGTTTTACTCATAGGTCGTGTTTCCATGATCTTTACAGTATCACCTTCGTTGCAGTCGTTTTTCTCGTCGTGGGCTACGTACTTTTTCGTTTTCAAAACGAACTTTCCATACATAGGGTGCTTTACTTTTTTTACTTCAGCAACAACAATAGATTTCTCCATTTTGTTAGAAGTAACTACACCTACACGTTCTTTTCTTAAATTTCTTTTTAATTCTTCCATCTTACAGTGGGTACTATTGTACGGCTCTTTTAGTTAATTCTGTCGCAATTCTAGCTATAGATCTTCTGTGAGTTCTTAACTGAACTGGATTCTCTAATGGAGAAATGGTGTGAGCCATTTTCAAATCTGAATACAATTTCTTTGCAGAAGTTAATTCTTCCTGTAGCTCCGTTGTAGACGCCTCGTTTATTTGTGCTTGTTTCATCTTACAAATTTTTACGCTTGGTAATCTCTCGATACGACAAACTTAGTTTTTACTGGAAGCTTTTGTGCTGCAAGGCGTAATGCTTCTTTTGCTGTTTCCATAGGTACACCAGAGATTTCAAAAAGAACTCTTCCTGGTTTTACTACGGCTGCCCAATACTCCACTCCACCTTTACCTTTACCCATACGTACTTCAAGAGGTTTCTTTGTAATTGGTTTATCTGGAAATATCATAATCCAGATAGAACCTTCTCTTTTCATAAAACGAGTAGCGGCAATACGTGCTGCTTCTATTTGACGCGCTGTCAAAAAGTTTGAGTCTAATGATTTTATACCAAAAGTACCGTATGATAACTGATTACCACGACCAGCATTTCCTTTCATACGTCCTTTCTGCTGCTTACGGAACTTTGTCCTTTTTGGTTGTAACATGTTCTGTTCTCTTTAAAAATGATTACTTTCTACGACGTGGTTTGTTGTTTCCACCTCGCCCGGAATTTCCTCCTTTTCCACCTTTCTTGTCTAAACCGACAAGTGGAGAAAGTTCTCTCTTTCCGTATACTTCACCTTTCATAATCCATACCTTAATACCCAATCTACCATAAGTAGTATGCGCCTCAACTAAAGCATAATCTATATCGGCTCTAAATGTTGATAAAGGAACACGACCTTCTTTGTATGACTCAGAACGAGCCATCTCTGCCCCATTCAAACGTCCTGAAATCTGAATCTTTATTCCTTCTGCATTCATACGAATAGCTGCTTGAATAGCCATCTTAATTGCGCGACGGTAAGAAATTCTGTTTTCAATCTGTCTAGCGATACTTGATCCTACAAGATGCGCGTCCATTTCTGGTCTCTTAATCTCGTGGATGTTGATCTGTACTTCTTTACCAGTAATCTTCTTAAGCTCTTCTTTTAACTTATCTACCTCTTGTCCACCTTTCCCTATAATAATACCAGGTCTAGCAGTAGTGATAGTAACGGTTACAAGTTTAAGCGTACGCTCAATAATTACTCGTGACACACTAGCCTTACTTAAACGAGCATGAATATATTTTCTAATCTTATCGTCTTCGGCAAGTTTATCACCGTAGTCGTTACCTCCGTACCAGTTAGATTCCCATCCTCTGATAATTCCAAGGCGATTCCCGATTGGATTTGTCTTCTGTCCCATTTAATTAACTTTGTGTGTTATCGTTTGCTGCTAATACCAGTGTTACGTGGTTAGAGCGTTTTCTTATTCTATGTGCACGTCCTTGAGGTGCTGGACGTAATCTCTTTAGCATAGTCCCTCCGTCTACACGGATTTCCTTTACAAAAAGATCTGCATCCTCAATAGAAGCATCTTCGTTCTTAGCTTGCCAGTTTGCCATAGCAGACAACAACAATTTCTCTAAACGACGTGATGACTCTTTTGAACTGAACTTCAAAATATTAAGTGCTTTCTCAACTTTTTCACCTCTTATCAAATCCGCCATAAGACGCATTTTTCTTGGTGATGTAGGGCAATTGTTCAATTTTGCAAAGTATTGTGTCTTCTTTGCTTCCTTGATTGCTTCTGCTCTTTCTCTTTTACGAACTCCCATGGCCTATTATTTTTTACCTTTATTTTTGGCACCTGCGTGACCACGGAATGATCTTGTAGGTGAAAATTCTCCTAGTTTGTGTCCTACCATATTCTCAGTTACATATACAGGAACAAATTGTTTCCCGTTGTGCACTGCGATGGTTTGTCCTACGAAATCTGGTGTTATCATAGAAGCTCTTGACCAAGTTTTGATCACGGTCTTCTTGTTACCTTCCACATTTGTCTGTACTTTCTTATCTAACTTATAATGAACGTACGGTCCTTTTTTTAATGATCTTGCCATAGCTTACTTCTTTCTACGTTCAATAATATATTTATTACTCTGCTTTGTCTTAGAACGAGTTCTGAATCCTTTTGCAGGAATACCGTTTCTAGAACGTGGATGCCCTCCAGAAGATTTCCCTTCACCACCACCCATTGGGTGATCAACAGGGTTCATCACTACAGGTCTTACACGTGGCCTTCTTCCTAACCATCTAGATCTACCAGCTTTACCAGATACAAGTAACTGATGATCACTATTAGACACAGCACCGATAGTAGCCATACAAGTAACAAGAATCAATCTTGTTTCCCCTGAAGGCAACTTAACAGTTGCATATTTACCATCTCTTGCCATTAATTGAGCAAATGCACCAGCACTACGCGCTAAAACAGCACCTTGACCTGGACGTAACTCTAAACAAGAAATAATAGTACCTAAAGGTATATTAGCTAAAGTCATAGCGTTTCCAATTTCTGGAGCAACACTATCGCCAGAAACTATGTTCTGACCTACTTGAAGACCGTTTTGAGCAATTATGTAACGCTTTTCACCATCTTGGTAATTAAGCAATGCGATAAATGCTGTTCGGTTTGGATCGTATTGAATACTCGCTACAGTTGCAGGAACTCCCGCTCTATCACGCTTAAAATCAATTATACGATACTTCTTTTTATGACCTCCACCAATATGGCGCATGGTCATTTTTCCTTGACTGTTTCTACCACCAGATCTCTTGTTCGGAGCAAGTAAAGACTTCTCCGGCTTATCAGTTGTAATGGCGTCAAAACCATTAACAACTCTAAAACGCTGACCCGGGGTGATAGGTTTTAATTTTCTTACTGACATTTTTGTCTAATTTATTGCAAGCTTAACTTACAAATTGTTGTAAAAATCTATTGTATCACCTTCCGCCACCTGTACAATTGCCTTCTTAACAGCATTTGTTTTACCAGTTTGAATTCCCGTTTTTGTATAACGAGTACTTCTTTCAGGGCGGACATTTATTGTGCGAACTTTATTAACAGAAACTCCGTAAGTGGCTTCCACCGCTTTCTTGATTTCTACCTTATTCGCCTTTGGGTTCACTACAAAGCTAAAGACATTTGATTCTTCAGCAAAACGTGTAGCTTTTTCCGTAATTATAGGTTTAATTAAGATACTCATCTCGTTTCTATTTACTTAAGTTAGTTTCAATTCCTTCCAAAGAACCTTCAAACAACACAACGTTGTTTGCATTCATAATTTTGTAAGTGCTTAATTCTGAAGCTTTTACAACTTCCACACCTGCTAAATTTCGCGAAGACAAATATACATTATTATTTGACTCTCCCAACACGAACAAAGATTTTTTACCAGTAAGGTCTAAACCTTTTAAAACCGCAGTAAAATCTTTTGTCTTTGGAGCATCAAATTTAAGGTCTTCTAACACGATAATCGACTCGCTATTTGCTTTCATTGTTAAAGCAGATTTACGCGCAAGACGCTTCAAGTTCTTATTCAATTTAAAAGAATAGTTTCTTGGTCTAGGACCAAACATTCTACCACCACCTCTAAATACACCAGACTTAATACTACCCGCACGAGCAGTACCAGTTCCTTTTTGCTTCTTTATCTTTCTAGTAGATCCTACTATCTCCGCTCTCTCTTTTGCTTTATGCGTTCCTTGACGTTGGTTTGCCAAGTATTGCTTTACATCAAGATATACAGCGTGATTGTTTGGTTCGATACCATAAACCTCTTTAGAAAGTTCAACCTTTCTAGCAGTGGCTTTTCCGTTTTTATCTAATACAGCTACCTTCATTATTTCTGAATAGTTACATAAGCGTTTTTATGTCCAGGAACACACCCTTTCACAACAAGTAGGTTCTTTTCAGAAACTACTTTTAAAACTCTTAAATTTTGAACTTTCACCTTTTCGTTCCCCATTTGACCAGCCATCTTCATTCCTTTGAATACTCTCGCAGGATATGATGCTGCACCAATAGAACCCGGCGCTCTTAAACGGTTATGTTGACCGTGCGTAGCTTGACCTACACCGGCAAAACCGTGACGTTTTACAACCCCTTGAAAACCTTTACCTTTTGAAGTTGCTGCCACATCGACAAAATCTCCTTCAGCAAAATGTTCTACAGTGATTGTATCACCTAATTTGTACTCCTCATCAAAACCTTTGAATTCTGCAACTTTACGTTTTGCGACAGTACCTGCTTTTTTAGCGTGCCCTTCGGCAGCCTTATTTACAGTCTTCTTGTCATCGAAACCTAGTTGAAGCGCGGTATAACCGTCTACCTCTTCAGTTCTGACTTGGGTAACAACACAAGGACCGCACTCAATAACGGTACATGGTAAATTTTTACCATTCTCGTCAAAGATGCTGGTCATCCCTATCTTTCTTCCAATTAACCCAGACATATTTATTTATATTAATTATTAATAATTCGTCGATTATCGACTTTACTTGTTCTTTTATTTCTGCGGAAATGTCAATTACTTCACATTTTCGCGTAAGCTTGAAGTTTCTAAAAAACAAACGGGACCAAAATAAATTCGATCCCGATTTATTTGTTTCCGTTTTTCCCTTGCTTACAAGCTTAGGACATGTCTTCCGAATTACTTCGGAGCGTACTTATACCTTTATCTCTACTTCTACACCACTTGGCAACTCTAACTTCATTAGCGCGTCAATTGTTTTTGAAGAAGAACTATAGATATCCAATAATCTCTTGTAAGATGATAATTGAAACTGCTCTCTACTCTTCTTGTTTACGTGTGGTGAACGTAGTACTGTAAAAATTTTCTTGTGTGTTGGTAAAGGGATTGGCCCTGTTACTGCTGCACCTGTACTTTTTACTGTCTTTACGATTTTCTCAGCAGATTTATCCACTAAATTATGATCGTATGATTTTAATTTGATTCTAATTTTTTGACTCATAGCTGAAAATATTAATCGTTAGCTCCTCTTGCTGCTTTTATAACCTCTTCTGAAACGTTAGAAGGAGTCTGTGCATAATGAGAAAATTCCATTGTTGATGTTGCTCTACCTGATGATAATGTTCTTAATGTAGTTACATATCCAAACATTTCAGAAAGTGGCACTGTAGCTTTTACAGTTTTTGCACCGGCACGATCTCCCATACCTTCCATTTGACCACGTCTTCTATTTAAATCTCCAACAATATCACCCATATTCTCTTCAGGTGTAATTACCTCAAGTTTCATAATAGGCTCCATAATTACAGCTTTTGCTGCTTTTGCAGAATTTTTAAATCCAAGCTTTGCAGCCAACTCAAAAGATAATTGATCTGAATCGACATCGTGATAAGATCCATCTCTTAAGGTTACTTTCATAGAATCCACTTCAAAGCCAGCTAAAGGTCCATTGATCATCGCTGCTTTAAATCCTTTTTCAATAGAAGGGATAAATTCTTTAGGAACGTTACCACCTTTAATTACAGATTCAAACTGAAGTCCAACCACACCTTCGTCTGCAGGTTCTACCGTAAATACGATATCAGCAAACTTACCACGACCACCAGATTGTTTCTTATACACTTCTCTGTGATCTGCAGCTCTTGTAATAGCTTCTTTATATTCAACTTGAGGTTGTCCTTGATTTACTTCGACGTTAAATTCACGTCTTAATCTATCAACAATAACATCTAAGTGAAGTTCTCCCATTCCAGATATAATAGTCTGCCCTGAAGCTTCGTCAGAACGAACTGTAAATGTAGGATCTTCTTCAGCTAACTTAGCTAAGCCCATTCCTAATTTATCCACATCTGCTTTAGTCTTAGGCTCCACTGCGATACCAATTACGGGGTCCGGGAAGTCCATAGATTCTAATACAATAGGATGATCTTGATCTGATAAGGTATCTCCCGTCTTGATAGATTTAAATCCAACAGCAGCACCGATATCACCAGCCTCTATATAATCAATTGCATTTTGCTTATTAGCGTGCATTTGATAAATACGTGAAATACGTTCTTTTTTTCCTGAACGGTTGTTTAATACATAAGAACCTGCATCTAAACGACCAGAATATGCTCTAAAGAATGCTAAACGCCCTACAAAAGGATCTGTAGCAATCTTAAATGCTAAGGCAGCAAATGGCTCCTTTACACTTGGCTTTCTAATCTCTTCTAGTTCTGTATCTGGGTTTACACCAACAATACCTTCCTTATCCATAGGAGAAGGTAAGTAACGACAAACAGCATCTAAAAGAAACTGAACTCCTTTGTTTTTAAAGGCCGAACCACAAATCATTGGAATGATAGCCATATCCATTACAGCAGCTCTAAGTGCAGCGTGCACTTCAACTTCTGTTATAGAATCTTCATCTTCCATATATTTTTCTAGCAAATTTTCGTCATACGCAGCCACTTCTTCAATAAGAAGACCACGATACTTTTTTGCTTCCGCTTTCAATTCTTCTGGAATCTCGATCACATCAAAAGTCGCCCCTTGTGTTTCGTCATGCCATACAATTGCACGGTTTTTAACCAAATCTATAATACCTTTAAAATCTTCTTCGTCACCAATATTTAAAACGATTGGCACCGCGTTAGACTTTAACATATCTTTTACTTGTTGACAAACTCCTAAAAAGTCTGACCCTTGACGGTCCATTTTATTAACGAAACCAATTCTAGGTACTTTATAGTTATCTGCTAATCTCCAGTTAGTTTCAGACTGTGGCTCTACACCATCAACTGCACTAAATAAGAAAACCAAACCATCCAATACACGCAAGGATCTATTTACCTCTACAGTAAAATCTACGTGACCAGGTGTATCAATAATATTAAAGTGATACCCCATAGTCTCTGGAGTTGGCTCACCGTTTTCTTGTGGAAACTTCCACTCACAGGTAGTAGCGGCAGACGTAATTGTAATACCACGCTCTTGCTCTTGCTCCATCCAGTCCATTGTTGCAGCACCATCATGTACTTCACCAATTTTATGTGAAACTCCTGTATAATAAAGAACACGCTCTGTTGTTGTTGTTTTACCAGCATCAATGTGAGCAGCAATTCCTATGTTTCTTGTGAATTTTAAATCTCTTGCCATTTCTAGAATCTAAAGTGTGAGAATGCTTTGTTCGCCTCAGCCATTTTATGAGTATCCGTACGCTTTTTAACAGCTGCACCTTCCTCTTTACTTGCTGCAAGAATTTCTGCTGCTAGCTTTTGAGCCATTGACTTCTCATTACGCTTACGAGCATATCCAATCAACCACTTCATAGCAGTAGATATTTTACGATCTGCACGTATTTGCATTGGTATTTGGAACGTTGCTCCACCTACTCGGCGGCTACGAACCTCTACGTGAGGCATCACATTAGACAAGGCATCTTTCCAAGTTTCTAACGCAGACTTCTCATCGTCTGTTTTCTTTTCTTCTACGATATCAATTGCATCGTAAAACACTTTAAAAGCCGTTGACTTCTTACCATCCCACATCATGTTATTCACAAAACGTGTTACCAGTTGATCATTAAATCTTGGATCTGGTAAAAGCGGTCTTTTTTTGGCTGCTCTTTTTCTCATTCTTGTTGTTTTAAGTTACGCGAAACAAGTTTCTGCGTTACAAATTTTTACTTTTTAGGGCGTTTTGCACCATACTTAGATCTACGTTGTGTTCTTCCGTCGACACCTGCGGTATCTAAAGCTCCACGAACAATGTGGTATCTAACTCCTGGCAAATCCTTAACCCTTCCACCTCTAACCAATACTATCGAGTGTTCTTGTAGATTGTGTCCTTCACCACCGATGTATGCGTTTACCTCTTTTCCATTGGTTAACCTTACACGCGCTACTTTACGCATTGCTGAGTTAGGTTTTTTAGGAGTAGTGGTATATACACGCGTACAAACACCGCGGCGTTGCGGGCACGAATCCAAAGCAGCCGATTTAGACTTCTTGGTTATTTTGGTCCTTCCTTTTCGTACTAATTGTGAAATAGTTGGCATATAATATCCTTGTTACTATTAATTAAATATAATTTCCCCATTATTTATGGGCGTGCAAAAATATAAATATTTCTCTATAATTCAAACACATTGCAGCTTATTTTTTACACTTTTTAAATAATCCATATTTTTATATGAAAATCATCCCTGTAGCGTTAGCTTTATCAACTAAACTAAACAGTACTTGAAGCTCATTTACCACGTCTTTTTATACCTTAATATTTATACCGCAATTGCATGTGGTTTACATGCGCAGAAGATCAGCCTTATTATTGAAGCAGAAAAACAAATCCCTTCCGAATCGCTAATTACACTTTCGCCGGCCACTTCTTTTAGCACTTATTTAGAGCTAGAAGCAGAAACTTCTCGAATCTTAAGTGCATTTCAGAAAGAAGGATTTATTGACTGTAGACTCCTTTCGATGTCTGAAATAGCAACTAAAGAAAATGCAGAAGAAGAAATAAGCTATAAAGCCTCCTATTTTTTAGGCCCTAAATTTTTAGCCATCACTATTTTTTTTGATCCTGAAAATTTCAGCAGAAAAGAAATTAGTCGTTTTACTCAAGAACTAAATAGCGATAGTTTTTCAATTCCTATTTCTGAAGTAGAAAACACGCTATTAAAATTAAACAGTTTACAAACTGAGAAAGGAGATGCTTTTGCAAAAATATATTTAAGTGAATTTAAAAAAAATGGAAATAAACTTTCAGCTCAACTTATTTCAGAAGCAACAAAAATTAGAAAAATAGATAGTATTATCATTATAGGCTACGAGAAATTTCCGCTGTCCTATATCAAATACTTGGCTGGACTTAAAAAAGGAACCCTTTTTAGCACCTCAAAAATAGAGAAGTCTAGTACTGCTATTGACGCACTGCCATTTGCATCTTCCATAAAACCTCCTGAAGTACTCTTTAAAGACCAGCAGACATCTCTCTATTTATATCTAGAAAAGATAAAAAGTAATAATTTTGACGGAATCATTGGCTTTAGCACAGACGAAGCCACCAATAAACTTGTTTTTAACGGCTATCTTGATTTGCAATTGAACAACAACTTAAATTTTGGAGAAACCTTCATACTCAATTACAAGTCTGACGGCAATGACCAACAAAATTTTAATGTACAAACAACGCTACCCTATTTATTTAAGTCGCCTTTAGGAGTCGATCTTGGGCTAACCATCTTCAGACAGGCAGAAAATTTCTCTACAACAAGTCAATTGGCCGGACTTAGATATCAACTTAACCCAAATGCCATTGCCACACTAAGCTACACTGGCAGCAACTCTTCTATACTTGGTGATGAAGACCTTATAACTTACGGCCTTTTAGATTTCAAAAAAAACGAGCTTACCATAGGCTCCCAATGGAAATTCTATCAGTCTGATATTTTGTTTCCAATAAAAGCAACATTTGGTCTTAACTTAGGTGCTGGCACAAAGAACACAGCAACAACAAAAGAACAACAATATAGATTTGCTGCCAATGTATCTTACATTTTAGAATTAAATGATCAGAACTCCCTTTATGTAGCAAATTCGACAGGACTATTAAGCAGTGACACTTTTGCCGTCAATGAACTTTACAGAATAGGCGGCATTAATAGCATAAGAGGCTTTAAAGAAAACTCTATTGAAACCAATCTTTTCTCCCTATTAAATACTGAATACAGATATAGACTCAACAGGTTACTTTATGTGCATAGCATAATAGATATTGGGTATTTAGAGAACCAACTAACCAACAATAATAGCAGCTTATATAGTTTTGGACTGGGCACAGGCTTCTATACCAAAACAGGATTACTAAAACTTTCTTTTGCTAATGGCAAAACTCAAGATCAAGATTTTAAGTTTTCTGACCTGAAAATTCACCTCTCATTAATTACTACTTTTTAAAAAGCGCACAGGCAATTCATTTACAACTAATTAGAAATATAACTTTAAAAAGTTGTGTAATTCTAATTTTATTAGGACTTTTGGCGTTGGCTAATTCAAATAATTTATAAAATGAAAACAAAATTTAGTGGAATTTTAGCGCTATTGTTAGTGCTAGTTGTGCAACTATCGTTCGCTCAACAGAAAACAATTACTGGTACTGTTAACGATGACAGCGGTTTACCTCTTCCTGGGGCTAACGTAATCATAAAAGGCTCAAACACTGGTACTCAAACAGATTTTGATGGAAACTACTCCATCAGCGCTGCAACAGGACAAACTTTAATGTTTAGCTATGTTGGTTTTGATACTCAAGAAATTGCCGTTGGCGCTTCTAGTAGTATTAATGTTAATATGGCTGCAGGTAATTCGCTACAAGAAGTAGTAATTATTGGTAACGTAAACAGTACAAAAGAAAAATCTAGTTCAGCTACCTTTACGCTTAGTGCCGAAACCATTGAGGCGAGACCTAATGCGAGTTTTGTGCAGACGCTTTCTGGACAAGTTCCGGGATTAAATATTTCTACTGCAAGTGGTCAGCCTGGAGCTAACTCTACAGTTAGAATACGTGGTGTCTCTTCAATTAACGGTGACACAGAGCCTCTATTTATTATTGATGGAGCTCCTGTAGATCAAGATAACTTTAGATCTTTAAACCCAAATGAAATTGCTTCTGTATCTGTATTAAAAGATGCTGGTGCAACTGCTATTTATGGTAACAGAGGTGCAAATGGAGTTATTATCATTAAAACAAAGAGTGGTAAGTTTAACTCTAAACTTAAAATGACTTATACGGGTACGGTAAACGTTGCCTCTTTACAGAGCAATGACTACAACCTAATGGACTCGCAAGAGTTATTGACATTAGAAAAAGAGCGTAATTCTGGTTTAGGTGCTACTTTAACTGATGAAGAAATCGCTGGGTATGACACTTTTGACTGGGCAGATTATTTCTTTGATCCAGCAATTACAACTTCACACACTTTAAATGTATCTAATGGTGGTGACAATATTGCTAGTTTCCTTTCTTTAGGTTTTCATGATCAAGAAGGTTTATTAAAGCAATCAAGCTTAAAGCGTTTTAATATTAGAGCAAACGTTAATGGAAATAGTGAGAATGATAAGTTTTCTTATAAACTTAATCTTTCTACAAACTTTTCTAGATCAGATGAGCCAAATAGTATTGGTTCTGGTGCGATTAACCGTAACTACGTGTTAGGAGCTTACCAGTCTGTACCTTACCTTTCGGATGCAGATTACACAAATGGAGAAGCATTATTATCTCCATTATCTTTCGTGAACACTCCATTATTTTTAATAGATCGTCTAAATACGTACACACGTTACGAAGAAGAATTAAAAATGATTGGATCACTTCAAGGAAGTTATAAGCTAACAGACAATCTTACTGCTTCTGCTATTTTGAGTAGTGATTATCAAGATCAAAACTTAGTGCGTGCAGAAGGACCTACAAGTTTTAATGCATTACTATTTGCTGAGTCAGGAAATGATACTCCTGGTTTCCAACAGCAACAGTACACACGTCAATTTGCTTTTAACCAATTAACTTCGTTAGTTTGGAATAAAGAATTTGACAAGCAATCTTTAAATGTTGGATTATATTCTGAATATTTTAAAGCGCACTTTTATACGTATGGCTTTTTTAATGAAGGTCTTAACGCCTCTACATTCTTCCCTGGAGATGGTAGTGCTTTTGTAGATGATAACGCAGACAATGATTTCTTCGTAGATCCAGTAAATGCTAATATAGCTGAATCTGGTTTATTCTCGTATTTTACGCGTGTAGATTATGATTATGATACAAAATATGGTGTTACCGGAACATTCCGTAGAGATGCTTCTTCACGTTTCGCAGAATCAAACAAATGGGGTAACTTCTACTCTATTGCTGCAAGATGGAATATTAGTAACGAAGCATTTATGGAAAATTCAATCTTCGATGTTCTTAAATTAAGAGCTTCTTACGGTACAGCTGGTAACCAAGATGTAACTGGAGGTGGATTATTTGGCGGATTAAACCTTACGCAGTCTTTATTTGCTACGACAGGTGGTTATCAAGGTGCCAACTCATTACAACTCTCTCAAATACCTAATACTGACCTTAAGTGGGAAACAGTAACATCTACAAATGTTGGTATTGACTTTGAACTTGCAAACAGAAGAGTAAGAGGTTCATTAGATGGATACCAAAAGGTAACTACAGATCTTTTCTTAAACCAACCAATATCTTCAATTAACGCAACTACAGTGTTAAATGTAAATGGTGGTGAAATGCAAAATACAGGTGTTGATCTTGCCTTAGCTTATGATTTTATACGCTCAACAAATGAAGGTGGCTTTAATGCAACTGTAAATTTTGTAGGTAACTATAATAAAAACGAGATTATTGAATTTGGTTCTGGCGAAGAAGAGATTATCGGAACTGGACGTGTAGGTGGTAAAATCTTTGAATATTTTGACTACAGATATGCTGGAGTAAATCCTGAAAATGGTAACCAACAGTTCTTAGATGTAGACGGAAATATTACAGAAGATCCTAATCCAGATACTGATCGTGTTTGGTTAGACCAAAGTATCATTCCTGATTTTGAAGGAAGTGCTGGTTTAAACTTTGATTATAATGGGTTCTTTTTAAGTACTCAATTTAACTACACTATTGGTGTTGACAGATATGACTTTGAGCAAGCTAGCTTTCAGGATATCGATAACTTAGGTCAATTTAGACTTTCAAGAGACTTATTTGATTCTTGGACTCCAGAGAATACAGGAGCTGAATTTCCATCTTTAGATGCGACTAACTTACAATTTAGTGGTACTCGTTACTTAACAAATGCTGATTTTGTAAGATTACGTTTCGCACAATTTGGATACAACTTACCTTCTAAATATTTACAAGGAACTAGTCTTTCTGCACTACGTATGTACCTTAACGGTGAAAACTTAGTAACTTTCTCAGATTGGAGAGGTTTTGATGTAGAGGCACAATCTAACACATCAAGACTTTACCCTACTGCTAGAACATTTGCTTTTGGTATAGAGATTGAATTCTAAAAATACATTCGTTAATTATTAACAGTATAATATTTAAAAAAATGAAAAAATTAAAATATATAGCGGTATTTGCGCTTGCATCTATAGGCTTTACGAGCTGTAACGATGCTATCGAAATTACTCAGGTAGGTATTCTTAACTCGGATGCTGCCTTCCAAACAGTAGCTGACCTTGAATTAGGTCTTCTAGGAGCATACAATGACTTTGATCATACGATGCAAATTCAATTTAACTCCGTTTTTACAGATGAAATTTCTGTTGGTGCCGATAGTGGTGGTCAAGGAACTTCTGACGGTACAACTGCCTTTGTATTAAATGCAGGAAGTGCTTACCCTTCAGCTTTATGGCAAAACTATAACTCTGCACTTAATTCAGTAAATAGAGTTATTGCTGGTTCAGAAGGAGTAGAAATAGCGGCTGGTGAACAAGGTCAGTTTGACAATATATTAGGTCAAGCTTATGCATTGAGAGCTTTTGCTCACTTTGAATTATTATCTTATTTATCTACTGATTATACAGATGACTCTGCATTAGCAACTATCTTACTTGATTTTGTTCCTGGAACAGACCAACAGTTACCACGTAATACGAATGGAGAAATTTACGCTTCAATTACTGGTGATTTAGCATTGGCTAATAGCTTACTATCTAATCAATCTGATGCAGTATTTGCAAGTAGAGATTTTGTGAAGGCCTTAAGAGCAAGAATGGCTGCTTACAGACAAGACTACCCTACAGCAAACACATTGGCTTCTGAATTACTTGGAGCTTATGGATTAGCTAATCAAACTCAATATACAGACATGTATCTTGACACTGACAACACAGAGATTATCTTTAAGTTAAGCCGTACTATTGGTGACTCTTATGACGGTCAAGGATCTACAGGAAGCGCCTTTGCTGGTGGATGGGCAGGAGCAAATTATGCTTTTGTTAATTCAACTATTAACGGATCTCCTTACTTTGAAATGGGAAGAGCAGTATTTAACAAATTAAACCCTGCAGATGTTCGTTACTCAGTAAATGTAGAACCTTCATCTTTAATTGACCCTAATTATCAAACGAGTGCTAATCCTTTAGCAACTGATATTCTTGTTATTGGTAAGTACCCAGGTAAAAATGGTCAAAACTTAATGAATGATCTTAAAATTTTCAAATCTTCTGAGATGCTATTAATTGCTGCAGAAGCAAGAGCTTCTATGAATGATTTAGGTGGCGCTGCTGCTTTAATTGATCAATTAAGAGATGCACGTTTTGGTTCTGATCAAACTGCACCTTCTTTTGCCACAGTGCAAGAAGCACTTGGTGCCGTAATGGATGAAAGAAGAAAAGAGTTTTTATTTGAAGGACATAGATATAAAGATTTAAAGCGTTTAGGTGCAAGAGCAGGAAGAGGAATCGATAGAGACCCAATTGACTGTAACGCATTAAATGCTTGTGATTTACCTTTATCTAGTAACTTATTTACTGTGCCAATTCCTATTGTAGAATTAGATGCAAATGACAATATCCAGCAAAACCCTGGGTACTAGTCTTTACATAATTTTATATATAAAAAATGATTCCTTTTTAAGGAATCATTTTTTTTTGCCCTACTCTTATATCTAGAAACGTTATTAATTGAACAATAATTGATATAAAACTGCTTATACATTTGAATTTACATTTTAATTCACCATTTTTGTATTTGTTAACAAGTAAATCAACAATCTATGAAAACAACACTACTTAGAATTTTTAGTATGTTTTTGTTGATCTCATCGCAGTTCGTGATGGCACAACAAAAAACAGTAACCGGTTCGGTCTCCGATGAAAATGGCCTGCCCCTACCTGGGGTGAATGTAATCGTTGAGGGAACCTCTAACGGTACACAATCTGATTTTGATGGAAATTACTCCATTTCAGCCAATGTAGGACAGACTCTTGTCTTTAGCTATTTAAGCTACACAACTTCTACAATGCCTGTAACTGCAGGATCCAACACAATAAGTATTGCAATGGAACCAGATGCTGAAGCATTAGGCGAAGTAATTGTAAATGCAATCGGACTAAAACGTAAGAAAGAAGATGATCTTTCTTCGGCAACTTTAGTACCAATTGAAGCAGTAACACGTTCTGGTGAATCTGGAGTACTGCAAGGACTTGCCGGTAAAACATCTGGTGTAAACATTACAAGGAGTTCTGGTGACCCAGGAGCCGGTGCATTTATACAAATACGTGGAGCAAATAGTATTAGTGGTTCTGATGAGCCATTAGTAGTTCTCGATGGTGTATTAATCGACAACAGCAACTTCGAGTCGGGAGTAGATGGTGTTACTGAACAATCAAGATTAAATGACATCGCATCTGAAGATATAGCGAGCATACAAATATATAAAGGAGCACAAGCTGTTGCGATATATGGTACAGGTGCTGCAAATGGTGTGATTGTAATAGAAACTAAGACTGGTAAATCTTCTGGTGGTTCTTGGTCTTTAGATTACAAAACAGGTGTTTATGTCGACACTGTAAACGAAGAGTGGGACCTACAAAATAAATTTGGTCAAGGTAACAATGGGGCTTATAACCCTACAGCTTCTACTTCTTATGGTGACTTAATTTCAAGTCGTTCTGGCGCGGCAGATGGTGTCGTAGTTGGAGACCAACGTTATGTTGCTAGAGATGGGACCATTTACTATCCTTATGCAACAAGAGATGATGGTTCTGTAGATAAAAATTCTCAGGCTACCTATGTTGATTCTAACCGAAATGCAATCTTAGGCACTGGATATTCTTTTGAAAACGGTGTAAGCCTTCAAAAATCAAGTGAGAATGGAAGCACTTATATTAGCGCAAATTCTTGGAAACAAAATGGAGTTATTAAAGGGAGTTCGGACTATTACAGACGTTCTTTTCGTTTTAACAACACTACTAAGTATAGCGAAAAGTTATCTGGTAGAATTTCTGCCAACTACACGAAGACAACAGCAGACCAAGTACAGTTTGGTTCTAACCTAAATGGACTTTATTTAGGATACCTTCGTACACCTGCAGATTTTGATAACCGTGATTATATTGGAACTGCCTACAACGGAGCGGGCGTACCAACGCTAAATGCACAGCGTGGTTACAGAAACTTTCTAGGACCTATCCCAACTTATAACAACCCACTTTGGACCGCTAACGAACAGTCTAACACAACTTCTGTAGACCGTTTCTTAATAACACCAGAGTTAACGTACAAATTTACGGATAACTTGTCTGTTACAGCTCGTTACAACATCGATACGTACAGAGATAAAAGAGAGCAATTTTTTCCTGTAAATTCTGCAACGAACGAAGGATCTGGAGAAGGTGTGTTTAGTTCAAACCATATCTTTTCTAACTCTCAGTATTTTACTGGTTTCATTAATTCAAATCACGACATATCTGAAGATTTTAAATTTAACTGGACCTTAGGAGCTACATATGAAGAAAGAGCTTTAGAGCAAATAGGTGGAACGCTATCGCGTTTTCAGGTAACTGACATTGATTTAAATGATCTAATAGACTTATCTAATGGTTTACCAGAAGATATTACAATTGCAGACAACTACTCTTATTCAAAGCAAGTAGGTTCGTATGCAGTACTTGATTTCTCAATATTCGATCAAATTTTAATACAGGCTTCAGGTCGTGTCGATCAATCTTCTACCCTACCAGGTCAGAATTTCTACTATCCTGGACTTGCAGTAGGTTGGAAGTTTACAGAAGCTATTGGAGAGAGCAATTTCTTAAGTTTTGGTAAACTAAGAGCTTCTTATGGTGAAGTAGCTGTTGCGCCAGGTAATTATTCTCTTTCTACCGATTTTAATATTGGTGGTGGAGTTGGTTCATCTTGGGGTGATTCTTTAGATGGGGCAGCGCTTGGTGGTGCTAGCTCAAGAGCTAACCAACAAGGTAATCCTAACTTATTAGTTGAACGTGTAAAAGAAGTTGAACTGGGAGGAGATTTTAAATTCTTCAATAATAGAATAAGCACAGGCTTCACCTATTACGATAGAGAAACAGAAGATGTTATTATTGGAAGACTCGTATCACCTGCAACAGGTTTTACAAGTCTTTTATCTAATGCAGCCAACATTACCAACAAAGGTCTTGAAGTTGATTTTGCTGCTACGATTGTAAATAGCGACGACTTTAGATGGACATTAAATGCCAACTATAGTATGAATCAAAATTTAGTAACGGGTCCAGATACAGAAGAAGGCGATGTAATTGATACTCTAAACGGATTTACTGGATCTGCTGCGAGTGTTGTAGACGGTTCACCTTTCTCTGTAATTTACGGTAGTCCATTATACAGAGATTTAGACTCTGGCGAGTTAATTTTGAATGACTTTGGTTTTCCACAATTAGACCCTACAGGTGCTACTCCAGATCGAGTATTAGGAGACCCTAATCCAGATTGGAGAGCGGGACTTGGAACAGCGCTTGAATACAAAAACTTCAGATTATCTGCACAATTTGATGCCGTGCAGGGTAATGATGTTTGGAATGGAACTCGTGGAGTATTAAATCACTTTGGAGTTTCTCAAGAAACAGCAAATGAAGTTACAGTTTCTGCAGCAGAAGCAAGTACTATTGTAAATTACCAAGGAACTACTATTGCAGATTTACCTAACGCACAGCAAAATGCCGATGGATCTTATACAGTTCGTGGTAATCTTGAAGATTTTGGAGCCGGTACAGTGCTTCTTGATCAAGCCTATTACAACGGAGGAACAGCTTCTGGTTTTAACGGAGCTACTGAGCCTTACATTGAAGATGCTTCTTATATTAAACTAAGAGAATTAACTCTAGGGTATTCATTTTCTAAACAAGTTGCAAAAAGCATTGGAATGCGCTCTTTAGATGTAAGTGTCTCTGGACGTAACTTAATCACTTGGACTGACATTGAAGGATTTGATCCAGATAACAACTTAACTGGTGCATCAAAAGGTCGTGGATTAGAATATTTTACAAATCCATCAACTAGTTCGTATTCATTTATTGTTCGTATCGGACTATAATTCATAAACAAAATCAATATATATGAAAACATTTAAAAATATAATGATGGTTTTTGCGGCTGGGTTACTAGCAACCTCGTGTACGCAAATACTAAGTGGTCCTAATTTAGAGGACAATCCAAATACGGTGGGTACAGCATCCACTTTAGATTTAATTAATCAAGCTGAAATTGTTTCTGCTTATTTAGCAGAAAGCGACGCGGCAAGATATGGTGGTATTAATGCAAATTATATTACTGGAATTGATGCACAATGGATAGGATACGAACAGTATACCTATGCTCCTGACGATTTTGATCAACTATGGAGTAATTTATACGTAGAAGGTATCACACAAGCGCGTTTAGCAAAAGAACAAGCGACGGTTGAAGGAGATGTTGATGGTCTAGGTTATGCTACGCTATTAGAGGCATTTCAACTAGGAGAACTAGCTACTTCATTTGGTGATGTGCCAGATTCAGAAGCTGCAGGAGCTTCTGACGCACCAACCTATGATAGCCAAGCAATGGTTTTTACCCACGTACAAGAATTGTTATCGGAAGTGATTGCAAATGCTGCAAGTGCAAACCAATACATTTCAGATTCAAGCGGTGGTACTATTAGTACTTCAAGTCTTGGACAAGTTGCTAATTCTTTAAAAGCGAGGTACTATTTAAATACCAAAAATTACCCAATGGCTTTGTCAGCGGCAAATGCTGGGATTTCATCTCCAAATGGCGGATGGAACACGGTTCATGCAGATGCAAATGGAGCTCAAAATTTATTTTGGAATTTCGCCGTATTAGCACGTCCTGAGAATACAACTCCTTTAGATTCATATCTAGAGGATCTTGTTGACCCTAGTGGTCCAGTATCTAGGCAATTAGCGACACCAGGAGAAGCGGAGCGTTATGCATTCTATTACGACACGGCTGGTGATTACAATCTAGCTGAAGGAGGAATATTCGCAGTTGACGCGTCTTTACCAATCATTTCTTGGCATGAAACTAGATTAATCGCTGCAGAAGCTGCATTTAGAACTACAGGAGATGGTCCTGCTAGAAATGCTTTAAATGCGGTTCGTGCGCAACTAGCTACAGAATATGGTGGAAGTTTTCCAGCATCTGCTGCTGCAGGCAACCAACTTTTAATGCATATTCTAGAAGAGAAATATATTACTATTTATCCTTCACCATCAACGTTCCATGATTTATCAAGAACGGGGAATGCTTTAGGTGTTAGAGTGAAAACGGGTAATCAATTACCACAACGTTTCTTATATCCTCAAATAGAATCTGATACAAATCCAAATGCACCAGCAAGTTTCCCTGGTTTATTTACGCCTACTCCTATTAACCAATAAGAGTAACATTTAAATTTTTAAAAAAAAGACTGTCTTCGGATGGTCTTTTTTTCGTTTCTGAAATAACCTAGTATGGTAGAATAGATAATTTATGATTTCAAAATTGTTTCTTTAACAATTTATTAGCATTTTTGTGTGAAATTAATAATCAAAAAATAATATGAAAACAATTTTCTTTTATGTTATTGGAATATTCTTTATGCTATCTGCTTCAGTAGGATTAGCTCAAGAAAAAACAATAACAGGTAATGTACAAGATAACGGTGGACTTCCATTGCCAGGTGTTAACATCCTAGTAAAAGGCACATCTACAGGTACGCAATCTGACTTTGACGGAAACTATTCCGTTAAAACTTCCGTAGGTCAAACTATAATATTTAGCTATGTTGGATTTGTTCCACAAGAAAAACAGGTCACTGCTGCGACAAACACTATGACTATTGTACTTGCTGAAGATGCAGCTGTACTTGACGAGGTTATTGTTACAGCCTTAGGTATTAAAAAAGAGAAAAAAGCACTTGGATACGCTGTAACGGCGCTAAGTTCAGATGATTTAGAAAATAGAGCTACAGGTGATATCACTAAAATCTTACGTGGTAAAGCTGCTGGGGTTAATGTAATTAACGCAAGTGGTCTTTCTGGAGCCGGATCTAGTATTAATATTAGAGGTATATCTACAACAGGAGATAACCAACCGCTATATATTGTAGATGGAGTTCGTTTTAACTCTCAAACTAATGGTACTGGTTTCTCTGGTACTAGTAGATCTCTAGATATAGACCCTAATAATATAGAAAGTGTAAATGTACTTAGAGGTTTAAATGCAGCAACACTTTATGGTTCTGACGGACGAAATGGTGTGATTGTTATTACAACAAAAGCCGGAAAGCAAGGTGGTAATAGAAACAAAAAAACGGAAGTAACGGTAACCGCTTCCACATTTGTAAATGAAATCGCATCACTTCCAGACTTCACGAACCAAAGAGGACAAGGGTATTATGATGCCTATTATAACTTTTTCGGAAACTGGGGAGCTACTTTTGGTAGAACTGATAGCGGAAACATTGATTCTGCAGGACAAACGAGTCATCCTTATGCACTTAATAGCCCTGTTTTTGTTGATGGTTTTCCTGATCAGGCAGATTCAAGAGTGGACTATAAGAATTACAAATCACAAGAAAATTTCTTCAAAACTGGAATCGTAAAAAACATTAACGTAGCTGTTAATGGAGGGTCTGAAAATGTAGGTTACAACGTCTCTTATGGTAATCTTGATGACGAAGGATTTTTACCAGGAAACAACCTTAGCAGAAACTCGATATCTTTAGGTGGAAATGCCAATCTATCGAATAAACTTTCTGTTTCAACAACCTTAAATTATTCTAACACAGACTTTACCTCTCCTTTTACAGGAGCCATTTTTACTGGCTTATTGAATACACCTAGAAGTATTGACCTTGCAGGTTTTCCTTCACAACACCCTATTGATGGTAGAGAGATCAACTTTCAAAACGGCGTGGGAGCTTCAAATCCATACTGGTATGTAAATAACTCTAGTATTGATGAAGAGGTAGACCGAACATATGGACAGATTTCTGCTACTTATGCAATAAGCGATAATTTTTCTGCTACATACAGATACGGTTTAGATACAAGTATTGAGCAAAGAAGAACTTTTATCAATAGAGGTAGTACAGATGCAAATAATATAACTGGTGGTTTAACCACTTCTACAAGAAGACAAGTTTTTACCAACCATACACTTATTTTAAACTATGAAACACGCTTTAGTGATGACTACTTTGGATTTGGAATAAATGGTGGAGCCGATGTTTTTAGAAATGAAGAAACGTTAGAATTTGCTTCTAGTACAGAACAAACCGTATTTGGCCGCGATCAACACGGATTTTTTGCTGCGACAGTAGCAGGCTCAAATGAGTATGCTATTAACAGACCAGGAGTCTTTTCTCAACTTACGTTTGACGTAGATAGATTTCTTTATTTAACTGCTTCAGCTAGAAACGACTGGACTTCTAATTATACAGACAACTCACAATTTTATCCAGGACTTGGTTTATCTTTTATTCCAACTAGTGCCTTTGAAGGATTAAAGAGTGACGCATTATCATACCTAAAACTTAGGGCTGGTTATGGTAGTTCTGCTATTTTTGATATCCCAGGCGGTAGTAGATACCCTAACACACAATTACTAAATTCTACATCAAATGCCTTTGTCACTGGAAATGGTGATGTTATAAATACAGATTCTGTGAGTAATAATTTAGCGAATGCAGCATTAGGACCAGCATTAGTTAATGAAATAGAATTTGGTATTGAAGCTAAATTATTTAGAAACAGAGTGAGTTTTGATGCTAGTTACTACACGAAGAAAACTACAGATTTAATTTTTGACAGATTGTTAGATCCATCTACTGGTTATACAAATAGTCCTCAAAATGTTAATGAGTTTGAATCAAACGGTATTGAACTAGAGATGAATATCACTGCCATCGAAACAAATAATTTTTCTTGGGACATAGGTGGTAACTGGACGAAGACAGACTCTGAAGTTACAGATTTAGATGTTGATTCGTTTAGATATACGAATGCAGGAGGTGACTTAGGTAATTACTTAATTGAAGGGCAACCAGTAGGAATCATTTTGGGTTCTGTAGTGGCAAGAAATGACGCAGGTCAGTTATTGACCAACGGAAGGCAATATGAAATCGCAACTGACGCAGAAATTTTAGGTGATCCTAATCCAGACTGGGTGGGTTCTTTCTTTACAGCAATACAGTATAAGACTTTATCTTTAACTGGAAACTTGCAGTATCGTCAAGGAGGTATCATCTATTCTTCTACGGCTCGTAGCCTGCTAGGAAGAGGATTAACTACAGATACAGATAACCTGCAAAATGTTGGATATGTATTACCTGGTTTTAACACGATTACTGGTACAGAGAACGACGTTCTTATATCTGCCGGAGATGCATTCTTTAATGAATACAACAATGGAGCAGATGAAATTGGTATCTACGATGGTACTACTATTAGATTACAGGAATTAGCGTTAACATATACTTTTACAGACAAGGCTTTAGATAAAACTCCATTTGGAAAAATGTCTTTATCGCTAGTAGGTGAGAACTTATTTTACAATGCAATCAATACTCCAGATGGTTTAAATCTTGACCCTAATTCAATTGGAACAGGTGTTAACAGTAACGGTGCTGGTATTGAAGGTGGAACAAGTCCATCATCTAGAAGGATAGGATTTAATGTAAAAGCATCATTTTAATCACAATAAATAATCGAATTATGACAAAATATATGAACATATTGAAAAGTGTAGCTATTATAGCAACACTCTTCGCTGTTGTTTCTTGTGAAACAATAGAAACAGATCTTACAGAAGATCCGAATCAATTAACTGCAAGTGATGCGAATCTTGAATTCCTTTTTAATTCAAATCAGATTGCATTAGCAAGTTTTTTTGAAGGCATACAATCTCTTGAAGCAACAGTTTCTAGAATGGAATTAATGCGTAACTCACCATTTTATGCCAGCCAATATGATGCCGGTTCATTTGACGCGACTTGGACAAGAGCATATGCTAACCTATTAAATGAAACGAAGCAACTGAAGCAAATTGCAGATGAATTAGCGACACCAGATGTAAATGCTAAAAATCATATTGCAGCAGCACAAATATTAGAAGCTTACACATTAGTAACGTTGGTAGACACCTTTGGTGACATCCCTTACTCTGAAGCACTACAAGGTAGTGATAACTTTGACCCAGCTAGAGATAGCGGAGAATCTGTTTATGCTGCGGCTAGAGAATTATTACTTAGTGCTACTAATCTAGTTAATGCACCTAACAGTCGTCCATTAGCAAGTGATTTATACTTTGATGGAGATATGGATCAATGGAGCGCTTTGGCGAACTCCTTGTTACTTAAACTTGCGGTTTCTTCTAGATTAAACAATGCAAATGCGGCGAGTGAAGCTAATGCTGTAATCAACGGAGGGAATTTTATTTCTGACAACTCTGGTGATTTTGAATTTAATTGGTCTGCATCTGCAGAACCAGAAAGCAGACATCCTTCATTTCAAGCTAATTACGTAGGTGGTGCAGGAACCTATTTATCTAACGCCATGTTATCAAGAATGGATGGTGACCCAAGGTTTAACTACTACTTCTACCAGCAAGATGGAGCAGATCCATATGCCTATCCTCCAGCGGCGGGTAATGGATTTGAAGGCAGAGATCACGGTGATGCAGGTCCATCTGTAGCATCAGATTTTCCAGATATCACAGTGCAAGGTTTATACCCAGCTGGCGGTCAATATAACGATGGTAGTACAGGTGCTACAAATGCTAATATGGGAGCTGCAGGCGCAGGTATATCTCCAATAATGTCACACGCCTTTACAAGATTTTTAATTGCAGAAGCTCATTTAATGCTAAACAACAATGCTGGAGCAGCAAGAAACGCTTTGATAGCAGGTGTAACAGCATCAATGGCTAAAGTAACTACCTTTCAAGGTGGAGCAGGTGGAGCAGCTAACGAGCCAACAGCAGCAGACATCGCCGCATATATAACTAGTGTAGGTGTAGCATATGACGCTGCAAGTACTAGTGGTAAGTTAGATGTTATTATTTCTGAATATTACAAGGCAGCTTGGGGTAACGGGATTGAAGTGTACAATAACTTTAGAAGAACTAGTTTTCCTTCAGATATGGCACCCTCTATTGCACCAGACCCTGGAACATTCACTAACTCTATGTTATATCCATCTAATTACATCAACAATAACAATAACCCAGATGCGGTTCAAAAGGCCTCAGTTGGAGTTAAGATTTGGTGGGCAGAAGGAACTTCATTTAATTTAGACTTTTAAAAAACAACATTATGAGAAGATTTTTAAGCATATTTATTGTAGCATCTATCACAGCAACGTTTTTTACTGGTTGTGCAGATGATGAGGCATCTTTTGGAGATGAAATATTTAACGACTTGACTAATTACCCTTATGTTTCTATTCAAGATAGCAACGAGGATTTAGAAGACATTGTAGGAAACAACTTTTGGGGTTTTTCAATAGTTGCAGAAGACGATGGAAACCAAATACGTATCGTTTATGACACGCAAGACCCTAATATTATTGATCATAAAATTTATGTAGGTTTTGATAGTGATGAAGCTGCACCATTAGCAACAGATGCATTGATTGCAACAATTGCTTCATTCCCAACAGAATTAGTTTTCACTAAAGAGGATGTTGCAGCTGCATTAAATGTGCCAGTTACAGATCTTGAAACGGGTAGCGTATTCTTTAGAGGTAGAAGCGTAGACACAGACACAAATGTTGTTGATGATCCAGGAGTGTTCGAAGACTTTTTAGCTTTTGAAAGACACGCCTATTTTTATGAGTGGCCTTTAGCGCAATAAGCAAATAAAAATTCACTAATTTTGCAACCGCTACTTCACTTATGAAGTGGCGGTTTTTTTATGAGCAAAAGAGAGCATACCGTTTTTGGAATTTATCCAGTTAAAGAAGCCCTAGCGGCAGAAATAGTTTTTGACAAGGTCTATGTCCAAAAGGATATAAACAACCCTAAAATAGAGCAGTTAATTGCTGATCTAGAGAAACAGAATGTATCTATCTCTCAGGTTCCAGAAGAAAAACTATATAAACTAACAAAAGGGAACCACCAGGGCATTGTTGCTCTTATCTCCCCTATTACCTTTCACGATCTTGAAACCATCGTAGAAAGCACACTTGAAAAAGAGACCAAGCCACTATTTTTAATTTTAGACCAAATAAGTGATGTACGTAATTTTGGGGCGATATTA
The DNA here is from genome assembly GCA_938041335.1 of uncultured Ulvibacter sp. GTDB lineage: Bacteria > Bacteroidota > Bacteroidia > Flavobacteriales > Flavobacteriaceae > Patiriisocius. The sequence continues at coordinate 34,005 of CALIAF010000007.1, read as the reverse complement.
AGAACTGCAGAATGCACTGGCGTTCATGCTGTAATTGTCCAGAAAAAAGGAGGCGCTCCCGTATCTGGTGATGCTGTAAAAACTTCGGCAGGTGCAATTTTTAACATCCCTATAGTAAAAGTGGATCATATTAAAGACGCTATTTTTTACCTTCAAGGATCTGGAGTGACTACAATCGCTGCAACAGAGAAGTCTGAAAAAACTGTATATGATTTGACATTGACGGAGCCATTAGCTATTGTAATGGGTTCTGAAGGCCGCGGTGTATCTAGATCTGTATTACAATTAGTAGATCAAAAGGCGTCGCTACCCGTATTAGGTGAAATTAACTCTCTTAACGTTTCGGTGGCTTGTGGTGCCATGCTCTATGAAGTAGTTAGACAAAGAATGTCTAATCAATAGACTCTTGATCTTTACCTTTTACTTTATAAATATATCGTATTGTTCTTGTGCCGAAATTTTCAGTATTTGACACTTGTTCTGATTGATTTTTAGAAAGGGCGTCATCTTCAATCTCTTGAGGAGGTAATGGATCTATAAAATTTCCGGAGTCATCAAACTGTCTTAAAAACGGATCATCTTCTGGATTAAAGTCTGGCTCTTCCCACCTATACTTTTTATTCTCCACTGGGTTCTCTCTAAATAAAAAAGACAAAACAAAACCCACTACAAAACCAGATAAATGTCCCTCCCAAGAAATACGAGGGTCACCACCCGGAAACACATACCACACTAAACCACCATATAAAAACACCACAACTAATGCCACGGCAGTGAGCTGGTATTGCCGACTAAGAACTCCCTTAAAAAACAAAAAGGCGGTGAGCATATAGATGACACCACTCATACCTATATGGTATGCCGGTCGTGCTATTAACCAAGTGAGTATTCCCGTTAATAACACTCCTAATACTAGTATTCTCCACCGATCCTTTTGATAAAAATAAAACAAGGCGATAGACAACACAAACATAGGTATGGTATTATTAAATAAATGCTCCATATTGCTATGAATAAAAGGTGAGCATAAAACACCTCTTAATCCAGTGAACGTTCTTGGGAAGACTCCCCAATGATTTACATCAAGATGAAAGCGTATCTCTACCCAAAAAACCAACCACATACCCATCACAAAAAGAATAGGATACAATAGTACCGATGGTGTAAAAACTAATGGATTTTGGTTTTGCATATAGTCCGTTAGTCAAAAATAAGCCCAAAATGAAATTTATGATAAAATGTCAGCCTAGCTCTGATTCATAAATCGTAATTTTACAAAGTGAGCACACCATTAGCAGAACGTATCCGTCCAAAAACACTAGATGAATATCTAAGCCAACAACACCTAGTTGGCGAAGATGGATCGCTTGCATCTCAAATAAAAACAGGTGTCTTTTCTTCTATGATTTTCTGGGGCCCTCCCGGGACAGGCAAGACCACCTTAGCCTCGATTATAGCCGAAACATCAGATAGGCCATTTTACGCTTTGAGTGCCATAGATAGTGGAGTCGCTGCTGTAAGAGAAGTGATCGCAAAAGCGAAACAAAGCGATGGGCTTTTCACTACAAAAAACCCAATTCTATTTATTGATGAGATACATAGATTTAGTAAATCGCAACAGGACTCGCTGTTAGGTGCTGTAGAAAAAGGCTGGGTTACACTTATAGGCGCAACCACAGAGAACCCAAGCTTTGAGGTAATACCTGCACTTTTGTCAAGATGTCAAGTGTATATATTGAAATCATTTTCTAAAGACGATCTTAATCAACTTCTAGAACGCGCTTTAGTTACTGACACTATTCTTAGTAAAAAAGAAATTACGCTAGAAGAAACAGAGGCCTTGTTAAGACTCTCTGGGGGTGATGCTAGAAAGTTACTCAACATGTTAGAGCTAGTCATTATGTCTGAAGGAACAGATAAGGTGACGGTAACTAATGATATGGTATTAGCTAAAGTTCAAAAAAACACGGTGCTTTATGATAAAACTGGAGAGCAGCATTATGACATCATCTCTGCATTTATTAAATCTATAAGAGGGAGTGATCCAAATGCTGCAGTCTATTGGCTCGCTCGCATGATAGAAGGGGGCGAAGATGTTAAGTTTATTGCAAGAAGACTATTGATACTCGCTTCTGAAGATATAGGACTGGCAAACCCTAATGCACTACTACTAGCAAATACTACTTTTCAATCTGTAAATGTAATAGGACATCCTGAATCTAGAATTATCCTGAGCCAGTGTACGATTTATCTAGCAACTTCTCCAAAAAGCAACGCGTCATATATGGCTATTAATAAAGCGCAACAATTAGTAAAGCAAACGGGCGATTTATCTGTGCCATTATCAATTAGAAATGCACCTACAAAATTAATGAAAGAATTAGGCTATGGAAAAGCCTATGCCTATGCGCACAACTATGAAGGTAACTTTGTACCTCACGAGTTTTTACCAGAAGAAATTACTGGCACGTCTTTCTATGAACCAGGAAATAATGCAAAAGAAGGGCAACTAAAATCCTATTTAAAAGATTTATGGAAAGATAAGTATTCTTTCTAAGGTTCTTTTGTGTAGACTAATTCACTCCCACTCGCGAGTTGAATGACAAGGTTTTGTTTTTCATTAAAATATCCAGGTTTGTTTTCACCATAAATATCTACCATAACAAAAGACGCATCTTCTGCCACTTTTAGTTCTCCCACTTTTATAAAATTTTCACTTCCTTCTTGTACTAAAAAAAGTGTGAACCCAGAAGTGACTTTTTTAAGTAAGTACGTATTCTCCTTTAGTTTATAATTAGAGAAAGAAGATTCTGGTATTTTATTTATTACGGGACTTGTACCTTTTTCAATTACTTTAGGCTGAGGCGTTTCTTTAATCTCTTCTACTTTTTTAACGACCTTTGGTTCGCTTATCGCAACCTTCTCTGCTATAGGGGTTTGAGCTGGAGTTTTGCTTACTTCCGAAATTTTAATATCGCTTTTTACAAATGTTTTAAAAGCCATTCGTAAAGCGTCAGGGTATGCCTTTGCGTACGATTTTACTTTTGACTTCCCTTCTTTACTTTGAAACACAATACGATCATTACAATCTTTTAGCACAAAAGTCAATCTAGAGTTTAAAACACTAGGACTTCTTAGCATATCTGCATATAATGCATCACATTTAGGGGCATTAGGGCTATCAATCTGTCTATAAGCTTTCAATCCTTTTTTCTCAAGATAGTACACCATCATTTCAGACATTTGATAAGGATTATCTCCTGAAACAAACTCAAATCTATCTGGAACTTCTATAAAATTATATGCTCCAATAGTATCCTGACCAGTGCAAATACCTGCTATACTCATACAAGCAGCTAAAACTATATTCTTCATTCTTGATCCCATTTTAAATTTAAACCTAGCTGTAAAGATACGCTATTTGCCTTGGCTAAATTATCAAGCCGGAGTAGGTTATCTGCTGCTATATAAAAGTTAAATTTTCCAATATCCATGGCCATGGCCGCACCAATATTATCGGCACTATACGAGTCTACCGTATACGTGCCTTTTAGTGAAAAATTAGAACCAAAACGTCTTCTATAAAAAAATGTGGCTGCTGTCTGTGGTCCTTTTGGACGGGCAATTGCAAAAAGGTGTAGTCCTGTTTCGTTCACTCTACGAATGCGCCCTTTTTCTAGACAGTCACAAGCTGCTCCACCAATAAATTTTCCGAAGTTATACGAGAGCTGGGCATTTATTTTTAGCGGTCTTGTCTGTACATATGATTTTGATATCGTATCAATTTTAACTACCTGCTCTATTTCGTCTTCTAAGTCGTTATAATAGGGCAAGGTAAACTCACCTTCTTCTATAGGCGGAAAGATGAGTTCAATTCCGTTCAAGGTGTAATCACCTCTTACTCGATAGGTTTCTGTGTCTGTAGTATGAAAAATCGCTCCTATGTCTAGTGCGCTTCCAGACAGACGCACTTTATCTGTTAACTGATACGTAAAGCCAAAATCTACGCCTAAACCGTAGTTTCCGCTAAAAAGAGAACGACCAATAATTTTTGAAGTGATCCCCGCTCTATTTCCACTTAACTCAGTGAGTGATGCCAAACCAGAACTTTGAAATGCAACATCTACGTTTTGCAATCTATGTTCATATACATTAAGTCCATTCTCTGATGGCACCGTTGTAAATGTTCCCGTATTATTTGTACTGCTCAAACTAATGACGCTAGAATATAGTTTTGCCCGAGCTCCAATAGTGAGCCTTCTATTGAGTTGCTTATTCATCCCAAAATGAAAAACAGAAGTAGCATCTCCCCTAGCACTAACTTGCCCAATATCAAATGGCACATTAATATAGTCTCTATTTCCTTCGGAAGCCAATACCGCTAAGTCTTTTGGAAAATAGGCTATAAAATCTGCCTCTTGGTACCATCCTGCTGAAAAGTAAGTGCCTTCAAGTGAGCGCCACCCAAAATTCACTATTTCTAATTGTTCTGTGAGGGTAAAAAAATCCTTGTCGTCTAATTCCGAAATTTTATCTCTTATTTTGGTATTGATATCACCACCATCATCGCCAAAAATATCATAAACAGTTACACCAGATGACCCAGCGTTTAGGTGTATTCCTGAAAACAAAGGAATCCCAAAATGTTTTTGCGCATCTATCTCCCCGCCTGGGTTAAGCATTAACGATTGTGGGATGTTCTCCAGCCCATATAAAAGTTGCTTATTTTGTGAAAAACAAGAAAAAGTAGCAAGTGCTGCTACACCGTATGTTAGTATCCATCGTATCATATTAATATTCTATATAATATGTTGCTTTAGATTGTAGCTCAAGAGTACCTGTTAACGCTGCGTCTGCTTCTGGTATGGTAACACTTACCACAACTTTTGATGCCCGTTCAATATCATTTAATTCTTCTCCTTCCACTTCGTCAATAAACAGCGTTTGTATTGTAGCGCCATCTGTGCCTGCTGCAATCACAGTACCTGTATTGTATGTCGCACTATTGTTATTTCTGAGAAATTCAAAATCAACTTCAAAAGTTCTTGGAATAGCGTTATTAAAATCAAATAAGAATTCAATTTTCTGAATACTCCCCGTAATGTCGTTAGAATCTAAAAACTCTAATGCAGTAGTATCTCTAACCGTAAATCTAGGCGTATTTGTAGTCGTATCAAAAAATTCGCCCGCGTCCAGATTAAAATAGATAAGATCAAGCTCTATTTCTGGTGTAAACAAGATATCGTCCACTTGATCAAAGTCTGTGTCTTTTACACAGCCAAAAAGCGACACTATAATCGCACTAAAGAATACGTAGGTTAATAATTTCATACCAGGGGATTTGTATAAGAACGCAAAAAGCGAAGTTAATATTATAGTAAATTCTTAATCTCTATAAGGTGGTCTACATGATTAATTTGAGAAGTGATAACATCGTTTCGGTAATTATAAAATATAACCTCCATGTTTACACCAATGGCACCTACAATATCTGCTCCATAGGTATCCCCTATCATTAATGCGTTTACAGCTTTTACACCTGCCTTATTTAGAGCAGCATGAAACACCTTTGGGTTTGGTTTTTTAACTCCAACTTCTTCTGAGCTTGTTACGGTATTAAAAAAAGATTTGATTCCGCTTTTGTCCAATTTTATTTGCTGTACTTCATGAAAGCCATTTGTGATAATATGCAATGTATACTTCTCATTTAAGTATTCTAAAATCTCTAGGGCTCCAGGTAAGAGGTGATTATTGCCCGGAAGTTCTTCTATGTAGTCCTCAGATAATTTGTCTATTACGTCTATATCGAATACTACGTTGTGTTTTTTAAAAGAGTCTACTAGTCTTCCTCTTCTCAATTGTTGTTTTGTTACTCGTTCTTCTCTAAATTCTGCCCAATAGGCAAAGTTTATAGGCTCATATGCTTTCAAAAAATCTGCTAAAGGCAGCGCGATATTATTTTTTTCAAAAACTCTTTCAAAAGCAAGGGCAGAGTTTTTATCAAAGTCCCACAGGGTGTGATCTAAATCAAAAAAGACGTCGGTGATTTTAGGGTTTTTCATTATTAAATTTCTTTTAAAATGGAGCGCCAGAATGTGGAGTCTTTATCGTTTCCAAAGCAAGTATTACTCAGTCCCAAAACAAAATGACCATTCACATTTTTCACCTCATTCATTAAACCCAAAAGTAACTTTTTAGATTTTTCTTGATCAAATTGAGTAAATGCAGAAGATACTCCGGCAATGGGTGCGATGATTAAAGGAGTTTTTATTTCAAAATCCAAATCATAAAACAAAAAGGGAGTGCAGGTACTTGCCCTAAACCCAGGTTTATTGGAGTAGCACATTGTAAAATCTTGTTCAATTTCCATTTCTACTAATGCTCTGTAGGTATGGGGTAAATCTACCACATGGTCTGCATTATAAGCACTTTTTACGTTTTGCAAAATAATTTCTTCTAAATGCCATTTCTCTTCTTTTAACTGTACTACATCTTTTTGAGCACGCACTGATAACACAAGCCCTACTTCTGTATAATCTGCCACATATTTAATGATGCTTCTAAATTTATTTTTATAGGTCGTAACACCGTCTAAATAGTCTCTAGATTCGCCTAGTAAAAAGAAAAAAGAAAGTGTGTAATTCGATTTTCTAGAAATTTTTATTAAATATTTAAACCAATCATAGGGATCTTTTCGTGTTCCTAAAATAACCCGAGTTCTATTAAGCAATGCCTTAAATTTTCCAGCAAGTAAATCCATTGAATAACTAAAAAGATTTCTTAAAAACCCTCTTGTTCTATACTTAAAAGGTTGTTCTGCTTGTATAAAAAAATGGGTTCTGTGTTCTTTTTCCTGAAATAGCATATCGGGAAAAGAAGCAAGAAAAACCGCTTTTAGTTTTTGGGCCCAAATATCTATCACGGGATATTTTAAAAATTGATTTTTAAAGGCTAAACTCTCTTTGCTAGGGTATCGACCAAGCTCGTCTTTTACATGTGGAAGATATTCTTCATACCTACTTAATAGATAGAAACTCGCTGCAAAAATATCAAACGGCAATGTGCTCTTAGCACTCGCCGCAAAAAAACCAATAGTTTCTTCCCAAGGTTTTACAGTAATATCTTGATATTCTACTCCATTTTGTTCTAGAAGCCCCTGACTTTGAAAAAACATTTCATTCCCTAATGGCAAGGATCCATAAGAAATTTTAGGGCCTTGATGACTTATAAAAACATCAATAGAAGTGGTAAATGAAACCTCAACGCCTAAAATTCTGGTGCAAATATGTTTAAAGACATAAGATACGCGTGGTGAGATTTGCTGGACAAAGACTAATAGCATATACGTTAGGAGTCACTTAATTTAAGAAGCGGTACTCAAAGATAGTAGTTCTGGCAAAGTAAGGCAATGCATTAATTTAAAATATTAAATACTTTTAAAAATAGTGATTGCTTTAATGCAGTGTTTTTATAGTAAGCCCTCGTCTGCAAAACTAAAATAAGAATCTTCAGTGATAATGATATGATCGAGCACTTTTACGTCCAGACTTTGCCCTGCAGTTTTAATCTTATGGGTGAGATTTTTATCTGCTGTACTTGGTTTAAGTGTACCACTAGGATGGTTATGTATTAGAATGATAGCAACGGCTCCTAGTTCTAATGCGCTCTTAAATGCTAATCGCACATCTACTAGTGTGCCTGTGATTCCGCCTTTACTTAACTGTAGTTTACGCAATACTTTGTTAGAATTATTCACATAAATAACCCAAAACTCTTCGTGAGGTAAATCTCCTAAAATGGGCTGCATTAAGTAAAAAACAGACTGACTTGAGGTGATCTTCTTTAACTGTGTAGGGCCACTTTCTTTTCTTCTTCTACCCAGTTCTAATGCGGCTACAATAGAAATTGCTTTTGCCTCACCAATCCCTTTAAATTGCATCAACTCTTTTACAGAGCACTTCCCTAAGTTATCTAGATTGTTATTTGCAGAAGCCAGTATGCGCTGGCTCAATGCCACGGCGCTCTCTTCTCTATTGCCACTGCCTATTAAAATGGCAACCAGCTCTGCATCTGTTAATGCCGCTTTACTTTGCGCCATTAATTTCTCTCGAGGACGGTCGTCTTCGTTCCAGTCTTTTATAGAAAATGAGGTTTTAGTTTCTTTCAAGCTTCGGAAATGTTAAGAGCTTAAAGATAGCGATGTGAAAATTAAAAAACCCTATAATCTTAAAAGACCATAAGGTTTTTGTTTCGTTATTGGTTTGCGACACAATGCAATGGCATTATTTAATCCGCTAATTCATACGCAACTAATCGTTTTTCCCAGATGTGTTCTGGATTTGAAACAGTTGAAAGCGTGCGGAAAATCTCACCAACATTATACGAATATAGAACAGAGTCTTGTCCAGGTGATTCATTTCCGCTTTCAAAAATCGCATAGATTCTGTTTACGCTACAATTAAAAACACCCGCAGGTACAGATTGATCTTGTGCCTCATTTGTGTTTACGCCATAAACATCACCCCAATCAGTGTCAGACATTAAATAAGGGGTACGAGCAACTACATTTGAGAAAATGAATTAAAATAGTATTTCCGAGGAGAGAAACAATTGGTTACCCCTTAAACTTTAAAGGCAAATGCACTACTGTCTTCGTTTCAAAAAAGTCTTCTTTAAAATAGGCTGGCAACGGGTAAATGGTGGCTTTAGGGTATGCTGCCAATTCTTCTGTGAGATCCCCTCCTTTAAGATACAGGATTCCGTTTTTTAAGGGATGTACACTTTTTTTCTTCACGTTATGTCGCACCCACCTCACAAAGGTTTCCATCTGTGCCACTGCCCTACTTACAATAAAATCATATTGGGCATCAATACTTTCTGCTCTAGCGTTTGTCACTTTTACGTTTGTCAAGCCTAGACCCGCCACAACTTCTTCTACCACTTTTATTTTTTTACCAATGCTATCTACCAAATGAAATTGCGTTTCAGGAAAAAGAATCGCCAATGGAACCCCAGGAAACCCACCACCAGTACCCACATCCATAACAGAAGACCCTGGCAAGAACTCCATTACTTTTGCAATACCTAAGGAGTGCAATACGTGACGTATATAAATCTCATCAATATCTTTTCTTGATACTACATTGATCTTTAAATTCCAATCTTTATACAGCGTCTCCAGCTGCTTAAATTGGGCTTTTTGTGTTTCTGAGAGATCGGGAAAATAGGTGTTTAGTATATCCATAACAGTTGTGAATGGCAAAAGTAGAATTTCTTTTGTAATTTTAACCTAGATTAACAATCGCATTCGGCAATAGATGCTTATTTTTGCAGTTCTGTAATAGTTAGTATTCATGTTTAAACTATCCCTATCTTGAAACATAAAACACTCACTTTCGCTCGTGGCGGATCTCCCGCTTTTTTTAGAACACTAAACAAACGTGTGAACTCTTATTTTAAAGAGAACGAATTATCTAGAAATGGTAACTGGCAATTATACGCTAAAACCATTGCCATGTTTGCCTTGTATTTAGGCCCTTATTTTTTATTGTTATTTACAGATCTGCCTTGGTGGGCAAATCTTTTATGTGCCTTAACGATGGGAGTTGGTATGGCCGGTGTAGGTATGAATGTTATGCATGATGCCAACCACGGAGCGTATTCTTCTAAAGGTTGGATAAACAAAATAATGGGTGGTAGCATGTACATACTTGCAGGTAATGTATATAACTGGCAAGTACAGCACAATGTGCTTCACCACACGTATACAAACATACACGGGCACGATGAAGACCTAGAGGCTGGACGTATTTTAAGGTTTAGCAAACATGCAGATTGGCACCGTTTTCATAAATTTCAGCATATTTATGGCGTACTTTTTTATGGCTTATTAACCTTTAATTGGGTACTCACTACAGATTTTACGCAGTCATATCGTTTTTTAAAACAAAAATTAGCTTTTGGTAAAATGCCAAAACCATCTACGCAGTGGTTGACTTTAGTCATCACAAAAATGATTTACTTTTCTATCTGGATCGTAATCCCATTATTGTTTTTCAGCATCGCTTGGTGGCAGATATTAATAGGTTTTTTCATTATGCATTATGTTGCTGGAATGATCTTGAGTATTATTTTTCAACTGGCACATGTGGTAGGAGATGCGGCTATGCCATTACCAGCAGAGTCTGGTACTATGAAAAATACGTGGGCAATCCATCAATTATTTACCACTGTTAACTTTGCGACTAAAAGTAGATTTATGAACTGGTTTACAGGTGGTCTTAATCATCAAGTGGAGCACCATATTTTCCCAAACATAAGCCACGTACATTACACTAAAATTTCAGAAATTGTAAAAAGTACCGCGAAAGAATTTAACTTGCCATATAACGAATATAAAACCACCCGTAAAGCGCTCGTTGCCCACTTTAAACACTTAAAGCAAATGGGAATGAACCCTGCACTAACTGCCTAGTACACGATGAATAATAGACTTTCTAACAGAGTAAATAACATGGCTACCTCTGCTACCCTAGCCATGGCTGCAAAAGCAAGAGAATTAAGAGCAGAAGGTAAAAACATTATTGGCTTAAGTCTAGGAGAACCAGACTTTAACGTGCCCGATTTTGTAAAAGACGCTGCCATAAAAGCAGTAAATGATAACTTTCACGCCTATACTCCTGTAGATGGTTATGCAGATCTTAAAGAAGCGATTATTACAAAATTTAAACGTGACAATAACCTTACCTATACACCAAGCCAGATTGTAGTATCTACAGGTGCTAAGCAATCGCTTTACAATCTTGCTCAGGTTTTATTAAATGAAGGTGACGAAGTGTTATTACCTGCTCCTTACTGGGTAAGCTATAGTGATATTGCAAAAGTAGCTGGAGGCGTACCTGTTGAGATCACCACATCTATAAACAACGATTTTAAGGTAACAGCAGCAGAACTTGAAGCTGCGATTACCCCAAAAACAAAAATGATTATATACAGCTCTCCTTGCAATCCAAGTGGCTCTGTGTATAGCAAAGCAGAATTACGTGCTTTAGCAGATGTACTGGTAAAGTACCCGCAAATTATTGTGATTAGTGACGAGATCTACGAACATATTAATTTTACCGAAGCCCATGCCTCTATGGCGCAGTTTGCAGATATGTATGACCAGACGGTAACCGTAAACGGTGTCTCTAAAGCATACGCGATGACGGGATGGCGTATAGGCTTTATAGGCGCACCAGAGTGGATTGCTCGTGCGTGTAACAAAATGCAAGGCCAAGTAACTAGCGGGGCTAACTGTATAGGACAAAAAGCTACAGTGACGGCGCTTAACAACCCACCAAGTAAGATACAATATATGGTAGACGCTTTTAAGGAGCGTCGCACGATGATTTTAGAGTTACTAGCAGATATTCCAGGGTTTAAAACCAATGTGCCAGAAGGCGCGTTCTATGTGTTCCCAGACATATCGTTTTACTTCGGAAAAGTGCTAAACGGAACCCCTATTAATAACGCATCAGACTTTAGCCTCTATTTATTAGAACACGCAAATGTGGCTACCGTAACGGGTGAAGCTTTTGGAGATCCAGATTGTATACGTATATCTTATGCTGCAGCAGAAGAAGATATCAAACAAGCCATGAAACAGATTAAGGACGTGTTGGTTTAATAGCAACTTAAATATATTAAAAAAGGTTCGCAATTGCTGCGAACCTTTTTTTTGTGAGTAGAAGCCTGGAGTTTATAGCTCCTTTTTTTGTAGGAATTCTTGTAGGGTTTTATTTATCTTATACGGTGTTGGCAATAGTACTTATTTTCGTTTGTTGGCATTAAGATAATTCACTAATTCATAGACTAATGAAACTGGATTTTGTTGATGATAAGGTAAGTGAGATTGTTTTTTATAAAGTTTTTCAGCTCGTTCAATTGCATCTTTTTGCGAAGCATTTTTGTCATTTTCTAATTTAGAATAGATTGTTTGACAAAATCTATAAGCTTTGCCATCTTTCTCATAGTTTAAATCCCAACTCTTACCAAGAAACTTATAATAGAAAGTTCTGTGATGTTGTTGTTCAGTATAATTGAAATGTAAATAAAACCACAATTCAAAAGAGTCATTTGAGTATGCAATGTTATAGCCTAATGCTTTTCCTTTGGTAATAGCGTTATCAAAATCAGAAAATTCTTTATCACCTTGTTTAACGTCCATATCAAAGACGCACCAAACTTCATCGTATTTTGTTTCACTGTTTTCAATTATTGAAGTAGTTGACTCAATTAGCTTTAATTTGCTTTGTCCTTTTAAGTCAACTGCTTCAACAGTAAGTGTTAGTACAGGGAAAGATTCAAAATACAATTTTTCGGTTTGTCCTTCTCCTACTATTAAAATGGTCTTATTAGTTTCTTCTACTTCTATTTTATATAAAGAAGCATCAACTTTTTTAAGCCAAGGTTTTTGAGCTCTTACGTCTGTCTTCTTTATTGCTTTTGTTTTTTTAGGCATCTTCTTCAGTATTAATTAGTTTACTGAAATCTCCTAAAAATGGAATCGCACCATATTTTCCTTGGATATAATCTTTCTCGAATGAAGCTGTGTTCCTAATTCCTTTGAATTTGACCAAAGAATATAGATGACTAGCTCCATATTTGTCTTTTTCTACAAACTCAATTTGGTCTCTTCTTAATAAGTCAGATGACAACAAGTTCGTGTCGTGAGTGGTGAAAATAAGTTGAGAACCACTATTTTTATTTGAATTAAATAACTCTAAAATTCTTTTTGTTAATAAAGGATGGAAACGAGCATCAAACTCATCAATGATGATAGGTTTTTTGTTTTTAAGTGCTTCATATATGAATGGACTTAATTCAAATAGCTTTTGAGTACCTTCTGATTCGTGGTCACCAAAAGGAAATGATTCTGTTTCATTGGAAACTAGATTTTTATCAAACTTCTTTCTAGTTGAAATTAGTAGTTTCCTTTTTTTCTTATCAAAGTCTTTGCGGATGTCCTCGTCAACATCTTCTGGTAAATCATCAGATGAAATTTCAATAGCATTTACATCTTCAATTCCAATATCTCCATATTTAAGAAAATCAAGAATATATTTCTTCTTTTTCTTATCATTTAAGGAATCACCAGCATATCTATACATACCTTGGTGACCCAACCCACTAATAACAAAAATTGAAGCAAAACTATCAATCAGTTGCTTTGATAATTTGCCAAATCCGAACGTTGCAAGTGTAGATAGAAATAGTGAGTTATTTCTGAAAATTTCATTTTCATCTGAATCATCATCCAGTAAACTCATTAATTTGTTTCCTTCACTAAAATTTGTTTTATCTAGTTCAATAATCTCTTGATTATCTCTTATAAAAAAAGGAAGTTCTCTATCATTAGGTTTTCCATACAGCCATTCTGCAGTGATATTTTCATCATCAGCTTCAAAACCATAGCGATACTTAATTTTTTTATGCCAAAAGATAATTTGATAAAAGGTAGGTTCGCTTTCCGTTTCAGTTGATAATCTGAACGATTCAGTATAGTCTAAAACTTGTTCATCTTTAACAGAAGTTCTTACAATTCGGATGAATGAAACAAACGCTTTAATGACATTACTTTTTCCACTTGCATTCGCACCATAAATTGCCTTTGATTTGAGAAATGAAATGTTTTCATTGTTTTCCCCTTCAATTACATTATTTATATCAATTTCTTCTTTTTTTGATTTTATCTTTGCTGCTGAAAGATTCAAGGTTTGAATATCCTTGAACGATTTAAAGTTCCCAAAACTGAATTCTTGAATTTTCATCTTAAATTAAAATTTGCTTTTATATTGCAAATATACAAATAAGAATTGATTGAGGGTGGATTTTAACAAACTGTTTGCGGTATTATTGCCAACGGTATGTATATGAGCAGTGCGGATCAAGAAAGGCGATAGCCTTTCGGTCGGGCACGAGCTGATTTTTACAAATTTCGTTTATTATTTTTTTTTTCAATAAGTCGAGTTTGTAAAAAATATTAAAATAACATTATTTATTCTAAACCTTTTTACATTTTCTTAGCTTAGTTATTCAACATAAAAATTTTGCCCTTTAGCAATATTCTCACTCAATCTATCTAGGTCAATTTTATTTGAATAATACCGTATTCCTTTTTTAAAATCTAGCAGTAATTTTTTGCTTTTGTCTATGTCTGCACTAAAAGACGGATGTACAATTCTAAACACCATATTGTCTTTTCTCCAATCTAAAAATAGACTCATTTTATAAGGTGTAATATCTGCCGGAGCATCTTTTAGCACTGGATTTGTATAATACCAAAAAGACAGTATCTCATTTTTAGAGGTAATAAATTCAGATTGTGAGACTACTTTTTCTGGTAGCATTTGATTAATATGATCCATTTCCCAATTTCGATATTCAACGAGAATTGATTTTTCATCTTTCCCGTTTGTGGCTACCGTATTCTGTATTACTTGAAAACTATTATCATTTACTCCCAATAATGGAAATTGCTCTAAATCAACTTCTCCTATTAACTCAATCGTGAATGGGCTTTCACTATTCACAAATAATAATGTTCCATTTTCTATATAAAGAGCCCCAACATTTTGTTCTTGTGAGAAGGAATATAGCGAACAAAAAAGAATTAAAAAAATGGTAAAAAATTTAGTTGTCATACTATTGCTTTGATTTTATAAGAACGAGTTAATCTGAGTTCAAATTGTGAATCACTAATTTACTATAATAAAAGGATTAATAGTAAAATTTAAAAACAAGCTTCACCCTTTACTATTTCCGAAACAAAAAAAAACGCCTCCCCAAATAGGAAGGCGCTTTTAAATAGTTTAGTTTTTGATAGCTTACTTTACAGTTAGCATCAACGTATTAGACATATTTGCTCCAGTAACTTCTACTAAGTAGGCACCAGCAGAAAGATTCGTTTCTAAACTCGTACGGTTTCCGTTAATACTTGTTGTAAATACTACGCTACCAAGAGTATTATAGATAGTTACTTTTGCATCATCCATAGCCACTGGAAGATCAAGGTGTAAAATAGACCCATTACTTGGGTTAGGGTCCATTGTAAGGCTAATTTAATGCAGTTTGTAACAAAATATCATAATTACAATAAAAAGAGACAAAGCCCTGATCACCAAGACCTTGATCAATATTGAGGTTAGTTATATCAAAATAGTAAAATTGCAAGGGATTAATTGGGCTTGGCTTAGAATCTATTTCGGTTTGAATTAAACAAACAACTTCTTGATATAGTATATTAGAATCTACTGGTGCCAATGTAGTTCCAAAATTACTTGTATCCATAATATCTTGTGCATAAAAAGAGAAAATCTCTGAACTATAAATAGAACTAGTAGAAACTCTTGCGTTTTCGTATGGCACATTTTGCGAATACACTTCTTGACCAGATTTACGCATTATTTCTAATGCAAGACACTCAATCCCAAAACCTTCATCACAATATTGACCATTATTTTGTGGAATATAGCTTAAAATGAAGGTTTCCACATTAATTCTGTCAGGATCATCATAGATACAATTATAGCTCTGAGAGAATGCCGCCTTCGAATCTGCAGAAAACTCTATTTGTTTTTCTTTTTGACAGGAAAACAATAATCCTATCGTCAATACTAAAATAATTTTTTTCATAATTAGTTAGATTAAATTAGTTGTTAGTTACTTAAGGCTAAATATACATGTTAACACCTTTAAAACCTAACCATTAGCACTCATCCATCTCATAATTTTCTCATCAGCACCCAACAACCCTACCCTCACTTCTACCCCATTAAAACTATAGGTTTTTAAATTTTACATCCATTTTTTATAATACCGCACATTACTCGTATTTTCGTAGTCATAAAAAACAAAACATGGCTAAAATACTCCTATTAGGATCTGGCGAATTAGGGAAAGAATTTGTGATCGCTGCACAACGTTTAGGACAATATGTAATTGCAGTAGATAGCTATGCAAATGCACCAGCTATGCAAGTAGCTCATGAGTTTGCTGTAATCAATATGCTCGATGGTGAGGCTTTAGATGCGCTCGTAGCTAAACACCAACCTGATTATATTGTACCAGAAATAGAAGCCATTAGAACAGAACGTTTTTACGAGTATGAAAAGCAAGGATACACCGTTATACCATCTGCAAAAGCAGCCAACTATACCATGAATAGAAAGGCCATTCGTGATCTTGCAGCTAAAGAATTGGGACTAAAAACGGCCAACTATAGGTATGCAACTTCTGCGGCCGGCCTAAAAGAAGCTGTTGCCTTAGTAGGCATGCCTTGTGTTGTAAAACCTCTTATGTCTTCTAGCGGAAAAGGACAGAGCACCATTAAAACAGAAGCAGATATCCACAAAGCTTGGACCTACTCTCAAGAAGGATCGCGTGGTGATGTTGCCGAAGTGATCGTAGAAGAATTTGTACACTTTAATTATGAAATCACCTTACTCACCGTAACGCAACGTGATGCCTCAACTTTGTTTTGCCCTCCCATAGGGCACAGACAAGAACGCGGTGACTATCAAGAAAGCTGGCAACCTGCGGCAATGCACGATGCACATTTAAAAGAGGCACAAGAGATGGCAGATAAAGTAACAGCAGCTCTAGGTGGCGCTGGATTATGGGGAGTAGAATTTTTTGTAGGAGATGATGGTGTTTATTTTTCCGAATTATCGCCAAGACCCCATGACACTGGGATGGTAACCCTTGCTCATACGCAAAACTTTAACGAATTTGAATTACATTTAAGAGCAGTTTTAGGCTTTAAAATTTCAGAAATAACGCTAGAAAGAGTGGGCGCGAGTGCCGTAATCCTTGCTTCGGAAACATCAAACAATCCAACTTTTGAGGGAATTGAAGCGATCGCTAGCGAGAAGCAATGCGACTTTAGACTCTTTGGGAAACCAAGTTCGAGACCCTACAGAAGGATGGGTGTCGTAGTTACTTATAACACGCTAAATGCTTCTGTAGAAGAAGTTACTGCCAGGGCTAAAGAGCTTGCAAAAAAGGTGAAGGTCGTTTAGTGACCTATGTATCAAAAACCGGTTCTGCTTTATCTATTGACCGTTTACTATTCACCATTCACTAAAAAATTATCTGTTTCGCCAGAAAAATGGCGTAAAAAGGATCAGTACGGTAAACAATTCTAATCTTCCTATTAACATTAAAAAGCAAGACCACCATTTTGCCAATGCCGGCAGGTGTCCATAATTTGAAACCGGACCTAAATCTCCCAGAGCAGGACCTACATTACCTAAACTAGAGGCAGCACCTCCAAGTGCCGTTTTAAAGTCTAGGCCTAGCCAAGAAAAAACGAGTACTCCTACTATAAACGAAAGCAAATACAGAATAAAAAAGCCAAGTATATTATACACAATTGGCGCCTGTACGGCTCGATTATTATAGCGAACTGGTAATATGGCATTGGGGTGAAGGGTTCTCTTAAATTCGAGAATCCCATTTTTTATCATTATTAAATGACGTACGATCTTAATCCCCCCAGAAGTAGAACCCGAAGAACCTCCAAGAAACATTAGTCCAAAGAAAAATACGGTTAAAAATGGTGCCCAAATCGTATAATCTGCAGAAACAAAACCAGTTGTAGTAATAATCGCAAGCACTTGAAAAAGGCCATGTCTAAAGGCACTTTCTAACTTTCCAAACACAAAAGGATGCGAAACAGTAGAAGCGGTGACGTCTGCATAAAAATAAATGAGAAGTGATGCGACTATGGTGAGCCCAGCAATAAAATATACATACAGTCTAAACTCTTCGTCCTTAAATATTCTTGAAAAATTTCGTTTAAATGCAAAATAACTCAAGACAAAATTTGTCCCAGCTAAAAACATAAAAAACATAATAATGTATTGTATGAGCGGGGTATCATTCCAATAGGCGACACTATTATTTTTTGTAGAGAAGCCTCCAGTGCTTATGGTACTTAACGAATGGTTAATCGCATCAAAAAAGGACATTCCCGCAACCTGCAACAAAACAGTTTCTGCAACGGTATAGCCTACATAGATTAACCAAAGTCGTTTTGCGGTATCGGTAATTCTAGGGTGCAATTTATCTCCACCTGGCCCTGGAGCTTCGGCAGCAAAAAGTTGCATCCCTCCTATTCCTAAAAGTGGTAAAATGGCAATGGCAAGTACAATAATACCCATCCCACCTATCCAGTGCGTAATACTCCGCCAAAAAAGAATTCCTTTGGGCAAACTCTCAATATCTGTAACCACACTCGCTCCTGTGGTTGTATAACCACTCATGGTTTCAAAGAAGATATTTGTAAAACCTTCTATTGCTCCCGTAAAAAGGTAAGGCAACGTTCCTGCTAAGGTCATAAAGATCCAACCAAAAGTGACAATAATATACCCTTCTCTTTTCTGGATCTCTTTTCGATGATTTTTTGAAAGAAGCATCGTAATACCACCTAATACCATAGTCACTATTGCCGCTAACAATAACTGCACACCTACTCCATCTTGATATACAAAACTAACTGTGGTAGCAAGTAACATAAACCCACCATTGACCGCAAATAGCAGTCCCATAATGTGAATAATAATCCGGTAATTAAGGGTTAGGATAGAGGGACGCATTATACAAATAGTTTTTCCACCTTACTTATAGATTGTGGCAAGCAGCAAACCACGATACGGTCTCCTGAGGCAATCTTAAAATCACCTAAAGGGATAAACCCTTTGTCATCACGCACTACGCCACCTATTATTGCTGATCTAGGAATGTCAATATCTTTAATCACTTTATTACAGACCTTGGTGTTTTCTTTCACTTCAAACTCTAACAACTCTGCATTCATATTGTTGAGCTTTGTCATTGCAACAACTTCTCCTTTTCGGATGTATCTGAATATATTATTTGCCGCGAGTAATTTCTTGTTTATCAAGGTATCAATCCCAATAGAATGAGAAAGCTGAAAATAATCCATATTTTCAACCAGGGCTATGGCTTTTTTCACCCCTTTAGATTTTGCGACTAAGCATGACATAATATTGGTTTCACTATTTCCTGTCACAGAAATAAAGGCATCCATCTCATGTATAGATTCTTCTTTAAGCAGCTCTACATTTCTGCCATCGCCATGAATCACTAGACAGCTAGGAATATCATCTGCAAGCTCAAAAGCTTTTTCCGCATTACTTTCTATCAACTTTACATTAAAGCTATTCTTACAAAGCCCATTTGCGGTTTGATATCCTATTTTACTTCCACCAAGAATCATCACATTCTTAATCTCTTCGCGTACTTTCCCGGTCAGCTTATAGATCTCATTCACCCCCGTTTTAGTAGTCATAAAGTAGACTTGATCTCCTTCTTTAAAAACAGTATCCCCTCTAGGTATAATGGTATTCTGGGTTGCATATCGCTGTATAGCAATCGGCATAAACTCAAGGTGCGGAAAAATATGAGCAGCCTCATGTACTGTTTTTCCAACAAAATCTGCAGTCCGTGATAGACTTAAACCTATCATAGTTAATGCGCCATTCTCAAACTCATAGGTATCGTTAAATGCACTTTGATTCAGCAGCAATTCAATTTCGTTTGCAGCCAGTGACTCTGGTGAGATGAGCTCATCAATACCAAAACGCGTAAAACCTACTTCTTCCTTATGGTCTAAAAATTCTGTATTAGAAATTCGAGCCACAGTACGTTTTGCGCCTAGTTGCTTAGACAACACACATACAGTAATATTTGTAGTCTCTGATGATGTTACAGCAATAACAAGATCTGTTTGGTCTATTTTAGCATCTCGTAAAACGGCAATTGACGTTGCATCACCCTTAATTACACGTATATCAAGGTGTGCCTCAGCATTGGCAAGACAAGATCTTTTAGAATCTATTAATGTAATATCCTGGGACTCAAAAGAAAGCAACTTTGCAAGGTGAAACCCTACTTCACCCGCTCCAGCAATGATAATCTTCATAAACGTTTATTACGATATATGGGGACAAAGGTACAAATACCTATTGTCCTTTTTAATTTTTCAACTTAAAAAGTACAAACGATGCTGTTTGCATTACTTAAATCTATAAAAAGTATGTAATTTTGCAGCTGCCATGAAAAAAGACGCTTCCATAAAACCCTATAAAGATCACGAAGGATCAAAAAAAGAACAAGTAGAAGAGATGTTTGACAACATTTCTACCAACTACGATGGTCTTAATCGCGTTATATCTATGGGTATAGATCAAAAATGGCGTAAAAAAGTAATTGATATGATTACGGCTAAAAGACCAAACTCTTACTTGGATATTGCCACTGGAACAGGAGATTTGGCATTACAGTTTGCAGCTCGTTTACCAAAAACAAAAATAGTAGGCCTTGATTTATCTGAGGGAATGCTATCTATGGCCAGAAAAAAAGTGGTAAATACACCGCTAGAAAAACAAATAGAATTTATAAAAGGAGATAG
Source organism: uncultured Ulvibacter sp. (assembly GCA_938041335.1). Classification (GTDB taxonomy): domain Bacteria; phylum Bacteroidota; class Bacteroidia; order Flavobacteriales; family Flavobacteriaceae; genus Patiriisocius. Next base: position 13,529 of record CALIAF010000007.1, on the reverse strand, counting down.
TGAAGCACTACCCTTTGACGATAATAGCTTTGAAGCCATAACCGTTTCATTTGGTATTAGAAACTTTCAGAATTTAGAAAAAGGACTTTCTGAAATCTTACGAGTGTTAAGCCCAGGCGGCATCTTTGTCATTCTCGAAACCTCCGTACCTACTAAGTTTCCATTTAAACAAGGCTATGGTGTGTACTCAAAAGCAATCTTACCATTAATAGGAAAATTGTTCTCAAAAGACAAAGTGGCGTATCGCTATTTAAGTGAGAGCGCATCTGTTTTTCCTTTTGGCGAAAGGCTTAACAATATTTTACAAAAAATCGGGTTTATAGAAGTGCAACATAAACCGCAAACTCTTGGAGTAGCGACAATTTATTCGGCTACTAAATAATTATGAAATGCCCATTAACAAGTTGCAAATTAACTGAAGATATATATTTGGGTATTACTCACACATTAATATCAAAAATAAGGAGCTTGTGAACCTTCGGTTTCCTACTACTTATTTCACAAATTTTTTATACGGATGAAAAGGTTTTTACTCATTTTAGCTTTGATTATTTGCGCTCAGTCTGCAAACGCCCAGTTGTTTAGCAAAGAACGCGTCAAGAACATAGAGACATTTGATAAAAAACTGCTCACTTGGGGTTATTTTCTAGGTTTTAATACCTACGATTTTAATTTTGATTATGAGCGTGATTTTGGCCAAGAAACTGACGTTGTTGTTAATAGCACAGGAGGTTTTAATGTAGGGCTTATAGGTGATCTACGTGTAAATAATTACATTAATATTCGCTTAGAACCAGGCTTATATTTCACACAAAGAAATCTTGTTTATCGAGAATTTATAGAAGAAAACGATCGAAATAGAGAGCTACAATCTACCTATGTGCACGTTCCATTATTAGTGAAATTTTCTACAAAGAGAATCAATAATTTTAAACCATTTGTTGTTGGCGGTCTATCATCCTCCTTAAATCTGGGTAGTAATCAAGATAATCCAGAAGATAATGGTGAAGGTCAGTTTAGAATGAAAAAATACGCCACCTATTTTGAAGTAGGGTTTGGTATTGACTTTTATCTTTTCTACTTTAAATTTACACCATCCATTCGCGGCGTATTTGCAACAAGCGATGAGCTTGTTAGAGATGATGACCCAAATAGTGCTTACACGGGTAATATTTCTAAAATGGGATCTAGAGGTGTATTTGTCAATTTCACTTTTCAGTAGGTCGCATGGCCTCACTTAGCAATATTGCGGTAGCAGTTGCTACATTAAGACTTTCTGTTTTTTGAGACACCCCATATTGCGGTATCGTTACTTTATGAGTAAGTAATGCCATTATTTCTTCAGAAATACCATTCCCTTCATTACCTACCACGAGATAACAATCTGTTGCCATTTTTTCTGCATATAGTGACTGACCTCCAAGAACGCCACCGTAGATAGGGGTATCCGTTTCGCCTAGTACATCTTTAATATCAACATAGGAAATTGCTATTCTAGCAAGAGAACCCATGGTCGCTTGAACCACTTTTGGATTGTAGCAATCTACAGTATCTTTAGAACATATTATTTGAGATATCCCAAACCAGTCGCAAAGTCTGATAATGGTTCCTAGATTTCCTGGATCTTGAATTCCATCAAGAACCAAGCGCACTCCATTTTCTGCAACAATTTTTTGCTTCGGAAACTTGAATACGGCAAGAGATGTATTTGGATTGGTAAGATTGCTTATCTTTTTTAACTCTTGATGAGTAATCTGGTCAATACCTGATGATTCAATGTTGGATATTTCAGTAGAAAAATGAAGCTGTAACGCAACTCCTTCTGCAATAAACTCATCAATAACTTTAGGCCCTTCTGCTACAAAAAACCCATGTTGGTCACGGTACTTTTTTCTAGAAAGACTTGTAATTAATTTTATTTGACTTTTACTTATCAAAATTAGCTTATTTTTGCTTGTACCATACTTGATTTGGTAAATTTAAGTACACAAACCGTATTGCGTTCACACCTCACAAAAATATCATTAATTCTATTAACCGCACTATTTCTTTATGGATGTAATGCAGTAAAACGTGTTCCTGATAGTAAATTTCTTCTCACAGCAAATATTGTAAATGTAGATGGAGCACCCGTTACAGAATTTGGAGTGATCAGCCAGTTGGCTCAAAAACCTAATCCTAAGGTTTTATTTACAAATTTTCCATTGGGACTTCACATCTATAATATCGCAGAGCCCAACCCAGATTCTACTTTTCATGAGTGGCTGGAACGTAAACCCAATAGAAAAAAAAAGCTAGTAAATTTCTTATCAGAAAAGCAAGTAATCAAACTTGATAGTAGTAAAGTTGGGTTTAATAATTGGTTGAAAAAGACCGGTGATGCCCCCTCGATTATTTCCGAAGCGAAAACGAATAAATCACTTGAACGTCTTAGATTATACTACTCTAGTTTTGGGTATTTTAACACCCGAGTAAAAGCGAAGAAGGTCCCAGATGAGAAAAAAGAAAAAAGAGCTTCTGTGGTGTATGACGTAACACGATTAAAACCATACATTGTAGATTCTATAATAACGGATATAGCGTCTCCCGTGATAGATTCTTTATATAGATTAACCAAATCACAATCGTTTATAAAAAAGGGGGTACAGTATAATGCTAACGATTTTAACAATGAAAGAGACCGATTAACTATTGAGTTTAGAAACTCCGGTGTCTATCATTTTGACCAAGACTACATCACCTTTGAAGGAGACACAGTAAAAACTGCACATAAGGCTAATATGAAATATATTATCCCAAATAGAAAGATTGAAGAAGGCGATAGCACACGGACGGTTCCATTTGAAATTTTCACGGTAAATAAAGTACGTATTGTTACAGATTACACCTTTGCCAATAGAAATAAAAAAGTCTTCCAGGATTCAGCGCGCTTTAATGGATATGAAGTTTATAGTTATGAAGATCTAAAGTTTAGGCCTAATGCGATTACAGATGCAATTTCCATACAACCCAATGCTATTTTTAGAGACATTGATCGCACACTAACCTACAACCAAATTAGCGACCTTAAAATATTTAAATACCCCAACATTAGTTATCAAGAAGACAAACAAGATACCACCGGAAACGGGTTAATTGCCACCGTCCTTTTAACACCAAGAGAAAAGTACACTTTAGGCGCAGAATTTGACGCCTACACCTCTACTATCCAACAAATAGGTATTGGAGGCAGCGGAAGCATGTTTATTAGAAATATTTTTAGAGGTGCAGAAACCTTAGAAATAAGTACTCGTGGTAGTGTTGGATCTTCTAATGATGTGGCAGACAACACGCGATTTTTTAATATTTTTGAGTTTGGAGGGGATGTAAAATTGTCTTTTCCTCGTATTCTTTCGCCAATTAAAACCGCTCAAATTATCCCAAAATACATGTCACCTAGCACAAATATGAGTGTAGGTTTTAGTACGCAAGAAAACATAGGGCTAGATAGACAGACTTTAAATGGAATCTATAATTATAGCTGGAAGCCAGCCAAAGCAAAAAAATACGCTTTTGATTTGTTTAATGTTCAGTTTGTACGAAATTTAAATGCTTCTAACTACTTTAATGTTTACCGTAGTTCTTTTAACAGATTAAACGAGATTGCCCAAGAGGTGAATTATAATTTCATAGATAATGGAATTGACCCACAATTAATTTTACCAGAGAATGGGAGTACTTTTAATGAAGCAGACTTTTTTACTAATGGTGTGATTAATCGAGAGCTTGACAACATTGCCATAACAGATGCCCTTTACAGCGAAGTATCTAGTATTAGACAACGTCAAGAACGATTGTCTGAAAACAACTTAATTTTTGCCTCTAGCTTTACTTTTATTAAGGATACAAGATCCAACCTTTTTGACAAAAGTTTCTCGCGTATTAGAGTAAAGCTCGAAAGCGCTGGTGGGCTTATTTCACTTCTTTCTAATGGCGCGAATATAAGTACAAATGAAAACGGTCAGACAGAAGTTTTTGGAGTAGCATACTCTCAATATGGCAAAGTAGAATCTGAATACACGAAGCATTGGGAACTTGCTAATGGAAGTGTACTTGCATCCAGAGCATTTGTAGGTGCGGCACTCCCATATGGCAACAGTAACAGCATACCGTTTACCAGAAGTTATTTTGCGGGTGGAGCAAACGACAACAGAGGATGGCGACCTTACGATTTAGGACCAGGTAGTAGCGGTAGTATTCTAGATTTTAATGAAGCCAATTTTAAAGTAGCATTAAACGCAGAATATAGATTTACAGTACTTGGTGCATTTAAAGGAGTGTTTTTTATTGATGCAGGAAACATATGGAATCTATACGATGATATCGATACAGAAGAATTTCGTTTTGATGGAATTAAAGATTTTAGAGAACTTGCCGTAGCTACCGGGACGGGAGTACGTTATGACTTTGGGTTCTTTGTTTTTAGACTCGATCTTGGATTTAAAACGCACGATCCTGCGCTACCAAAAGGAGAACGATGGTTAAAAAACTTTTCACTCAAGGAGTCTGTATTAAATATTGGTATCAATTATCCGTTTTAAGACCGATATCGATAAAAAATCTAAAAGCATAGCTTAAAAAATTAAACCGACAAGAACAATTAATATTATCGAATTGATGTACCGATAACTATCGGGACTAAATTAAATTTGATATTTTTGCATTATAAAATTAACACCAACAATGAGTCATAATATCCAACCAGGAGTAGCTACGGGCAAAGAAATTCAAGCCATACATCAATATGCAAAACAGAAAGCATTTGCAATGCCAGCTGTTAATGTCACTAGCACGAGTACTGTAAATGCTGTAATAGAAACTGCGGCAGATTTAAACGCCCCAGTAAATATTCAATTCTCAAATGGAGGCTGCCTTTTCTTTGCTGGAAAAGGGCTTTCTAACGAAAACCAAAAAGCAGCAATAGCCGGCGGTGTTTCTGGAGCTATGCATGTGCATCAAATGGCTGCGCTCTATGGCGCAACCGTTATATTGCACACAGACCATTGCGCTAAAAAACTATTACCTTGGATTGACGGATTATTAGATGCTGGAGAAAAGTTTTACGCAACACACGGTAAGCCTTTATATAGCTCTCACATGATTGATTTAAGTGAAGAGCCTATCGAAGAAAATATAGAAATCTGCAAAACATACCTTGCCCGAATGAGCAAAATAGGTATGACCCTCGAGATCGAACTTGGTATTACAGGTGGTGAAGAAGATGGTGTTGACAATAGTGATGTAGATGTCTCAAAACTATACACGCAACCAGAAGAAGTTGCCTATGCCTATGAAGAATTGATGAAAGTAAGTGATCAGTTTACCATTGCCGCTGCCTTCGGAAATGTACATGGGGTGTACAGACCAGGAAATGTAAAACTAACGCCTAAGATTTTGCAGAATTCTCAAGAGTATGTTCAGAAAAAATACAACACAGGACACAATCCTATAGATTTTGTATTTCACGGTGGAAGTGGTTCTACACTAGAAGAAATTAGAGAAGCGATAGGTTACGGAGTGATAAAAATGAACATTGACACAGACTTGCAATACGCATTTACAGAAGGTGTTCGCGATTATGTACTTACTAAAAAAGACTATATAATGTCGCAAATAGGGAATCCAGATGGAGCAGATATTCCTAACAAAAAATATTACGATCCACGCAAATGGCTTCGTGAAGGAGAACTAACATTTAAAACCCGTTTAAAAAGAGCCTTTGAGGATCTTAATAACGTAAATACATTATAACCATAACCTCATGCCAAATAATATTGAGGTTAAACTAAACGAAGAAGATATGGCTTGGTTTAAAAGAACTAAAAAAGGAATACAAACAGCAACAGAAGACAAAAAAGATGTACCTAAAGGCTTATGGTATAAGTCTCCTACTGGTAAAGTAGTAGATGCAGAGCAGTTAGAAAAAAACTTTTATGTGAGTCCAGAAGATGGATACCACGTGCGTGTAGGTAGTAACGAGTATTTTGAAATACTTTTTGACAACAACAAGTACAAAGAACTTGATAAAGATCTAACTTCAAAAGATCCATTAAAGTTTGTGGACACTAAAAAATATTCTGAAAGACTGCTCGCTGCTCAGAAGAAGACAGGATTAAAAGATGCTGTTAGAACCGCTGTTGGTAAATCTAATGGAGCCAATCTTGTGATCGCTTGTATGGATTTCAGTTTTATTGGAGGTTCTATGGGTAGTGTTGTGGGAGAAAAAATTGCTCGAGCTGCAGACCACGCATTAAAAAAGAAGATTCCTTTTTTATTAATCAGTAAATCTGGTGGAGCCAGAATGATGGAAGCAGCATTATCACTTATGCAACTGGCAAAAACAAGTGCAAAATTAGCGCAACTAGCAGATGCCGGTATTCCTTATGTATCCTTATGTACAGACCCTACTACTGGAGGAACAACAGCTTCTTTTGCGATGCTAGGTGATATTAATATTAGTGAACCTGGCGCCTTAATTGGGTTTGCAGGACCACGTGTAGTAAGAGACACCACAGGAAAAGATTTACCAGAAGGATTTCAAAGTGCAGAGTTTGTTTTAGAACATGGCTTCTTAGACTTTATCTCACACCGTAGAGACATGAAACGCAAAGTGAATTTATATTTAGATTTAGTGCTTAATCGCCCACTTAGAGAAAAAACAGCTTAGATTAACTTCGGAAATATTAAAGCTTAAAAATCCTTTCTATTATAAAAATAGAAAGGATTTTTTTCTTTAACAATGTGGTAAAATATTGTTGTAGGCTATTATCACTCTTTAATAAACTTCTTATACCCCTCACTACCATCTTCAAAAATGACTTTAAGAACATAGGTTGCAGAAGCTAAAGAAGCTACAGCTATTGAGTCACCTTCAATCTGCATTAATTTTTTATTAAACATGGTATATACCTCAAGAGATTTTATTTGTTTTTGCACAGTTACTTGCAATAGAGATGTAACAGGATTAGGATAGATAGTCACATTTACAAGCTCTTGTTTATCCACTCCTAAAATAGTGAGGTTTTCATGCCATCCAGAAGTATTTAAGGCAATATCTGAGTATAAAACATCATTATCACCATCATTGTCTAGATCTGCAGCATGAACACTACGTATAGCATGTAACTCATCGTTAATAATTACTGGTGAGCCAAAATTGCCTAGACCATCTAGGTTTTCTATCCAATATAAGATACCTAATGGCGCCTCTTCATTTTGAGCCATAGACAATATATCTATATCCCCATCATTATCAAGGTCGCTTGTAAAAAGAGCTCTTGGTGCATTAGAGGTAGTATTAATTATATGTTCCGTAGTAAAACCACCTTGCCCATTACTATTTTCATACCAAGCTATTTTATCATCACTTATGGAGCAGGCAATAGCGTCTAAGTCACTATCGCCATCCATATCTGCCAAACGTACCTGTATAACACCATCATTATTTTGCGAAATATTTTGTGGAGGGCTAAAAGCACCTTGACCATCTAGATTTTCATGCCAGGCAACCGTATCGATTGCGCCGTTAGCAGATAGCAAATCAATATCGCCATCGCCATCTATATCGCCACCTGCTACTTGCGAACCTCCAAATGCCGTGATAGATATTATATTTGCCGAGCTAAAATTACCTAGCCCATCGAGGTTCTCCAACCATCCTAATTTTTCCTCAAAAAAAGAGATATATACCACATCGAGGTCTCCATCACTATCTATATCATAGAGTCTTGCATCAAGTACCCCATCTTCAAAATTTAACACCAGTAATTCTTGCCATGAAGTACCTAAACCGTCTAAGTTTTTAAACCATACAATTTTATCATCTGCACCAGACGTAGAGAGTACATCTATATCACCATCATTGTCAATATCACCACCAATAATAGACCTAGAACCATTAAATGTTTCAGATATAATATATAATGTATTTATTTCTTCTAAAGGAAACATATTTTCACTCCAATTCGCTCCATTAGACAAGTGTGAAGATGACAATAACACATCTAAATCATTATCGCCATCAATATCTGCAGTACTTATTGAGTATGGAACAACTAAATTATCTATATCTGTAATCAAATTATTCTCTCCAAACTGTGCTATACTAGTATAACAAAAAACAGGAAATAACAATAAAATACTTAAACTCAAATTGAATTTAGTCATCATTGTTTTCTTTTAAAATAGGCTGTTCTTCAATACTCCCGTCGGGTTTATCCTTTCGTATAATATAAAGTCCTGGGGATAAATCATTTATCAGATTTGGGTCGTTAATTTCATTGGCATTCTTTTCTGTTGCCGTAGTGTTATAGTTATAAACACCATCATTAAAGCGAGTGACCATTCCTTTTGTGGCTAGTGCGTTATTATTATCATAACATTTACGTGGCGTACTTCCTACTTGAGAGATTCGTATTGCCGAATGATTGGGATGCGTAATAGCATTATAATTAGTTTCATTAACATCATAATTACTGATAATATTTAAGTAATTGACATAAAATGAGGTGTCATAATAATCTGACGGTTGCGGATAATACCCATCACACTTTACAAACTCATAGGTAAATCCCGGTTGAAACAACGGATTATCTTCAGGTGGTAAAGGGGCCCCAGAATTATAATAGATTCCTTTATACGGTTCATATAGAGGACTCAAATCACTAGCTAACATTGCAGATAAATTACTGCTGCCTGTAATAGTCTCTTGCATCCGTATTCCTTGTCCAAATGTGAATATGGCTTGTGTACAATCACCATCATGTGCATTTCCCATGGCATTCATCATATCTTCAGGGAAAATCACATATTGAGATCCTTGACAATCAGTAGCATCACCGATATATGAACAAGTAGCGGGGTCATAATTATAAGGTGCTGTATTTGGGTAAAAATCCGGTATTGCTCCGGTGTCGACGACATAATCTCCTCTTGTTCTAGCATTAAAATACGGCACCAGAGAGTCATTAGGGTCTTCTAATAAAGTCTCGTCCCGTGTAACATGTTCACATTCACCAGGATCATAATCATTTCCTTCTCCGCCACGGGTATGCCTTAAACCAAGGCTATGAGCAATCTCATGAACCACATTAAGTTTTGTAAGTCCATTTTTTGAAACCATTTGACGCTTTCTATTTCCAAAAGCTACGCCACCAAAGCATATACCTTGTTTCATTATATACATATTAAACATATCTGGCTTGACCACATCTGGATTATTCGCTTGTGAGTTAATATAACTAAGTGCTTGCCCATAAGGTGTATGATTAGGCCAATCAGCTATTTGACAAGAAGCCGTTTGTCCAGCCTCATTTATTAAAAGTGCTAGAGAGCTGTCGTTTATAACAGACACTCCATCATATTTAAAAAACAATTGAAATTGATTAAATGCTTGATTAATTAAGGCAATAGATTCTAACACATCATTTTCTGTCACACCTGTATAATTAGGGTTATCCATATCAGTGATATCATTATCCTCCAATAAAACCCAAAAGTGAATCCTAAATAATCGTTGCGGAAACAATGCTAGTGTTCCAGAATCTGTTGCATAGCTATAAACACCAGCAGGATCTGGAGCATTAGAATCTTGTGTAACACAGACGCTATCATACTGAGCGAAAAGATTACCCGACAATAGCAGCAAAATGAGAGAGAGAGAGAGAGGTTTTCATAAAAATAAATTTATTGGTTATAACTTTAAATTTAAGCATTTATAAATAATAACACTGCTATTATCTGTTTAATCTGTAAACTGAAAATTTCGCCCCTTCAGTAATCGCTATATCAAAAGAAAGTATTATTTTTGCAGCCGGATTATGAAACACGTAATCCATACATAAAAATCATTTACAATAATATTAGCATGTATTTAGACCCAAAAGAAAAAGCAGCCATTTTCAAGAAACACGGAAAATCTGCAACAGACACAGGTTCTGCAGAAGGACAAATCGCTCTATTCACTTATAGAATAGACTACCTTACTGGACACCTTAAAAAAAATCACAAAGATTACAACACAGAACGTTCACTAGTAAAGCTAGTAGGTAAGCGTCGTTCATTATTAGATTATCTAATGAAAAAAGACGTATTACGTTACAGAGCTATTGTTGCTGAACTTAAGTTACGTAAGTAATATAATACAATGGGCTCTTTTAGAGCCCATTTGTTTTTTAGTTTATTAAATACATAAAAGGCTACCCTTAGTTTTTCATTGGTCAAAAACCTGCAAAGGTTTCCACAACAACACAACAACACTTCAATTGAGAACCAATTGATGACCAATTATTAATGTCTTTTTTCATTGTCACTTGGTGACAGAGAGAAAAGTCTCCCTCTTTCGAGGGAGTAAAACTAAAGTTTTATGATACCTAAAGTATTTAAAGAGGTCATTGACCTTGGGGACGGTAGAGAGATTTCTATCGAAACTGGAAAATTAGCAAAACAGGCACACGGATCGGTAGTGGTTCAGTCTGGAAAATGTATGATGCTTTGTACCGTAGTTTCTAACTACGAGCAAAAAGATCTACCTTTCTTACCGTTAACAGTTGACTACCGCGAGAAATTTGCAGCAGCAGGACGTTACCCAGGTGGTTTCTTTAAAAGAGAAGCTAGACCTAGTGATGGAGAAGTGTTAACCATGCGTTTAGTGGATCGTGTACTACGTCCATTATTCCCGAAAAATTACAGTGCAGAAACGCAAGTAATGATTCAGTTAATGTCTCATGACGAAGACGTGATGCCAGATGCAATGGCAGGTCTTGCCGCTTCTGCAGCAATCCAATTATCAGATTTCCCATTTGAATGTGCTATCTCTGAAGCAAGAGTAGGACGCATTGATGGCAAATTTGTAATCAACCCAACTAGAGCACAGCTCGCAGAATCTGACATCGATATGATGATTGGAGCTTCTGCAGATTCTGTGATGATGGTTGAAGGTGAAATGGATGAAATTTCCGAAGAGGAAATGATCGAAGCAATTAAATTTGCTCACGAAGCTATTAAAGTACAAATTGAAGCACAACATCGTTTAGCTGATGCTTTTGGAAGAAAAGAAGTACGTGACTACGCAGAGGAGCCAGATAACGAAGAACTTGTAAAAAGAGTTCACGATATGGCGTATGATAAAGTGTATGCAGTTGCAAAAGCTGGATCTACTAAGCAAGAGCGCACCGCAGCATTTGCTGCCATTAAAGACGAAGTAAAAGCATCTTTCTCTGAAGAAGAATTAGAAGAGTACGGTGGTTTAGTTTCTGACTATTACCGTAAAGCTGAAAAAGCGGCAGTTCGTGATCTAACAGTGAACGAAGGGTTACGTCTTGATGGTCGTAAGACTGACGAGGTGCGTGACATCTGGTGTGAGATTGATTATTTACCATCTGTACACGGTTCTGCTGTGTTTACACGTGGGGAAACTCAAGCACTAGCTACTGTAACTTTAGGAACATCTAGAGATGCAAACAAAATAGATATGCCATCTTACGAAGGAGAAGAGAACTTCTACCTTCACTATAACTTCCCTCCTTTCTGTACAGGTGAAGCAAGACCTATACGTGGAACTTCTCGTAGAGAAGTAGGTCACGGTAACCTTGCACAACGTGGATTAAAAGGAATGGTACCAGATGATTGTCCTTACACAGTACGTGTAGTGAGTGAAGTATTAGAATCTAACGGTTCTTCTTCTATGGCAACGGTATGTGCTGGAACCATGGCAATGATGGATGCAGGTATCCAAATGATCAAGCCAGTTTCTGGTATTGCAATGGGATTAATCTCTGATGCAGCTACTGGAAAGTACGCAGTACTTACAGATATTCTTGGTGATGAAGATTACTTAGGAGATATGGACTTTAAAGTTACAGGTACAGCAGACGGTATTACCGCTTGCCAGATGGACATTAAAGTAAAAGGATTAAGCTACGAGATTCTTGTTGCTGCATTAAACCAAGCCAGAGATGGTCGTTTACATATCCTAGAAAAAATAGTTGCAACGATTGCTACTCCTAGAGAAGACGTGAAAGAATACGCTCCTAAAATGGTAGGTGTTCGTATTCCTAATGAGTTTATCGGTGCATTAATTGGACCGGGAGGAAAAGTGATACAAGAACTTCAAAAAGAAACTGGAACAACCATCGTTATTAACGAAGATCCAGTAACAGAAGAAGGTATTGTTGAGATCTTAGGAACAGGACAAGAAGGAATTGACGCAGTATTAGCGAAAATTGATTCTATCACGTTTAAGCCAGAAGTAGGTTCTGTATATGAAGTAAAAGTAATCAAGATGTTAGATTTTGGTGCTGTTGTAGAATATATGGAAGCTCCAGGAAACGAAGTATTATTACACGTATCTGAGCTTGCTTGGGAACGTACAGAAAACGTAAGCGATGTAGTTAACATGGGCGATGTGTTTGATGTAAAATACTTTGGTCTAGACAAGCGTACGCGCAAGGATAAAGTATCTAGAAAGGCATTGTTAGACAAGCCAGAAGGATATGTTCCACCTAAGCCAAGAGAAGATCGTGGAGATCGTCGTCCGCCAAGAAGAGATGATAGAAGAAGATAATCTTCAAATTACAGTCATTCCGTCGCAGGACGGAATCGCTTAAATCTTTATACATTTACAAAAGCGCCCTCCATAATTGGAAGGCGCTTTTTTTGTTTCGGAAATAGATTCTGATACAAAAGCGAGGCTTTACAAAAAAGAATTACAGATCCTCAGTGGCTCTCGCATTACAAGGAAAAGTACACATCGCTAAAAAAGCGATGCACTTTTTTTATTTTCAATCATTTACAAAAGCCGTGCTTTACAAAAAGGATTACAGATCCTCAGTGGCTCTCGCTTTACAATGAAAAGTACACATCGCTAAAAAAGCGATGCACTTTTTTTGTTTCCAATCATTTACAAAAGCCGTGCTTTTGACATTCTTGAAAACAAAAAAAGTCTGCACATTTCTGTGCAGACTTTTCGCTCTAAGTGACCCAGAGAGGATTCGAACCTCCAACCGTCAGAGCCGAAATCTGATATTCTATCCAGTTGAACTACTGAGCCTACTCATTTTGCTTTCGCGAAAGCGCAAATGTAAATCTTTACTGAGTAATCACAATAAATTCTGAACGACGATTTAATTGATGTTGCTCCTCTGTACAGTCTGAGTTGTTATCACAGTTATTTACGAGCTCTGTCTCACCATAACCTTGACCAGAAATTCTACTAGCATCGATACCTCTAGAGATAATATATGCTACTGTAGACTTTGCTCTTCTATCTGAAAGTGACAGGTTATAGTCATCCTTACCTCTACTATCTGTATGTGATCTTACGCTTATTACCATATCTGGCACTTGCTTCATTGCCGATATCACTTTTGTAAGCTCTAACGCCGCATCTGGTCTTATGTCAGATTTATTATAATCAAAATAAATAGGATTAAGATTAAGAAGCTTTGCAAGGTCATCACCCACTCCTACTTCTGTAAGTCTCAACTCAAGCT
>CALIAF010000006.1 GCA_938041335.1 uncultured Ulvibacter sp. | reverse complement strand
TTATGAGAGAGACGTTGCGTCAGAAAAGAAGCAAAAAGAACGGGAAGAAGTATCGCAGTGGACAAATGGATCTAATTCAAAAGTGACCTTTAAAAATGTATTATTCGTACTCGTTGCAATTTTTGTGATCATTAGATTATTGATTAAAATTTTTACGCTTTCACAATAATAAAATAGAGTAAGGACTTTTAAGAAGTCTTTCGATTTATTTTCAGTTTAAAGTCTAATTCGTATTGTTCTGGAAGTAGTCTAAAACTTTTACGATGGTATTTGGTAATGCCATATTCTCTGATGGCTTCTCGGTGTTCTTTGGTAGGGTATCCTTTATTTTTCTTCCAGTTATACATAGGATACTCTTCATGGATACGCTCCATAAAGTGATCTCTTTCTGTTTTTGCAAGTATAGAAGCAGCTGCGATAGGCAAGTATTTTCCGTCACCTTTGATCACGCAGGTATGTGAAATGTCTGGATAAGGTTTAAACCTATTTCCGTCTACAAGGATATGTTGTGGTATACGCTTTCGCGAAAGCGTATATATCATGGTGTCAATACTGCGATGCATTCCTGCTATGGAAGCATTCAGGATATTAATTTGATCGATTTCTTCCATCATCACATGTGTGACTCCAAAAGCAATAGCTTCTTGTTCAATAATGGGTTTAAGGGCTTCTCGCTTACGTTCTGAGAGCTGTTTTGAGTCTGTAAGCACTTCATTTTTAAAGTGATCGGGAAGTATGACGGCAGCGGCGGTTACTGGGCCAGCAAGGCATCCGCGGCCTGCTTCGTCTGTGCCACATTCTATAAGATCGGGATGAAGTTTAAGCTTTAACATGGTTTTAGACCTGTAAAATACGTGATTACCAGTAAAAAAATTAACTTTGGCTCTTCAAAATTATATATGAAGGCATTTTTTGTTTTATTTTTTATACTAATTACTTCGTCTGTTTATGCTCAATTTCCAACGCTTGGAAGACAGGATGTAGGCACTAGAACGGGTGGTACACAAGGGAATGTGAGTAATAATAAGGTGGCAGATTTTGTAAGACCTCCTATAGAAGATTACAAAATTATATCGATTAAGAATGATACGATTACTGTAGATACATCGCTCACGATCGCAAAGGACTATAAGTTTAACTATCTCCGGAAAGACCGGTATGGGCTTTTACCATTTGCAAATACAGGTCAAACACATAATACCTTAGTGTATCATTTTGATAAGCAATCTACACGCCCTAATAGTGTGGCGCAATCAAGACATTTTAATTATCTGGAGGTAGAAGATATTAATTATTTCTATTTACCGACTCCTGTAACCGAGCTATATTTTAGAAGTGCTTTTGAACAAGGGCAACAGCTAGATGCTTTTTTTACGATTAATATGTCTCCAAGACTTAATTTTTCTATAGCATATAAAGGATTACGTAGTTTAGGAAAATATCAACATGCACTTACAAGTACGGGTAATTTTAGACTTGCGGGAAGTTATAGAACCAAAGATGATAGATATCAGATGAATGCACATTGGGTGGCTCAAGATTTATTAAATCAAGAAAACGGAGGTTTGCAAGATGTAGCCATTGAGCAGTTTACTAGTAATGATGAGCAGTTTAATGATCGATCATTACTTGTGGTGAATTTTGAAGACGCCGAAAATATTCTTGACGGTACCCGTGTGTATGTAAATCATCACTATAGGTTATTAGGTAAAAAAGATAGTATTGCAGACTATTCACTTAAGATAGGGCATGTGTTTAATAGTGAAGACAAATTTTACGAGTATCGACAAACGACTGCCAATGATATTTTTGGAGAGGCTTTTCAGGAATCTAATTTTAGAGATAGGACCGATAATGAAGAGACGTATAATGAGCTGTATGCTGTCTATAATGATAAAGATTTAGGAGAACTCAAATTTCAAGCAAATGCGACCTATTATAATTACGGGTATAATTCGATTCTTATTCAGGATGTAGATGATGATGGTATACAAGAACGCATTCCTAATAGATTACAGGGAACGATTATAGCTGTAGGTGGTGGGTATAAGAATACGATTGGTAAAATTGATATAGAAGGTGCAGCACAAGTAAATGTTACAGGAGATTTTGAAGGGTTCAATGTCTTTGGAAAGGCTTCTTATGCAATTGCTCCTGATAAAATATTTTCTGCGAGTATATTGAGTAATTCTAGTCCTGCAGCCTATAACCATTTGTTGTATCAGAGTAATTATCTTAATTATAATTGGAATAATGCGCCTACGTATGAGAATGTAAAAACCAATACGCTATCTGCGCGATTAGAAGCAAAAAAATGGGTGAACTTAGATGCTTCGGCAAGTACGATTTCTAATTATACGTATTTTGGACTCTCTGAAACGGCCTCGCTTGTGAATTCTTTTCAAACCAATGAAACTATCAATCATCTTAAGGTTACTGCAAATAGGGAGGTCACTGTGGGGAAGTTTGCATTAGATGCTACGGTTACTTTTCAAAATGTAAGTGGGGAAGAAGGTATTCTTAATACGCCCGATATACTGACAAGAGGAAGTTTATATTTTACAGATAGATTGTTTAAAAAAGCACTGTTTTTACAGACAGGATTTACCGTTCAATATTTTACAGCTTATAATTTAAATGCTTATGATCCTATCCTTGCTGAGTTTTATGTGCAAAATGGAGAGGAGATAGGAGGATTCCCTTTGATAGACTTTTTTGTAAATATGAAAGTACGTCAGACGAGAATATTCTTTAAAGCAGAGCATCTAAATAGTGCTTTTACTGGGAATGATTTTTTTAGTGCGCCAGGATATCCTTATCGTGATTTTAATGTGCGATTTGGAATTGTTTGGAACTTCTTTTTATAAGTAGTTTTAAAAATTAACAGGTTAAGATTGTAGCCTTGTGAGCATGATATTTTTGCTGACGAGTTTGCAATTTATTTATTCATTTTGAGTTTATATTTTTATGGTTTTAGATTATGATTTAGCAGATAGTACGGTAGCCTATGTATTTGATGGTCCTGTGGATGAACAAACGATCAAAGAATTACGAGCTCAAATAGAACGTAAATTAGAAATTCACGATCATATTAATGTGTATCTTGAAGATAGAGGGGTAGAATATTTTACATTATATTCAGTAATTGTAGGGATTATTTTCCCTTTACAGCATCACAAACGATTTCGTAAAGTCGCTATGGTAACAGATAGGTCATGGATTCATTTGTTGTCAGCAATTAATAATCAATTTATTAGTGGTGATATTCGTAATTATTCTTCAGATAAAAGGGTAGAAGCAATGCAATGGGTTTCTAAAGTTAATTCTAATGTGTATCTTACTAGTCATAAATTACGCCCAGTTAATATGTTCGCAGATTTTAGTTTTGCAGATAATACCGTAGGATACCTTATCGAAGGTACCATGGATAAAGATGCCATATTAGAACTTCGTTCTCAAGTTCTAGAAAAGTTAAAAGAACACGACAAGATTAATTTATATCTAGAAGATAGTAACATTGAACATTTCTCATTAAGTGCCGCAACGATAGGTGCTTTGTTTCCGTTAGAATATGCAAAACGTTTTAATAAAATTGCATTAGTGACTGATCGAAAATGGATTCATGCGCTTGCTGCAATTGATAATGTCTTAATAGGAGCTACTCTAAAATACTTTCCAGAAAAAGATCGCTTATCTGCTATCTCTTGGATTGCAGATGTAAACATCTAGTCTTTAGTGCTTATGGCTTCTATGTTTTTCATAAAAAACAGGTTTTAAAAAAAGGATTAAATTTTTGTAAAAAAAGTTGTTTTAACTCAAAAAACCATTGTATATTTGCCGTCCGATAGCGCAGTACTGATTGGCCTAATCAAGAAAAGTGTTATTGGAAACATACACCGCGGGATAGAGCAGTAGGCAGCTCGTCGGGCTCATAACCCGAAGGTCACTGGTTCGAGTCCAGTTCCCGCTACTAGAAAAATCAAGCCTTCACAGAAATGTGAAGGCTTTTTTTATGGAGTGGGTACAACATAGGTACAACAAATTGTAGGGTTATTAAATGCTAAATGATGTCATAAACATTTTTTAGTTATCATTTCTGATATCTATTTCCAAGTAATCATTATAACTTTAATTAAATTTGATTTCAGCAAGCAACTCTGCTATGTCAAATAGTTTTTATATACTGTTAAATTTATTTTTTCTAAAAATGCCAAAGCACTTATTTTTAACATTTCTAATCGCTTCAACTTTATGGATCTTTACATTTTCTATGCTCGTTATGTAATGTGCGTTTTAATTGATAGATTTACTCATAAAACAATTTTTGAGATAGCTTAAAAATGAATAGAAATAATATATATAAAGTCTTCATTCTACTCTCCTTCCTATGTCTTTCAGCAAGTATAAAAGCACAAATATACATTGAAGACATTTCAACCCTTGTTCATAAAACCCATGCAGAGCGCACCATACAACTTACCCCTTTCTATAATGAAGGCATACGCTATTTAGATTCTAGTCAGGTATTTACAACCATTAATAAGATAAGGTCGCTTTCGCGAAAAAGTAATGACTATGCCTTAGAGCTTGAAACAAAGCTTATGGACTTACATTATTATAGTTATAGAGATTACTTCAAAAAAGAATTTGTCGTCAACAAAATAACAGCACTCAACCAATTAGCAAAAACAAAAAAAGTACTGTGGTTAGAAATACGTACGCATAGCCTGTTGGCAAACTATCTGTATAGCTTTCATCGAGATTATGGATTGGGTTTCGAACACTATGAACGAACGGCCCAGCTCTTAGAAAATGTAAGCGGAGACGAGTTTCCATTAAAACAAATTTGCCTATATCAATTAGGTAACGCTTATCATACATTTAGAGAATATAAAAATGCCATTAAATTTCTTATAAAAGCAAAAAGTACAAAGTCTTCTTTAAACAGTTATTATTATGACATGCATATACATAATCATTTAGGAGACAGTTACAGAAATATTAAAAGTCTAGATTCTTCCTATTATTATTTTAATGTAACACTACAAAAGGCATTAAAGGCTGATGATCGCGTTTGGGAAGGTATTAGCTCTGGAAACATAGGATATAATAATTTTCTGGAAGGAAAACTCGAAACGGCTCAACCTTTAATCGAACTAGATGCAAAAATTGCCATAGAAAACGAAGATTGGGGTTTAGCAACAAATGCACTTGCACTGTTAAGCAAAATACAACTCTCAAAAAATAATATTTCAAAAGCATATAAACTTTCAGAAGAAGCTTCTTTATACGCACGTAAATCTGGTCAGTATAGACGATTTGCACTCGTATTTCCACTACAATCTAAAATAGCGACCTACCAATTTAAACCTGAACTGTCTATAAAATATGCAGATTCGGCAGTAGTAGTAAAAGATAGCTTGGCTAAATTGTACGATGCCAGAAAACTAATTAGAGCGCAACAACGTATTGAAATAGAAAAACAAAAATTTCAAGATGAAAAAGAGGATCAGGAGCAATCTAAACAGCTATTAATTAGAAATGGGTTTATTGTTATTCTTTTATTACTAATAACTATTATTATCTTATTTTATAACCGTTATAGGTTACGCGTTAAAAATAAAGAACAACTAGCATTTCAAGAATTACAAACTGCAGTAGCACGTCTTGAAAACTTTAAAACCTCAATTATAAATAAAAATAAAATTATTGCACAATTAGAGCAAAAGTTTAAAAAGAGTGATAATAATGAAGGTGGAAAGAAATCAGAAATTGAAGCACAATTAGAACTAGAACTAGAACTAGAAAAGGCAACTATTCTTACAGACAAAGATTGGTTGGAGTTTACGGTATTATTTGAACAGGCATACTCTGGTTTTTTTAAACGTTTAAAAGTAAAGTACCCTAAGTTAACACCATCAGAGACTAGAATGATAACATTATCAAAATTACAATTAACTAATAAAGAAATGGCGCTTATGTTGGGTGTAGGCATACCTGCCATTAGACAAGTAAAAAGCCGTCTCCAAAAGAAAATAAATTTAAATAAAGGAAATACTCTTTTAGATATGATTTTAAAAATTTAAGCCTATTAAAGTTTTGATAATGTTCTTTTACATCGTTTTATACAAATGATCTCTATTCATTTATATTGTACTAAAAAATAAACCAATAAACCTTGGTTTTAAATCTTCAAACCCTCAATAGATAATTAGTAATTTATCCTCTATAGTCTTTTTTATATGTTACGTTTTATCATAGGTTTTAATATGTTAATACTAGGGTCTTCTATAAAAGTGTCACGTTTTTGTCACACTCTAAATACCAGAATGATTCACTATATAACGAAATTCGCAAGTAGGTTTAAAAAGAGCCTGCTATGTTCAAACAGAGTTTTATTATGCGCCATTCTAATAACCCATTACAATTCAATTTCAAACCAAACATCAAAACAATAGTACCATTTTTGCTAATGGTATTTTTTGTGTTACAAACAGTTAATGCGCAACCTATCTTCTTGCATCGCGATGCTTTAGCCTTTGAAGTCGTTTCAGACGAAAAGGCTTATGCCGTTTATGTACAAAAGGAAGGTCCAATAGAAAAATTGTTTATGGTAGAGATTGACCTGCCTTCAGGGAACATAAGTACCCCTTTTTTTGTACTCGAAGGCACAGACCAAGTTCATGATGGTATTTTCAATGCATGCGATATAGAATATATTCCATCCAGCAATAGCCTACTCATAGTTTTCAATTTTAAACCTCCAGTTGATAGTCGCAGGCTTAGGAGGGCGGTTATAGATTTGAACACCATGACTGTTGATATTGGAGGTTTCTTAGGACTTTTTTCTCTTTCCCGCAATGCAAATCCACAAGTTGAAACCATTGGAGAGAAAATCTATATCACTTCGGCATCAATTATTACACCTTTTGACCTTAAATATGACAATTTGGCCGCTTTAATTAGTGCTGATACTGCCTCAGTTCCTGGATCTTTTAATCTGTTATTCCCTACTGACGATCCTAACATTGAATACTGTCCAGTTACTACTCCCAGTAGTACTGTCACTGGTGTGAGGGTGGTAGGAGGGTCACCTGCCTTTGTTCATAATGCAGGTCTTTCTGCACAATCTTGTGATACAGGTATTTTTAGTCGTATACTGGATGCAAATTTTAACACTATCGAAGATCAATTTACTCAAACATTTCTCTCACCTCTTGAATATGATGATTCTATAATTAGTTCTGCCTCCCGACTCTTCATAGATGAGTATTATAACGTAGCTACCGATCACGAACCAGCTGATAGTGTGGATTCAATTACCTTTACTTTTGAGGACAGTGCTTTTGCAAATAACCTCGCCAGTGCTATAAACAATGCGGTTAATGCTAGTGGTAATCTGGACGTTGCTTTTGATGAAAATCCAAGCATCACCTACGGCGGCACAGGCTTTACAGAAAACCCTGCCAATGACTGCTCGGTAAGTGGTAGTATTACTGCTACACTAGAAAATGACACCTATACAGCAAACACCCTCACTATAGATACAGATGTCACCTTAGGTAATATTCCAGCGGATTTAACACCCATAGTAACTACGGTACAGGCAGGAGCTGACTGGACAGCACAAGCTGCTGCAGAACAAAATCAATGGTTCTCGGTAACCTATGGCAATGGTCAGTTTGTCGCGGTGTCATTTGATGGTACAAATCGTGTGATGACTTCTCCTGATGGGGTTACCTGGACCCCACAAGCTGCTGCGGAACAAAATATTTGGTTCTCGATAACTTATGGTAACGGACAGTTTGTGGCGGTGGCGCTTACGGGTACAAATCGTGTGATGACATCTCCTGATGGAGTTAGTTGGACAGCACAAGCTGCTGCAGAACAAAATTCATGGTCCTCGGTAACCTATGGCAATGGTCAGTTTGTCGCGGTGTCATTTGATGGTACAAATCGTGTGATGACTTCCCCTGATGGGGTTAATTGGACAGCACAAGCTGCTGCAGAACAAAATTCATGGTTCTCGGTAACCTATGGCAATGGTCAGTTTGTGGCGGTGGCTGATAGTGGTACAAATCGTGTGATGACTTCTCCTGATGGGGTTAATTGGACCCCACAAGCTGCTGCAGAACAAAATTCATGGCGTTCGGTAACCTATGGCAATGGTCAGTTTGTGGCGGTGGCTCAAAATGGTACAAATCCTGTGATGACTTCTCCTGATGGGATTACCTGGACAGCACAAGCTGCTGCAGAACAAAATATATGGACCTCGGTAACCTATGGAAACAATCAGTTTGTGGCGTTGGCTGAAAGTGGTACAAATCGTGTGATGACTTCTCCTGATGGGGTTAGTTGGACAGCACAAGCTGCTTCAGAACAAAATGGTTGGATCTCGTTAACCTATGGCAATGGTCAATTTGTGGCAGTGGCATTTAATGGTACAAATCGTGTGATGACTTCTGGTACTATCGCAACCTTAACCTTAAGCGGTACTGCAGATAATCATGAGAATAGCAATGATGTGTCAGACATCACTTTTAACTTTGCAGATAGTGCATTTACAAATAGCACAGCTGCGGTAGTAACAAACGCTACAGGCCCTGCAAGTAGTAATCTGGGGGTTGATTTTAATGAAAATCCAAGCATCACCTACGGCGGCACAGGCTTTACAGAAAACCCGGCCAATGACGGCTCGGTAAGTGGTAGTATTACTGCTATACTAGAGGGTGATAGCTATACAGCAAACCCCCTTACTATAGATACAGATGTCACCTTAGACAATATCCCAGCGGGTTTAACACCCACAGTAACTACGACACCGGCAGGAGTTGCCTGGACCCCACAAGCTGCTGCAGAACAAAATTCATGGCGTTCGGTAACCTATGGCAATGGTCAGTTTGTGGCGGTGTCTCAAAATGGTACAAATCCTGTGATGACTTCTCCTGATGGGATTACCTGGAGCCCACAAGCTGCTGCAGAACAAAATTCATGGCGTTCGGTAACCTATGGCAATGGTCAGTTTGTGGCAGTAGCAGCAGACGGTACAAATCGTGTGATGACTTCTCCTGATGGGGTTATCTGGAGCCCACAAGCTGCTACAGAAGCAAATAATTGGATCTCGGTAACCTATGGCGATGGTCTGTTTGTGGCTGTGGCATTTACGGGCACAAATCGTGTGATGACCTCTCCTGATGGGGTTACCTGGACAGCACAAGCTGCTGCGGAACAAAATGTTTGGTTCTCAGTAACCTATGGCAATGGTCAGTTTATGGCGGTGGCATTTGATGGTACAAATCGTGTGATGACTTCTCCTGATGGGATTACCTGGACAGCACAAGCTGCTGCAGAACAAAATTCATGGTCCTCGGTAACCTATGGCAATGGTCAGTTTGTGGCGGTGGCATTAGATGGTACAAATCGTGTGATGACTTCTCCTGATGGGGTTAGTTGGACAGCACAAGCTGCTGCAGAAGCAAATCAATGGTTCTCGGTAACC
This sequence comes from uncultured Ulvibacter sp., assembly GCA_938041335.1. Lineage (GTDB taxonomy): Bacteria > Bacteroidota > Bacteroidia > Flavobacteriales > Flavobacteriaceae > Patiriisocius. Next base: position 2,271 of record CALIAF010000006.1, on the reverse strand, counting down.
TATGGCAATGGTCAGTTTGTGGCGGTAGCAACAAACGGTACAAATCGTGTGATGACTTCTCCTGATGGGGTTAGTTGGACAGCACAAGCTGCTTCGGAACAAAATTCATGGATCTCGTTAACCTATGCCAACGGTCAGTTTGTGGCGGTGGCTCAAACTGGTACAAATCGTGTGATGACTTCTGGTACTATCGCAACCTTAACCTTAAGCGGTACTGCCACAGCTCACCAAGATAGCAATGATGTGTCAGACATCACTTTTAACTTTGCAGATAGCGCATTTACAAATAGCACAGCTGCGGCAGTAACAAACGCTACAGGTCCTGCAAGTAGTAATCTGGGGGTTGATTTTAATGAAAACATATTATGCCCTGGAGGAATCACTACCTATACCATAGCAGGAGGTTGGGATAATGGAACACCCGATGCCACGATGACCGCTATTATCTCAGAAAATTATGATACATCCACTATTGGACTTGGAGATATTATTGCCTGTGAGCTTATTGTAAACGAAGGAGCAACGCTTACTGTTGCCCCTGCAAATTTTGCAAATGTGGTCAATGACATTACGGTAAGCGGTACGCTTAACGTTGCCCATACAGGGAGTGTAGTACAAATACGTGAAGATGCGGTTACCATAAATAATGGAAATATCGCTGTCGCGAAAACCACCCCTTCCATCATCGCCCGTAATTTTGTGGCCATGAGTAGTCCTATGGATGCAGAAACTCGAGATGGCGTCTATGCAAGCTCAAGAGCGGTATTTGGGATTACCCCAGAGAATTTTATTCCTTTTGACCTATCCAGCTTTCCAGAATTTGTGGATGTAGAAAATTTTCTGGATGATGATAATGATTACCTGTCAGAATCTACAGGAAGTGATCCTTTGCCCATGGCAGGAATAGGTCAGTTAGTTTTTCCATCTCCGGAACATGATGCTCCGATGCAAGCCTATGATCTGGACTTTACCGAAGGAACGCTCAATTCGGGAACTATTACTGTCCCGATACATTATAATGGACCCGCTACGATCAATAATTATAATCTATTAGGTAATCCCTATGCATCTGCTATAGATGTCACGACTTTTATAAATGCCAACGATGCGGTAAACGAGGTCTACTATTGGGACCATCTTACCAATCCCACAGCAGACCTTCCAGGCGCAGGCACGAGCAACTTCGATATGAATGATATCTCTATGCGCAATGCGATGATGGGTGTGGGTGCAGTTAATATGAGTACTGCTCCAGGCCAGTTTATGGCATCTGGACAAGGCTTTGGGATCAAAGCAGATGATACAGAGAGAGATCTTATTGCCAATGATGGCACTGGTACCCCTGTAGTATTTACAAACAGTCTGAGGGTAACGGGTAACAATGATGATTTTAGAACCAGTGAACCATTAGACGGTGTAGATAAACTCTGGCTTAGTCTTAGTACGGTTGCTTATGAAGGAGCGCACTCACAAGCGGGTATTGGCTTTACAGAAAATGCCACCCAAGGTTTTGATCCAAGTTATGACAGTCAAAGGTTAGGAACTTTCTTATCGCTATTCTCAACCTTAGAGACAGGAGAATATCTGGCCATTCAAGGACGAGAGGTCTTTGATCCAGCGATGGAGATTGCTATGGGATTCTCTACTACGGTAGAACAAGAAACCACCTATACTATTAATATCGATAGATTGGAAGGAGTAAATATGGAAGTTACTCCTATATTTTTGATCGATAATCTGCTCAATACGACCACAAATCTAAAAGAGGCACCCTATATCTTTTCATCTGGCCGTGGGATACAGCCTGATCGATTTATAGTAGTCTTTGAAGATAGAGACGTATTGGGAGTAGAAGATGGAAGCTTTCGGGAAAGCGATATCAGCCTTTATCCAAATCCTGCAAGTGATATTTTGCATTTAGGCAATCCACAAGGAATTAGTTTGAGTGAGATGGCCATTTATGACTTGACAGGAAGATTGATCAAGAGTGTGTCTCTACAGGATATGGGAACAGAAAAATTTGTGGATATTCAAGAACTATCTAGTGCTATTTATATGGTCGTAATTACCAGTGAGCAAGGACAAATTGCTAAACAATTGATCAAGGAATAGTTTTAGAATAATGATGGATTTAGAAAGATCTCTTATATTTAAGATAGTATTTTACTTTCTGAAAAAGATAAATTTCTCATAACCCGAAGGTCACTGGTTCGAGTCCAGTTCCCGCTACTAGAAAAATCAAGCCTTCACATAAATGTGAGGGCTTTTTTT
>CALIAF010000005.1 GCA_938041335.1 uncultured Ulvibacter sp. | reverse complement strand
TCATTTAGGTAAGGTAGAAAAATTATTTTAGTTTACTGTTGTAAGGCAGGAGCAAGGCAGAGTTCTTAGTAGCACGAGGAGCCATTATCTGAGCAAGGCAGGATTCGTAATAGCACGAGCGAGACGCTCCCGCCAGCGGGGTATTACCTAATAATATTTCAATTTCTAGGTAGTAAACATTGTTCGGTATGAATTCCACCAAGCACTATAATTTCTTGTAAACTAGAGTCATTAATTATTGCAACCATTGAATATACATCTTGGACGTATAAATCACTTAGATTTTTTTTATGCATCAAGTCTTGTTTTGAAATAGAATCACAATAATTGATTAATTCAATAAAAACCATATTTTTCTGAATTCCAGAAAAAGTTATAACAAATCGACTACTGTCATTTTTTGATAAATCGTTCAGCTCTTCGTATGATGTGTTAAGAAACTTTTCATCTATTTGTTTTTGTATACTTCGATATTCATCCAAGTTCCATTCAAATTTTTCTAATATTTCATCTATTATTTTTAATTCATCTGTATCTCTTTCTTCAATTCTTTTAAAATAACTAGCAAACTCAAAATAATTGAAATAAGGATTGACTAGATAAGAATTTTTTAAATTTTTTTCTTTTATTACTAAGTCGTCAATAATTTGTTCAATTATAAAAATTTCATTTTTATTTAGGGTTTTGGTTTTCTTCGAACAACTTAAAGTTACTACAGCAAAAAATAATATAAAAAGAGCCTTATTCATTCTTTAGAGCATTTAAACGTTTTTGTTGTGTTCTATTTAAACTAGGAGGGTCAACTTTCTGAGGGATATAATTAACACTTTTACCATTTACTTCCAAGTTTAATGTTGAACTGGGATAAGAAGCATTATAGTATGACCTAATAGTTGTTTGTCCAATATTTTTTCTAAATCTATTTACTATGTCCGTAACAACAGAACCTGGCCCTGGAAATACTTGTCCAGAATCATTAAAAGAGCCATCAAAACCCTTGTATTTAGCGTACTCGGTATTATTATAGAAACTAGTACCATACTCAGTATGTAATGTCTCATGAAGGAATGATAGCCCAACGCTAAAAGTATTAGGATCAGCTCCTTTTTTATCAGCTCCGACCTGAAATCCATAAATTTGACGCGCATCCAACTCTACTTTATGCTCACCATTGAAACTATGACCACCCGAACCATCCTGAGAACTAGTTAAGTTTATAGTCTCCCCATCAGGGTCAAGTATGTGAGAGATGTAGGAACTTACCTCGTTGCAATTAGCACCACAAGAACCACTACCAAATAGAAAGGTTTTATCACCTTCTTTATCAAAAGATATTGTTTGACCGCTATATTCTGCCAAATCAATTGCCAAATTCAACAATAACCAAGAATCTTCATTTTCATCACTGTTAGCTAAATCAGAAACATCAACTCTCCTTCCGTCAGGATCGATAAAAAAAGCTGGATTATTCAAAGCATAGTTGTAAGCTGATTGATCATAATAATCTTCTGCCAGAGGATCAATATTCATCCATCTTCCTAGAGCTGGGTCATAGTTTCTAGCCCCAAAATCATACGTATTGATATCCATGCTATCGTCATATTCTTTCCCTCCAAAGCCATATTTATAACTATCTCCAATAAACGGGTTAACGGGAGTAAGTACAATATTGTTATTGACCTTCTCAAATTTCTTTTTATTACCTGTGCTGTAACCCTCGTGGGTCAGCCCAAAAGGATAGTAATGTTTCTCTTCTAAAATTGCTAATTCACTGGTTTGCGGGTCAAGTGCATAACGCAGTCGTATATTACCTAGGTGGTCTGTATAGTGAAACACATAATTGAAGCTAGTGCTACCTAAATTATCTGTTGTAACCTCTACCATCCCTTCTGCCTGCGGGAAAAAATCTAGCTCTCCATCGGTGTGTTGAAAACCATCTATATAATTTGTCGTAATCGTTGTTGTGTTTGTAGCTGTTTCTGTCACCTTTTTTTCTAGTTTTATACCGTCTGCCGTATAAATGTAGTCAATAAAACCTTGTGTACCAAAAGCTACCTTTGTAGGTAGATTAAGGTGGTTATATGTGATGGCTGTGATGTCTTTATTCTTATCTTCTATCAAGTTACCGTAAGAATCATATAGGTAATCGGGATTAGCAACAGTACCCGTATGACCGTCATTAAACCCATCTGGATGAACATTGGTATCGGCTACGTTTATTAGTTGATTCCCATTATATCCATATTTTAAATCGTCAATTTCAATTGGATTAGTAGGGTCTTCCAAACTACCATTTCTATTTAAATCTGTAATATTCCCATTATCATCATAGACGAGATGCTCATTATAGCTTTGGTTTAATGGTGTGGCAGTCCCTGGTTTTTGATACCAAGCGTCTAGCATTCTGTTTAGGTAATCGTAGCTGTAGCCATATTTTCGTTCTTCATTATCACTACTTGTGCGCCAAGAGGTTTCTGCAATATTGCCGTTATATAATTTATTGACGGCACCGTTTACGTCTATATCAATATTATCTTGATAATTAATTTTAAAAGCAAATAAATCTAGGGGAGCTCCACCATCATTTAGATTGTTTACTTTATTAATCTCTTGCAGCCAACCTCTTACATTGTAGCTATAATCCACTTTTTGATGAAATGTGCCGGCGTTGAGATCTGTGCCTCCCACTTTTTTATTCCTAACACGACCTAGCTCGTCATATTCGTTTTTTGTGATAAGTTGTGATGGTAAATTATCTACACGATGCACATGACTTTCTAATCGTTCTTGATCGTCATAGAAAAATTCATCAAGAGTAGAGATAGCATCCGCACTCGTATCTTTTAAATGAGACGTTTTTGAATATTGTACATTTCCGAGGAAATTATACTTACTATCCACTTGTGTATACCCGCCTTGTGGGTACTCCATACGTACACGTATAGCCCTAGATTTATCATCATACAATGTATAACTTGTTTTCCCATCTGTGGAGTTGGCATCTGTTAATATTCTTGTCCAATTTCCAGTTGGCATTCCTTTGGGTTTTTTATTGGAGTTGTTAAAATATACGAGAATCTCATTACTCTTCCCTACAAAACTGGGCACACTATAGTTTGCTCCTAACCATTCATAGTCATCATAATAATTTACGGTTAGTACATAGTAAGCCCCTAAGGGTGCCACTTGCGTCGTATAATCAAAAGATACCCCGCTAATATCAGTGCTTGTTGTTCCTCGTTCTTCATGTAGATAATTAGTTTGTGTAGTTTCTGCAGCCGTTCTACCTGTTTCATTAACAACTCCCTGCTTCCAGAGGGTATAGGCAACTCTCCCAAAAACATCATATTTGGTATGTATCCACCCTTCTGAGCCATCACCAAATGGCGAGAGCGCAGGTCCTGTGGCAATAGGTCTGTCTAAATCATTATAGGCTATAAATTCTATATGTTTTCCTGGTAGTTTTTTACGAATCAGTCTATTTCGAGAATCGTATACGTATTGATATGCAAATTTATCCAACAAGTCTGTTACATTATTTAAGCTTCCGCCAACCACTATTTCTTTAGAGCACATAGGAGGCATTACTAGAACGAGGTTTCCATAATCATCATATACATAGTAGGTGTCTAAAGCCATAGCACCATTAGGGTCTGTGGTTCTTCCTGTTATTGTGCTGTAGTGTCTTTTTAAGATGACACGGCCTAACTTGTCTTTAAATTCTACAATGCTTCCCTTCATTGTACTATTTTCGTTGTTTTCATCATAAGTTATGGTTTTATATAACTCATTAGCTGGAAAATAAGAAGGATTTGCAAGTTGCAATTGTTGGAGTCCTCCGGCATTATTCGTTGTAAATTGATACACCTCATTCGCATTGTTTGCGGTATATTTCATCTTCACTTCATGAGTGCTTCCCATTTTCCAATCCTCACCAGGTGCTGCTTGTTTGAGTACTCTATTGAGTGGAGATTCATCAAATTCTTTTTCTGAAAATGGTGCGCTTGTAGCGCCATATTCTGCATTGCCGTAGAATGACAGTACATTACTAAGAGGGCTTGGATCTATATTTAATGATGATGAGCTTCTGGCATATGGCAAATACTCTTTAATTTGCCTCCCTAAATCGTCATACTCGATATGGGTAATTAGGTCACCACCAGTACCACTTTGTCGTTCTGCTACTTGTTGAATGGGTCTTCCAAGCCCGTCAAGAAAAGTAACGTTGTTAATTCTGTCATCAGGATTAGTAAAGCCATTAGATGTTGCCACTTTAAAGGCTGTAGATTTTACATAGTTTTCATTGGTACCATCGGTGTACTGATATTGATTTTGTTGTACAAGATGTCCTTGTTCGTTTTTAATGTTTTGTAATCTACCAAAAGGGTCGTAGTCAAAAAATTGGGTGTTGCCTTTAGCGTCGGTGGAAGTCGTTGCTCCAACAATTGGTTTATAAGAGAGGCCAGTGAGCATGGCGTCTTCCATAGAGGCGTGTTTTCTTAGATTTTCAATTCTATTAGCTATTTGCAAATCTGTCACTCCTAAGTTGCTAGAGCCGTTTACAATTACACTTCTATGACTTGATGGAATTGAATTATAACTAATGTTATCTAGTTTTACGACTGATAGGGTGCCGTGGTAACCCCACAGAATTGTTGTAGGATCTCCTGCACTGTTCTCATACTCTTCAATGTTGTCTAAGACAGTATATCTGTTAAAAGTTAATCTAGTTTCTAATGGTTGAGTACCTTTTGCAATTATAACTTGATACGGCAAAAACTGTCCCGTTGCATACTCGATGTAATTAATATGTTTTTCTGAAAGTTGCACTCCATTTTTTGAGATGGTATTTACTAGCACTTCGTTTAATTTGTTGCTATCGATTAAACCAGTGATTGAATAAGCATACCCAGTATAATTTGAGGGTATAGTATTTCCTACAGGATAAAAATATTCATATTTATAATGGTCACCATTCAATCCATCTAGATAAAGGTTTTCTTCAGCAACTTGAAAATTTTCATCATTGTAAGTAAACGTTTTTTTAGTTTCAATTACTTGTTGCGTATTGCCATTATAGAAATAGTCTTTGGTGGTAGTGCCATTAAGTTTTGCCCAAGTTGATTTTACATCATTTGACTGTAATATATATGGCGCAGCTCCACAATTATCGTAACCTTCTAAAAAACAATCAACTGTGCAACCACCTAAACCTAGACATTTATTTAGTGACAATGAATTGTTTTTGTTGAAATAATTCTGATAGGTTTGATAAAATTGAGCCCATTCACAGTTTGAACTATATACACGATATGACGCTGCAATAGGATCTGAAATAAACGTATAATCTGGATTGTTGTTATTTAAATTGGAGATTTCTTTAACAATTCTATTTGCATTATCAAAAGTTTGTTGGGTTAACAAAAGACCTCTTTTATATTCGATGTCTTCTGCGGGAGCAAAGGGATAAGTAAAAACATCCGAGTTACTATAAAAATCTTGAGCGGATGTATAGACAACTTCAGTGTAACCATTATTACTTTCAGAAATTTTTACTTTTTTATAGCCTACATATTGACCGCTTGTGAGTTCTGCTTTATTTGATCTGGATGTATGGGTAAAGAGAATGTTTTCTAAGTATGGGTCTACTGGACAATTTGAAACTAATAAAAAACCATTAAACATTTTGTTATATTGGTTTTTATTGCCAGTCAAAACTCCATCAATTGCTCCAGAAGAAATGGTACCATTAGTGTCTTCATCATAACTATAATCAAAGGAACGCGCTTCGTTAATTCCATCATTAAACTTAATTTCTTTAATTCTAACCCCACCGCCGTAAACAAACTTTTTAATTGTAGGCTCGAAATCTTTGTATCCGAAACATATGGAAACAGTTAACGTTGCTGCTGTAGTTAATGTTCTAAATTTATACTCGTAATTTCCAGGTTCTAGAGTAATATACCCTTCAGGTCTATCCAATTGTATTGAATGGCTAAAATTACCTGGCCCAGTTAAATCAATCCAACTATTATCTGCTTCATTGTTAGGGTCGATAATTGTATATTGAAATGCAATATCTTGTGCTTGCGCAATTGTAAAGGTTTCTGACGGAGCATTTGGATTGCCTACACTGTTATCTGTGCTGGCATCAAATGTCCCGTTACTTTGTTGCACAATCCAGTTGTCTGGATTCATGAGTCGATACTCATCGTCGGTCAGCATAGCGCCTCCTTGATACGTTACTCTATGTGGTTCAAAAGTAAATTCTTTTGTTCCGCCAGTTGGATATGTAATCGATTCTAATAATCCTGTTGTTACTACACTTGGATCTGGTTCAGATAACCCACAAAGTTGTGTATTTGATCCCATAAAATAGCCCCAATCATCTTGTTCTTCATCAAACGCAGGAAGATTGTCACGATCGTTGTAAGTCAATAGATGAGATAAAGATCCCGAACCAGCGGTTTCTATTACTTGATCTAGCCATAAACGAGAATCTTCAAAATAAATAAATTCAAACTTTTTAAACTCTTGTTCATGTCTGTCTTCAATTCTAATATACTGCAAAACTTTACCATTAGTTTCAGGATTGACTTTAGTGCTATGAAATTCGAAATGAATTTTTGTTTTATTTAGTAATTCAATTTTTTGTATTTTTTTTGTTACACCAGAGGAGGATTGATAATTAACCGTAAGTCTTGGAGTTAATACACTTCGATTATAATCTATTTCTAGTATACTATGCCACGAAGAGAGCTGGTTAGCTGGTCTAGCAGAAGTTTTCTGCACTGAAGAAATATAGGTTTCTGCACTGTTTTGATAGTGAAAAAGCGCAATTTGTATGTTATTTGGATTGTAAATTCTTTTTAAATGCCAAGCATTTGTTATGGTCGTTTCTAAAGCAGTACCGCTTGCGTTGACTTCCCCAACTTCTCCCTGTCTTTTAACACCTGAAAATGGTGTGTTCTGTATTTTTTCCTGTTCAGAAAAAACATATTCGTAGCCGTTTGTATCTGTAATTGTAAAATCTACTAATTCATAAGGATTTTGAGGAGTACCATAATTTAACTCAATTTTATAATTGGCGTCTTTTGATAAAAGTTTAGGAATTAAAACGCCACCTTCTTTTACAACCACAAATCGACCAGAGACGCCCATAGCATTAAATTGATATAAATCTAGCTCGTGGTCATAAGTATGATCTAATGCTCCATTTGATCGATATGCAAACTCGTACTTATCATAATTTGATAAATTTTCATAGTTCCAAAAAGCGTCGTTATGAAATACTCCAACACCCGTTCCCATAACGTTATTCATTTTATCATCTGGCAATCCGCGTACTGTTCGAGATACAGTTCCACCTGCCATTAGACTCCATCCAGTTCCTGTCCAACCTGATCGACTATTTATTTTTATCCCCTGAGTATTATAGGCAAGTGATAAATTTAGACCCATTTTCGAATCAATGTTTGTGCTATAAAGTGGTAGTCCAATATTAGGCTGACCTGTATAGTTATTAATTGGAACCTCTTCAAATTGCATAAGATTTGCAACCGTAGGCGATGGCGGTATTATCGTGGGTAATTCTACATTATGCTGATTTGGGTTCTGCCCATACAGGAAAGAAAACAAAAATAAAAGGGGTAAGGTCAGTCTTATATGCTTTAACATAAATTATATTTTTAAGGAAAATGTGAGTTGCTTATTTTTTCAATATCTTAACGGAATACGTTTCTTCGTCCGCTAGTATTTGAACGAGATAGACACCCATGGGCAAGTTTCGTAAATCAACTGGAACAGTCCGTCCATTTACTTCAAGGCGCTGTAATTCTCTACCGCTTATATCGTAAAGAATAGCTTCGGCTTCTTCAAAGTCTGTATTGATAATTACATTGGTAAATCTGTCTGTAGGGTTCGGGATAGCCTCTAACATCGGGACACCATCATTATCGTCATTATCTTCGTCTAGTAGTTTTACCACCCAAAAGTCATCTTGTCCTTGTTGGGTATTTCGTTCCCTAGAAATCGCACCCTTACTGGTCCCTGCTAAAACATAACCACCATCTCTGGTTCGTATTAACTTTGTAAGAATATCGTCGCCATTACTTCCTATTTCTTTCTGCCACTTCTTTTTTCCTTCAGCTTCAATCTTGATAGCCACATAATCATTGACGCCTTTTTTATCGCTTGCCTTTACGCCAGCCTTTTCACTTTTTGCATAAGCACCTATGAGTATAGTGCCGTCTTCATTCTCAGAGAGATTAGCAATCATATCATATTTTCCTATGTTATAGGTTTCTTCCCATAGAATATCCCCATTTGTGGTTGTTTTAAATATCCAAATATCGGTACCTTTATCATTAGAAACTTTTTTGGTGTCACTATAATTGGTTGTAGAAACACCACCTATCAATAAATGCTCATCTGCTAACACAATCATAGTGTATGGATGATCATCTCCCTCGCCACCAAAGGCTTTTTGCCAAATAGTATTACCGTCCTTATCTGTTTTAATAAGCCAGTAGTCACCCATACCAAGAGCTTGTGTTGATTTATTGCCGTTTTCTGGAGAGTTACTATATCCTAGTATATAGAGCTCATCATCAATTGCAGCAACCGATTGCACTTGGTCTACATAATGACCTCCATAGGATTTTTCCCATTCTGTCTGTCCAGAAGAATTTAGTCTTATTAACCAGATGTCTTTATTGCCAAAATTGACTTCTGTCTTTGTGCCAGATTTTCCTGAAGAAGAATTACCAGCGAGCAGAAATCCACCATCTGGTAATTGAATTGCAGTAATGAGTTCATCACTGGCAAAACCACCTAAAGTAGTTTGCCATTGTTCTGAGCCGTCCGCATTTAGTTTAAGTACCCAAAAGTCTGCATTACCTTGATTAGCTTCTTTTTTAATTTCGTTTTTGTCAGAGCTACTTGTTCCTGCAAGCAAAAAACCACCATCGCTAGTTCCAATTACTTTGCTTAAAAAATCAGATTTGTTTCCGCCAAGACTTTTCTGCCATTCAAGTCCGCCTGTTTCATTCATTTTCCAAATCCAATAGTCAAAACCTCCAAAAGATTTGTCTTGTTTGTTCCCATTCTTGTCAGAAATAGAACTTCCTGCCAAAATAAAACCAAAATCTGCAGTTGGGATTACGTCAGAGAGCCTTTCGGCGTGAATGCCGCCATATGATTTTTCCCAAAGTACATCTTGGGCTTGTAAAGAGATTGAAAAGAGGATTGCGAGGAGTTAAGTACTAATCTTCATATAGTGTTTATTTAACCTGAAATTTAGGAGAGATAAACAGATAAAAATGTTAAGAAAATGTTAATACGGGTTTGTACGTATATGTTTACATCACGCTGAGTTGAACAAAAATGCTCACCTTTTTGCATATCTAACATAAAGGCTTATTTTTGCAAAAAATTTAAAATTACTCTTATGAGAACAGATAGAACGTTTACTATGTTAAAGCCAGATAGTGTTGAGAAAGGACACATTGGTGCCATTTTAGAAAAAATAAACGCTGCCGGTTTTAGAATCGTAGCTTTAAAAGAAACGCAAATGACTACTGCAGATGCACAAGCATTTTATGCAGTGCACAACGAGCGTCCATTTTTTGGAGAGCTAGTTGAGTATATGACAAGAGGTCCTATTGTAGCTGCTATCTTAGAAAAAGATAATGCTGTTGAGGATTTCCGTACCTTAATTGGTGCAACTAATCCAGCAGACGCTGCAGAAGGAACTATCCGTAAGTTATATGCTGCCTCTATAGGTGAAAATGCAGTACACGGTAGTGATAGCGATGAAAACGCTGCGATAGAAGGAGCTTTCCATTTTTCTGGTAGAGAGATGTTCTAAGAACATTTTATAACATTTAAAACCGCGTGCTGCTTTTGTAGAACGCGGTTTTTTTATTTTATAATATTTGAACAAAGAACAAAGACCGTGCGCCAAGGCGCACTGAAAGAAGAATGACTTTTTGTCTAAATAAAAGTTGATTCAAGTCTTTCTTATTTCAAAGAGCGAAGCGATTGGTCTTTTATCTTTCAGCGAAGCGGTCTTTTTTTACTCCACTTTCACTTTTATTGGTCCTCCACTAGAAACCCAAGAGCCGCCTACTTCATCAATATTGATATCAAGTTCGTCAGTGGTATCTATACTTTTTAGGTTTACTTTAAACTCATCATAGGTGTCTACACTTTTAATATTTATGTTCATCTCGTCTGAGGTGTTTATATCTACAATGCGCACGTCCATCACTTGGTTAGGTGTTACAGGGACTAAATGGTATTCTACTTCTGGAGTTTCCAAACTAGTATTAGCTGCTTGGGCAGTAGGAATAATATCTAAATTTTGAACCACGTTTAGCGTTAAGCAAACCGCAATAACAGTTAGAATGACTTTTGTGTACGCATCTGTTTTCATATTGATAGCTGTTTTAAGTTTATATTTTTTTATAGGTGACAAGTGCCACATCTTCTGCTTTTCCCTTAAGGTTTTCTTCACCTACATCAATTACTTTTACATATTTAGGTAGTTCTGTTGTGATGTTTGCAAACTCTTTTGAGGCTAAAATCGAAACTCCTAGATCATTACATTTGGCACTAATTCTAGCAGCCGTGTTTAAAACATCTCCAGAAAATACGATCTCTCTTTTAATTTCTCCTAGTTCACCCACCATAATTGGGCCAAAATGAATACCTACTTTAAACTCAGGTACAAGACCATATTTACTTTGATATCGAGAAGCTTTTTGATTAATTATTTTAAGCATACTATAGTAACAATGCAGCACGTTACCTTTTTTAAGTCCATTTTTCATTTTCCATGAAATTACAACTTCATCACCTACATATTGATACACCTCTCCTTTAGTGATGACAATGGCTGGTGCGATATCTCTAAAAAAATCTTTTAAAAAATTGAAGTATTTTTCTTCTCCAAGATTTTCGGCAATGGTAGTGGCGTCCTTGATATCGACAAACATGAAAATACGTTTCTCACGTTTAGGATGAAAATAGCGGCCCATTAGGTAATCTGGAAATACACCTGGACCAAACTTATTGTTAATCATAAATACGATTAGGGTGCCTATAACAATGAAAAGCCAGATAATAAAGTTTTTTATAAAGATCCATTCTTTAAAAAAGCCGTCAAATTCGGCTAAAACATCTGGATGTGTTAAGGGTAAGCCATCCTGCTCACTGTAATAATAAAGCCCCGCAATACTGCTTACTATAAGTGCTGCAACGATATAGGTAACTATAATTAAAGTAAGTGCCTTCCAGAAAGCATATTTCCGAAGCCATCTTTCCATGAGGTTTACCGTAACTATACCACCTATAAGCCCTGCAGATACTGCCATAATTAAATTTGCAGTAAATGCTTGCTCAAAGTCGTATTGAGAGGTTAAGGCATTTTCACTTATTAGCGTGTAATACTCAAAATAGAAAAGCACTACGGCAATCAGGGTCCAAGCAAATAGCACCCATAATGCGCGTTTGGTATAAAACCAGAATTGTCTTTTAGTATAACTTTTAAAACGGAGTGCTTTTGCCATTAACAGTTTTTGTATTTATCGTGTAGTCCTTTTCCAGCCATAATCATTGGGATAATTTTTTCCAATCTACTTTGTTTTGTCTTCTCTTGCTTTGCAGTTGCAATGTACTCATTATAGTCGTTCTGCTTGCCTTGTGATAAAGCCATAAAAGCATCGTTAAGGGCATTATTGGTATGTAACACTTGTACGATTAATGGAGGTGCAGCAATCAATCTTAGCCCCGGTTTAACCTCTTTACCGGCAATTGTATTTGCTATTGATTCATTCATATATTCTCTTAACAAGGCGATGTCAACAGTGTCTCCTTTATAAAACTTCCACATACGCATGGCTTTTGTTTTGCCTTCTTGCGCATTAGTCAATACCTTGTCTTTATCTTTTAAAAATACGCCTTGATGAAACCAAATACCGCAATGGTTTTTAAAACCCATAAAGCCTATTACGATCTTCGTTCCTAACAAATATGCAGGAGCTCCCCACTTTATGGCTTCTTCGAGTTCGCTTTCTTGCAAAACGGCTCGAATTTTATAGAGTTCTGTTTTCCATTTTGGGTGTTTTTCAATAATTGCTTCTATTTTTTCTGAAATAGTCATACCCCATAACTTAATAAAGTGAAGATACCTTTTATCATTTTAAGACCCAAAAACAAAGGGTCAAATTAAATACTGACACTTCGGTATCTGTTTTCTACAGTTGGGAGTATTTTATTTATTTCTAATATGTTCTTTGCTCAAATTTGTAGTAGATTTTAAAACCAATCACTATGACTCTTGCCATCCAATCTCTTCGGAAATTTTCAATACTTGTCTTCTTATGCTGTTTCTTCAGCATTTTTGCGCAAGCTCAAACAAACATATCTGGTACCATCACAGAAAAGAACGGAACGCCCATACTTGGTGCAAACGTTTATCTTGATGGCACATATGACGGTGCAACGTCTCAATTAGATGGTACGTTTAGTTTTACAACTAATGAAACTGGACAACAAACATTGGTGGTGAGTTTTGTCTCTTTTGAAACCTTTAAAATTACACAAGAGGTGACCACTTTTACCAATTATAAGGTGGTTCTAATTGAAGATGTAAACTCACTAGACACGGTGGTCATATCTGCCGGATCGTTTGAGGCAAGTGATAATAGTAAGGTTTCTGTGTTAAAACCGTTAGATGTAGTGACTACGGCAAGTGCATTGGGTGACTTTGTAGGAGCACTGCAAACATTACCAGGTACAACCACGGTGGCAGAAGATGGAAGGCTCTTTGTACGCGGGGGTGATGCTAATGAGACACAGATTTTTATTGATGGTTTAAGAGTATTTAGCCCTTACACACCCACAACGGCAAACACACCTACTAGAGGAAGGTATAGTCCATTTTTGTTTGATGGGATTACATTTAGCACAGGTGGTTATAGCGCAGAGTATGGAGAAGCTTTGTCATCTGTATTACTATTAAATACGATAGACGAGCCGGATCAAGAAAAAACAGAAATTGGAATTATGACTGTGGGTGGTGCTTTGGGTAACACACAAAAATGGGATAATTCTTCTTTAAGCGTAAATGGTTCCTATATTAATCTTGCTCCATATGTAGCATTATTGCCAGACCGTAATGAATGGGAAAAACCTTTTGAGGTGCTTTCTGGAGAAACGGTCTATAGACACAAAATAGGAGATGGACTCTTAAAAGCATATGCCGCTTTTGACACGACTAATTTTAAATTAACCCTAGAAGATATTAATGTTGAAGACGGTATTCTTTTTGGACTAAAAAATAATAACTTCTACGCAAATCTAAGTTATCAAGCTCCATTGGGGAATAAATGGAAGTTGCTTACTGGTGGGAGTTATACCTACACCAATAACAAAACAGATTTTGATACGGCTGCTATTCATACAGACGAGAAATCAATTCATGTAAAAGCCAAAGTGCACAAGAGCTTTAATAGTAAATTTAAGTGGAGCTTTGGAGCAGAACAATTTATGACAGATTTTGATGAACGCTTTGATACTCCTTTTGCAAGTGGAAAAATAGGATACGATAATAATATCACGGCGTTATTTACAGAAGCAGATTATGTGTTTAGCAGAAAATTTGCTGTAAAACTAGGGCTAAGAGGTAGTTATAGTGATCTTTTTAAAGAGGCTACGGTAGCACCAAGAATCTCATTAGCCTATAAAACAGGTAAGAATAGCCAGTTATCGGTTGCCTATGGAGACTTTTATCAACAACCGCAAAGTGCTTATTTAAAATATACAGAAGATCTACATGCAGCTAAGTCCCAACACTTTATTGCCAATTACCAGTACACGGCAAATGACCGAATTTTCCGTGCGGAAATTTTCAGAAAAGAATATACTAACCTAGTTACTTTTACAGACCCTATGGCTTCTTTTGATAGTGCTTATGGCACAGATGGTAAAGGATATGCACAAGGACTTGATTTGTTTTTTAGAGACAACAGCACCATTAAAAATACAGATTACTGGGTAAGCTATTCATACTTAGATAGCGAAAGGGAATATTTAAACTATCCTATAGCAGCAACGCCTAATTTTGCTAACACACACAATTTTTCTGTAGTAGGTAAATACTGGATAGAAGACTGGAAAAGCCAAGTTGGCTTTAGTTATCAATACGGGAGTGGACGTAGTTATACAGATCCCAATCTTGACGGATTTTTAAGTCAGAAAACTAAAGGGTACAATAATTTGAGCGTCAACTGGGCGTATTTATTATCTGAGCAAACCATACTTTACGCTTCTGTAAATAATATTACAAATTTCAAAAATGTAAATGGGTACCAGTATGCGGATACTCCCAATCCCTTGGGTAATTTTGATAGGAGAACATTGCGTCCAGCGGCAGATCAGTTTTTCTTTATTGGGCTGTTTATTACTATCAGTGAAGATGGGAGTGATAATCAGTTAGATAAGCTTTAAAAAAGTGGGTATTAAGTATCTAGTAAATAGTGTTTAGTGGATAGTTAGCGCTTGGAAACGAAAATTGAATTGAATACAAACAGCAGTCCTAAGCCAGAAACCAGAAATCGCAAATAATTTTGACATTTCAGTACTAGAAAATGACAGTTGGGTAGGATAGTTTTTAAAAATGAACCTTGTTATTCCATCTTTGTACCAACATTAAAACCAAACATATTATGCAAACTGTACTTACTTATTTAACTTTACTTTTTACAGGGGTGATGCTTACAGCACAATCATCGATTACCGTAACTATTACAAATCTAGACTCGAATGATGGGAAATTAATGGTCGCGCTTTACAATAGTGAGGACAATTTTCTGGGAGAACCTGAAATAGGATCTATTCAATCAATTTCAAATAATACGGCAACCGTAATTTTTTATGATGTTCCTGCAGGCGAGTATGCTGTTTCTGCTTTTCATGATGAGAATGAAAATCAAGAACTCGATATGATTTTAGGCATGTTCCCAAAAGAAGATTACGTACATTCTAATTATGCCTCAGGAAAGTTTGGTCCACCAGAATGGGCAGATGCAAAATTTACACTTAAAAACGAGCCATTAAATTTCAACTTAAAAATGAATAACTAAATTAGCCTCTAAAAAGCTACTAATACCATAAGAATTATGAAAACACTTTTATATTTATGTATGGCATTTTTTACAATAAGTGCTAGTGCCCAGTCACAGTATGAAGTTGGAATGAAAAAAGCCTTTGATCTTTGGGGAGAAAATAAAATGGGAGAAGCATCTAATCTTTTTGAACGTATCGCTACGGCAGAAAAAGACAACTGGATTCCAGTATATTATACATCTCAGGTTAATGTAATAAAGAGTTTTGGAGAGAAAGATCCAGCAGTGCTAAAAGCACAACTGGATAAAGCGCTAGATTTTTTAAATCAGGCAAAGAGTTTAACAGAAGAAGATAATCCTTATATAAAAGTCCTAGAAGGACAATATTATACCGCTTGGATTACTTTTGATGGTATGACATACGGGATGAAATATGCTGGTAAAGTAACTACAATATATAATGAGGCCTTAGCTTTAGCCCCAGAAAATCCAATTGTTATTTTTGGAAAAGCACAATGGGATGCAGGAACTGCAAAATATTTTGGGAAGCCTATGCAACCTTTTTGTGCAGATGTGCAAAAAGCGATAGAATTATCGCAGAATTTTGAACCGGAAGGAGCGTTCTTTCCTAAATTTAGCAGCGATAGAGCACAAGAGTTTATAGACACCAATTGTAAAGAATAATGAAACAATATTTAGGCAAAATAGTACAAGCATTCTTAATAGGTATTGTAATATTCCTTTTTTTAGGGATCTATCAGTATTTTGTAAACGGCTATAGCTTTTCTCTAGATGATGCACTTCTAGAACAATTTATCTATAATCAAGTCTATTCTGTCCTCTTATACCTGGCAAATGACTTGGTTATAAACTATATGATGAGAACATACGGCCCTGCTTTATTTAAATTTAAAAATTTAATAAAAGGTATCGCCTTAGGTATTATAGCAACTTTGAGTACTATGTTTTTAATACGACTGTTTACTGCGGTTGTAGTGTATGATAGGAGCTATACCGATTTTATTACACGAGAATCATTAGCTTATTACACCATTGGATTCACGATTTCGGTTATAATAAGCACGATATTCTATTTCTTATACTATTATAAAAGTAAGCAAGACAATCGTGTAAAGGAGCAAAAAATAATAGCGGGCGTAGCTTCTGCCCAGTTTGATGCCTTAAAAAACCAGTTAGATCCTCATTTTTTATTTAATAGCCTTAATGTATTAACCAGTCTAATAGAAGAAAACCCAGAAGCAGCAACACGATTTACCACTGCATTATCAAAGGTATATAGATATGTTTTAGAACAGAAAAACAAAGAACTTGTAACCATAGAAGAAGAAATCAAGTTTGCACATTTATATATGTCACTTTTAAAAATGCGTTTTGAAGATAGTATTGTTTTTACAACTCCAGAAAAATTGATGAATCCTGAGGGCAAGGTGGTGCCCTTAGCCTTGCAATTGTTATTAGAGAATGCAGTAAAGCACAATCAAGTAACCCCTTCAAAAAAATTATACATCACTATCACAGAAAATGAAGGCACACTAACGGTGACTAATAACGTACAGGTCAAGCAAACTTTAAAAGAGAGCAGTGGAGTTGGGCTACGTAATATAAAGCAACGGTATGCTATATTAACTTCGGAAATAGTACAGATTGAACATAGCCAGGACCTATTTAAAATTTCCATACCTATAATCACACAAAACATAAAAGTTATGAAAACCCAGGATACATACATCAGCGAAAAACGATATGAGAATGCAAAGGATCAGGTGGATAAAATGAAAGGGTTTTATGTTCACTTTGCAATATATCTTTTGTTTGTACCTATTTTTATTTGGTTAAACTATCAATCTAATGCTGGTTTTCCTTGGGCGATATTCCCAATAGGTGGTTGGGGGTTTGGAGTTGCTGGTCATGCGGCAGAGACTTTTAATTGGAACCCCTTTTTTGGTAAAGATTGGGAAGATAGAAAGATTAAAGAAATGCTGGATAAAGAAGATTAACATTTGGTCTATCGTATTCAACAGTTGAGCACTAAGTAATTTAAAGTCACGTAAACCTTGGGTATCTTTATAGTATAAACCAATAAAAAACAAATGATGGAACCTATTAGAAAAGACGATGCGTATTACAAAGCAAAGGACCGTGTAAAAGAAATGAAGAAATTTTACACGAGCTTAATGAGCTATGTAGTGTTTATTTCTCTTTTGGGAGGACTTAATTATTACATTAATGAATGGAGACACCCTTGGTTTTTATGGGCCGCTTTTGGTTGGGGAATAGGACTTATTTTTCAAGCGGCTAAAGCCTTTGATTGGAATCCCTTTTTTGGTAAAGACTGGGAAGAGCGTAAGATGAAAGAATTAATGGATGAAGAAAATAAATCTAATTTTAATAGATAAATTATGGAAGATATAGAAGACATTAGAGTGGTTAAAGCCCGTAAGAGAATAAAAAAGATTAAAGGTTTTTACTCTCATTTATCAGTATTTATACTAGTAAATGTGTTTATTCTAGCCGCAAACTCTAATTTTTTTACTGATTTTAGCGAAGGCCAGGGATATGGTTTTTGGAAGTATCTTTCGACACCAGTATTCTGGGGAATAGGATTGTCCATTCACGGATTAGCAGTGTTTGTGCCATCATTCGGTTTTGTGAAGCGATGGGAAGAGCGTAAGATGAAAGAGCTAATGGAGCATGATGACAATAATTTCAAGTATTAAAATTTCAGATTAAGAAACCTATGAATGTAATAATAATAGAAGATGAAAGACCCTCTGCAAGAAGATTGCAGCGTATGCTAGAACGGCTTGATGTAACTGTTAACGAGCAACTGCATAGCGTAGAAGAATCGATAGCGTGGTTTTCTCAAAACGAACAACCAGATCTCATCTTTTTAGATATACAATTAAGCGACGGGCTTTCCTTTGAGATTTTTGAAACGATAGATGTTCGCAGCGCCATTATTTTTACAACGGCCTTTGACGAATATGCATTGCAAGCTTTTAAATTAAACAGCATTGATTATTTATTAAAACCAATAGATGAAGATGATCTAGAAAAAGCAGTGGAGAAGTATCGAGAGTTTAGCCCCAAAAAACAAAAGCTGGAAATAGATTTTGAGGACATAAAAAAATTACTGACTAATCCTGTAGAGCGAGAATATAAAAAGCGCTTTACCACTAAGATTGGGCAGCATATTAAAATGATACCAGTTGATGAGATTGAGTGTTTCTATTCAGAAAATAAAGGGACGTATGCACATACAGTTGATGGTAGAAATTATTTATTGGATACCACACTTGAGCAGCTAGAGGGAGAGATTTCTCCAGAAGTTTTTTTTAGAATAAGTCGTAAGTTCTATATTAACGTGAACGCTATTAAAGACATTATTTCTTATACCAACTCTAGATTAGAATTAAAATTGAACTCCTTTAAAGAACAACCAGTAATTGTCGCAAGGGAAAAGGTGAAAGACTTTAAGCTTTGGTTAGAGTAATTAAAATTAAATTAGTCCTCAATTCTATTTTCATTAAACGCAGAAGGGAGTAATTGCGGGATCAATTTTATGAGTAGTGGCAAGAGTAGAGAACCACCAGGGATAATAAATATAGTAAGTGAAGGAATCGTTTTGCAGATATCAAGCAATTGTTCTTTCACTTTTTTCTTTTCATCATCATCTAAATCCCGTAAAGTAGATTGCCCCATGAGTTGGACCAGTTCTTTACTCTCAACGAGTTCTTTTACTATGCGATCTGCATTTTTTAAGATAAGCACTTTTACCGCACGTGAGGTCTCTTTATAGAAGTGTTTTACTGGATTTTCATTGGAGAACAAGCGAATTTTTTTCCCATAAGAATCTTTAAAGCTATAAAGATCATTTATATTTTCTGAAACATCCAGTTCTTGAACACCTAGCTCTTTTGCTAATAAACTTAGAAAAGCTAATTCTGAACTGTCAATCTCCTTGTCATCGTGAATAGCGAGTAAACAAAGGTTGATTAGTTGGTTTTTAAGCAGTTCATTTTCTTGAATAGGACGCGGCAACTCAAAATAATCTTTCTTGATAATAAAATCGTTAGATGGATTAACAGAAAAAGTTTCTTTAAATAAAGCCAACATATTTAAATCATGTTTGGTCTTGTTAAACTTTGCATCTAAGGCAAGATAGCTAACTCGATTATAGATAAATTCTAGTTGAGCATATGTTTTTATGTTATTTCTAGGTCTTATTAAATACCCGTAAAAAGCTATAATATCTATGCTTAACACCACTAATGTGAAAAAAGAAGAAGATCCTTTCTTGATAATTGGGTTTGATTCTTGAAGCCTCGCAGAAAGCATCGCCTCAAGGTTTGATACGGTATCTTTAGAAAAATTAATAAGCGAAAGTATTCCTTTTCTTCCTTTATCAATAGACGAGTAAAATTTCTCGATGGCTTTGAGTGCCTCTTCTATTTGAGCATCTGGATACTGACTTTTATAGGTGAGTAGTAAAGCCGTAAACAAGTTGACTTTTGTATAATCATCTATACTAAATATACTATTATCAAATTGTGGGATCAGCGCAATTTCACTAGACACACCATAAAAGAAACCCGTTTTAACTAATACATTATATACCTCCTTTTGATGAAGAGGTTGCATTTCATGAAACGGAATAGGTAATAAACTTATATATTTGTTGATCCAACCAGAACTTGCAGGATTTATGGCCATTTTAAATAAGATTTAGCAAAAAAAACGTTAGTAAAGATACATTAACAGATTATTATCGTCTTGTATAAAACCATTATTGCAAATTTAACGTAACTAAGATATAACTTAATATTAATTTAAACCATAACTATGAAAAAAATGAAATTATTTGGGGTAGTAGGTGGAGTGCTTTTAGCTTCGGCAGCATTTTTCCTTACTTCAGCAGATCACATTGATGCACCAGGTGTAGCATCAACTTCTTCTGATATTGCAGATTTATACGCTTTTGAGGGAGACAATCCCAATAATACCGTTTTAATTGCAACTGTTCAAGGACCATTAACGCCAGGAGACGTTACCACTAATGCTGAGTTTGATGAAGATGTTGTGATTCAATTTAATATTGATAATGATGGCGATTTTGTGGAAGACTTAGTAATACAAGCTGTTAAAAGAGGAGATTCTATGTATGTTTTTGGACCTGTTGTCCCAACTGCTGTTGGTATTACTGGACAAATAGAAACATCTGGACCAATGCGAAGTGTACGTATTTCTACATCTGATGATTTACAGGTAACTACTGAAGACGGAATGTCAATTTTTGCAGGACCAAGAAGAGATGGTTTTTTCTTTGACTTTAATAGATTTAATGCGGTAATTTCTGGTGCAGTAGCTCCAGAAGGATTTTTACCTCCAGGAGAAGCTTCAGATTTCTTTGAAGACTTAAATGTATTAGCCGTAAGTGTTGAGGTACCAAACGCAATGTTAGGTCCAGCACCAACGCACGTTGCTGTGGCAGCCGGTTTGTTTCCAGAAGGAGCATTACCAGATGCATATAACGTTTGGGTAACTACAAAAAGAAAGCAGTAATTAATAACAACATTAAATTAGATACTATGAAAACATATAATTTTCCAATATATATACTTACTATCTGTGCTGCATTAACTTTTGTAGCTTGTGGTAACGATGACGATAACGTAATAATACAAGTAACCTGCGATGATGGGGTACAGAATGGTGACGAAGAAGGAGTTGACTGTGGTGGTACCGCCTGCGAACCTTGTGCAACGGCAATAGATTTTTCTGGTGATTATACACAAGAAGATGCTATGGGACGTCCGGGTATAAACACCGTTTTTAATGATAACGATGGCGATAAAAATGACTTTAACTTGGCACTGCACGCAGACCGAGCGAGTTTTGCTCAAAAATTTGATGATAGACTAGAGTTCTATCATGATGTATATGCTGCCTCACTAGGTATTGATCCAGCAGATTTAGATTATGAGACAAACATTTTAGGTCTTGATGCACCTACTTTTGCTTTTGTATTGGCAAATACAGATGCCTTACAGGTTGCACCAAATGGAACAACCACCTATTTTGATGGTGTGAATGCTTTAACTGGTAGAACAATTAATGACGATGTGATTGATATTTCACTTACCTTAATGTTTGGTGGGACTACAGGAACACGTTTTGATGGATCAGATACTGATGGTGACGGTATGCCAGATACCCCTCAATTAACTTCAGATGGGGTTGATTTTGGAGATAGAGTAGTAGGAGGATTCCCATATTTAGAGACTCCTAATAACTAGTAAAACAATTAATTTACAGAAGAAAAGAGCAAGAGATTGCTCTTTTCTTTGTTTTAAAACTAAGTGTATGAAAATGATAAATCAGTTGATCTTATTATCTCTTCTTAGTGTTATGTGTTTCTCCTGTGATTCAATTGAAGAAAAACATGTGACTATTTTAAATAGTGAAGACTATAACGCCTATTTAGAGCGTGATAAAGAAAGCTATTTAAGCGCCAAAAAGAATAATGAATTCTGGCTAAAGCGATTAGCGCCAGACAGTAGTGGTGTAGGCGATTTGGGGCCATTAGCTGGGTCTTATGCAGCATTGTTCACGGCAACAGGTGATGTGTCATATTTAAAAAATGCAGAAGCCCTATATAAGAAAGCCTATCATATTTCGGCAACAAATAAAAATGGATATGCTCGAAGTTTAGCTCAAAATTACATCTCGCAGCACCGTTTTAAAGAAGCACAACAGCTTTTAGAAGGTACTTATGCTGGTCCTAATAACAAAAGAGATACGGCATTGCAACTATTTGATGCCTATATGGAGACGGGATTATACGACAAAGCTTTTGAGAAGTTAGAGCGCGTAAAGAATACCAAAGATTATCACTATTTAATACGTCTTGCAAAATGGAGTGATTACCGTGGAGATTTGGATGCTGCTATTAAATATTTAGAACAAGCTTTAGTTATTGCAGAGTCAGGAGGTTTAAAACCATTAAAAGTATGGACCTATACCAATCTTGGTGATTTTTATGGTCATGCAGGTCGTATTGAAGATGCCTACCATATGTATTTAAAAACACTAGCGCTACAGCCAGATAATGCCTACGCTAAAAAGAGCATTGCCTGGATTGCCTATGCCTATGAAAACGATACTGTAGAGGCAAATAGAATTTTAGACAAATTATTACAATCACATAAAGTTCCGGATTATTATTTACTTAAAGCCGAAATAGCAGAATTTGATGGTAATGAAGCTGCAATGCATAAGAACCTAAGCTTGTTTGAAGCCGCTGCAATGAATCCGGATTATGGCCTAATGTATACTGCATATTTCATTGAATTTTATGCAGATACCAATCCAGACAAAGCATTGGCCATTGCTAAGCAAGAAGTTTTAAATAGAGCTACTCCAGAGACTTATCATTTATTGGCATTAGCGCAATTAAAAAGTGGTTTACATAAAGAAGCGCTAACAACGATAGAAACTTATATAGCAGAGAAAACAGAAGAGCCTATGGCACTTATACATGCGGCATATGTTTATAAAGCCAATGGACTAGAAGAAAAAGTGAGTCAGATAAAAGAAGAACTTGAGGGTGCTTCGTTTGAAATAGGTCCTATATTAACACTAAAAGTGCAGGATTTATAAAACCTAAACGAAGAATACCACGTATATATAATTGATCGGGTAGTGGTAATATCATTTACTACGACCAGTTTTTCAAAGTTTTTTTGTTAGTTGTGTCCTGCAATTTATTGTGGGGCTTTTAACATGTTTGTAAAATTGAGCATTACATGCATAAGGAGTAATGAGGTACTAATTGATTGTGATTCCAATTGTTTAGCAAAAAAAATCATCTCGTTTAAACGAGATGATTTTTTTTAGAATATTCCTAGTGTTATGGAGCTACTGCCCCTAAGGTGTATAATTGAGCTAAGTTAGGAGATTCACTTCCTCCTTTTGGTTCTAAGGTAATACCAAAGGCTTGTGTCTCGGGCAAGTTTTCAAATTTATACACTTGATTCTCAGATGATATTGCTGTATTTTTATTAAATAGTCCCATACTACTCGGTGTTAATGGATCCATAATTAATGACCATACTTGGTATTCTTTATCTGCTGGAGGTATGGGTAAACCAGAAGCATCAATAACAGCTACACCTTCTTTGGCATTAAAATAAACGGTTGCAAAGGCATCCGGTGATACCGCTTGATTACCCGGAAGTGCAATAGATTTATAATCTTTGTCTTTAAGTATTTCTAAGAAAACAGTTGTTTCTTTTAGAGCTGTATTTGCATTTGTTTTCTCTTCAGTTAAAACTACATTTTTTGTGTTTACTATATCAAAATCATTTTGAATTGAATTCTTTTCATTCAATGACCAGAATAAGCCTATCATACAAGCCACTGCTGCAGCCCATCCGGTGATAGCGGTCCAGTTAGTACCTTGCTCTTTTGGTAAGTATTTGACGCCGTCAATGCCTTTTAAAATAGTTGTCCAAATTTGAGCGGTGATAGGTGGAGCAACTGTTGCCCCTAAAGTAAGCAGTGTTTGCTCTATTTTTTCAACTTCACGCCGCACTTCTGGGTGCTTTTTTATCATGGCGGTTACGGCATCCCTTTCTTCTAAAGGAAGCGAACCTGTTACAAACAGTTCTAGTTTTCCAGATGTGATAAGTTCTTCCATATTAATCTAAGACTAATGTTCTTAATTCATTTAAACAGCTTCTATTTCTTGTTTTTAAAGTCCCTAGCGGAATATCAAGTTCTTTTGCCGCATCTGCTTGAGTAAATCCTTTAAAAAACAATAAATCAATAATACTCACACAGGTAGGTTTCAACTTATCAATAAACTTTTTTATACCTAGAGCATCCATTCTACTGTTAAGCGAATCGCTTGTCTTTAAAATATCTACGAAATTACTGGTGGAAAGGTTTTTTCTTTCATTTTTAAAAGATTTGGATCGTATTTGATCAATACTTGCATTTCGGGCAATATTTAAAATCCAAGTAAAAAAACGCCCTTTATTAATGTTATATGAATCTCTTTTGTTCCAGATTTTTATAAAAACATCTTGCATCACTTCTTGTGCAATGGCTCGATCTAGTACGATACTATAAATAATACCATAAATAGCTTCATTATACATATCATATAACTTACTAAATGAACTTTCATCTCCTTCTTGCATAGATTGGATTAGATCATCGGGTTGTTTCATTCTAAAATATTTTTTATAAATATAAGGAATAGAAAAGTATAAATATTCTATTTAAAACAAACAATTTATTAACCTTATGATATAAAAAATATGAATTTAATAAAATGTTAAATAGATACTTAAAGGGTTCTTAAAAGGAAGAGAATTCCTATTTTTAGAAAAAATATATTTATGAAAAAATTATATGTACTTGGTCTTTTAATGATGTGTTGTGTATTTGGGTTACAAGCACAAAATGCAAAACAAGAGCTAGAAAAATTTATGCTTCAAAATAGAGAGGGAGGTAGTTTATCCTCAGATGACACTACGTTTGAGATAACTAGTGAACATGTAAGTACGTTAAGCGGGATACATCATATCTATTATAGACAGACGGTTAATGATATTCCAGTAGTAGGAACGGAGTCTGGGTTGCATCTGCAAAATAAAACCGTTTTTGCTAATGATTTAAAATTTATTGCTAGTGTTAAGACCCTAGCAAAAAATAGTAGTCCTGCTATTTCTGCAAAAAATGCCATCGAAAAAGCTGCACTTTCTGAGCAGTACAGAATGACTAGCGACTTAGTTCAGATCAGTAAAGAAAACCAAAGAGAAGCATATGTTTTTTCTGATGGTGGCATTTCATTGAGTGACATTCCAGTGTCTCTTGCTTATTTTAAGGTTGAAGATGGTATTGAATTGGTCTGGGATATTGCCATTCAAGAAAAAGCTCAAAAGCATTGGTATAATATAAAGGTAAGCGCAATCACAGGAGAAGTGATTTCTAAATTCGATTGGATGTCTCAATGTAATTTAGAACATGACCACGATCATGAAGAAGTATTAGATTTTAACCGAAATTTAATAGACCTTGCTAATACTCCAGTTTCATTAAATAATGAGCAAGGATGTTCTGAGTGTTATGAAGTGTTTGCCATCCCATTAGAAAGTCCATATTTTGGTTCAAGAACAATTGAAACCTTGGTAGCAGATGATGATGCTTCTCCTTTCGGTTGGCATGATACTGATGGCGCTAATGGAGCAGAGTTTACTACTACTCGTGGTAATAATGTGAATGCTTATGAAGACGGAGATAATCCAGGTTATCAACCGGAAGGTGGTGCCACATTAGATTTTACTGGTTTTCCTTTTAATATTAATTATAGCGTGGGCGACCAATCTGAAGATGCAGCAATTACAAATTTATTTTACTGGAATAATATCATTCATGATGTGACTTATCAATATGGTTTTGATCCTAAATCTGGAAACTTTCAAGAAAATAATTATGGAGGTGGAGGTCTAGGCAGCGATAGTGTAAATGGTGAGGCTCAAGACAACTCTGGTGAGTGTAATGCAAATTTTGGAACTCCACCAGATGGCGGGAATCCAACGATGCAAATGTACACGTGTAATGATAAGGATGGAGATTATGATGCACTAGTTATTACACACGAGTATGGACACGGTATTTCTAATCGTCTAACTGGAGGTGCAGCAGCTGCAGGTTGTTTATCTGGTAATGAACAGATGGGTGAAGGATGGAGCGATTATTTTGGAATCATGCTTACCATGAAACAGAGTGATATGCCAGAAGACGCAAGAGCAGTTGGGACCTATCTTTTTGGACAAGGTCCACTTGGTAACGGTATTAGATCTTTTCCTTATAGTACAGATCTTAGTGTTAATCCACATACTTACGATGATATAATGACAGAGAGTGTACCTCACGGAGTAGGATCTGTATGGGCAACGATGTTATGGGAAATGACCTGGAATATGATAGGCGTACACGGCTTTAGTGATGATTTTATGACAGTAACAGGAGATGTAAACCTTGATGCAGGTAATATACAAGCGATGTTATTAGTTATGGAAGGTATGAAGCTTCAACCTTGTGCACCAGGATTTGTAGATGGTAGAGATGCGATACTCGCAGCAGATGTTGCTATTTATGGCGGTGCAAACGAATGTATTATTTGGGATGCTTTTGCAAAAAGAGGTTTAGGCTTTAGCGCAATTCAAGGAAGCTCTGCGAGCAGAGGTGATGGAACAGAAGCTTTTGACACCCCATCTAACCTTGCAAACTTTTCAGCACCAGCAGACCTATGTCAAAGTGTTCCTGTAATAACAAATGCAACTGGCGGAATGCCATTTGGTGGAGTTTATAGTGGTCCAGGTGTAACAGATAATGGTGACGGGTATTCATACACTTTTGATCCAAATGCAGCGGGTCCTGGAGTACATACAATTGTATACCAAGTTCAAGATGGAGAGTGTTCAATAGCGTCTACAGCCTTTGATAATATAGAGGTATTCTTTGCTCCAAATCCTCCTACAACAACAGATGCGTTATTAGCATGTTTAAACGAAGAGGTAACGGTAACCGCAACGCTAAATGATGCAGATAATGTAATCAATTGGTATGACGCTCAAGAAGGAGGTAACTTTTTAGCTTCTGGAACTGATTATACATTTACTCCAACACAAAATACCACGGTATATGCCCAAGAAGGACCTTTATTCACGACTAGTGAATTAAAAGTTACAGAAATAAGTATCCAGTTTCCAGATGTCTTTGAAATAACCAACATTGGCGCGGCAAAGGATTATTCTGGTTATAAGATTGTATTAAGCGATGAGCCTTATACTAATTTTAATACAACGAATAGTGTGGTTCAAGAGTTAGGGTTT
The DNA here is from genome assembly GCA_938041335.1 of uncultured Ulvibacter sp. Lineage (GTDB taxonomy): Bacteria > Bacteroidota > Bacteroidia > Flavobacteriales > Flavobacteriaceae > Patiriisocius. Next base: position 41,116 of record CALIAF010000005.1, on the reverse strand, counting down.
ATGGCAGAAAACAGTGTAGTCTTTTTCGATGATGTGCAAGGAAGCCCTAATTATTGGGGAGAAAATATCTGGTGGGGAGACGGTGGTAATGGATGGATTATTATTCTTGACACAGATGATAATGTAGTAGAATCTGTTTTCTGGAATGCAGCGTCAAATGAAATAGCTACCCTCGATATTACTGTTGATGGGGTTCCAATAGATGCCTCAGATATTGAATGGACAGGGGCAGGAGCAGATTTTACGGATGTATGTAGTACTTCTTATAGAAGAGTAAGCGAAAATGACAGTGCCTCAAACTGGTCCTCAGATTGCTTAGCTTCTGATTATGGTACCTATAATACAGATATGCAACTCGGTTTTCAGGGGTGTTTGGCGCAACGTATACCAGCTATAGTAACTGGAGAAGAAGAAGCACCTACTATTACGTGCCCAGATGATATGGTGATTACTCAAACAGGAGGTGAATTTGAGATGCCAGATTTTACAACAGATGCTGTAGCCTCAGATAACTGTTCATTTACAATAACACAGTCACCTGCTATTGGGAGTACTCTTTCTGCAGGTAATTATACGGTAACATTAACCGTTACAGATGGTTCAGGTAATACCAGCTCTTGCGAGTTTGAACTAGATGCAGTCTTAGGAGTAGAAGATGAAGTGTTAGATTCAAGTATTTCACTTGTTCCTAATCCTACCTTCGGAAATATTAAGTTAACATACAATGGTGATGTTGCATTAACAGCTATTCAAGTTATTGACGTAAATGGAAGAATGATTAAAAATGTAATTCCTTCTATTACAGAAATTACTGACTTTAATATTGCAGATCTTGCAGATGGCTTTTACTTTATTAAGATTGTGGCTGGTAATAATACACTTGTCAAACAAGTAATCAAAAAGTAACAATAACAGTCTTATAATAAAAGCGAGCTTATACTTTTGTATGAGCTCGCTTTTTTTGGTATCATATTTGCCTATTATAATGTGTACCAAAAAGTGAAACATAAATTAAGTGTTCCCCGCACCTCTAAAAAGAAACACCGCAGTGTACAATATAAAAAGCCGATACTGATTAACATCAATATCGGCTTCTATATGTAGTAATAAAAAATACTATTTAATAATACCCCCACAACTCATTCTAGCACCAGCTGCACCAGATGGTTGAGACGTAAGGTCATCTTCTCCTTGGTGAACAACGATTGCTTTTCCTAGAATATCTTTCTTTTCATCACCGCAACCTACACACCATTCATCAGTGATCATGGTTACACTTCCTGTACCTTCTTTGTCTACTTTAAAGTTTCCTATATCTCCTTTGTGATAGCCTTCTGGAGCACCCCATTTTCCGTGAGCAGCAAATGTTGGGTTCCAGTGACCTCCAGATGATTTTCCATCATCACTACTACAATCTGCTTTCTCATGTAAATGGATAGCGTGCATACCTGGAGTTAGACCTTTTAGCTTTGCTTCAAAAACAACGTTTCCATCTTTTTCTGTAATATTCACAACACCTGTTGCCTTACCGCCACTTTTGGCCTCAAGCTGAATGGTCATCTTTTTCATAGATGAAGTATTGTTAGAGTCAGATTCACTCACACCAATAGTTCTTGGGTTATCTGGATCATTTCCTCCTTTTTTTTCATCTTTACAACTCGCTAAAGCAAGCACCATTAGTGCCATCATTGCTATATTTTTCATTTTATTGGTATTTAATATTAGATTCATTTAAAAGTACGTGATTTAAATAGCCCTCACAACAAATTGAATAATTCTTTAAATTGAGGGACTGCTAAACGTGATTAAATCAACTTTGTAATCACCTGTGTCTCATTATGCAGTGTTTTATGCACCGGACACTTATCTGCAATTTGAAGCAGACGTTTTAATTGTTTTTCATCTAGATTTCCAGTAAATTTTATCTCTCTCGTAAATGTATCAATCTTATTTGCTTCGCTGTTCTCGCAGTCTGCACAGTCCTGCGCATAGTCTCTTGTATAGCTGGTATGCACCTCTACATTTTCTATGAGCCATTCTTTACGTTTAGCATACATCTGTATGGTCATAGCTGTACAAGCAGATAAGCTACCCGCTAAAAGCTCATATGGAGTAGGTCCAAAATCATTACCACCTACTCGCAAAGGTTCATCAGCTTTGCTGTAATGTGTTCCCATTTTCATCAAGGTAGTGAAGCCATCCTCTGCATCTAGACTGGCTACAACATTATGTGTTGTCTTTATAATTTCTTGTTCTGGCACATTAATATAGCGTGCCGCCCATCCCGATATCACTTTACCTACATAAGCCGCATTTTTTTTATCAATGAGAAGGTGTTCACTTCCATCGAGTGTCACAAAGCTCTTTGGGTGCATTGCGGCGTGGTAAATTTCTTCTGCATTTTTAATAGATACTGTGGCATCTTGAGGAGAGTGCAATATGAGCAACGCTTTGCCTTCTAATCTTGAAGCGGCCGCTTCACAGGATTGTTCTTCAAGGTCATCAAAAAATTGTTTCTTGAAGGTGAAATCTCTACCTGCTAAAACCACTTTTCCAACGCCATTATTTTCGATGGCCTGTGCTTGTGATCCAAATTGCTTTTTAACATGCACGGGATTGCTTGGTGCTCCAATAGTAGCCAAAGCTTGAATGCTTGGTATTTCCGAAGCAGCAAAAATAGCTGCTGCTCCACCTAAGGAATGCCCAACGAGTAGGGAAGGGGCTTTATATTCTTTTTTTAGATAGTGTGCGGCTTGTACCAAATCTGCCACATTACTAGAAAAGTTGGTGTCGGCAAAATCACCATCACTATCCCCCAAACCCGTAAAATCGAAACGGAGTACGCCAAAACCTTCACTGGCTAATGCCTTACTTACATTACGGACCGCACTAAAATCTTTAGTACACGTAAAACAGTGTGCAAAGATGGCAAAGTTGTGTGGTTCTTGTTCTAAAGGAAGATCAAGACGACCAGAAAGTAATTTGCCTTGGGCGTTGGTAAATGTGATTTTTGATGATTTCATTAAGATTTTGTGTTTTTAGAAGCTATTCAATCAAGAATTAAAACATTCTTTTTCCTTGTTCAAAATTTGCTTTGTTGTTGTCTGACGTTTCGTTTCTTAAGTCTAAGGAATACCAAAAACCTAACTGTAAACGATCATAATTAATCCCAGTAAAATGGTTTTTTAAATACCCAAATTCAGATCTTAGGTTTTTAGACCATTTATAACCCACCGAAGTATACAATCTATTTTGACTAAAGATGGGTTCTTGTAGGTTGATAAAAACTTCGTCATAGGCGCTTACATACCAGGTCTCATTAATAGGGTAGGTGAGTCTTAATAAATAACGTGCTCTATATTGGGTGTCGTTACCACTAGTAGGGCTATTGATAAATCGTTGTTCAAGTCTATAACGATGTGAAAACTTAATTTTTCCAACAGCGTTTTTGAGCGCAAACTGTCCATAGAATCTATGTTCTGTGGTGTTTTCTTCACCATTAGGTTCTTCAAAAGTGCCATCGGTAGCTATATATCCATAACCTAATGTTGCAGTAGCTTTATCATTTATATGCCAATTAAAACCATTTCTTATTAAGAGTTGGTTAAAATTGGACCCCACTTCGTAGGTTCTGTACTGGATTTCAGGACTGATACTAAAGCGCTCGGTAAAGCGAGCATTTCCAAAAAACATAACCCAACTGCCTAACTTATCTTCTCCAGTTTCTGGAACGTTTATTTGACCGTGTGCGGCATTCGCTATTAACCCCAATAAAAGGGCGAAACATATTTTTTTCATTTATTTTTTTATTTTTACTACTTACTACTTACTACTTACTACTCATTACGCAACACTAATGCGTGTCTATCTTAATTGGTTTTTGTTGCTCTCCATCATTCATTACTTCTGCACTACCTTTTAAATAGAGGTCTAGAAACTCTTTGATTTTTCCATAGGCTTCAATTCTATTTTCTTTCTTTACAAAACCATGGCCTTCGTCTTCAAACAAAACGTATTCTACAGGAACTCCATTTTTACGCACACCTGCAACGATCTCATCACTTTCTATTTGTAATACTCTTGGGTCTTTTGCACCTTGTAAAACCATTAATGGCTTTGTTACATTTTCTGTATGAAATAGGGGAGACTGTTGCTTTAAACGAATACTATCTTCTGTATTTGGATCACCCATCTCAGTATATAATGCGTCTTTAAAAGATTCCCACCATGGCGGAATATTTTTTAAGGTACGCATCCAGTTGGTTACACCAAAAATATTTACACCCACATTAAATTCTTCTGGAGCATAGGTTAGTGCAGCCATAGTCATATAACCTCCATAAGAGCCACCGATAATTCCAATTTTATCACCATCAATAACCTCTTGCCCAGCCAACCAATCTTTACCAGCAATACAATCTTTTAAATCTTTGTCTCCGTGGTTTTGGTCATCCATTTTATAGAAGGTCTTACCATAGCCGCTACTTCCTCTATTATTCACTGCTAGTACTGCATATCCGTGATTTACTAAATACTGGATCGTACTATTAAAACCTTGTCTAGACTGACCACCTGGTCCTCCGTGAACCCAAACTAGTGCTGGGACAGGGTTATCTGCTGTTGCCTGAATAGGTTGGTAATAGATTGCAGGAATTTCTACACCATCAAAAGAACGATATCTAATTACTTTAGCTGATACAAGATCATCTTGCATAATCTCGTCGTTTAGATTTTCAGTAAGTCTAGATAACGCTTTAGTTTTTAAATTATACGAATACGAATCTGATGGGGTGTTAGACCCTCCTATTCGCAATAAAACTGATTCTTCATCGCGAGAGAATGTAACGCCTGTAATCTCTTTACCATCTACAGAAGGTAAGTCCAAAGCTGTTTCTGTAGCAACTTCTGTGATTTCTATACTGTTTTTTGCATCTTCATTTATAAAAGTAGTTTGATATTTACCATTTTCTGAAAAGCTATACCCATTGATATCCCAATCCCTTTCAATCACCCTTTCTTTAGTCCCTTCTGCGATATTATATTTCATTACATAGCTAAACTCGCCACCATCATCAGTAGTATAATACATAGACTTACCATCTGGTGAAAAATCTTGAGGGCTATTTCCGCTCACATTGTCATTCACTTTTGTTTTGATTCCAGTCTCAGTATTTAGAACGTACAAGTCAGAATCATTAGTGTTTATTGGGCTTAACAAGGCAATGTGTTTTTTGTCTTCTGTCATTCCTGCAAAATCAATTCCTTCTTCTGCTTGATATACCATTTTTGAAGTCAAAGTAGCAATGTCCATTTCGTATTGATCCATATACCTTGGGTCTCTTTCATTACTTGCGTAAGAAAACTGTTTTCCATCTTTAGACCATCCTTGAAATAAAGCGCGTACTTTCTCGACAGGTGTCAATGCTTTAATTGTTTCTCCATCTTTCATAAAAATTTTGAAAATTTCATCGCCATTTCCATCCATTCTAAAAAGAATACGATCATCTTCTGGGAAATACGATATTCCATAAATAGAGGCGCTGTCACTTTTTGTAATAGGCATTACTTCGCCACCGGTTCCACTTGTGGTGTACATATTAAAAATCCCTGAGCGATTACTGGTCATCAAAATTTTACTCTTGTCTGACGAGTAGCCATTAGCAAAGGCACTCTCATTATCCATAAATTGCTCAATGGTATAGTTTGCTACTTCCGTTTTTGCGGTGCTGTATTCTTTGGCATTGTCTTTACACGCCAATAGGAGTAAAGCACATCCTGTGATGATTAGTAAATTTTTCATAATTAATATATTTGGTTATTTGAGTTTAAAAGTCTTTGTTTCTTTAAAAGTAGGCACTGATATGGCCTTCATTTTTGCCGTATATGCTTGCCAGTCTGTATTAAAAAATTCATTTGTTTTAGTGAGCGCATCATTCAGCTCCTTTGTTGCGTGCTCAATTAAAGTACGCTCCGTTTGTGTGAGTCCGTTTGGTCGAGTCCCAGAATACCAACTGGCACTTCCTATGCGATTCATTACTGTAACTTCCGGATTTCTTGTTATCCCTTGTCGCTTATCTACTGTGCCAATATAAAGAGCAATTAATTTGTCAATTTTCTTGTTGATGTCTTTGACTTCTTTTAGTTCGTCTTTATATTTCTCTTTATCGTTCTCTTTTAATTTTTTGCTGAACGTTTCCGAAGCCGTTTTACTTTCTACTAATTGCTTTACGGCATCTGCGGCAGTTTGTGTCATTTGCTCTATTTGTTTAGATGCGTTATAACTTTCATTAATCGCTTTTTGTGGAACGTCAATTCTAGGATCGCTTTCTACAGTAATCATTGTAGCAGTCGTAGTTCCATTATTTTCCATTTCTACACGATAGTTTCCTGGCTTTACTGATGTGCCTCCTGGTTCGCGGCTTCGTTTTCTGATAGTACGAGAAGGTCTGTCAACGCCAGCTTCTCTCATTCTCCAAGTCCATTTGTAAATACCAGAACTGTCAGGGACTTTTCGTTTTAAACTTCTAATTAATCGATCACCATCATAAATTTTCATGTAAATAGAATCTTTTGAAGGTCCCTTCGTTTTAATTGTCTTATCTTCTTTTTCATCCTCTTCTGTGTCTTCGGTTTTTGGCATTTCCGAAGCACTCGCAGGTGCATTATACAGATAACTAATTTGCGCACCTCCAGACCTGTTCTCACCATTGTATAAAGCATCTCCCCCAAAACGGCTCCCCGTAGGTTGTTGATAAGCGGCTTGGTAAGCGGTGGGAGGATCAAACACTTTTAAGCTTTCATTGAGTACTGATTTGTTTTTTGCAATGGCGCGTAAGGGTCTGATGTCATCTAATACCCAAGCCGCTCTACCAAAAGTACCAATGACTAAATCGTGTTCTCTTGGATGAATCACTAAATCCTTTACCGGTACCGTAGGGAATCCATTGGTGTATTTATCCCAAGTAAATCCGGCGTTGATAGAGTAATATAAACCATCGTCTGTACCCAAGAACATCAAGTTGTTTTCTACCGGATCTTCTACAATACACAAGGTGTAACTCTCGGTATCTTTTTCATTTACAATGCGTCGCCAAGATCTACCGTAGTCATCTGTTCTATAGGCATAAGGACTGTAGTTATATCGCCTATAGTCATTTGCTACCAATAGCGCTGCTCCTTTTTTTGTTTGACTAGCTTTAATCTGCGTGATCCAACTTCCAGGAGGTAAACTAGGGAGTCTAGAGATTTCTTCCCAAGAGGCTCCACCATTTTGAGTAACGTGTACACGACCATCATCTGTTCCGGCATAAAGAACATCTTTCTCCACGGGCGAAGGCTCAATCACTAAAATTGTGGTGTGATTCTCTGCTCCTGTGGCATCCATAGTAAGGCCACCGCTTTCGCTTTGCTTTTGTTTTTCTGGATCATTAGTACTCAAGTCTGGCGAGATGACCGTCCAGGTCAACCCTTTATCTACAGATTTGTGAACAAACTGACTACCAAAATAAATCGTACTCGTATCAAATGGATCAATGTTAATCGCGCTATTCCAGTTAAATCTAAGCTTCACATCTGCATCTGGATGCGTGGGTTTTATGGTATAGTTATTACCCGTTTGCCAGTCATAGCGGCTCACAGAGCCCTGCTGACTCATACTCCAACCATACCGGCTGTCATCTTGATCTGGAACCACATCAAAACCATCACCAAAACTTATTTCCTGCCAGTAGCTATTCCGTATTCCTTGCGCTTTCCAAACATAAGCGGGACCTCTCCAGCTGCCGTTATCTTGCATTCCGCCATACACATTGTACGGATATTCATTGTCTACATTAATATGGTAAAATTGAGCCACGGGTAGGTTGCCAATAAAGCGCCATGTTTTTCCTCCATCGTACGTAATATTGAGTCCGCCGTCGTTACCGTCGATCATAAAACTCCCATCTGTTGGGTGAATCCACCAAGCGTGATGATCGGGGTGTACACCGTTATCTACACCATATGCGCCCATTAACTGCTTAAAGTTTTTCCCTCCATCTTCAGAAACATTTACATATGTAAATACAGAAAACACTCGATTCTCGTTTTCTGGATCTACAAAAATGTCACTGTAATAAAAAGGTCGGTTACCAATATCACTCTTGTCATTGATTTTTTTCCAGTTAAAGCCACCATCTTCAGATTTATATAAAGCATTCTTTTTGGCTTCTACTAAAGCATAAATGATATTTGGCTTGTTAGGTGCAATAGAAAGCCCGATTCGCCCCAAATCACCTTTAGGTAATCCTTCTTTTTCTGTTCGTTCTTCCCAAGTATCACCGCCATCGTGAGTAATAAATAGTCCAGAGCCTTCGCCACCACTTCTAAAAAACCAAGGGTCCCGTTTATGATCCCACATCGCCACAAGCAGTTTATTAGGGTTGGTAGGGTCCATTACCATATCTGCTACTCCTGTTGTTTTGTTTTGGTACAGAATCTTGTTCCAGGACTTTCCGCCATCTGTTGTTTTATAAAGCCCTCGTTCTTCGTGATCACCCCAAGGAGAACCAATTGCGCCTATATAGACGGTGTCTGGATCAGTAGGATCAATGAGTATTTTATGAATGTGTCTCGTTTTTTCAAGTCCCATGGCCATCCAGTTTTTACCACCATCAAGCGATTTATAAACACCATAACCACCATTGAGACTGTTACGCGGGTTTCCTTCTCCAGTTCCCACCCAAATCACAGATGGATTAGATTGTGTGATGGCGACGGCACCTATAGATGCTGTCAATTCGTTATCAAAAATTGGGTCCCATTTAATCCCACCGCTCGTAGATTTCCATAATCCACCAGAAGCAGTACCCACATACATAATGTCTGGATTATCAGTAACCACATCAATAGAAGTTACACGACCAGACATACCCCCTGGGCCTATGTTTCTGGGCGTCATTTCATTAAGTATTGAATTGGTTAATTCTTGAGATTGAGTGGTTGTAAATAGGCTAAGGCATAGCAAGAGCAATATATTTTTCATCGGAAATTGGCTTGGTTGATTAAAGCTTAAAGATAAAAAAACTTCGGCAGTACGTATCATAAAATTTGGAGAAGCTGCTACAAAATAGAAGAAAGAAGAAAGACCATTCGCTTCGGTTGTTGAAAGAAGAAAGAATTTTTAAAAATTTGTAGACTTATTTAGAATGGTTTTACTATTTCCGAAGAGAATTAATAAACCCATATTTGTTTAACAATATCTTAGGGATGTTAAACTTTAAATTGTAGTAATTTTATCAAATGACGAAAGACAAAAATAATAGCCTTAACCCAGACTTTAAATCGGGTTTTATTTTTACCAAACATACCCCAAAGGAGAAATCCATTTTTGATCGTCTTTTTGAAGTTTTTCAAGAGTTAATCACGCACACCTCTGGTGACTTTGATGAAGCCATAGATTGGTTGAGACAGTTAGATCAAGAATATGAAATAACCACAGAAGACTATACCATTGACGATTTTATTCAAGAATTAAAAGACCGTGGTTACATAAGAGAGGAGTTTAAGCCAGATGGAAAAGGTGGGAATAAAGGAGATGGGAAAGGCGGGATTTCTATCACAGAAAAACTAGAGCGAGCCCTCCGGAAACGTGCCTTAGAGCAAATATTTGGAAAGATCAAAAGAAGCGGTCAAGGCAATCACAAAACAAAATATATGGGTAGTGGTGACGAGCAATCTGGTGATTTTAGAAAGTATCAATTTGGCGATGCCCTAGATCAAATCTCGATGACTGAGAGTATAAAAAATGCCCAAATCAATAATGGAATAGGGGATTTTAAGTTAACAGAAAATGATCTGGTGGTTGAAGAGTCGATGCATAAATCGCAAATGAGCACGGTGTTGATGATTGATATTAGTCACTCCATGATACTTTACGGAGAAGATAGAATCACACCAGCCAAGAAAGTGGCAATGGCACTAGCAGAGTTAATCACAACACGATACCCAAAAGATACACTAGATATTTTAGTTTTCGGGAATGATGCCTGGCCTATTAAAATTAAAGATTTGCCGTATCTTAATGTAGGACCGTATCACACAAATACAGTAGCAGGGTTGCAACTGGCAATGGATATGCTTCGCAGAAAGCGAAATACCAACAAACAGATTTTTATGATCACAGATGGAAAGCCAAGTTGCTTGCGTTTGCCAGATGGGCGATATTATAAAAACAGTAATGGCTTAGATGAGCACATTGTAAACAAGTGTTATATGATGGCAGCTCAGGCTAGAAAGTTACATATTCCAATTACAACCTTTATGATTGCCAGTGACCCCTACTTACAGCAGTTTGTAGATGCGTTTACAGAAGCAAATCAAGGGAAAGCCTTTTATACAGGCTTGCAAGGATTAGGAGAGATGATATTTACCGATTATGAGAATAATAGGAAACGGAAATTGAGGTGAAAAATGGAGAAGTAAGAGGAAAGACCATTCGCTTCGCTCATTGAAAGAAGAAAGACAGAATGGATAATATTGATTAAAGATTGATTTTAGAATAAGCAATAAGTTGGGAGTAGTTAAGTCTTTCCTCTTTCAGTCCGCCTGGGCGGACGGTCTTTCTTCTTTCTTCTAAAAACAGTAATTATGAATAAAAAACACAATTTCAGAAATTTAAAAATTTGGCAAAAAGCTTTAAATATTGCTTTTGTCGTTTCAGATAAAATAGAAAATTTCCCTAGTAAAGAGCAATATAGTCTTACATCCCAAATTAGTAGGTGTTCCGTTTCTATACCCAGTAATATAGCAGAAGGCTCTGCTAGAAGTGAAAAATCTTTTATTCATTTTATAGATATTGCTATGGGGTCATCTTATGAATTAAACATGCAATTATTAATTGCACAACATAAAAATTATATTACCATTAAAGAATTACAAGAGTTAGAATGTCAAATAGAAGAATGGCAAAGAATGACGGCCGGATTTCAGAAAACATTACAATAAATGAGAAGTAAGAAGTAAAGACCTTTCCCTTGGCTTATTGAAAGAAGAAAGAATTGATGAAGAATTAGATAAGAAGAATTAGAAGATTTTTTACATTTAATCTTTCCTCTTTCAGTTCCGCAGGAACCGTCTTTCCTCTTGCTTCTAAAAAAATAAAACTATGGATATAAAAAACATAAAAACATTCGGCGCACTTAAAAAAGCCGGTTACGAATACAAGACAGTAAAAGAAGAATTGCGACGTAATTTGTTGCAAAAGATGATGAAAAAAGAAACGGTCTTTGAAGGGATTCACGGGTATGAACATACCGTGATACCTGAACTAGAGCGCGCTATTTTGTCTAAACATAATATCAATCTTCTAGGCTTGAGAGGGCAAGCAAAGACAAGGCTTGCACGACAAATGATTACATTATTGGATGAGTATATTCCAGTTGTAGCGGGTAGCGAAATCAATGATGACCCCTTAAAACCTATCTCAAGATATGCTCAAAACCTGCTTGAAGAAAAGGGAGATGATACACCAATAAGTTGGTTGCATCGAGACTATCGTTTTGCTGAGAAACTAGCAACACCAGATGTAACGGTTGCAGATTTAATAGGGGATGTTGATCCTATTAAAGCCGCGAATTTAAAATTGAGTTATGCAGATGATCGCGTGATTCATTTTGGGATGATCCCTCGAGCTCATCGATGTATTTTTGTGATTAATGAACTTCCAGATTTACAAGCAAGAATACAAGTAGCCCTATTTAATATTTTGCAAGAAGGAGATGTTCAAATTAGAGGGTTTGCATTGAGATTGCCTTTAGATATACAGTTTGTGTTTACTGCCAATCCTGAGGACTATACGAACAGAGGAAGCATTGTAACACCACTAAAAGATAGAATAGGGTCTCAAATATTAACGCATTATCCAGAAACTTTAGAGATTGCTAGAACAATAACACAACAAGAAACAGCTGCTGCCGCAAAAGAAAAATCCAATGTGTATGTGCCAGAGCTGGCAAAAAACATCTTAGAACAAATTAGTTTTGAGGCAAGAAACAGCGAATTTGTAGATGCTAAGAGCGGTGTAAGTGCTCGTTTAAGTATCACAGCTTTCCAAAATCTTTTGAGTACGGCAGAACGCAGAGGTTTACTTAATGGTAATATAGAAACCAGTGTGCGAGTAAGTGATTTTTTAGGGGTAATACCTGCCATAACCGGTAAAGTAGAGTTGGTATATGAAGGAGAGCAAGAAGGCGCAAATGAGGTGGCAAAGCAATTGGTGGCTGATGCTATTAAAACGGAGTTTTTAAATTATTTTCCTAAGATTGAAAAATTACAAAAAGCAGACGATCACGATCCATATCAAGAAATAGTAGCTTGGTTTTTTGAGCAAAGTAGTTTTGAGCTTTTAGATACCCTAGATGATAACGAGTATCAATTGCAGTTAGACAGAATAGAACCCTTAGATGATTTAATCCATAAGTATGCACAAGAAGTGCCATACAATGATATCCCTTTCTTCAAAGAGTTTATTTTGTGGGCTTTAGTGGAGATGAAAAAGTTGAGTAAATATAACCTTACAGATGGTATGCGTTTTAAAGATGTGTATGGAGGTTATATTAGTGGGCTCTAGTAAATACGTTAATTTAAATATTTAAATTTCGAGGTATGAGAAATTATATAGCTTTTTTAGGATGTTTTTGTTTGTTGTTTCATTCTTGCATTGACAAACAAAAAATAACAGAAGTTTCAGGAAAAAATGAGGCGCCATCCGAATATATGTACAGTCAGCGTGCTTATCCAGATAATATAATAAATCAAAACGCCATACGTAAAGGGATAGTGAAAGTCCGCTCATCAAAGGCATTACGGTCACAAGAACAAGGCGGCTCATGGTCACAGGTAGGTCCTTTTAATACAGGAGGTCGTATTACAGATCTTGCAATAGATCCATCAGACGATGCAACGTTCTTTATTGGAACAAGTGTAGGAGGTATTTTTAAAACAACAGATCATGGTTTAAACTGGACTGCTATATTTGATGATATAGGACGTCCTTCCATTGGGAATATTGCAATTGCACCTTCAAATTCGCAAGTTATATACGCAGGGACAGGCGAAGCGAATGGAGACGCTTATTCTGGTACTTTTTTTGGAGATGGAGTGTATCGATCAGCTAATGGTGGTGATTCATGGATACATGTTGGATTACCTGAAAGTGGTCACATAGGCCGTATTGTTGTCGATCCTACCAATGAAAATCGAGTGTTTGCTGCAGCAACTGGAATTTTATATGGTACAAATGAAGCGCGTGGAATTTATAGAACCACAGATGGTGGCACAAATTGGGAACACGTATTATTTATAGGTGAAGGAACCGCGGCTATAGATATAGTAATGAACCCAACCAATCCCAACATTCTTCATGCTGCTATGTGGGAGCGCACACGTGAACCTTGGCAACGTGATTATGGCGGTATAACATCTGTTGTACATAGATCTATAGACGGAGGAGATACATGGACAGCATTGGGGGCTTCTCAGGGTCTTCCAGAACCGGATGAACAGACTGGTAGAATTGGCCTAGCCGTATCTGCATCAACTCCCGCTACTGTATATGCTCGATTTACTACTAATGAAATTACAAACCAATTTAATGGCATTTATAAATCTATTGATAATGGTGAAAACTGGAACTTAGTTGTTCTAGAAGAATTGCAAGATATAGATTCGAGTTTTGGATGGTATTTTGGGAATATAAGAGTGAATCCTAATACTGATAATGAGATCTATGTTTTAGGACAACGCTTATATAAAAGCGGAGATGGTGGTGCAGCTTGGGAAGAAGTAAACGGAATGCACGTGGATCATCACGCTATGGAGTTTTCTACTAATGATCCAAATTTTATTTTGGCTGGTAATGATGGTGGCGTTTACGCCTCAAATGATGCTGGAGAAACATGGAATAAATTCACAAACTTACCAATAACCCAATTTTATAATATAGAAGTTGATTTTCAACAACCGGAAAGATTATACGGTGGTACGCAAGATAATAACACGATTAGAACTATAGATGCTGGTATATTAGATTGGAATTCCATTTGGGGAGGCGATGGTTTTCATGTGAGCGTTGATCCAATAGACAATAACTTTATTTATGTTGAGTCACAATTTGGAAGAATAGGGCGCTCTATTGATGGGGGAGCAACTTTTGACTTGGCAACTGATGGGATTGATTCAAACGATAGAAATAATTGGAATTCGCCAAAAATCATTTCTCCATTTGATCATAGCAAAGTATTTTTTGGAACCAACCGTTTATACATCTCAGATTTTGCAGAAACTTGGACGCCTATTAGCCCAGATTTAACAGATGGTCAGCATCCTAGTGGTGCCTTGTCTTATGGAACGCTTACAGCTATTGCACCTTCTTATAATAATCTAGAGGTGATATATACCGGTAGTGATGATGGGAATGTAAATGTTACTTTAGATGGCGGTGCTACTTGGAGTAATGTCACAAATAATTTACCCGACAGGTATATAACTTCTATCGCTATTTCGCCAACAGATGATTTAGTAGCTTACGTTACCTTATCAGGTTTTCAAACCCTTGATTATACGCCGCATGTTTTTAAAACAGAGAATGGTGGACAAAATTGGAGTGATATTTCGGGAAACCTGCCTAGTGTACCAGCTAATGATATTATAATAAATAGCGCTGAAGAAGTACTTTTTTTAGCCACAGATCTTAACGTATGGAATTCAATCGATGATGGGCTTTCTTGGGAAATATTAGGGGCAAATTTACCAATAACAATTACTGCAGATTTAAAGCTACATGAACCCACAGCGACTTTATATGCAGGTACATATGGTAGGTCTATGTTTAGTTATGATGTAAGTACATTAATTACACTTGGTACTGCAAACGATGCTTCATTCTTAACACCTGACATTTTACTCTATCCTAATCCTGCAAGTACGCAAATACACATTAAGCATAATTTTAATGCTGAAGGAAAAGTTTCATTAATAGATACACAAGGACGAGAGATTAAGATCCTGTATAAAGGTGTGCTAGAAGCTGCTGACACCTTAGAAATTGCAATTGATGATGTTGCGAGCGGATTTTATTTTGTTAAAATTTCTGAAGGAAAGGAAGCGGTTATAAAGGGGCTTTTAATTCAATAACATAGGTTAAAGAATACGTTTAAAACAAAAAAAAAGCCGCAAATTGCGGCTTTTTCATTTTCTTAAATTAGGGACTACAAATTAGGAATCACTAACTCTTGTCCAGGATGTATCACATCTGCACTTTTTAATTGATCAGTGTTTGCTTGAAAAATTGCATTGTATTTCATTGGATCTTTATAGTAATGTTTTGCTATCTTACTTAAAGACTCTCCACTGGCTACAGTGTGACGTGCAAAAACAGATTCATCTGCTACACTAATGTCTGCCATAATATCTGCAGGGTTTTCACCACCAGCAGCTTTAATTGCATCCCATAAAAGATTTTTCTCGTGTGGAGTACCAGCAGTACCCGTTACATGAAGTACGCCATTTTCTTCTTTAACGTCCCCATTTTGAATACTTAATTTTTCTCCAAGCTCTAGTACGCTTGCATATTTTGCTCTAACCATTGTTTTAATTTTAAAGTTTATTATAATGTTTTAAATATACAAAATCTTAACTTAGGTTGGCTATAGTCCGAGATATTATAGTACGTCTTTCGGTGAAAACTTACTTTTAAAGCTGAATGCCAAGGGTGATTCTCCATTTTTTCTTAAATAATCTAATTTTTCTTTCCCTTCTGTAATTGTGGGATAATGACCTACAGGAACAAACCAGAGTACCATATGCATTTTTGGCATCTTTTTAAACCATTCTTTTTTTCGGATCATTATGTCCTTATGCATCGTATTATAGACAAAGTCAAATAATGCCTCCCGATCTTCCCAAACGGTCATATTTACTAATAAGCTTTCCTTGCCAAAAATGGCAACTCGATCTTCTTTTTCATCGTCTGGACGGCTTTCTAAACTCCAAACATAGCCCGGGCTACCTGCCGCTAATGCATTGATACGATCTGTAGCATTCACAAAACCGGCCATAATAGGGCTTTCCATATCTGCAATAGCGTCTGCTAAGTTGAGTTGAGCTAATTGATACATTTTTTTTAATTTCTTAAGTATTCAAATTCTTTTAAGTCTTCTATCGAGTTAACTTGAAACCCAACACCATCCTTTATTACCATACTTTTTGTAGCGATCTCAAGCACATCGTTATAATAATGGTCTGTGATGATGATTCCTTTTGTTTTTTTGATCTCTAGTAGCCTTTCTTTTAGTTTCTCTTTGTGTAATGGTTCTAGCATGGAGAAAGGTTCGTCGAGCATTAAAAATGGGTGGGAGAGCTGACTAAGTAGTACCACTTCGAAATATTTTAGCTCCCCTAAGGATAAATCACTCGTTCGTTTATGCGTCATTGTGGCGATATGCGAATCATAAAAAACGGCATCTTGTTCCTTTTCATTGGGATGATACATAATAATCACATCCCGTACTTTTGTTTGCTTTGGTAAAAACGGATGTTGTGGTAAATATCCAATCAACCGTTTTGGTATTACTTCTGAAATAGGAAGCGGTTGGTTATTTATTTCTGCTCTGATACTATCGGCTTTCACATTTCCGAAGAGAATTTTAAGCAATGTAGATTTACCTGAACCGTTGCGTCCAAATAACCCCAAGATTTCTTCTGTTTCTAATGAAAAAGTAACCTCTTTCAATACGGGCTTATTCTCGAAGCTTTTAGATATGTTATGTAAGACTAAAGTCGCCAAGTATAAATGAGATTAAAAGAAACAGAATTAGAAACACGGGCAGGCCTATTATAAGATTATAGATAAAGGAAGTTTTAAATAATTTCCATTTTGTGATGCCTAGGTTTTGATACGTATACCATTGCTCTTTATAGAAGGTATTAAAACCTATAAACCCAAAGCCCAAACCTATGGTTAAAAAGAAAAGAAACCCATAAGCCACACCAAAGGCTATAATGCCTACTAATGCGAACGCCGCAACAAATGGGAATATCGATGTATAGAATTGAGTGTAGGGACGAAGGTTCATTAATGCCTACAATTACCGTGAATAAAACTTCCGCTCTCTTCGTGCCACTCAAAGGCTTGATTGTACCCGTTTACTTCCCAGTAAAAAGGCGCTCGTTCTTTTGGCGAATTGCCGATCTCATTCATTGTTTCTGGATCGTATAAACGTCCATTTTGCATGACAAATTTAATGTACTGTGTATTTTCAATATCATCCAGTGGGTTTTTATCTAAGACCAATAAATCTGCCAGTTTACCTACTTCTAAACTCCCTATATCTTGACCAGCTCCTATATAGTTTGCACCGTTAATAGTAGCTGCTTTTAAGGCTTCGTGGTTTCCTATACCTCCAGCTGCAATCATCCACGTTTCCCAATGTGCACCAATACCTTGTATTTGGCCATGTGCTCCCATATTTACTTTTACGCCAGCTTCACTTAAGTCTTTTGCAGTTTTTGACACTAAAATATGTCCGTTTTCATATTCTTTTTGTGGTACCATCATTCTATGTCTTGAGCGACTATCAATAATAGCCCTAGGACTGTATTTTAATAACTTTTCGTTTTCCCAAACATTATCACGCTGGTAGTAAAAGAACTCTCCGTTTAGACCACCATAGTTAACAATAAGGGTAGGCGTATAGCCAGTACCGCTTTTACCCCAGATTTCTAGCACATCTTTATACACTGGTGCTACTGGTATATTATGCTCAACACCAGTGTGACCGTCTATGACCATTGTAATATTATGGAAAAACGTAGAGCCACCTTCTGGCACTACATTAATACCTTGTTCTCGAGCAGCCTGTAATACTTGCTGGCGTTGCTCACGACGCGGTTGATTATAACTTTTAACACTCTTTGCTCCAAAGGCCTTTGTACGTCTAATACTACTACGTGCATCATCTAGATTGTTAATTACGGCCTTAAAGTCACCGTCTGCTCCATATAATATAAAGCCTGTAGAGAAGAGTCGAGGCCCAGTTAATTGTCCATTTTTCTGTAATTCACTTAGGGTAAAAACGGTTTCTGTATTTGCAGAAGGGTCGTGTGCTGTGGTTACCCCAAAAGCAAGGTTAGCCAGAAACTGCCAATTTTGCTGTGCAGGCAATCCGCTTCTAAAAGCACCAATGTGGGCGTGGCTATCTACCATACCAGGCATAATGGTTTTGCCAAGCATTCCATACATTTTAGCATTACTTGGCACTGGCGTAGTCGCTGCAGGACCAATGGCTACAATTTTATTTCCTTCTATGATAATGTTTCCATCTTCTATTACCTCATTGCCGTTCATGGTAATGATTCGGGCATTAGTGAAAGCGATTTTACCTGTAGGGTTGTCTACAGGAGCTTTCAAATTTACTTTTATACCGCTTGTTGGCATTTCAGAAGGAGTAGCCGCTCCACCAGTTACAAAACTAAATTTCTCTTGAAGGGTATTACTAAAATATTCATCACCTAAAGTCCACATCACTTTATTGCTATTAGGGGACCAGTGAATATTTACACCGGCATCTTTAGCAATCTGTTGTACAGGTACACTATTACTTTTGCCATCAATGGTTAATGGTTTTCCATTTTGGGGCATAGGTGCAATATATACTTTGTGTAAGTTTGAGAACGCCACCCATTTATTATCTGGGCTCGGTACAATATGATTTGCATATTTTGAGATCACATGCTCGCGTTGGTCATTTCCATTTAAGTTGACCGAGATTAATTTTTTTGTCAAATTTCCGAAGTAAGTGCCTCCCGTTTTTAAAAATATACGACTGTCATCTGCACTATATCTTGGGTACTCGCCACCAGTGTCTAGTTTTTTCTCATTAGCACCTTGCACGGTCATCGTATAAATACCAGCATTTTTAGTGTGCGAATTACCTTGATCGCTGTTCCCATTTTCTTTTCTAAAAACGATATTTCTACCATCGTTAGAATAGCTTGGTGTTCTGTAAATTCCTTTCTCTTCTGAAATTTTAAGGGGTGTGCCGCCGTTTATATTTAACTTATAAATGGCCCCTTTTTCAAGGTCATTCCAAGTGACGTAAATAATTTCATTTCCGCTAGGAGATAAGCTAGGTTCGTACTCAAAATCTGTTCCTGTGGTCAATCTAACAGGGGTTCCATTAGGTAATGACTTCTTGTATAGTTTTCCTAATGCATTAAAGATTACTGTTTTTCCGTCTGGTGTTGTGATGGCATCACGAATTACTTTAGATGTGAACTCACTACGTTCAATGGGCGTGTTTGTCTTGACTGTTTGTGCCAAGTCAATCTTGACATTTGCTTCAAATTTTATATTAGTTACTGCCAAGCTCTGCACATTGATTTTTTGAAATGTTCCGCCACTCCAGATAATAATATCTTCATTATTAGGCATCCAATCAAAGTTAGGGTAGACTCCAAAAATGGCCCAAGCCTCTTGCTGGTCTTTGTTTAGCGCATCATAGACAGGAAACTCTTCTCCAGTTTCTAAATTATGAATGTATAATACGGTCTTCTCCCGTACACGCTTAATAAACGCTAGTGTTTTACCATCTGGTGATAAGGTAGGACGCGCTGCACCTCCTGGTCCTCCTGTAATTGTTTTTGTTTTGCCAGTTTCAAACTCATATCTTTTTATCACGTAAATCTGGCTGTTTGGGTCTTTGTTGTATTGAAAAAAACCTCCTTGATACATATCTTCTGAGTAGTATACATACTTACCATCGCTAGAAATAAATGGTTCTCCTAAATCCTGCTGGTCGTTTTTGCGCTCAGTTAATTGAATACCGCTACCACCAGTAATATGATATTGCCATAACTCGCCTGCACCTAGACTGCGGCCACTTGTAAAATGTTTTCTGGCTATTAAATAATTACTATCTGGCATCCATACGGCATTGTTTAGCAACCTAAAGCTCTCTTTAGTAATTTGCTTTGCATCGCTACCATTGCTATTCATTACCCAAATATTATCTCCTCCTCCTGCATCACTGGTAAATGAAATGTGTTTACCGTCTGGGCTAAAACGAGGTTGAACTTCAAAAGCGATCCCTGTTCTAATTGCGGTGGCTTTACCACCAGAAATAGACATTGTATAAATGTCACCTAACATATCAAACACGATGGTTTGTCCATTTGGGCTAACATCTAGGTTCATCCAAGTACCTTCTGTGGTGGTAAAACGATGTGTTTTATAGTTAAAATCTTTGCCTGGATTGTTGACGTCCCATTTCGTATCATCTTTATCTTTTTGTGCAAAGGATATAGTTGTCGCTATTAGAAATACAAGAGTGAATAGTTTTTTCATTTTTATTATTTGGTATAAATTATAGAACTTAAAGATATGGGTTTTTGAGGAGTAGGACAATTAGCTTAAATACTTCTGTAAAATTTATTCTATTCTTCACGATTTCATTTTCATAGTATATTGACTAAAAGCAATATGGGGCAATTGCCTTATAGATTTGAAATAGGTTTTCTAATAAATTTACAGTGTATATAATTTAAATTAACAAATAATGTAGCTATGTATAATCAAAGCAAATTACTATTTAGTATAACACTCGTTTTTTTATTATTAGTGTGTAAAGACTCTAAATCTCAGGATACAACTAATGCTACAGAAGATCAAGTAGTTACTCTTAAGAAAAGACCAACATCTCCTCCTATAAAAGTAATGAGAGAATTAATGGTTCCAGATAGGGATGCATTTCCTTATATAGTATCTGAAACTTACTATGATGAAAATGGTAAAATTATATCAATTAAAGAATTTGATTACTATGGCTCTGGAAGAGAAGTAGGTACAACTACAAATACCATTTCGCCACAAGGAAATATAGTGTCATCAATAGAGAATGATGACGGAAACATTACTTATTATAGTTATGAATACAATGCGAAAAACCAAAAAACTAAAGAAAGTTGGAAACGAGATAATGGGCAAGGAAGTACCAGTCAATTTACTTATAATGAGCATGGAGATCTTATAGAAGAAAAAGTATTTACTGCAGATATGAAGGAAGATTTTTCTCGTGCGATTGAATATGAGTATGACCTTAACGGAAATATTCTAGTTGAAAAAAAATGGGAAAAATATCTGGATGGCACCGTAGATTTATTACAATATCATTTCACTCAAGAGTTTGAGGATAATAAAGTTAAAATAAAAATGCGATATAATGAAGCAGGTAATCCTACACGATCTGAAGAATTTATTTACAATGAACTGGGTCTAAAACTTGCTGTCGTAGAAGGTTCTAGCCTAGGAATCCATAAAACAGAGTATAGTTATAATGAATACGGAGAGTTAACAGACGAGAAAATCTCATCAGTAGAAGATGACGGAACAGAAGAAGTCGCTATCCATAATGTGACGCGTTATGATACCTACGGGAATAACCTAGGATCCGTAGATGGCATAGGTGAAAAAGGAACAAAAACGTTATTTGAATACGAATTTTAAAAGCCAATAAATTATGAAAATTTATATCATACTACTTGCATTTTTAGCTCTAGGTATCACAGAAATGAATGCCCAAAGAGAATTAACCAAAAAGGAGGCCAGACAATATGCAAAAAGGGTAAAGGAAGAAAAGAAAGAAAAGGCCGTAGTCGTTAAACCTACTCCTGTATATGTAGCTCCGCCAGAAAAAACAAAAGTAGTGACCAAAAAAGAGGTGCCAAAAACCATAACAACCGTTGGTTTTGTGGGAGAATTTATAGGCAGTGATGCGACATTTGCAATAAATATTGCTGGTGACACCTTCAATCTTAAAGTAAATAAAAACATGGTTTTTGTTTCCATGAGCAATCGAAGAATCCTTCCATTTCAAGGACTAGATGCCATTGTATATACCATTGATAGTGTAAGTATGGATGATATGAAATGGGAAAAGCTTATGATCTTAGATTTATCAGGAATGTCTGATAAAGAAAAAGAACCCTATACACATGGTGTTGCCACAACAAGAGACTATGTTTTATTTATTGATGGATCGCCAAAGCTAAAGTTACTAGGTGATATTGAGTATGGAAAGTTATAGTGAGTCATAATGAAGAGCGTAATTAATAAAATGGGACCTACAAGTTGTGGGTCTCATTTTAGTTTTACCAGCCTCTAGATTTTATTTTCTCCTCACACATTCTAATAATTTCTGCAACGCGCTTTATTATAGTAGGTTGTGTCTTTGCAGTAGCCAACCATCGTAAATGGCTTTTTTGATAGCCAGGAGTTAGGTTTTTATAGAACGCAAACGCTGTAGGGCTTTTATCAAAAGCATCTTGTAAAGTAGGAGGGATGATTCTTTTTTCTGGCCCGTCCATCACCGTCCAGGTGCCCGTTTTTTTAGCGTGATTAATAAGTTTCCATCCTGGTTCTTGGATGAGGCCTTCCGCTTCTAAAGAGATTACATAGGTTTTATTTAGAGCGCTCCAGGTGCTTTTTAAGTTACGTGGGGTAAAGAGTTGCTTGCGTTTTCCGTTACCAAGGCTTTTTACCGTGCTGTCTATCCATCCAAAACATATGGCTACTTTTACGGCTTCTTCCCAGCGCATACTCGTCTCAGGGTTTTCTACTTTATACAGGATAATATATACACCCTTAGAATATTGATTATGGTTGGCAAGTAGCCAATCGTAGAATTCTACGTCACGCGGAAAGTATAGTTCTGGGCGGGTTTCTGGCAAATTATATGATGGTGTTATTTAACCTTTTCACTATTGATGTAAAAATCTTCTTTGATCACGAGTGATTTAATATCGCCAGTATTTTCAAAAGATTGCCACTCGGCTTTAGGGTAAATCCATTGGTCTTTTCCATTAATGATCGCAATAACAGGCATATCAAACCCTTCTATAATATCTACATATCTAAACTCCATTTCATTAAATGATGTTTGTTTGTACTCTAGTTTAGGCACCAGAGTTGTGCGTAAATACTGTTCCCAGAATTCGGTAAGATCAATTCCTGTTTGTTCACTTAAAAAATCTTCTACCTGCTTTGTGGTTACATTTTTATGGTAAAACGCTTTATTTAGGGCTCTTAATATATCTCTCCATTTTCTATCATCTTCTACAAGTTGGCGCAACGTATGTATAATATTTGCTCCTTTATAATACATGTCGCTACTCCCTTCGTTATCCATCCCGTAGGTACCAATAATAGGGCGATCGTTATTTATTATTCTTCGCGTACCTATTACATATTCGCTGGCTGCAGCAGTACTAAAATTATAGTCCAAGTATAAGTTTTCTGAATACGCAGTAAAGCCTTCGTGAATCCACATATCTGCGACATCCTGATTGGTAATGCTATTGGCAAACCATTCGTGACCTGCTTCGTGAATAATGATAAAATCAAAACGATATCCCCAACCAGAACCTGATAAGTCTTTGCCCAGATAGCCATTTTGATAGCCATTTCCGTAGGTAACACTACTCTGGTGCTCCATCCCTAAATAAGGTACTTCAACGAGTTTAAAACTGTCTTCATAAAAAGGGTAGGGGCCAAACCAGTATTCAAATGCATTAAGCATCATTGGTACTTGCTTAAACTGTTCTTTTGCTTTCTCTAAGTTGTATGACAACACATAGTAATCCACATCAAGTAATCCATTGAGTCCTTCGTGTTTGTATCCAAATTGCACATAATCACCCACATTGACATTCACTCCATAACTGTTAATGGGTTGTGTTACTTTCCAGTTAAAGGTCTTTGTGTCTCCATTATCTACTTCAGAAATAAGCCTTCCATTACCTACGCCCATTAAATGAGCAGGAACAGTGATCGCTAAGTCTACCCCATTGTCAGGCTCGTCTGCAGGATGGTCTTTAAGTGGCCACCAAACACTAGCGCCAATGCCTTGATTTGCATTTGCTATAAAATCGGTTCCGTTTTCGTCTTTTTTCCAAGAAAAACCACCATCCCAAGGTGCATTTACAGCCTCTTTAGGTGCTCCTTTAAATTCTATGGTGATTGATTGTTCTGAGTCTACCTTGGCCGCTTTTTTAAATTTGATGTAGTGAAAGTCCCCTTTGGTATTAAACTTTAGTTTTTTTCCGTTTTGAGTAATCTTCTTAATCTGCATGGGAGCTTGAAGATCAAGGCGCATCATTTTATTTGATGCTAATACCTTGTAGGTTATGGTGTTTGATCCTTCAATTGTTTTAGATTCTGGGAACACTTCTACCTTTAAATCATAATGTTGCACATCCCACCAAGCACGATCTTCTGTGATGGTGCCTCTTAGTTCATCCTCTTTAGTGAAATCTTCTTGGGCTACAATTGCGATACTTGATAAAATGGTGATAATTGATAAAATGTAGTGCCTCATTTAGTATTTGTATTGTGGAATGAATATGTAATTAAAAACTCAAAGTTAATAAACCTCACTGTAATTTTTTATCATCTCAGTCAAGTTTTAATTACGTATTTCAGAAAGTTCAATTTCTAATTCGTTTTTCGCCTGTAATTGCACATTTGTTAATGTGGTATTGAGCAAGTTTATATTTTCATAAGGATCAATTTCTAAATCATACATTTCTGCATCTCCAGTATTATTAACTATTAATTTGAACTGGTTATTTCTTATGCTCCATAAATCATTTTCTCCATCATTCATTTCGGAATATTGGAATTCACGTATGGTATCCGTTGATGTTAAGAGTGACTTAAAACTTTTACTATCATTAATTTCAGGCACAGTAACACCGGATAACTCTGATATCGTGGCAAACAAGTCGGTTCCAGAAATAAGATTACTATCACTTCCTGTTCTAGAAACACTAGGTCCAGAAATAAACATAGGCGTATTAATTCCACCTTGATATAATGTTCCTTTTGCAGTTGCATTACTATATGGAAATTGTGCCACTTGATTTGGAGAGCCATTATCCCCAATAAAAATAATTGTTGTGTTTTCTAGTTCATCATCTGGAATACTACTTAAAAGTCTACCTATTTGAAAATCCATGGCTTCAATTGCGGCCATATAATAGGGTTCTGGATCCATACCTTTACTATACTCAGGTAAATTCCCTTGTGAATGCATCTCTGATGGAGGGGTATGAAAAGGTGTATGCGGTGCAGTATATGCTAGCCATAAAAAAAATGGTTTATCCTGTGCGTCAATCCATTCAATAGACATATCAGTAAATTTTTCTGTTATATAATTATTTTGGGTTACACTTGAGCCATCTTCTCTAAGCACCCAATCATAATAATCACTAGCGCCAGATAATACCCCAGCATAATAATTGATTCCCAATGTTTCTGGGTTAAATGTAGTATTTCCAGCTCCAGATAAGTGCCATTTGCCTATAACAGCTGTAGCATATTTGTTATTGGTTTGCGTATTTATATAATTTTGTAAAATATTTTCTGAGGTGGACAAAGCGTCGCCTGCCCATTTTACACCAGTACTATAACCATATTTACCCGTAATTATAGAAGATCGAGTAGGAGAACAAGTAGGGTAAACCCATAAATTATTAAAGGAAAGACCAGCGGTTCTTATCGCATTTATGTTGCTTGTATTTGGCTTAACAGTTCCTTCTGTAAAACCAGAGATAGCATCCTTGCCTAAATCGTCAGCGATGATCAAAATAATATTAGGCGAATCTAATGTTGCAGCTCCATCATCAGTATTCTCATTATCGGTTTTGTTGCAACTACAAGTCAACAAAATCATTAAAAATGAAGCTATTAAATACTTACTCATATGATTTGGGTTTTGTTTTTAGATTTTATTACTGGCAATTAGGTGCAAAAATACGATTACCTAAAAACAGCATTCGGAAACACAACCACACTCTCGTGCCCATCTTTACCCACTGCTGCGATACCGAAGAAAAAATTATCAATCACGATACCGTCTAAAGTAAATTCAGACACATCACCCACATAGCGACTGTGATCCCAAGTAGGACTTGTAGTATCTCTCCAGTATATTTTATACCCTACTGCATTCTTGCTCTTTGTCCATTTAAATTTTGCAGAGGGTGCTACAATCCCACCTATGGATACTTCTGCCGGTTGTAAAGGTGCAAAGCCCAAACTTGCCATCGTTATTGCATTTACAGCTGTTAACTTTTTTGCATAGTCAAAATCTACAAACTTAAGTTTATCACCATACTCAATCCCATCTTCTGTACGAATATCTTGATGCTGTTGCGTGTAGTTCTCGTGCGCTTCCATAATTCGAATACCTGCAAAACCTAAATCATTGAAAGGACGGTGGTGCCCACCTCGCCCAAAACGGTCTAAGCGATAAATCATCATTGGGTTCATCTCTGGCATATAGGTCTTTGTGGTTTTATGGACATAGCGGGCTAGTTGACGAGAAATCCCATCTACTTCGCCACCATAAAAACGACGCATTTTACGCTCACGCTCTGTTTCTGTAGGAGGAACCGGCTCACTAAAAATCCTGAAATCTACATTGCTTATCACGCCATCCACGCCTTTAATATTTCCGATCATATCATTATTAAGTACCCCAATAATATCCCAACCTTTTTCTTTTGCATAGGCTGCAAAACCTGCACCACCAAAAAGCCCTTGTTCTTCGCCGCTCAATCCTAAGTAGACAATGTTTGCATCAAATTGATATTGCGTTAACACTCTGGCTGCTTCTATGGCACCCGCCATACCACTAGCATTATCATTTGCGCCAGGGGCGTCTTTTGTATAATTGCTGCCATCGCTATTGCGAGAATCTATATCACCACTCATTATAATGTAGCGATTAGAACCCGTTCTACTTTTCTGTATGGCAACCACATTGACCACCCAGGTATCCATAGGAACTCTCTGATTGCCTTCTGCAAGCACTAAATCTTTTTGGTAAAAGACATCCATACAACCATAGCATTTAGAGGAGATATCATCAAATTCGTTCTTAATCCAACGTCTAGCAGCACCTATACCTCGTGTGTCACTAATGGTATCACTAAACGTGTTACGCGTTCCAAACCCAGCTAAAGTGGTTATATCTGCTTCTATGCGTTCTGTAGAAACGGCTTCTATAATATCGTAAATTCTCTGGTCTGTTTGTGCCGTGCATATTGTGGATGCCGCAGTTATAAAGAAAAACAGGAAGTATTTCATAGCTAATGGTTTTGGATAAAATTACGTAAAAAGAATAGGTTGCTTATGGGTTAATTAGGTAAAAAAGTAACTTTTATTATTTTATTATTTTCGACCTCATAAATGGCGACAGCATGTATAATTGAAGTGTTCATCACGACTACTTCTTGATCAATAACTTTGTTTCCATTCACTATTCTGTTTTTAAGGGTCACATTTAAATTGGGTGTCTCATCAAAAAATGATTTAAAACTATCTCTAAGGGCATCTTTACCTTTAAAGAGGACGGTTGATGGATAATCCATAAAAACAACTTGTTCGTCAAAAGGCTCCATAAAGGCATCTATATCTCGTGCATTGTATCCCTCTAGTTGTTTATCTACCAAAAGCTCCGGATTGTTATTACGTTTTCGTTCTAGAAAGGTCATTTCTGAAATGTACCCGCCTTGCGTATTATACAGTGTGGCTTGATGATGTGTTTTATCATCTACGATTACCTTTTCTTCATCAATCACCCAGTCATTATGGATCATCCTATTGGTTACCGAAACATTAAAATTTTCTTTATTCTTAAAAAATGATTGGTAGCTATCGTATAATGCTTGACGACCCACCTGTGTGGTATCTGCCGGAAATCTTTTTACAATAACATCTTCTGAGAATGCTTCAGAAAACGCGCGAAGATTTCGTTCATTAAAAGGCGCGATATGTGCGTCTACAATAACTCCAGGAGTAAGCAATGGTTTTATGGGACTGCCCACGAGTGCAATTTTACTTTTGTCAGGACTTACCGTAATTCTATTTATTTCTGAAATATTAGCATCCGATAGATCTGCTACTTCTTCCCACTTCCCATTTCCGAAGAGATCATACTTATATAATTTACTACCGCTTCCTAATAGTAACTCGGTAGCGTTAAGCCAGCAATGATCTTGGATTCCGACAGGTAAATCACAGACGTAATAACTTTGATTATCTCCCAATATGTCAATAATATAAACTTCGTGTATGCCGTCTTCATTAACCGCTGTATAGCTTACGTTTTTAGATTCTGGTACTTTGTGTATAGATCGCCCAGTATTTGTAGTAATAGAAGCTACTACACCAGTGCTTAGGTTTGCTTTAATAAGATTTAATTGGTCGTCTTCAATAACAGAAGCGACAATATTATTGTTGTCGTAAAATGTAAAATAGGCAACTTTATAATCTGCGAGGAGTTCTTTACTACTGCCAGAACCATCCTCTGTAACGTTATAACTGTATAAGCGCTGTAGACCATTTGGATCCAGACGTACGGCAGCAATTTCTTTAGAGTTAGGAATCCATTGCGGGGAGTATTCTCCGCCTAAAGTAGGAGCATTTATTTGTTCAGTAATTTCGCGAGAGGTATCGTGATATAATATCTCGGTTTGCGAATTATGAGTTCCGGCATAAATAATCTCAAAATTACTAATAAAAGAGGGCTGACTGTCATACCCTTTATTTTGCGATATATTTTTAAAATTAAAAGTTACAATTGGTGTAGTATCTTGTACTTTATAAAATTCAAAAAAATAAATCTCCGTTTCTTGTTGCGCCTGAACAGCAAATGAACACAGGATAAAGACTAAAAACGGACGAAAATACATAGCTTATAAATTTAAATTTATCTTAAATTTCCTTTAAAGATAACACGTAGTCTAAATTATGGTTAATTTTGTAAAGCTATGCGGTTTTTACTCCTTTTTTTACTCATCCCATTCTCTACCATCTGCTCGCAGACCTTAGAAGATATTGAATTTGGTACAGAAGAAACACTGGATATTGTCACTTGGAATATAGAGTGGTTTCCCAAAAATGACGAAATCACATTACAGTATGTTGTTGCCATCGTAGAAGCAATAGATGCAGATATCATTGCTATACAAGAAGTTGATGATTATTTTTATTTTAATGACTTAGTAGATTTGCTAGCGGAATATGATGGTTATTATCAATCTACAAATAACAGAGGACTTGCTTATTTATACAAATCTGACATAATAAGTATTAACAGCGCCTACGAGTTGTTTTTAGCACCGCCAGAGTCCTTCAATTTTCCTAGATTCCCTATGGTACTTGATGTAAATTACTATCAAGAGAAAGTGGTGTTAATTAATAATCACTATAAATGTTGTGGGGATGGAGATCTTGATCTCGACGATAGTGGTGATGAAGAAACACGAAGGTACAATGCAAATTTATTACTAAAAGCATATATGGATGCAGAGCTATCTACTGTTCCAACAGTGCTTTTAGGGGACTTAAATGATAATTTAACTGATGATCCCCAGAATAATGTATTTCAGAATTTTCTGGATGATCCTGACAATTACCTTTTTACAGATTTGGAAATCGCAATGGGGCCATCGGCACATTTTTCATACCCATCTTGGCCTTCACATTTAGATCATATTTTAATTAATAAAGAGCTCTTTACGCCGTTTTTTGCTTATGGTGGAGGAGTAGAAACAATTAAAGTAGATGCCTTTTTAGCGGGTGGTTTTACGGAATATGATCAAAACGTTTCTGACCATAGACCAGTAGGTATGCGCGTGGTACTGCCACAAGTGTTAGGCACTTCGGAAAGTACTGAATCGTCTTTTATCACTGCTAAAAACCCAATAGACCAGGAGCTCGTTTTATATTTAGATCGTCTTGAAACTGAAATTCAAGTAGAAATATATACTACCTTGGGGCAATTAGTATTATCTGAAAACCATAAGTTTCCAGACAGCCAAATGGTCATAAACACCGCTGCGCTCTCTGAAGGTTTATTTATCGCTGTTGTTACCAACTTAGATCGCAATCAAACTATTATTAAATTACAGAAATAAAAACATCTATGCTTAAAAAAATCTTCGGTGCAAAAAAAACAAACCTCATGACCAATGAAGAGGTGGAGAAGGAAATGAAAGTGGAGGATGGTCAAAAGCTTGGTGTTTCTGAAGAGATGCTATTGTTTGGTGGTTTTCAAGAGTTGAACGAATATTATTTTTTTGAAGGCTTGTTTGTAAGTACGAAGCGCTTTAAAAGCAAAGTAGGGGCTACCATCATCTTTAGCGGGAAACAAGGCACATATTCATTGCCTTCTGCCATTCAAGAATTTGATTGCGACTATGCAAAGCCATTACAACGCCACGTTGCCCAGATTAGTTTTGATGTGACAAAAGCGCAGATTAAAAAAATACAAGCTGGACATTATGAGACCGTCGAGTTTAAGGTGAAGAAACATAGTTTTCTTATGACCAAGGCCTAGCTCCGGTTTAAAATAAAAGTAAAAATAAAAGTAAAAGTAAAAGTAAAAGTAAAAGTAAAAGCTGAATGTATCTCGATACATTCAGCTTTTACTTTGGTGGGTACCAAGTATGCGTATTCTTAATGGATGCTTAAAAATGAATTACTTTCTAGTCTCGTTTCAAAGGGGCGTAGTAGTACTGATGGAACAGCGTTACCTACCCATTCTCTTATTTTGATGTTTTGCTTTCTTTTCATGGCGCTTGATTAAAGATTGATTGATAAATAACCTCCTTAGTTAGAATACCTTCTTTTTTGGTTCCAAGTAAAAGATTTTGATAGTGTTGTTGCCGAAAAGTGATTTCTGTTTAATGTGATCATGATGGGTTGTTTTTATGATTAGTAATTAATGGCTAACCTTAGTTTAGCTTCTGTATCTTCTTTTTGAATTCCATATTTGAATATGTGAATTATTTGATCTCTCTATTATTTGATCTGATTTTGAATTTCTCATAATGATTGGTTTTTTGATTGATTAAAATTAAGTTTATCTGTAACGTCTTTTTGAATTCCAAATATGGATATGTGATGTTGTTACTCTTTCTGTTAAGTGGTCTGTATTTAAAGTTCTCATAATAAATATTTTTTAAAGGTTATACTAAGTAGACTATTAATCATCATATTTGTTACAGTACTTTGTATCGCATAGTACTATTTTAACAATAGTTTAACAACAATATTGAGTTATTAAGAAGCGTAGGGCATAGGTGCACTATTCATAACCCTAGTCTTTAAAGGGTGTTCGGGGCTTTTTTTACAGGAGGTCAATAAAATGGAAAGAAATTTCAAAAAAAATGAAATTATTTTATGATTTGCAGAAAGTCAGGAATAGGAGGATGGTACCTTTATAGTATGGAAGTCATAAAAGCCATAAACTAAAAAAGCCTCTCCGTTCATTTTAACGGAGAGGCTTATCTATAAGTAGATTAGATTAGAAAGGATACTTTCCTTCTGCAGAAACTTTCTCTGCAATCGTTTTACGCATCGCACCTATGTTAGGCATATTCTGATACTTTGTGAAACGCTTAAGTCCCATTAACATCATACGTTGCTCATCACCTTCAGCAAAAGAGATAATAGACTCCTTCGCTTTAATAGAAACGGTATCAACCGCGTGATACAAGTATAATTTAGACATTGCAATCTGTACTTCTTGTGTATCTTCTCCAGAACGCTTTGCATTCTTTTCTGTTCTAAGTATCGCACTTTCTGCCATATAGATCTCGATTAAGATATCTGCAGCAGCCATTAACGTCTGTTGGTGCTTTTCTAGTTCTGTTCCATATTTCTGTGCTGCACTACCTGCCACCATTAGGAATACTTTTTTCAACTTCTTAATCATATCCTTTTCTTCAGCAAAAAGTTCGCTAAAGTCTGGCGTTTCAAAAGAAGGGATAGAAGTAAGCTCTGTCGCAACCGCTTGTGCAGGTCCTAAAAGATCAACGTGACCTTTCATCGCTTTCTTTACCAACATTCCTACCGCTAGCATACGGTTAATCTCGTTGGTACCTTCATAGATACGCGCAATACGTGCATCTCTCCAAGCCGCTTCCATAGGGGTGTCTTCAGAGAAGCCCATCCCACCAAAGATCTGGATGCCTTCATCTGCACAGTTTTGTATGTCTTCTGAAACAGCTACCTTCAAGATAGAACACTCAATGGCATACTCTTCAACTCCTTTTAATTCTGCTTCTTGATGTGTGTTACCAGCAGCAATACGCATATTAATACGGTCTTCAATATTTTTTGCAGCTCTGTAGGTTGCACTTTCGCCAGCGTACGCCGAAGCAGTCATCTCTGCCAACTTCAATTTGATCGCTCCAAAACTCGCGATAGGCGTTTTAAACTGGATACGCTCATTTGCATAGGTTGCAGCGCCAGAAATCACACGACGTTGCGAATCTAAACATGCTGCGGCCAACTTAATACGACCTACGTTTAGTGCATTCATCGCTATTTTAAATCCTTCACCACGACCGGCTAACATATTGTCCACAGATACTTTTGTATCGTTAAAGAATACCTGTCTTGTAGAAGAAGCTCTAATTCCTAATTTGTGTTCTTCATCACCCATCGTGATTCCATTACTCGCATCGTTCTCAACGATAAAACCGGTAATGTTTTTATCATCTCCAATACGTGCAAATACGATCATTATCGTACAAAAACCTGCATTTGAGATCCACATTTTTTGACCATTGATCAAATAGTGCTTCCCGTCTTCTGTTAATTCTGCTTTTGTTTTACCGCTATTGGCATCACTACCTGCACCTGGCTCTGTTAAGCAATACGCACCAAACCATTCTCCGCTCGCTAATTTAGGAACGTATTTTTGTTTCTGTTCTTCGTTACCATATAAAGTAATTGGCATGGTACCAATTCCTGTATGTGCTCCAAAAGCAGTAGAGAAGGAGCCCGTACCACTTGAGATATAGTCACATGTTAATACCGTAGAGACAAAGCCCATACCTAGTCCGCCCAAGTCTTCTGGCACGGCAACGCTTAAAAATCCTAGTTCACCTGCTTTACGCATTACCTCTTCAGTCAATGCAAAGTCTTTAGCTTCAA
Source organism: uncultured Ulvibacter sp. (assembly GCA_938041335.1). Classification (GTDB taxonomy): domain Bacteria; phylum Bacteroidota; class Bacteroidia; order Flavobacteriales; family Flavobacteriaceae; genus Patiriisocius. The sequence goes on along the minus strand of CALIAF010000005.1, from coordinate 8,073 downwards.
AGCGATCTCTGTGTGCTACGATTTCACGATCATTAAATTCCATCACCGCATCTTTCATCATCTTTTGCTCTTCTGTAAAATCTTCTTGTGTGAAAATATCTTCGCAAGCGGTTTCTTTTACTAAAAATTGACCTCCTCTTAGGATGTCTTTGTCACTTATATTGGATGTATTGTCCATAATTATCTAACTATTTTAATTGTATTTATTAATTGTCAACGACATAAGACGAAACGACAAACGACTTACGACCAAAAGTGATACTGATTTATGAAGTAGTACTTATAAATTTTGAGATCATACTTTGGATTTTATGAATTTTATCTTCTAAATGTTTAAATGTTTTTTCCGAAATCTACACTATTTCAAAAGCTATTATTGATTGTCAATGACATAAGATATACGACATACGACGAAACGACTTACGACTTACGACCAAAAAAATGACGTTTTATGAAATAGTACTTATAAATTTTGATATCATACTTTGGATTTTATGAATTTTACCTTTTTAATGTTTAAAAGTCGTACGTCGTAAGTCCTACTGTCCTAAGTCGTACTGTCCTAAGTCCTACTGTCGTAAGTCGTACCGTCGTATGTCCTAATGTCGTACGTCCTACCGTCGTAAGTCGTCCTTTTTATTTAAGGAACTCAAAAACTCCAGCAGCACCTTGACCGGTACCTACACACATCGTTACCATTCCGTGTTGCCCTTGCATGTTACGCTTACGCATCTCGTCAAATAACTGTACCGATAGTTTTGCTCCTGTACATCCTAGTGGGTGACCTAATGCGATCGCTCCTCCATTTACGTTTGTGATTTCTTGGTTGATGCCTAGCTCTCTAATTACGGCAACAGACTGCGAAGCAAAGGCTTCGTTTAATTCAATCAGTTTTACGTCGTTAAGGCTTAATCCACCTTGCTTTAATGCTTTTGGCACGGCAGCAACAGGACCAATTCCCATTATACGAGGTTCCACACCCATAGCCGCATAGCTTACCATTCTTGCAATAGGTTCCAGATTTAACTCTTTTACCATATCCTCACTCATCACCATTACAAAGGCAGCACCATCACTTGTTTGTGATGAGTTACCCGCAGTCACACTTCCGTTAGCAGCAAATACAGGACGTAATCTTGCTAATGCTTCTACGGTAGAACCTCTACGTGGCCCTTCGTCTTTCGTTACCGTGTAGGTTCTCGTTTCTTTTTTACCTGCAGCGTTGATAAACGTCTCGTCTACATTAATAGGAACAATCTGATCTTGAAAACGATCACTATCAATCGCTGCTAAGGCCTTAATATGGCTTTCATAAGCGAACTGATCTTGTTCTTCACGCGTTACGTTAAATTGTTCTGCTACGGCTTCTGCGGTATTTCCCATACCCCAGTAATAATCTTCGTGTCCTGCTTTTACGATATCGTAGTTCAATTCTGGTTTAAAACCAGTCATTGGTACACTAGACATAGATTCTGCACCACCGGCAAGAATACACTCTGCCATTCCGCTTTGTATTTTTGCTACGGCCATACCTATGGTTTCTAGTCCAGAAGAACAGAAACGGTTAACGGTTACTCCAGGAACATCCACAATCTCTAATCCCATTAAAGAGATGAGACGTGCCATGTTTAATCCTTGCGAACCTTCAGGCATTGCGTTACCCACAATCACATCATCAATTCGTTTAGGATCTAAATTAGGTAGCTCCTTCATTAAATGTTGGATCGTTTCCGCAGCAAGCTCATCGGCTCTTTTAAAACGAAATCCTCCTCTTCCTGCTTTCCCTACGGCAGTTCTGTATGCTTTTACTATATATGCTGTTTTCATAATTTTATTTTTGACTTATGACGGTACGACGTACGATTTACGACTACTTGATTTGAAGATTATTAATAAAATTCGTAATCATACCTTGAATTCTCTGTATTTTATTCTCTAAATGTGTGAACGTTTCTTGTGATATGTATCCAATTTCAAAAGAAATTATTAATTGTGTTTCCCATTCGAAAGCAGAACCTAAAGCGGTTTCTAAAAATTGTTTGAAGTGTTTATCTGTATTACGTGATGTTCCTTCAGCAATATTTGATGGGATTGAAACAGCACAGCGTTGCATTTGACTGCTTAAACCGTACATTTCAGATTTAGGAAAAAGCTTGGTGTTAGCATAGGTGTCCTTAGCGATTTCTATCCCTTCTTTCCAAATAGTCAGTTTCCTAAAATTGTGTCTTGCTCCCATATTATTTCACTTAAAAATTTAGTCGTACATCGTAAGTCATTTTTGCTGTAAAGCAAAAAAGTCCTACGTCCTCTACAACTAGTTACGCAAAGGTTTCCCCTTCTGTATCATATGCTGAAGTCGCTCCAAGGTCTTACGCTCTCCCGTTAAGCTCAAGAATGCTTCGCGCTCTAGGTCTAACAAGTATTGCTCGCTTACCAGTTGTGGTTCACTTAAATCCCCACCGGCCATTACGTAGGCTAGTTTGTTGGCGATTTTCTGATCGTGCTCACTTATGTATTTACTGGCGTTCATGGAGTCTGTTCCTACTAAGAACATCCCTAGGGCTTGCTTTCCTAATACTTTCACATCGTTTCTAGGTGCTGGTTTCGTGTAGCCCATATCTGCCATTTGTCTTGCTACGGCTTTCGCGGTTGCAATCTGGCGATTGGTATTTACGACTACGATATCTTTTCCTGGCTTTAAAATGTCAAGGTCGTATGCTTCGTGCGCAGAGGTAGAAACCTTTGCCATACCTATGGTTAAGAAATGCTCTTGTAATACGTTGAGCTCTACATCTCCTTTTTGGAACATATCACTGGCACGTAAAGCCATTTCTTTAGAACCACCACCACCTGGAATCACACCGACACCAAATTCTACCAGACCTATATAACTCTCTGCTGCGGCAACCACGCGATCTGCGTGTAATGTCAACTCACAACCACCCCCTAAGGTCATCCCGTGAGGAGCCATTACGGTTGGGATAGAAGAGTAGCGCAAACGCATTACCGTATCTTGAAAATACTTTACAGCAGCGTTTAGTTCGTCGTATTCTTGCTCTGCGGCCATCATAAAGATCATTCCTATGTTTGCACCAACAGAGAAGTTAGCGCCTTGGTTTCCGATCACTAAACCGTCATATTTATCTTCTGCTAAGTCAATGGCTTTGTTGATTCCTGCAAGCACATCACCTCCAATGGAGTTCATTTTACTGCGGAATTCTACATTTAAGATCCCATCGCCCAAATCTTGTACAGATACACCACTGTTTTTAAATACTTCGGTGGTCTTACGTACATTATCAAGAATGATAAAGGCATCTTGTCCTGGTACTTTAACTTGTTCCTTTTTAGCAATGTCGTAGAAATAGGTTGCGCCATCTTTTACTGAGTAAAAAGAAGTCACACCACTCGCGATCATATCGTTCACCCAAGCGTCAGGCTCAAGTCCTTCTGCTTTCATGATTTCGATTCCTTTTTCAACGCCTATGGCATCCCAAATCTGGAACGGCCCGTGTTGCCAACCAAAACCAGCTTTCATCGCATCATCAATCTTGTACAACTCGTCAGATATTTCAGGAATACGATTGGTTACGTATGCAAATAAAGAAGCGAATGACTTTCTATAAAACTCACCAGCTCTGTCTTTTCCTTTAACAAGGATAGGGAAGCGGTCTGCTACATTATCAACGGTTTTTGTTAATTCTAATGTGGCAAACTTTGCTTTTTTACCCGCTCTGTATTCTAAGGTGTCTAAGTCAAGACCTAGAATTTCGGTCTTACCCTCGGCATTTTTAGTCTTCTTATAAAAACCTTGTCCTGTTTTAGATCCTAGCCATTTGTTCTCCATCATCGTATTGATGAATGCAGGCAGCTCAAATAAAGAAGCACGCTCGTCTTTCGGGCAGTTTTCACGAATCCCGTTGGCTACGTGTACTAAAGTATCCAAACCTACCACATCTACGGTACGAAAGGTGGCCGACTTAGGCCTACCGATTACCGGTCCAGATAATTTGTCTACTTCTTCTACGGTTAATCCCATTTCTTTAACGGCGTGGAATAAACTCATAATAGAGAAGATCCCAACACGGTTACCAATAAAGGCAGGCGTGTCTTTAGCGACCACGGTGGTCTTACCTAAAAACTGTTCGCCATAGCTATTAAAGAAATCTAAAACCTCAGGAGCTGTTTTTGGTCCAGGGATGATTTCAAATAATTTTAAATAACGCGGTGGGTTAAAGAAGTGCGTTCCACAGAAATGCTTCTGGAAATCTTCACTACGCCCTTCGCTCATAAATTTTATAGGAATCCCAGAGGTGTTTGATGTAATCAAGGTTCCTGGTGTTCTGTGCTTTTCTAGGTTTTCGAAAACCTGCTGCTTAATATCAAGACGCTCTACGACCACCTCGATAATCCAATCTACAGATCCTACTTTCGCGATATCATCGGTCAGGTTCCCCGTAGTAATGCGTTTTGCAAACTCGGTGTTATATAAAGGAGCGGGCTTAGATTTTATAGAAGCCGTTAATGCGTCGTTTACCATACGGTTGCGCACTACTTTATCTTCTAGGGTTAAGCCTTTCGCTTTTTCTTTATCGCTTAATTCACGTGGAATGATATCGAGGAGCAATACCTCCACGCCAATGTTTGCAAAATGACAAGCGATCCCGCTTCCCATAATTCCCGAACCTATTACGGCTACTTTATTAATTCTTCGTTTTGACATATTCTTAATTATGTATTGTTTTTATATTCTTCTTGCCCCGGCCCTAAAGGGTGCCGTCTACTTGGACTTTAATTTTTTATTCTTTTTCTCTTCTGAAATGTGCTTCAATCAAGCCTATTTCCGAAGGAAATATTTTATCTTAATACTTTCTACTTTTTATTAGTGCTCACCCCGGCCCTAAAGGGTGCCGTCTAATTGAGCTATTTTTTTTTCTTCTGAAATGTGCTTCAATCAAGCCTATTTCCGAAGGAAATATTTTATCTCTTTCTGCTTTTTACTAATCCCTAGTTCCTAATCCCTAATTCCTGATTCTTATAAATCTTCTTATCACTAATCAACTCCATCATCTGCCCAGCAACTTTTTTAAATATTCTTATTTCTTCTTCTGAAATGTTCTCTTTTACCGCCTCGTCAAAACTAAAGACCACGCTCTTAGAGAATTCGCGCATCTCCACACCAAAAGGCGTGAGGTGGATGAGTACGCCACGACCATCGTTAGGGTTGGGCTTGCGGACGATTAAGCCTTGCTCTTCCATTTTTTTAAGGGTACGCGATAGGGAAGTGGCTTCCATCCCCATTTTAGGGCCTAATGCGGTAGAAGGCGTACCTTCTTCTGGATCGATACTTACCAGTGCAAAACCAGTAGCCATCGTACTGCCTTTTCTGCCGGCTTCTTCATTGTACATTTTCTGTACCGCCATCCAAGTGCTACGTAATATATAATCTATTGTTTTTTCTTTCAAGGGAAACTTTTTAATCGAAATTCAAAGATAGTGATTATTTACTATGCGTGCATAGTAAATTTAAAAATTGTTGAGATTTTTGGGAGTGGGGGTTAGAGGGGATATTTGTGTATTGTTGAAAAATAGGGGTAAATACCTATACCATAGCGGATGGGGTTATGGTATATTTGGTGGGTAACCAAGATGGATTTGCATAGCACCTAAGAGGTGACGTTTTATGTTAGATAAAATCGGGTGAAAATCGCGTAGTAGATAAAATAAAACAAACTGCAAAATGAAGAAACAAGAAGATATCCAGGAAAAAATCTTCAAAATTGTGCAAGCTTTCTTGAAAAACCCACCGTTAATCGTTTGGGGTTCTGGAGCAACGATTTCTTTTGGATTACCAAGTATGCAGGATTTAAATGAGGTTTTAAAAAAAGAAATTAAAGATTTTGATATTTCAAATGATAATTTAGAAGATGAGCTGGGTAAAGAAAAGTATCAAGAGAAATTACCTCAAATAAAAAAGACGATATGGAATGAGGTAAACAATGCTGATGTATTAGTTCTAAAAAAAATTATTGTCAATGATACAAATGATTTCAACGGCATCAAATTGATGGTTAAAAAATTTATTGAAGCACACCCCAGAGTTCTCAACATAGTTACAACGAATTATGATAGAGTATTAGAACATTTATTGGCTCATCAATGTATAGACTTTACTGATGGTTTTGAAGGCAAAACATTATCAATTTTCAATGAAACCAATTTTAAAGACGCAAATATTGTAAACCTTGTGAAAGTTCACGGCTCCTTAAATTGGTTTAATGTAAATGGAGAAATTCGCTATTTCTCAAGTCAGACAGTAACTGAATTGCCTCAAATTGTTGTGCCGAGTAAAAACAAATTTGAAGAAACTTACAATCTGCCATATAGGGAATTAATACAAAAGTCGGATGTTCTAATCAATAATGCCTTAAGTTTTCTTGTTGTAGGTTTTGGTTTTAACGATAAGCATTTAACCCCAAGAATTGAAAACAATGTTAAAAAAGGTATTCCTATTGTTCTAATAACAAAAGAGATTTCTCCAAATACTTTTAAAGAATTAAAAAATGCAGAAAAGTATATATTGTTTGAAGAAGCTGACATTGGAAAAACGAGAGTAATTTATAAAGAAAATAACTCAACTGAACAAATAGTAGAAATAATTGAAGGGAATTTTTGGCAACTGAATGAATTTATGGAAATATTATAATTATGGAAACAGAATTTTTAATTGGAAAAGTACAAAGCGTTGATACGGGTAATGTATCAATAAAAGTTGATAGAGAAGAACTGCTCAATAATGTTCAAATAAATCAAATTGTACAAATTCGTTCAACAAAAACAGGAGAAAAAATCATTGGACTGATTTCTAAAATAATGCGAAAAGCTGTTGCCGATAAAATTGACGAGAGTTCTGAGCCCGATTTTATAATAGAAAACCTAATAAAAATAAATTTAGTTGGTACTTTGATTGAAAAATCAGGAACTGATAAAAATGTTTTTAAGCGTACTTTAAATACAGTGCCAAGTATAAATGCTGATTGTTTTTTACTTCAAGGTAACGAGCTTTCTGCTTTTATGAATATAATTTCCTCTAACAGCGAAAATCCCCTTAAAATTGGAAAATATACTATAGCAGAGGAATCTGACGCAAACCTTGATGGTAATAAATTCTTTCAAAGGCATGCAGTAATTGTAGGTGGAACCGGTTCAGGTAAATCTTGGACAGTTGCGAACATCCTAGAAAAAGCTACTAAATTGAAATCCATTAATAGTGTTGTTTTCGATTTACATGGAGAATATAAGCCTTTAGCAAAATTAAAAAACACTACACTATTAAAAATTGCAGGTCCATCTGACATGCCAACAGATGAAAATGTTATGTTTTTACCTTATTGGCTATTATCTTATGAAGAGATTGAATCAATGCTCTTGGACAGAAGTGATAGTAATGCTCCGAATCAATCAAGAGCTTTATTTGATTTAATTATAAAATATAAAAAAGAAAAACTAGAAGAAGAAGACCAACAAGAAGTGTTAAATAATTTTACTGTTGAAAGCCCAATCCCCTACAACATTAAAATGGTATTGTCTGATCTTGAAGCAAAAGACTCAGAAATGGTTCCGGGTGCAAGAAGTGAAAAACAAGGTCCTTTGCACGGAAAATTAACTCGATTTATACAACGATTAAAGAGTAAACAATCAGATAAAAGATTGAATTTCATTTTTAATTCTGAAGATGAATTATTACAATACGATTGGTTTGTTTCTCTTGTTAAGAATCTCCTTGATTTTGGTAATGAAAAAGGATTGAAAATTATTGATTTTTCAGAAGTTCCTTCGGACATACTGCCCCTAATAACTGGCTTGATTGGTAGATTAGTGTTTTCAATACAACAATGGATGGAGGTAGATAAAAGACATCCAATTGCTTTATTTTGTGATGAAGCACATTTGTATATTCCGGCTGACCCAAAAGGAAGTATAGAAGCGAAAGGTTTACAAAGTTTTGAACGGATTGCCAAAGAAGGTCGAAAATATGGAATATCATTAGTTGTAATAAGTCAAAGACCTTCT
>CALIAF010000004.1 GCA_938041335.1 uncultured Ulvibacter sp. | reverse complement strand
AAAAAAGAAAAAAGAAGAAAGAAGAAAGAAGAAAGACCATTCGCGTTGCTCATTGAAAGAAGAAAGACATAAGTTGTCATAATTTGGTTTTTCTTTCCTCTTTCAGTCAACGAAGTTGTCGGTCTTTCCTGTGTCCTCTATAGCCCATTCGCGTTGCTCATTGTAAGAATAAAGACATACATTGTCATATTCTGGTTTTTTCTTTCCTCTTTCAGCCCGCCGTGTCGGGCGGTCTTTCCTCTTTCTTCTAAATTTTCCCAAAAAACCAAAGATCAAAGACTAAATATCACCATTCACCAAACCCAGCACATTTTCGCGGAAGCTAAACAAAAATGACTCTTAATAAGTATTGAAATTATAGCGTTAGGTACTTGCTAATGTACCGACTAAAATTATTATTTTTACGATCCAAAATTTTAGACAACAAAGCTATGAGTGATTCTATAGAAAGAATAAAATGTTTGATTATCGGTTCTGGTCCTGCGGGATATACGGCGGCAATTTATGCAGCACGTGCAGATCTTAAGCCTATTATGTATACAGGTATGGAGCCAGGGGGACAGTTAACAACTACCACAGAAGTAGATAACTTTCCTGGATATCCTGACGGAATTGACGGACCAACAATGATGGTGCAATTGCAAAAACAAGCAGAACGTTTTGGTACAGAAGTACGTATCGGGATGGTAACTGCTGTAGACTTTAGCAAAGAAGTAGGAGGGATTCATAAAGTAACTGTGGATAACAAAACGGAGATAGAAGCAGAGTCTGTGATTATTTCTACAGGAGCAACAGCAAAATATTTGGGAATAGAAAGTGAGCAACGTTTACGTGGTGGTGGAGTTTCTGCCTGTGCGGTTTGTGATGGTTTCTTTTATAAAGGACAAGATGTGGCTATTGTAGGCGCAGGAGATACTGCTGCAGAAGAAGCGACCTACCTTGCTAATATTTGTAATAAAGTAACCATGCTGGTTCGTAAAGACTATATGAAAGCGTCTAAAGCGATGCAACACCGTGTTACAAATACACCTAACATAGACTTACGTTATAACACAGAAGTGGATGAGGTGCTAGGCGATATGGTAGTGGAAGGACTCCGTATGAAGAACAACCAAACCGGTGAGAAAGAAGATATCGCGATTACAGGAATCTTTATAGCGATAGGGCATAAACCAAATACAGACATCTTTAAAGGGCAACTAACTATGGATGATACTGGCTATTTAATAACCGAGGGTAAATCTACAAAGACCAATCTTCCAGGTGTTTTTGCTAGTGGCGACGTACAAGATAAGGAATACCGTCAAGCGGTTACTGCTGCAGGAACGGGATGTATGGCTGCCTTAGATGCAGAACGTTATTTAGCGACTGTAGAGGAGCCGGCAGAGGTTTAATATTTGCTTCGGAAATACTATAAAAAAATCCCTAAGGTGACTTAGGGATTTTTTTTGGCTATGTCCAACTGAGCGCGGTCGGAGTTATTATAGAATTCTAAACTTAAATACTATCTTATTTGTTGTGAAAAAGTACTTGTTTCACAGCTTGTATTCGACTGCGCTAAGACTGAAGTATTAATAAGTTAATTTAAAAAAAAAATCCGCCAGCACTATGGGTACGGCGGATTCTTAAGCTAAGATGCTCGATAGCAGTGTTACACCTTAGTTGCTGTTTTTGTTTTTAACTTTTATATCAGACTCACCATCACCGTCCACATCAATATCAACACCATTATTGTCAATATTCATTTTAAAGTTATCAATATCGATGTTTACTTCACTGTCATTATGATCTTCGTCTTTATCTTCTTCTGGACAATCCAAACAGTTGATTTCTCCATTTTCTATTAACAAATCATAACCTTCCATACCTTTATCAAGAATATCATTATAGTAGCTACTATTACTATGGTAAGTAACGGTGTTCTCATCTGCATTTAGAATAACACCTTCTGGTAGGTAGAGAATAATTTCTATTTCTTGATCTCTAAACTTCTGCGCTATCGCTGTAGTTAAATATCCATCCAATAGCAGTTTTCCATTCTCCATAGAGAATCCATAATTAATGGCGTCTGCTCTGTCTTTTGCGTCTATTGAGCTGCTACCATCTGCTTTTTTCTCAATAAGCATTCTCCCTATAGAGTCTTTAGAACTGCGTACAATAAGACGGATATCGCTTGAGTAAATTACTTGTTCTTTATTCTCGTTAAGCTTTAGTTGTAAGCCGTAATTTCGACGCAATTTTTTGCTATATAAATTATTTGAACGCATAGCTAATTGTAACGTATCTCCAGCTTGAACAGGTATAATGTGCTCTGTTATTACTTCTTCTTCAAAGGCTTGTTCGGTTATTTGATGTATACCAAATATAGCAATCCCAATTAGAGAAGCTAACCACAATACAATAAGAACAATTTTTGCGGTCCAACCTATAGAGCGTAAATTCTTTATTAGAATTTTGAGCCCTAGAATAGCTAGTGCTAAAAAAGGAATCCCAACGGCAAATAAAGTCATTAACGAAATCAGCCATATTGGAGCATCACTTGTATTCACTACATTAACAAAATCCATCGCAGCGCCATCATTATAGATCCCTAAGGTTCCGGCGGTAAAAAGACCAACAATTAATGCAATCACGGTTGTAAAACCTACAATCACCATTAGCAAGCCAAAAAACTTTCCGAAGATTTTAAAAATGGTCGTAAATATTTTGCCTAAGGTGTCAAAAAAACCAGAAGCTCCTTTATTTATTTTCTGTCCATATTTATCGTAATCAGCGTTTTTTATCCCGTCGGCTACCGTTTCATAGCCCTCTTTAAACTTTTTTTCTATATTAGAAATAGTCACGGCTTCACGGTTCATTTTTAACTTATCACTTACAGACACTGCTGCTGGCATTAAGATCCAGAGCAGTACATAAATAAGGATAAACATACCAGAAGTTACTAAGGTTAAGAAAATCCAGATTAAACGAATCCAAATAGCATCTATCTTAAAGTAGTGACCTAATCCAGAAGAAACACCAGAGATAAACTTGTTATCTATGTCTCTAAAAAGCTGGTTGTAATTTGCTCTCGTTCCACTATTAACTGGAGCGTCTTCAAAGATTTCTTCATCTACAGAATAGTCTTCAGGTTGTCCCATAACCGCGATTACTTCGTCTAGTTCACTAGTAGAAATCACCTGCGTGTTAGATTCAATTTTCTCTGAAAAAAGTTCTGCGATACGTCCTTCAATATCTCGTATTATCTCATCGCCACCTTGTGGATCACTCAGTGATTTTTTTATGGCGTCTAAGTATCGAGATAGCTTACCAAAGGCGTCCTCATCTATGTGGAAAAAGGTACCCGCTAAGTTTATATTTACTGTCTTTTTCATTTTTTTGTAGTTGTGGTGGTTACTATATTCACGGCCTTTTGCAGGTCGCTCCAGGTAGTGTCTAATTCTTTTAAAAATAGTCTCCCAGTTTCTGTGAGATCGTAGTACTTGCGTGGAGGTCCACTGCTAGATTCTTCCCATCTGTAAGATAGAAGTCCGGCGTTTTTAAGACGAGTGAGCAGCGGATAAATTGTTCCTTCCACTACAAGCATCTTGGCGTCTTTTAAAGTTGCAAGAATATCGCTGGTGTACGCCTCGCCATCTTTTAAGATGGAAAGAATGCAATACTCAAGAACTCCTTTACGCATTTGCGCTTTTGTGTTTTCAATTTTCATCTGTATATTATATTTGAGAAATTAGAAGATGGTATGCCAAGGGATACATCTTTAATTTGTTTAACATTTGTTAATTGGCATTTCATAGGAGTTTGTTTTCATTACTATTATGTTCGATTTTGATTGATGATATGTTTAAAACTAGCATATCTGATGCTGGTTCTGTTTTATACTCACAGCATTCTATCACAGCTGCTTCTGTAAGTAGTGCTGGTGGTTCTTCTGTCGCAATGCCAAAGACACTTAAAACGACGGCTGTTATTAATTCTACTAGTGTACTCATGAGGTTGGGTTTTGATTGGTTTCTGAAATAGGCGTTTCTATCGTACTATGTTCTTCTTTTAAGGATAAGAATGGAATACTTAAAGGGTAGGAGTAGTCTTCTCCTTTAGATGCTTTCATACTTGCGTTTATTACGGCGTATAATTCAAAAATAAAGAGGCCTACTAATAATAAAGACGCTACTGCAAAAAGAAGGATGTATCCAGTAAGATTTTTAACCTCACTCAGTCCCGCGTGATCCATTCCGTGATCAATGGCGTCTATTAATGAAACAAAGTCTGTAGCAAAAATGACAAAGAATGGGATACATATCACTCCAACTACGACACTATATATTAGAATACTTAGTTGAAAATTAATTGCTTGCTTTCCGTGACGATCTACAAATGGTTTGTCGTTATTTACTTGCCATAATATTAAAGGAAGTAGAAAATTCCCTAACGGAAATAAGTATTTCGCAAATGTGGAAAGATGAATGGCAGCTGCCAATTGTTGTGTGTTTTTTGTTGATGTAGTATCCATAGCTTATTAGAATCTTATACAAATATATGTCTTTTAAAAGGTATTATGTTACGCATAGTACTAAAAATTAACAAATTATTAACATTTTAGTTTCTGAAATTATATGGGTTGAACATACGTTAAGTCTTACTAACATTGTGATTGTAGTGTAAATTTGATATTTGGCTAAATCAAATTTTGTGAATGTAACCTTTCAAGCTATCTTCGTGAAAAACTGAAATTATGCTTACCAGACCTAAAGGATTTAATACTTTTTTATTCCTAAAATTGCCTTCTGCTTATATGAGTGGCGTACGTTTAAAATCTGTAAATGATACCACTTGTATTACTACGGTGAAGTATAAATGGATCAATCAAAACCCTTTTAATTCTATGTTTTGGGCAGTACAAGGGATGGCCGCAGAGTTAAGTACTGGCGCTTTAGTTTTAGGTTTTATTAGAGAATCTGGCGCATCGGTTTCCATGTTAGTCGCACAAAATAAAGCAAGCTTTACTAAAAAGGCAAAAGGAAGAATCACTTTTACATGTAATGATGGTGCAGCCATGAAACAAGCCATTGAAAATGCCGTAACTACTGGAGAAGGGCAAGTCTGCTGGATGAAAGCAAATGGAGTAGATGAAGCTGGTGACGTAGTTTCTTCTTTTGAATTTCAATGGACGGTAAAACAAAAGCGTGCTAAGTAGCTAGTAGCAGTGCATGAAGCGAACAGATATTGTAGATCTTATTATCAAGAAAGAATAAATTTAATTACACAAGGGTAAACTACTAAGTTAAAGCGATCGATTAAAATTAATACAAACAACATAAATGCCTCGTGTTTATTATTGGTTTCGTTAGGTTTTTCGGTACATTAAAGCGCATTGTTAATAATTATAAGAGCAATTTTTCAATTTTCACACAATTTTTCATATCTTTAGATAGTTAAATATAAAAGGAAAAGCCTATACTAATAAACTACTTAACCAAATTACGAATCCCTATGGCAAGAGCTATGTTTGATTATACCAAAGCAGTGCTTTCTAAAGTCAGTTTTGATGTAAACTTGTTCTGCAAAGAGTTAAAAAAGGCGATGGACAGATTGCTTCCTTACGAAATTGAGGAATTAAAAATCTGGGTAGATGATCTCTTAAAACAGAACCCACAATTAAATTTAAATCAGTGTTTAATTTATTTAAACCCATAAAACAAAAACGACCAACTTAAAAAGTTGGTCGTTTTTGTTTTATGTTAAGAGTTATAAGTCAATCGTAGATTGTTATTTTTACTTTTAATCGTGATTCATGTTTCCCTTAAGTCTTGGTTCAAAATGAAGCCCAATTATCAAGCAAGAACATTCCCCTACTAAAAAATCATGTTCTACTCATTAACCCGCCAGCTCCTTTATTAAGAATCTAGCCGTATGGCTTTTCTTTACTTTACTCACCTCAGTGGGAGTACCTTTGGCTATAACTTTACCACCGCCTTTACCACCTTCTGGACCAATGTCAATGATATAGTCTACTGTTTTAATCACGTCTAGATTATGTTCAATAATCAATACCGTATTTCCTTTATCTACTAACTTATTAAGTACCAACATTAAAACTCTAATGTCTTCAAAATGCAAGCCTGTTGTAGGCTCATCAAGAATATAAAAGGTGTTTCCTGTGTCTCTTTTAGAAAGTTCTGTTGCTAGTTTAATACGTTGCGCCTCACCTCCAGATAGCGTAGTAGATTGTTGTCCTAGCGTAATATACCCTAAGCCTACATCACGAATGGTTTTTAGTTTTCTAAAGATTTTAGGGATGTTCTCAAAGAAGTCACAGGCTTCGTTGATGGTCATATCCAATACATCAAAAATAGATTTTCCTTTGTATCTAATCTCTAGTGTCTCTCTATTAAATCGTTTTCCTTGACAGGTTTCACACTCCACATACACATCTGGCAAGAAGTTCATTTCTATTACTCTTAGTCCGCCACCTCTGCATGTTTCACAACGGCCGCCTGTTACATTAAAGCTAAACCTACCAGGCTTATAGCCGCGTATCATGGCTTCTGGCACTTTGGCAAAAAGACTGCGTATTTCAGAAAAAACACCGGTATAGGTTGCTGGGTTACTGCGAGGTGTTCGGCCAATGGGCGATTGATTGATTTCAATCACTTTATCTATGTTATCAATACCTTTAATTTTCTTATACGGCATGGGTCTTTTAACACCATTAAAAAAATAGGCATTTAGAATAGGGTAGAGGGTTTCATTAATTAACGTAGATTTTCCACTACCAGAAACACCCGTAATACCTATCATTTTTCCTAGCGGAAATTTTACAGATACGTTTTTTAAGTTGTTCCCTGTACATCCTGTTAACTCTAGAAAATTACCATTGCCTTCGCGCAGTTTTTCGGGAATCTCGATTTTTTTAGTACCGTTTAGATAATCTGCAGTGAGGGTTTTATGTTTTACTATTTCCGAAGGAGTACCCTCTGAAACAATCTCACCGCCAAATTTTCCAGCAGCTGGCCCTATGTCAATCACGTAATCTGCACTCTCAATCATGTCTTTGTCGTGCTCCACTACAATCACAGAATTACCTACGTCACGCAATGATTCTAATGAGTGTATCAATTTTTCATTGTCTCGTTGATGCAGGCCTATACTAGGCTCATCAAGAATATAAAGCACACCCACGAGTTGTGAGCCTATCTGGGTAGCTAGCCTAATACGCTGTGCCTCACCACCAGAAAGCGATTTAGAACTTCTGTCTAGGGCGAGATAGGTAAGCCCAACATCTATTAAAAACTGAATACGTGTGCGCACCTCCTTGATAATCTCTGAAGCAATTTTAAGTTGGTTTTTCCCTAATCTTTTTTCGATACCCTCAAACCATTCTGAAAGCTCAACAATATCCATATGCGCTAATTCTGCAATGTTCTTGCCAGCTACTTTAAAGTATAACGATTCTTGTCTTAAACGCGATCCTTGACAGACAGGACAAGGTACCTTATCCATATAATCTTTTGCCCAACGCTGCAGTGATTTAGATTCATTTGCATCATAGGTGTTTTGTAAAAATGTGGCAACGCCTTCAAAGTCTATATTATACTTACGGGTTACTCCAAGGTTCTTGCTGTTTACTTCAAATTTATCATTTCCGCCATAAAAAATCATGTGCTTAGCTTCGTCGGGTACTTTGCTCCAAGGGTCACTTAGCTTAAATTTAAAACGTTCTGCAATTAATTCTAACTGTTTAAAAATCCAATTCTTTTTGTGCGGCCCATGCGGTGCTAATGCTCCTTGCTTGATAGAAAGCTCAGGGTCTGGGACAATTTTTTCTTCATTTATTTGATAGAGTTGGCCTAATCCTTTGCAGTTGGGGCACATTCCTTTTGGAGAGTTAAAGGAGAAATTGTTGGGCTCTGGATTAGGGTAAGAGACTCCACTGGTTGGGCACATTAATGACCGACTAAAAAAACGAGTCTCGTTGGTCTCATTATCCAATACCATTAACACATCATCACCGTGATACATGGCGGTATTAATGGTTTCGCTAAGGCGCTTGTCATTATCCAGTGAGTCTGTGATTTTTAAGCGATCAATAACAATCTCGATATCGTGATTTTTATAGCGATCTATGCGCATTCCTTTGGTGATATCTAACACCACACCATCTACACGTACTTTAATAAAACCTTGTTTTGCTATTTGCTCAAAAAGTTCGCGGTAATGCCCTTTTCTTGAACGTACTACGGGTGCAAGTATGCTTATTTTTTTATCTGTATAATCACTAATAATGAGCCCTTTTATCTGGGCGTCACTATAACTCACCATTTTCTCACCCGTATTATAGCTATAGGCATCACTACCTCTTGCATATAACAGGCGCAAAAAGTCATAAATTTCAGTGATGGTACCCACTGTAGAGCGTGGGTTCTTGCTTGTCGTTTTTTGCTCAATAGCAATTACTGGAGAGAGACCATCTATTTTATCTACATCTGGACGTTCAAGACTACCTAAAAATTGGCGAGCGTAGGCAGAAAATGTTTCTATGTAACGGCGTTGTCCTTCTGCGTATATGGTATCAAAGGCCAGTGAAGATTTTCCGCTTCCAGATAGACCGGTAATCACTACCAGTTTTTCTCTCGGAATTTTAACATCTATGTTCTTTAAATTATGAACACGTGCTCCTAAAACCTCGATTACATCTTCATTTTTTGCCATAGTTTGCAAAGGTACTCAAATGGCATTAAAATTTAGGTGTGCGTCGTACTTCGGAAATGTTATTTATTCACAATTAATAATAGAAATAGACCAGTTTCAAGTACTTAAAATTTCAGAAGTTAAAAAAGCCTTTGACACGAATATCAAAGGCTTTTAAACAAATTATTTGAGAAAATCTTAATTATCTCTAAGTACGTGAATGGTTCCAGTAATAAAATGTGGATTACCATTAAAGTCTTCATAGTTACCAGAAAAACTAATGTCTATGTATGCTCCTACTTCACCTAAAGCAGTAAGGTTGTATACAATTTCATTATTTGTATTAGAAATATTTAAGAATTCTGCCATATTAAAACCAGTATCGTTCGAGTCTTGCCAATCTAGAAAATCATAAACACCTACATATGGAGCTTCATTTAATTGACCATACACATAAATCCCTGATTCCGTATCTGGATCGTAAGTACTAATGCTTACTGATGGACTATTTGTATTTGGGTTATTTTCTCCAAACTGAGCGTCAATATCTTCGGTAGCAAAGAATGTTTCTGCTCCGTTATCTATATCATATTGTATAAACTCTGTGATAGTCTCACAAGCAAGTAGATTACCTACATTGGTTAGTGGTGTTGTGAAATTATAGATTTGTTCTGCCGATTGCTGTATTCCATCTATATCTATCCCTTGTATACTAAATTCAAGATCTGTTGTGCAACGAATAATGCTAACTTCAAAACTACCATCTGCTGCAACAACTGCTGTAGCGCCTCCGCCTAAATAATCCACGATGGCATACCCATTAGAGATAGGATTTCCATCACAATCACTTAATGTACCTACAACATTTTCTGTAATTACATCGCCAGATAATACTACCGTAACTGCAACCGTGGTATCTGAACTAAAAGGTCCTACGTTTGTGTTAAATAGTGTTGCGTCACCACATGTGTCGTTGTATACGTTCAATTCTAGTACTTCGCCAGATGGCATATATCCGCACACTTCACCATCTATATTAGTGATTCCAGAAGTGGTTCCAAAAACAGTACTAGTGATTGTAACCAATGTATTTGATAACGGATTACCATCTTCATCAGATAATACGAGACATATTACGTTTGCATCTGTTGGGATATCACAATTCCAGAAAGAAAAGTGGCTTACTTCACCTACATAAACATTTCCTTGTAATGTTGCTTCTCCTTCTTCTATCCAAACCCCGTTTACCTCATCAAAATACCATAACGGTATAGTAGCGGGTGCGTCTGCGATTAAACTAGCATCTACGGGTATGGTTAACGTTGCCGTACTTCCGTCCATTAAGTTTAGGTCTTCCCCACCGGCACCTCTTAATTCTACTGCTAGCATACCTAATGTTACTAATCCTTGCTCTTCGCCATCTTGATCTTGCGCATATAACATACCTGGCATTTGATCTCTCATATTCTCATCTGTTGGATCTAGGTGATGTATAATTACATCGACACTTCCGGTATATTCTGTACCATCTGCGTTTATATAATTTCCGTTCAATAAAACAGAAGCTCCCGCTCCATTAGTTATTGTAGCGACCTCACCACTCGCTGTAGAACCAGCTATCGTTTCTGGAAGCATCATTATACGCACTTGGTTTAAACCTGCAGTAGGCGCAATACTTCTAGACGCATGAATAAATCCAGATTTGGATGCTTTTATATAGCCGAAACGTTCATACACCGACGCATCTCTCAGAATCGCGATTCCGTTATCGTCTGTAGTTTCATTTAAGCCAGCAACATTTATTGTAGCACCTTCTATAGCATTACCATTAGTGTCAATTACGGTAACCATAATATCTTTAATAATGGTTGCTCCATAATTTTGAACAAAATCTGCATCAAATTCGTTCATGTCGATCACCCCTACATCATCCATTTCACCTAGGCCACTGTCATCACTGTTTTTGTCACAAGCAAAGCAGGTGAATAGAAAGACGAGTAGTAATAGTTTTGTAATTTTCATAATTGGTTTTTTTTAAATAATTAGATGTAGCCGGATTTTGGCTTCTGTAAATAAAACAAGTAAATAGAAGAAATCCCTACCTAACATTATACTAAAGAATCAATTTTCGGTAATTTCAAATTTCAGAAACTGATAAAAACCAAGTAAAAGATAACATAGAAAACCACATACAAATGAATAGCTAATGATGATTACAATAATGGGAAGTCCCAATAATAATGTGGCTAAAGGTGCAATAACTCCAAGCAAGAGTAATAGACTAAGCAGTACTGTAACATATTGCAAACGTCTAGGTAATGCAGGAGTTTTTTTTGTTCGTTCCTGGTAAAGATCTGGTAAAATTGTTTTTGTAATGTATTCTCCTAATTTAGATAGGAAAATTTCGTTAAAACTATTTTCTTCAAATACTTCTGGGTCCATACTCATTGCGAGCGACATTATTTTATCCTGACGACGCTCAAGAATATTTTCAATATCTAGGGCTTGTTTAAAAGTATTGTATTTATACCCAAAAAAATACCATAATCCAGAACCCACTTTATGCTGAATCCATTTTTCTACAATGGGAGAATCATATGTTTTAGGATAGTTTAAGTTTTTAGAAAGCTTTCCGTTTTTGGGTTGTGTAAGTAACAAAGATTTCATCTCCAGATATAAGTTTTCTGTTTCAGAATAATTATGATTCTCTTGTAAAAACTCAATGGCTAGTTTAGAATTTCCTTTGTAAAAATCCTTTACTTCAAAAAAAGTGAGGCCCTCAAAATCTTCCTCAAGATATTCTTGTAATCCTGGAAGCCACATTTTTGAATTTATTAAAATTTCAATAATGCTCCTCACATTATGCATCTTTTGAGTCGCATCTCTAAAGACTGTATTTGAAGTATTGTTTAATTTCTTTAGCGATAAGACCGCATGATACAGGTAACCCATCAAGGCTAAGACAAATAAAATACTAATTCCAATGAATATAGCAACAAGGTCTAAAAGTTGAGTAGCAAATAATGAATCTATTTTAACTTCGTTACGGAGATAGAAAATAAGTGTACCACATATAGAACCCGCCAAAAGAAGAGGCAGGATCACAAAAATATATTGTGAAAATGTATGTTTTAAACTCATTGTTAGCTTGCTGAGATTTCAAACCTGGGACAAAATCTCAATTGGATAGTGCAAAATACGTGCTACAATTCAAATACGTAGTATTTTACCTACAAAATCGTTAACGAGTTAAATAATCAGGACAACCAACTTATTTGGCTGTAATTATTGGTATTAATATCCTACAGCGGTATCATCTCCGCGTATATCTGCACCTCCTTCTAAGGTGCCATTTGTTCTTTTAAGAATGGCATCCACCTTTCCAATAACTGGCGCATCTTCTTGATTTATTAGATAACCTTTAGAACTAAGCGAATCAAGAATAATACGGTCAAACCCTTGTGGTTCTACCAGGACTTGGTCTGGTAACCATTGATGATGAAATCTAGGCGCATTTACTGCATCCTGCATGGTCATATCATACTCGTAAACGTTAAGAATGGTTTGCATTACAGAGGTGATTATTGTGGACCCTCCAGGGGTTCCTACACTCATCCAGAATTCTCCATTCTTTTCAATGATAGTGGGGGTCATACTGCTTAGCATTCTTTTTTGAGGTGCTATCGAATTTGCTTCTCCTCCTATCAACCCAAACATATTAGGCACTCCTGGTTTTGCGCTAAAATCGTCCATCTCATTATTAAAGAAAAAACCCAATTCATTGCTATACATTTTAGAACCAAAGGCGGCATTTAAAGTAGTAGTTGCAGCGATTGCATTGCCATATGCATCAACAATGGAGTAGTGTGTAGTTTCTGTAGACTCTTTTCCTAATGGCTCGCCATAGGAGATTTCAGTGGAAGGAGTTGCTTTATCAAAAGAGAAATTATTCATTCTATCCTTTAAATAATACGGACTTATTAAACTATCTACAGGAATGTCCACGAACTCTGGATCGCCTAAAAATTGGCTTCTATCGGCATATGCTCGTCTGGAAGCCTCTATAATAACCTGCATACTTCTTGTTTGATTATGACCATATTCGTCTATTGGAAATTCTTCAACCGCATTTAAAATTTGTGCGAGACATATACCTCCACTAGAAGGAGGTGCCATAGAAATAATTTTTAATTCTTTATAATCAAAGATCACTGGCTCACGCCATACAGCTTCATAATTTAAAAGGTCTTTTTTAGTGATAATTCCTTTTTTTGAAGATAGATATTTCACGAGTAGGTCTGCCGTTTCTCCTTCATAAAATTCTGATCGCCCGTTAAGCGCGATACGTTTAAAAGTTTCGGCAATTGCGGTATTAATAAAACGATCGTTCTCTTTCCAGTCATTGGAGTAAATACTTTCAGTTCCATTTACTTCTTCAAAAATAGAATTGTAAAAATTAAATCGTTCTGCTTGATCGGCGGTAAGCAAGTAGCCTTCTGATGCTAATGCAATAACTGGTGCTAAAATTTCGTCCATCTGGAGTGAGCCATATTTTTCATGAACAGCAAACATTCCTGCCACTGTTCCTGGAACTCCTATGGCTAATGCACCTGTCTTACTCTTATCGCTAATAAAATTTCCGTCGGTATCCAAATACATATCTCTCGATGCTGCCATTGGTGCTTTTTCTCTATAATCAAGTGCACCTATCTCACCATACTGTGTTCTAAACACCATAAAACCACCACCACCTAGATTACCTGCATACGGAAATACAACGGCGAGTGCAAACTCAGTTGCGATCATCGCGTCAAAGGCATTACCACCCTTTTCTTTCATTATATTTAATCCAATTCTGGATGCTTCTTCCCTTGCAGAAACCACCATCGCACTGTCTGCAATAACTCCTAATTGTGGTTTTTTAACTTCTGGAATGTGCTGGTCATTTTTGCAGCTTGCACATATGATGACCAATATTAAAAGTAGTACTCTCATAATTTTGTTTTTATTATTCTAACATCCAAAGAATCAAAATTCTACATCAAAAATAGACCAACTGTACTTATTATGTTTGCCTTCGTTTGATACCCTTTGTTTTAGTTTGCATTAATTTCCCTTAATTTATTCTTACAATACAGCTGTAATTCTTCAAAAAAATTAGTGAATTCATCTTCAAACTCAGCATAAAATTCTTTTAGTTCTATGACTGCAAAATTCATATTGGAGCGCCCCTTTACGCGTACGCTCATCTGGTCTAGTATCTTGCTAATACCTGGCACAGTTGCATAGGATAACAACCAATTGTCTGCCATCATATAAGGCATCATTCTTTGTATTCTGGTTGGTAGAATAGTATAGTTGTCCTGTAATAAATCATAAAAATTAGAGATGTATTCTTCTAATGGAATATCGTGATACTCACTCCAGTTTTTTGCCAAATAATGATCGTAAAGGATGTCTACAATTACACCGCTGTAATGCCCGTGTTTTTCGTGTAATCGCTTTGTGCTTTTTCGCACAATAGGGTGACTATCTGTATAGCTGTCAATGGCGCGATGAAGCAGGATTCCTTTTTGTATGGATTCAGGATATTTCAGGTATTTTTTTCCTTTAATTCCATCAGCAATGAAGTTGCCAATTATGGTACCTTCATTTTCGCCAGAGAGATAAATGTGAGCGAGAAAATTCATTAAAGCAATTTACAAAATCGTCCTTTAGTATTCATATTTTAACAAGTATCTTTGTGCTAAAATTTCAGCAATAATGACATTAATAAAATCAATATCAGGTATTAGAGGTACCATAGGGGGTACTCAAGGTGACAACTTAACACCTTTAGATGCAGTAAAATATGCAGCGGCTTACGGTGCTTGGGTAAAGCAACAACGTGTAAAGGACCGCTATAAAGTGGTTGTAGGTCGTGATGCACGGATTTCTGGAGAGATGATACAAGAGTTAGTGGTAAATACGCTAATAGGTATGGGTATTGATATTGTAGACCTCAATCTTTCTACGACTCCAACAGTAGAAGTTGCTGTTATGCTAGAGCACGCAGATGGAGGTATTATACTTACAGCGAGCCATAACCCTAAACAGTGGAATGCTCTTAAATTATTAAACAACAAAGGAGAGTTTTTAGATGGCGCAGCGGGTCAAGAAATATTAGATCTAGCCGAAAGCGGTGCTATTACTTTTGCAGAAGTTGATGATTTGGGAGAACGAATGATTAATGATGCCTATATGGATCTACATATTGATGAGATTTTAGACCTAGATCTTGTAAACGTGGAGGCTATTAAAAAAGCTCGATTTAAGGTAGTAGTAGATGGTGTAAACTCAACAGGTGGTATTGCTGTTCCTTTATTATTAGAAGCGTTAGGTGTAGAGCCAGTAAAATTATATTGTACTCCTAATGGCGAGTTTCCGCATAATCCAGAACCATTAGCAGCGCATTTAGGTGATTTAATGGCATTGACTGTTAAGGAGAATGCAGATTTTGGACTTGTAGTAGACCCAGACGTAGATCGATTGGCGTTTGTAGATGAAAAAGGAGCCATGTTTGGAGAAGAATATACGCTAGTAGCCGTCGCAGATTATGTATTGCAACATACTTCTGGAAACACGGTTTCAAATATGTCATCATCCCGCGCATTAAGTGATGTAACTAAAAAGCACGGCGGAAGCCACAAAGCAAGCGCAGTAGGAGAGGTGAATGTAGTTAATATGATGAAAGATACTAAAGCCGTAATAGGTGGTGAAGGTAATGGTGGCATCATTTATCCAGAATTGCATTACGGTCGTGATAGCCTAGTTGGGATTGCATTATTTTTAAGCTATCTCGCAGATATTAGAATACCAGTGAGCCAGTTACGCGCTAGCTACCCTAATTATTTTATGAGTAAAAAGAAAATTGCATTAACACCTACCATAGATGTGGATGCGATATTAAGAACGATGGAGGAAAAATATGCTTCAGAAAAAATTACAACTATTGACGGTGTCAAGATTGATTTTGCAGAAAATTGGGTGCATTTAAGAAAATCTAACACAGAGCCTATTATTCGTGTGTATACAGAAGCTATGTCACAAGAAGCTGCAGATGCATTAGCAGATCGTTTTATTGCAGAAATTCAAGTGATTTCTAAGTAGAAAACACTTTTCATGAAATAGGATAGTACCATCACATAGCCTTTATTAGTAGCGCATTTGTGATGGTTTTTTTTGGCCCAGCGTCACAATTTTGAGCAGTTATTCTTCGGAAATAGCAACCATTTGTTTTCTGTAAAAATGATTAAAAAGGTCATTAATTATTTGTAATTTAGCTGACAATTAATTGGTAATCAAATGCTTATAAAGTCTATCGGTAAAGTAGAGAAAAGCCTAACTAGCTTAGAATCATACTTTGCGCCATTCAGAAATCAAATTTTAGGAATTGACCAAACGTTTACCAGCCCCTATGGTAAGCAAAAAATTGTCTATACCGATTGGACTGCTAGCGGAAGGTTGTATACGCCAATAGAAAATAAAATGCGGGATGATTTTGGCCCATTTGTGGCAAACACGCATACAGAGACATCAATAATGGGCACAACGATGACCCATGCCTATCAAAAAGCAAGAGACATAATTAAGGAGCACGTTGGGGCAAATGAGCAAGATGTTTTGTTTACCTGTGGTTCTGGTATGACAGGTGTTATAAATAAGTTTCAGCGTATACTTGGTTTAAAAGCACCAGAAAATTTACAAGCACAAATAGACTTAAATAAATTAGTTCGTCCTGTTGTATTTGTTACACACATGGAACACCACAGCAATCAAACGTCTTGGTTAGAAACCATTGCAGAGGTGGTAGTCATACCCTGTAATGAAGTAGGATTGTTTTGTTTAGAAAATTTTAAAAACATCTTGAATACGTATAAAGATGCACCCTACAAAATAGCTTCTATTACAAGCTGTTCTAACGTTACAGGAATAAAAACACCCTATTATGAAGTAGCGAGATTAATGCATGAACAAAACGGACTTTGTTTTGTAGATTTTGCTTGTTCCGGTCCATACATAGATATTGATATGCATCCAGCAGATCAACCAGAATCTTATCTTGACGCTATATTTTTATCACCACATAAATTTTTAGGAGGCCCTGGTTCTAGTGGTGTTTTAGTATTCAATAGTTCCTTATATAAAAATACGATTCCTGACAATCCAGGAGGCGGTACTGTGGCTTGGACCAACCCTTGGGGAGGTCACAAATATATTGATGATATAGAAGCCCGAGAAGATGGCGGAACACCAGGGTTTTTGCAAGCAATACGTATTTCTCTAGCGGTACGTTTAAAAGAAAAAATGGGGGTCGAGAGGATGATGGCGAGAGAAGAAGAATTACTTACTATTCTATTTAAAGCACTAGAGCATCATCCAAAAATCAAAATCCTTGCTGGAAATCATAAAGATCGCTTGGGTGTTGTTTCATTTATTATTGAAGGTTTGCATCACGATCTAGCCGTAAAAATATTGAATGATCGTTATGGTATACAATCACGTGGCGGCTGTAGTTGCGCTGGTACTTATGGTCATTATCTTTTTGATATTGATCAGCCTACATCAGATGATTTAATTGGTAAAATATATGAAGGTGAATTTAGTCTCAAGCCAGGATGGGTAAGAGTCTCAATACACCCAACAACAACAGACGCCGAGGCAAAATTTGTTTGTAATGCCATTAAAGAAATAGCAGAAAACGGTGAAGAATGGGCAAAAGATTATGTAACACATGGGGCTACATATCATCACATTTCCGAAGAACAAAAAATAAGTTCTGCGTGTCAAGAAAACTGGTTTGAGTTTTAAACAACTTGCTGTTTTTGACTAAAATAAATGAACATTTATAAATGTTCAACTCCATAACATTTCAGAAAATATAAGATTGAATCTTTAATCTTAATTTAGTTCTCTATTTTTGAATTATTGTGTCATTTTTAATTTTCATTTAAAGATTGTTCACCTTTAATCAATATAGACTACTAATTACTGAAAAATGAATTATATCCTTTTTGACGGCGCCGTACGAAACCAATTACTGCCATTTACTTTTACGAGACCAGTAGCTGATATTCGCGTAGGTATTTTAACCTTACGTGAAAAGTGGGAGCGGTTATTAGGTACTACCACAACGACAATAACAGAAGACTATCTAGTTGATAAGTATCCTATGGTAGAACTAGAAGAAAATGTAATGATTAATGCATCATTTATTCCTTCAGAAAATTTAGTGGCGGTTATAGAAGGTCTTAAAGAAAATCAAGCCGTATTTTATAAAGACGAACCCTTGGCTTTCTTTGCTAAAGAAGATCAAGAAGTTGATTTTGATACCTTTGATGTCGTACAATACACTTATGATGATGTGATACGAATAGCCCATTCTTGGGATATTTTCGCAAAGAATGGAGAAGCTATTGTTAGAGATTTTGAGGAATTAACTGCGGGGCGTAGTTCACAACCTATTCCAAAACACGTAGTCGTTTTTAATAAAGAAAACATATTTATTGAAGAAGGAGCAAAACTTTTTAATTGCTCATTAAACGCTACAGATGGCCCTATCTATATAGGCAAAGACGCAGCCGTAATGGAAGGCAGCATGATTCGTGGACCCTTTGCGCTTTGCGACCATGCGACTGTAAAAATGGGAGCCAAAATATACGGACCAACAACCATAGGTCCGCATAGTAAAGTGGGAGGTGAGGTGAACAACTCAGTGATAATGGGCTACTCTAACAAGGGACATGATGGGTTTTTAGGAAATAGCGTGTTAGGGCAATGGTGCAACTTGGGGGCAGATACTAATAACTCAAACCTTAAAAATAATTATGCAGAAGTACGCTTATGGGATTATGAAACCGAAGGCTTTGCCCACACGGGATTACAGTTTTGTGGATTAATGATGGGCGATCACAGTAAATGCGGTATCAATACGATGTTTAATACAGGAACCGTTGTAGGCGTTAGTGCAAATATCTTTGGAAGTGGATTCCCGCGTAATTTTGTCCCTAGTTTTAGTTGGGGAGGCAGTGCTGGTATGACTACTTACAAAACAAGCAAAGCATTTGAAGTTAGTGAAATCGTTATGAAACGCCGTGGTATAGAATTTACTACAGAGGATAAAGCTATTTTAGAACATGTCTTTGAGGAGTCTAAGCAGTGGAGAAAAGGGTGAATTAAATTTTAAGTGGAGCATAACGACAAACATAGTGCGGTCGAAGTCAATCTATAGCCCAAGCCTAAATCATACCGTTTTTATTAAATAGATCACTAACAGGATAACTATAGATAGTGTGATCGCTAAGGAAAGATAGAAGTGATGTGTACGTTTTTATTTCTTTAAAATTATCTCCTCTTTAAAAATTTCAAATTCTTCTGGTGACATTTCTATATGGTCAATAAAATCACTGTAAATCTTTTGATGGCCAGTTGGGTTTTTAAAATACTCTTTACGTTTTCTGTTATTTAGTTGTGCTCTATTAATCTTTACAGATTTTACCCTTTGCATACCACCTTGCCCAAAACCCATATTTGTCTATTAACCTCTAAAACTATTAACCTGATATAATTCATCAAATATAAATGGTAGCAGTGATAATAGGATAATCGCGATTACTAAAGATACAACTAGCGTCAAGTAAAATCTTCTCTTCCGTTTTTTAATCGCCTTAAATTGTTCTTTCTGAAAAGCAGCATACTCCCATATCTTCATTTCTTTATGATCAGTAAACTCACCAGTAGTACTTGACCCGACAGTTGCCTTGTTAAAAGTATCGAAGGTTGTACTTCTTTTTCTAACAAACAATTTATGCCCTGCTTTAGTTCCAGTGGTTTTATATTTCATACGCGGCTTTTATAATTGTATGTAAGAATATAGGAGAAGGTTACAAAACAAGTAGACTATTTTTCCTTCTTAACTCTTTTAAGCACTAGAAAATTCTGGGGGTTCACGCCAAGGCCAGATACTTTTTTAGAGACTAATCGTACCGCCATGTCATAATACAATGGCACGATAGGAGCATCTGCAATAATCAGGCTATCCATTTTTCTATAATAGTCCTTTCGTATTTTTATGTCCGAAATATTCTGCGCTTCGACATACAAACTGTCAAATGCTACATTTTTATAATGCATATAATTAGGGCCATTTGGAGTAAAGTTTGGGCTATAAAATAAGGATAAATAGTTCTCTGCATCTGGATAATCTGCAATCCAACTGGCTCTAAAAACATCAAGCTCTCCACTAGATTTCATTTGGCGGAGGGTAGAAGGTGGCACCACATCTATGGTCACTTTAAGCCCTAGTTTTTCGAGTTCGCGTTGTATGTATTCACATACGTCTAAGTATTGCGCGTTAGTACCAATGGTGATCTCTGGGTCGGTATCGCCTGTTTCTTCTATGTATTTTGCTATGAGTTCTTTCGCTTTAATGGGGTTGTACGTGTAACCTTCAATGGCTTCAAAGCCAGGGAGTCCTTTTGGTATAAAACCATTTACCGCAGGAAACCCCATCCCGTTCCGAAGATAAGTGACCATTTTTTCTCTATCAAAACCATAGTTGACCGCTTGACGAAGTGCCTTTGAGTTGATTTCTGAAGTTTCCGTACCTAAAAAGAAACCTAAATATTCTGTGTTTAAATATGGAGCTGTGATGAGGTTTACGGTGGCCGCATATTTAGGTTGTAGTTGTCCAGTAGTGGTGACAATATTGTCTTTATAAGAATTATCTAAACCAGACATAAAATCGATGTTCCCTTGTATAAATTGTAAAAACTCACTTTGTTTGTCTGGTAAGAATGTGATTGCTACTGCTTCCATATACGGAAGCTGAATGCCTTCTTCGTCATTCTCAAAATACAATGGGTTTTTGCGTAAGACCAGTTTGATGTTTTCTTCCCACATTTTAAATTGAAAAGGACCCGTACCTACTGGATTTCTTCTAAAGGTGTTACCATAATGTTCCACTGCTTCTTTAGGGACCGCAGAGCAATACCGCATGGATAGCAATCCTAGAAAGGCAGGAAATGGTTTTTTAAGTTGTATAACAAATGTGCTATCGTTTTCTGCTTTGTAATAGTCTACGTTTTGAAGTACCCAACTGCCAGGGCTGGCTAATTTTTGATCTAGTAATCTATCAAAACTAAAGGTGAAATCTTCTGCGACAACGGTTCGCGTTTTCGCATTTCCGAAGACCTCATTTTTATGAAAGTATACGTCATCTCTTAATCTAAAAGTATAGGTCTGTGTACTATCATTAATGACCCAAGACTTTGCGATATCTGGCACAATGTTTAGCGAATCGTCTAGCTGCACTAATCCATTAAATAACTGGTTAGTAGGCCAAATAGTTTGTGGGTTTCTAGCAAATGCAGGGTCTAAAGAGGCTATGTTGCTATGCTCGTTATACCTAAAGACTTCGTGATCTCTAGAAGAATCTGTGCTGTTACTGCAACTTGTGGCCAGGTTGAGGAGCAGCGCTGCTATTACTAATAGTAGCGTGTAGTGAGCGGTGAATGATGAGGTCTTATAAGTAGTACTTGTCAAATATTGGTTCTTTAATTCAAACAAATATACATTGATTTTAATTTTCAATTCCTAATATAGAATTTAGTTGTTGAAAATTAGGCAATCGGTTGATTTGCTATTTTCAAGTAGGTTTCGACGGCGCTCAACCAGACTTTGGCTCTGATTTTACATAAATATTTATGAATGTTTAAAATTTCAGAAGTAAAGATTAGTTCGTATTTTTGCATACTTAATATTACTGAATGTCTACCCAAAAGAAAGTTGCATTTTACACGCTAGGTTGTAAGCTAAATTATAGCGAAACATCTACCATTGCTCGTGATTTCACGAAAGAAGGCTATGAGCGTGTGGACTTTAAAGATGAAGCTGACATTTATGTGGTAAACACATGTTCTGTTACTGAGAATGCAGACAAGCGCTTTAAATCTATTGTAAAACAAGCTCAAAAAGTAAACCCAGATGCCTTTGTGGCCGCCATAGGTTGCTATGCACAATTGAAGCCAGAAGAGTTGGCAGATGTTCATGGAGTTGACTTGGTACTTGGCGCGACAGAAAAATTTAAATTACCTTTTTATATTAATGAATTACTCGCTTCTCCAGATAGGAGTAAAGGGGAGGCGCAGATACATAGCTGTGAGATTGAAGACGCAGATTTTTATGTTGGGTCTTATGCTATAGGAGATCGCACACGTGCATTCTTAAAAGTGCAAGACGGTTGCGACTATAAATGTACCTATTGTACGATTCCGCTAGCGCGTGGTATTTCTAGAAGTGATGCTTTAGAGAATGTATTAAAAAATGCTTCGGAAATAGCTGCTCAAAATATAAAAGAGATTGTTTTAACAGGAGTTAATATTGGTGACTACGGAAAAGGCGAATTCGGGAATAAAAAGCATGAACACACTTTTTTTGAATTGTGTCAAGCCTTAGACGAAGTTAAAGGAATTGAGCGATTACGTATTTCTTCTATAGAACCTAACTTGCTTAAGAACGAAACCATAGATTTTGTGGCACAATCTAAAACGTTTGTACCGCACTTTCACATCCCTTTACAGAGTGGGAGTAATACATTACTCAAATTGATGAAGCGTCGTTATATGCGCGAGTTGTATGTAGATAGGGTGACACAAATCAAGCAAATGATGCCAGATGCGTGTATTGGGGTAGATGTTATTGTAGGTTTCCCTGGCGAAACGGACGAGCTGTTTTTAGAGACGTATAATTTCTTGACCACCTTAGATATATCTTATTTACATGTATTCACTTATTCGGAACGTGAGAATACAGAAGCTGCTACTATGGAAGGTGTTGTGCCTAAAAAAGTAAGAGCGAAACGGAGTAAGATGCTTCGTGGCCTTTCGGCGAAAATGCGCCGTGCATTTTACGAAAGTCAGCTAGATAACACTCTGACCGTCTTGTTTGAAGGTGAAAACAAAGAAGGATTTATTCATGGTTTTACCCAAAACTATGTAAAAGTTAAAACACATTGGAATCCTGCGCTAGTAAATACATTACACGAGATTAACCTTAAAAGTATTGATGAAGATGGATTGGTTAGGTTTGATTTTGTTTCTGAATTGATTTTGGAATGACACTCCTTTTGTTGTAAAAGAAACACTTTGAAATCTAGCCAAGTAAATTTAAGTTTTGGATTTTTTACGATTAGATATTAATGCCAATAGGTAACAAGGACTTATATTTTCTCCTATTCTTGCGTAAAAACGAAACAATTTCTGGGGCTGTAGGCATCATACTTATATTTCTGTCCTTGATGTTTGCAAAAACAGCTTTAATAAAGATTTCTCTAAAGCCTTGATCTTCTAAATCTTCTGGCATATCATATTTAGTAAGAAAAATTTTACGCTCTTGCAGTGCATATTCAATGCGTGCCATATTATCACCAATTTCCAATTCAAACTGGCGCAAAAACTCGTTGTCTGTTATTTCAACATCTTCAATCATAATATGGGGTTTAACCTAAAACTGGCTTGAAGTTTGTTTAAGGTTCTGTAAATTTACGAAATATCTTGATTGTATTACTATTTTGAACACAAGTTCGTCTATGATTTCAGAAAAAATCCATGTTTATTTTGTTCCTGGCCTAGCCGCAAGTACTGAAATCTTTAGGAATATTAAACTTCCTGATACTAAATATGTTATGCATATTATTGAGTGGAAAATTCCCAATAAAAAGGAATCTTTGTCAGATTATGCAAAAAGAATGGCGTCTGCCGTTAAACATAAAGACGCCATACTAATAGGTGTGTCTTTTGGGGGCGTAGTTGTTCAAGCCATGAGTGAACACCTGACATTGAGAAAATTAGTACTAATATCTAGTGTTAAAACTAGAAATGAAATGCCAAGAAAATTGCGTTTTATACAAAAGACAGGATTGTATAAGTTGGCGCCAACAAGCCTTATAATAAGGGCAAAAGATTTAACACGTTTTGCTATTGGACCAAAATCGAAGAAGCGATTGCAGATATATAACGAATATCTACATGTAAGGGATAAGGTATATATGGATTGGGCCATTGAGAATATGGTCAGTTATAAGCGAAAAAAGCCGATACCAGGTATCATTCATTTGCATGGAGATCAAGATATGGTATTTCCGAAGAAACATATAAACGACGCGATTTTTTGCCCTGGTGGCACACATATCATGATTTTAAATCGCGCAAATTGGATTGTTAATCAATTAGATAAAATTGTTACTAATAATTAATACAAAATTTTTATGGTGGTATACAATTACATATCTTTAAAAAAAGAATAAATCTATGAAAACGATGACGAAAATAGGCGCTGGAGCCCTATTAATAGCAGTAGTGTCAATAAGTATTTATGCTGTTCAATCTCCTAAAACAGATGCTGCAATAACAGAAAAAATAGCCAATGATTATGGTGTTCACGCGCTACCTATGCCTGCTTACTTAGAATTTGCTGGGGAAAGAGTGCCCTTGGAAAATCCGGATATCATGGAACGTATGGATCGTGAATTACACGTAAACACATACTGGCAGTCCAATATGATCATACTAATGAAGCGAGCTAATAAGCACTTCCCAAGAATAGAGGCGCTTTTAGCAGAACATAACTTGCCTGATGATTTTAAATATCTTGCTGTGGCAGAAAGTAGTCTGGATAATGTAAGGTCTCCTGCAGGTGCTGCTGGATTCTGGCAATTCTTGAAAGGGACTGCAAAAGAATATGGCCTAGAAGTGAATGATTATGTGGACGAACGATATAATCTAGATCTCTCGACAGAAATGGCGGCTAAGTATTTAAATAAATCTAAAAATCGTTTTGGTACATGGACACTAGCTTGCGCAGCCTATAATGCGGGTAATGGAGGAGTAAATAAACAGTTGGAACGACAGGATGCAGATGACTATTATGACGTGCTTTTAAATTCTGAGACGAGCCGTTATGTTTTTAGAATACTCGCTTTTAAAGAAATTATGACCAACCCTAAAAAATATGGGTTTAATGTACGACCTGCAGATAAGTATCAAGAAATACCAACAAAGAAAATAGTAGTAGATTACCCTATAAAAGATTTTGCTGTATGGTCTAAGGAGCAAGGGATTAATTATAAAATTTTAAAAATACATAACCCTTGGTTAAGAGATACCTATTTAAATAATGCATCTAAAAAAGAATACCTTATTGAGATTCCACAAGAGGGGTATTATCAGCTTAACTAATTTTTCATGAATCCAACGCTTATTCTTTCTTTGATCGTCATTGGCTTGCTTGCCGGAATCCTTAGTGGGTTTATGGGTGTAGGAGGTGGGGTGATAATGATACCACTTATGGTATTGTTTTTAGGCTATTCTCAACATCAAGCACAAGGGCTAAGCCTTGCTGTATTGGCTATGTTGGTCACTTTACCAGCGGCATACACCTATTATGTAAATCCAGTAGCTGGAGAAGCCGCTTTTAACTGGAAGTTTGCACTTATTATTGGTGTTTCTTTTTTGTTAGGTGGATTGTTGGGGGCTAAGTTTGCAGTGAATATACCGCAACAAATATTAAAAAAATCATTTGCTGTTATTCTGGTAATTGTGGCTATTAAGATGTTTTTTTCTAAATAAGATTATAATTTTTTTTCTGATCTATTTTCTGGAGTTTCAGATAAACGATGTAATAAAGAAATTCCTTTAGAGAAAGAATTATAATTAAGGTTATAGGATACTGTGAAGTCCTCCTTATAAGGATGTAAAATACCACGACGCATATCTACAACCATTTTGTCCCTATCTATAAAGAAAGATGATGGGAACCCCACACTATGTTTTAGCATTCTAATCACCTTACAATGCGTGTTGTCTGCCTCATCAATGTAGAGAATATCAATTTTAGAAGAATACTTTCTTGTTGCTTTTCTTACTTTAGCTTTCTTATCCCAAAAAAGAACTACAAAATCAATTTCGTCACTATGTTTTTTAGCCACTTCGTTCAGTGCTGGGATTTCTCCTAATCCAGGGGTGCACCAAGATGCATAGGTCATTAAAAAAATTGGTTTTTTGTAGGTGTCAAATTCTACTTTCCTTCCAGATAGTTTTCGTGCCGTGAAATTATCCATTCGGCTACCATTAATCACA
Organism: uncultured Ulvibacter sp.; assembly: GCA_938041335.1. GTDB lineage: Bacteria > Bacteroidota > Bacteroidia > Flavobacteriales > Flavobacteriaceae > Patiriisocius. Next base: position 69,514 of record CALIAF010000004.1, on the reverse strand, counting down.
TTTTTCACAAGCGAGTCAAACAATGCCGTTGCGTCATCAAAGCGTTGATCGTGAAATGCAAGGTTAGATTGTAAGCGATAACTTTTAATATTCCTACTTATATTTTTAGACAATAGTTCTTTTTGCTCAAGCTGTTGTGATTGAGCAGAAAATGATATCACTATGAAAAGTAAGAGTAGGTGTTTTGCCATCTAAACTGTTTAATCTCAGTCAAATGTACTATTTATGTGTAAGATAACAATGGGCTTTGTTAGAATCGTAGGAATTCACTTACCTATTTTAAGAATGGGTAGGTTTAAAATGTATTTAATAAAAATCTATCTGCGACCGCCGCGACCTTTGCGACCTCCACCATATTGTTGTTTAGGAGCTCCGGCACGTTTCATCTGCTGCTTCATCTGTTTTATCTGATCATCCATCATATTGTGCTTATCTAATTTTTTAGCCTCAGACAATAGCTGCTCTGCTTCGCGTTTTCGGTTTTTAGTCATTGCAATACCAGCAAGATTAAGCTTGGTCATTGCCATATCTGTATCCATACTTAGGCCTAATGAAACAGCTTTCTTAAAATATTTTTCTGCATCGTTCATATTCGTCTGGCTCACCATAAGACCATTTAAGTAATTATAGTATCCTTGCTGTTTCTTAACAAGAGAGCCATCCGGATTTTTAATTTTATCCAACCATTTTTTTGCTCCTGGAAAGTCTTGCTTTCTCAATCGTAAAAAGGCGAGGAGGATAATTTCGTTTTTGAAATAAAGAAAAACAAAAATTGCAGCTAATAGTATGAACATAATGCCATTACCTATATTAGTCTCTGTAAACTGCCAGACAGCAGCAGCAATAGACAATATGACAAGAATTAATTTTATATTTTTATGAAACATATAGACGGTTTTTAAAGCGGCTACAAATGTAGGTAAAACAATTAAAATTTTTTTACAATTTGGAGTTGAGTGTGTAAAAAATGTTTGTATATTTGCAGCCGCCTACGAAGAATAATGACGAAGCATATTTCAGAAATAAGAAAAGTAGGTTTAAAAAAGGTCTAGTTTAAAAATATAGTATCCGTATAAAGAAGTCATACCATGAGCAAAAGAACATTTCAGCCATCAAAAAGAAAGAGAAGAAACAAGCACGGTTTTAGAGAGCGTATGGCATCTGTAAGCGGTAGAAAAGTATTAAAGGCTCGTAGAGCAAAAGGCAGAAAGAAAATTTCTGTTTCTTCAGAATTTCGTCACAAGAAATAATGTTGATAAGTCATATATAAAAAGGTGTTGTTTTTAAGCAACACCTTTTTTTTATACCCCGTCGAATCGTAAATTTATCACCCGAAAAAAAGCACACATTTATGCCAAAAAATGCAAAAATAAAATCGGTTTTACTTATTGGATCTGGTCCAATAGTAATTGGTCAAGCCTGTGAGTTTGATTATGCTGGTTCACAATCTCTTAGATCACTAAGTGAAGATGGAATTGAGACCATCTTAATAAACAGTAACCCTGCCACTATAATGACAGATCCGTCTATGGCAGACCACGTTTATTTAAAACCATTAACCACAAAATCTATTGTTGAAATATTAAAAAAACATCCTCAAATTGATGCTGTATTGCCCACAATGGGAGGACAGACGGCTTTAAATCTTGCAATAGAAGCAGACGAAAAAGGAATTTGGAAAGATTTTAACGTTGAACTTATAGGTGTAGATATTGATGCGATAAACATTACCGAAGATCGCGAAAAATTTCGTTTATTAATGGAAAAAATTGGAGTGCCAATGGCGCCTCAAGCTGCAGCGACCTCATACTTAAAAGGGAAAGAAATAGCACAGAAATTTGGTTTTCCATTGGTAATTAGAGCTTCATTTACATTAGGTGGAGCAGGTGCATCATTTGTCTATAAAGAAGAAGAATTTGATGAACTACTCACCCGTGGCCTGGAAATTTCTCCAGTGCACGAAGTAATGATAGACAAAGCATTAATAGGCTGGAAAGAATATGAATTAGAATTGTTACGGGACGCAAATGATAATGTAGTGATCATTTGTGCTATTGAAAATATGGATCCAATGGGGATCCATACAGGTGACTCTATCACGGTAGCACCAGCAATGACATTGAGTGATAAAACATACCAGAAAATGCGCGATATGGCCATCCATATGATGCGTAGTATTGGTGATTTTGCAGGAGGTTGTAACGTACAATTTGCAGTTAGCCCTGATGAAAACGAAGATATCATTGCCATAGAGATCAATCCGCGAGTATCTCGTTCATCGGCTTTAGCCTCCAAAGCAACAGGATATCCTATTGCTAAGATTGCAACAAAACTAGCTATTGGGTATCACCTTGACGAATTGGACAATCAAATTACAAAATCTACATCGGCACTTTTTGAGCCAACCTTAGATTATGTAATTGTTAAAATACCACGCTGGAATTTTGACAAATTTGAAGGGTCAGATAGAACACTTGGATTACAGATGAAGTCTGTAGGTGAGGTAATGGGAATAGGACGATCATTCCAAGAAGCACTGCATAAAGCGACACAATCTCTGGAGATTAAACGCAATGGACTAGGAGCAGATGGTAAAAGTTACAAAGACTATGAGCAGATTTTAGACAAACTAAGAAATGCGAGTTGGGATCGTGTATTTGTAATTTATGATGCGATACAATTGGGAATCCCATTGAGCCGTATTCACGAAATCACAAAAATTGATATGTGGTTCTTAAAACAATATGAAGAACTCTATTTTTTAGAAAAAGAGATTTCAACATTTTCGTTAGAAACGTTACCGCGTGAATTGCTGTTAGAAGCAAAACAAAAAGGCTATGGCGATAGACAGATTGCGCATATGCTTAAATGCCTTGAGAGTCAAGTATATAACAAGCGTGAAGAACTCAATGTGCAACGAGTTTATAAACTTGTAGATACATGTGCGGCAGAATTTAAAGCACAGACTCCTTATTATTACTCTACGTTTGAAAATGATATGCAAACGCCAGACGGAAATAGATACGCAGAGAACGATAGTATCGTTACAGAAAAGAAAAAGATCATTGTATTGGGTTCTGGCCCTAACCGCATAGGACAAGGAATTGAGTTTGATTATTGCTGTGTACACGGTATTCTTGCAGCGTCAGAGATTGGTTATGAGACCATTATGATTAACTGTAATCCAGAAACGGTTTCTACAGATTTTGATGTAGCAGATAAATTGTATTTTGAGCCGGTATTCTGGGAACATATTTATGACATCATTCGTCACGAAAAGCCAGAAGGAGTTATTGTTCAATTAGGTGGACAAACTGCATTAAAGCTCGCAGAAAAATTAGAACGTTACGGAATCAAGGTTTTAGGAACGAGTTTTCAAGCACTTGATCTTGCAGAAGACAGAGGGAGCTTTTCAAACATCCTTAAAGATTTAAAAATACCTTATCCAGAATTTGGTGTTGCAGAAACTACAGAAGAGGCGTTAGCGCTTTCAGATACATTAGACTTTCCCTTATTAATTAGACCTTCCTATGTTTTAGGAGGGCAAGGAATGAAGATTGTCATCAATAAACAAGAACTCGAAGATCACGTAGTAGATTTACTTCGGAAAATACCAAACAACAAATTATTGTTAGATCATTACTTAGATGGTGCTATCGAGGCAGAGGCAGATGCTATTTGTGATGGTGAGAATGTGTACATCATAGGAATCATGGAGCATATAGAGCCATGTGGAATTCACTCTGGCGATTCTAATGCAACATTACCACCATTTAACTTGGGAGAGTTTGTGATGCAACAGATAAAAGATCATACAAAGAATATTGCTCTAGCCTTAAATACAGTAGGACTTATTAATGTACAGTTTGCAATAAAAGATGATAAAGTATATATCATTGAAGCCAACCCAAGAGCCTCTCGTACGGTTCCATTTATATCTAAAGCCTATGGCGAACCTTATGTAAATTACGCAACTAAAGTAATGTTAGGGCATAGTAAAGTGACAGACTTTGACTTTAAACCACACCTAGATGGATACGCCATCAAACAACCAGTGTTTAGTTTTAATAAGTTTCATAATGTGAATAAGCAATTAGGACCAGAGATGAAAAGTACAGGAGAGAGTATCTTGTTTATTGATAGCTTAAAAGATGACCAGTTTTACGATTTATATGCACGTAGAAAAATGTATTTGAGCAAATAAGACGGCACCTAGACGCAGAATAATCTACTATTTTACTCATTTTTAGTTTTTGAATAAGTACATCTCAAAATAATAATAAGATTAATTGATTATCTTTAAATAAACTTAAAAAAAAGAATACTATGAAAAAAATTACACTTTTAGCAGTACTGATGATCGCTACGGTCGCAACTGCACAGCAAACATTTACAGTCGATTGGGATCAGAGTACAGAAGCAGCAGATGCAACATTTACTTTACAAGTAGGAGATACTGTAGAGTGGGTATGGGCAAATGTCGCACCACATGATGTTCAACCTGCACCAGGTGAGACAGATGCACCAGGAGATTTTGGAAGTAATATTGAAACGGGTATGGGATTTACATATTCTTATACGTTTACTACACCAGCAGAAATAGATTATTTATGTACCGTGCATCCAGGAGCTATGAATGGGACGCTTACGGTAGAAGCTGTGATGTCTGTTCAAGATCAGTTTGAACGTAATATTACATTTTTCCCTAATCCAGTAAAAGAAGATTTAAAAATTAGATCTTTATTTTCTTTGGACACATACGAAATTTATAGCGCTACAGGCAAAAAAGTGAGTGAAGGAGTAGGAGAAGGTACTTATACAAATTTAAATACAAGCCACTTTCCAGCTGGCGTTTATTTTGTGACTGTAAAGTCTGAAGGGCTTACTGCAACTATAAAGATGATTAAAGAGTAAACCACTTTAACTTCTGTAAAATAAAATATTTTAAATCCCGTCAAGCAATTGACGGGATTTTTTTATGAATAGAATATTAGTCTCGATTAAAGTGTGGTGAGTTTTCTAGAGTGACATCCTCAATAAAATACTGTGTGTCTCCCCAGAAAAAGAAAGTATCAAAACGTTCTTCGTAAGTAAGGTTCACGTATTTACCTTGATACTCTTTTAGTTTTTCAATGATTTCTTCCTCTTGATCTAATACAGAAAATGAAAAAATCTGAGCACCACTAATTCCTTGACTTATTTCTCCCTCCCAGGTTTTAAAGAGAACGCCTTTATTACTAAATTTTATAAGCTCTCCAGCTCGTGTTCCCTCACTATAGGGAACAAACGATACGAATGCGTAGTATATAAAAAATAAAACTGCAATTGCGCCTAAGATAATAAAGAGTATTTTTTTCATTTTGATTTTCTTTTTTATAAAATAAAACTATCATTTTTAAACGTGTAGTTTTGTTACGTTCCGTTTATTTAATCCAGATGGGATGGCGTTGTTTTTATAAAACTCCTTAAAAACGAATTCAGCATCATCAATAGTAAGCACTTCTTCTTTATGCACCATAATTCCGCCACTAGTTTGAAGTAAAACCCAACTAACCTTAAGAGGGCTTTTGCCTTCTGCTTTGCCAATCACGTAATGTTTAAATTTTGGTTTAGCGTTTAATCTATATTCAACAGTCAATTTTTCTCTCCAACCAGCACATTGTACATAATCTCCATTTTTGCTTTCTAAGCATATATGTCCATTATCTCTACCGTCTAATCTATCGAATGCGCAAATAATGTCGTTCCATTGTGGATTTTTTAATTCCGTATTATTTGCCCTTAAATTCATTTTTAGTTTTATTCCAATTCATTCTCCTCAGCACGTTTAATAATCTTCTCTGGTAAAGACTTCTTTGCTTTGGCTCCCATTTTCTTTAATTTTTCAACACTAGTGATAAGGTTTCCGCGGCCTTCAAAGAGTTTGTTCATTGCGTTAGAGTAGTCGCCCTTTGCATCATCCATCTTTTTGCCTACTCCAGTTAAGTCTTTAATGAGTCCTTCAAACTTATCATACAAGGCTCCCGCCTGTCTAGAAATCTCAATGGCATTGCGCTGTTGCTTCTCATTGTTCCACATGGTGTCAATGGTACGTAGTGTAGCTAATAAGGTGGAAGGAGTCACAATAATAATATTTTGCTCAAAAGCTTTATTGTAAATACTTGGGTCTTTATTAATTGCAATGGCAAAGGCAGGTTCAATGGGTACAAAGAGCAACACAAAATCTGGGCTTTCCATCTCATAGAGATCCTGATAATTTTTCTCACTTAATTGGTCTACATGACGTTTTAATGAAGTTAGATGTTCGCTTAAATGACGCACTTGTATTTCATCATCCTCTTCATTTACAAAACGCTCATAAGCGACCAAAGACACTTTACTGTCAATAATCATGCGTTTATTATCGGGTAGATGTATGACAACATCTGGCAATACCCGTTTACCATCTGCTGTTGTAAAACTTTGCTGTACAAAATATTCACGATCTTTCTCAAGACCACTTTTCTCAAGAACTTTTTCTAGAACTAGTTCTCCCCAGTTTCCTTGTATTTTACTATCCCCTTTAAGGGCTTTTGTGAGGTTTGTAGCCTCTTTACTCATCTGTTCATTAAGTTCTTTAAGCCCAATAATTTGCTGTCTAAGCATCGCTTGTCCAGTAAGGCTTTCTTTATGAGTATCATCCACTCGCTTTTCAAACTTCTCAATTTTTTCTTGAAGCGGTTTTAAGATAACATCTATATTTTCTTTATTCTGCTTTGTAAATTTTTCCGACTTATTATCGAGAATTTTATTAGCTAGGTTTTCAAATTCTTTGGTAAATTTTTCTTGTAATTTTTCTACCTCGTTGCGTTCTCCTCTTAATTTTTCTTCAAGATTTTCTACTATTCCATTGCGTTTAGTGAGCTCTAGATGCAAGAAGTCTTTCTCTTTTCTAATGTTTTCACGTTCTGCGACTACATTTTCATACTGAACACTAAATTTTTCTTCTTGTAATGAAGCACGATCAGAAACCGCAAGAAGCTTTTCTTCATATTCTCCAGCAAGTCGTTCTTGGTTTAATTCGTGTTGTTGCAGACGCTCGTTAAGAGCACTAGATGCTGCCTTTTGTTTCAGTTTTGCAATGAAATGCCCAATAATTGCACCAACGATTATAGCGACAATGGTTACAAGAAAATAAATAACAGTTTGGTTCACGAGTAGCTTGTATTGATGTTTATTATTAGGTTATTGTATTTATAGTTTAGACTGGCGTTTGACAGTGTGATTGTTAAAGTGGTTTCAACTTTAGTTTATACGGAGCGTAGTCGAAGTACTCCACCAGACAGGAGCTTCAATTAATCTTTCTTTCTGCTCGCTATTCACTGTTCATCTCTCACCGTATAAAGATACTAATCAAATAAAAATTGACCCGATAATACTAGATTAATTATTAACACGAAACTGCATTGTGTCTGTATCAAAATCAATCGTATTGCTAGGGAAAAGGGTATTAAAAATTCCTTGTTGGGCTAGGCAAGTAGGGGTGTCAAATGATATTCCACCTTCTTGAAGCACTAACATTTTATCTACAAGCGATAGTGCAATTCCTATTTCATGGGTAGAAAACAATATGGTTTTTCCTTGTTCTTTACAAAGACGTTGTAGTAATTTGAGCACGTAAGCCTTATGGTATAAGTCTAAATGCGAAGTGGGTTCATCTAGTATTATAATAGGCGTATCTTGAGCTAAAGCTCTTGCAATTAGCACACGCTGAAGTTCTCCATCACTTAATTCAAAACACTTTTTATGCTGCAGTGCTGTTGTTTCGGTAATTGTGATGGCTCGACTCACGGCATCTTTATCTGCTTGAGAAAGCACTCCCAACCAGTTGGTGTATGGTTGTCTCCCTAAGGCGATGAGTTCATAAACCGTCACGTTTTTTGAGGCTGGCGCCTCTGTGAGTACAACACTTATTTGAGATGCTAGTGCATGCGGTGAGAGGTCGCTCATTGCTACTTCGGAAATAGTAATACGACCAGAAATGGGCTTTTGCATTCCAGTCACGGTTCGTATCAAAGTAGATTTACCGATTCCGTTGGGGCCAATAATCGCAATTAATTCGCCTTCTTTACAAGAAAAAGTAATGTTTTTGGCGATAGATTTTTGCTCCTTTTTTGAAGTAAAACCAATGTTTAAATCTTGGATCGCAATGCGTGTATGTGGCGTTTCCGAAGCCATTAAAATAAGAGTTTACGTTTACGTACTAATAACCAGATTACTACGGGTGCACCTACCATGGAGGTAACGGCATTAATAGGTAATGTGTATTCACTAAATGGAATTTGTGCAATCGTGTCGCAAACTAAGAGTAAAATCGCACCCATTAATGTGACTGCAGGAATTAAAATTAAGTGATTTGATGTTTTAATAATTTGGCGTGTAAGGTGCGGCACTGCCAGCCCTACAAATGCAATAGGCCCTGCAAATGCTGTAATACTTCCTGCTAGAATACTGGTTGCAAGAATGATAAATAGTGTTTGTTTTTTAATATTCAGCCCCATAGACTTTGCATAATTTTCACCTAGTAATAATGCGTTTAACGATTTTGAGGTGGCTAGGGCAATTACTAATCCAACAATAAAACAAGTGATAAGTATCGCGATACCTGTCCATGATTGATCGCCTAAACTACCAAAAGACCAGAAAATATACTGTTGTAACTGTTCTGCATTACTAAAATAGGAGAGCACCCCAACAACGGCGGCAGTAACACTACCAAACATTAACCCGATGATCAAAATCGCCATCGTGTCTTTTACTTTTAGGGTCACTGCAAGAACGGCAAGTAATACTAAAAAACTACCCAAAGCTGCTGCAATCACTAAGCTCCAACTGTTTCCGAGTAAGATTCCGAAAATACCTCCAAAGGCACCCGCCCCTAATATTAATAGGGCAACCCCAAGACTTGCACCGCTACTTAAGCCAAGAACAAAAGGACCTGCCAGAGGATTTCTAAATACGGTTTGCATTAATAAACCAGAAATGGCAAGACCGCCACCGGCTGCAATTGCAGTGATTGCCTTAGGTATTCTATAATTAAAGAGAATGTAATCCCAAGATGTTTTATTAGTAGTGCCGGTAAATAAACCTGCAATAACTTCTTTAAAAGGGATGCTTACAGAACCCAAACTTATATTAATAAAAATGGCCATTATGGTTAGCAAAGCCAACAAGAGTAAGGGTTTTTTATATGAAGGTTGGTGGTGGGTCATTTAGTATTGTAAAAGTAGAGTTTTTAATATAATAAAATTGTCAGTCTGAGCTTGTCGAAGACCATTCACAATTGCACTTCGACAGGCTCAGTGTGACATTGCTAAATTTTACTAAAGAAAAATAGTTCGTGTTCTGGCAACAATTCTGGATGTAATATTTTAATAATGTCCTTGAGCACTATATCTGGTCTGTTGGGTGCTAACTCGTAATAAAGTACGCCACCAGTAGCTCCTTTTTTTGTAGTAAAGCTGTAAACGTTGTCATTTTTAAAAGCATCAAATTGTGTATAAACACGATGCATCTCTGCCATTTGTTCTGTGCTAGTAAACTGTCCTGGGCCAATCCATACCTGAGCGGCTTGTCCTTTTTCTAAAACGGACTCTAGATTAAGCGCAATACTACCCGTTCCTGATGAGTTTGCCCATAAGTACTGCCCATTGGCATCTGCAATAAACTGAGCTGCCCAGCTATCACCTTGCGGCAAATACCATACATCTTTATACATTGCACCACTAAGAACGGATGGAGTAGTAGTGGCCGATTTTGCAACCTTTTGAGCCGCTAGATAATCGCTTTCGATTCTGGAAAAAATGCTATCTGCTTGTTTTTCTTTTCCGTAGAGTGCACCAAAAAACTTTATCCATTCTGCTTTGCCCAATGGATGTTTTTCTGTCCAATCTGCATTATACAATACAGGTGTGCCTAATTTTTCGATTGTATTAAAAGTAGGATTGTTCCCATCTATGCCATAGCCAATCACTGCTTGCGGGTTTAAATCAATTAGAATCTCTGTGTTTATTGATTCGTTTTTACCTATTTCTTTAATTTTTCCTTCGGAAATAAGCTTTCTTGTTTTTTCTGAAGAGATATAATCCATACTCGGAAACCCAACCAATGTTTCTATTACATCTAGCATTTCTAATGAAGGGATGTGAGTGGTTGAAGTCACTACGGCTCGCTCAAGGGGGACTTTTACTACGGCGTCAAATTGTCTTTCTAAGTTTTTTACCGAAGCCGCATCTTTAACCAAAGCATAAGTAAAATTCTTATCTGCAGATGGCCACGGGTTTGTGATGGTTATTAAGGTGAGTTCTTCCAGAGCTTCTATTTGGAAGCCTTTGGCGTAATTTATTACTGTTGGAATAGCAGTACTAACTTCCACCTTTTTAACATTCTCCTTACAACTAAGTAACGAGGTAGTAATTAAAAGCACAATGGATAATCTCCAAAATATTTTGGCACAAAACATAAAAATGGTTTAAAGCGATCGCAAAGGTAACCGTTCTCATCTTTAATATAAAAGTAGGTGTCGCATATATTAATATGTTGTACTTTCGCCGCAGATTTTAGGTGAACACAAGCTGTTCTTAAAAGGGAATTGGGTGAATACTCCCAAGCTGTTCCCGCAACTGTAAGTCGGTTTACAAGATGTAAACTAGTGATTCTTAATACCACTGCCTTAGGGCGGGAAGGTGTCACGAGACGAGCCAGGAGACCTGCCAGAAATCTACATTGTTCAACTTTCGGGATAAAAGTTTGAGGAATTGAGGCGCCTATTGCGTTATCTCTCCTTGTATTTCCGTTTTAAAAGATACCCACCTTCGTGGGGTTTATTATGAGAAAATTAATTTGTGCTGTCGCCATGATAGCAACTGCTGGACTATCAGCACAGCAGGTTTCTAAAGTAGAAGCCTTAGATTCTGTGTATTTAGATACAAAAATTTTAAAACCTCGGGACCAGAGTGGTAAGATTGTTACTGTAATTACCGCCAAAGATCTTGAAGCTAAACAGGGCGAAAACCTTGCAACAATTATCAATGCCGTTTCTGGAATTGAAATAAATGGAAGCCGAAGTAACGACGGTCAAAATCTAGGATACTTTGTAAGAGGTGGACGTAACGGTCAAGTGGTGATTCTAATAGATGGGGTGCAAGTAAATGATCCGTCTAGTATTGCCAACGATTTTGATTTGCGTTTGCTTCCGGTCTCTTCTATTGCAAAAATTGAGATAGTTAAAGGAGCGGCAAGTGTATTATATGGTTCAGGAGCAGGAGCGGGAGTGATTAATATTACAACTAAAAAAGAAGCTTCAAAGAAGATTTCTGGAACCTTTATGACAACTGTTGGGACCAATAACGCTGCAGATAAAGAAAATGAGAAATTTGCTGCAAATGAATTTACAAATGCGGCAAAAGTAAGTGGAACACTTAACTGGTTTACATACGACTTAGATTTTAACCATCGTTATGTAGATGGTTTATCTGCCATAGCTGCGCCAGAAGGCGAGGATGCTTTTGAGAGTGATCCTTATGAGCGTTATAACGCAAAAATCACGCTAGGTGCTAGAATTAATAAAAATATTAAGTTCAGTCAGTTTTTTAGTGTAGACGAATTTGATGCAGCATTTGATGACTTTAGTTACACAGACGCCGCTTTTCTTTCTGAAACGCGCCAGCTTCGCACTGGTGGTAACTTTGTTTGGCAATACGCAAAAGGAGAATATGTTTTTAATGATAGTTTTAGTTGGATCAAAAGAGATACAGAGAGTAGTTTTCCCAGTAAATTTGATTCTAAATTATATAGTTTAGATAATTACCTGACCTATCGTTTTACTTCAAATATTACTGCATTAGTTGGGTTAAACTATAACACGAGTAGTTTTAATTCTTTTAGTATTCCTTTTGGAGAGACTGCTTTTGCTCAAAATGTTGATGCTGAGACTGCTACTTTTAATATTATTGATCCTTATGTAAACGCAACTTTTAATAAAGGAGCTTTTACTGCTAGTGCAGGAGCAAGGCTAAATATACATAGTGATTATGGGTCGCATATTGTTTACAATGTAAATCCATCATATCAGTTTGCCTTAGGAGAAAGTAAACTAAAAGCCTTAGCTTCTTACAGTACGGCATACATCACACCTTCTTTATTTCAATTACATGATCCTTTATATGGTAATCTAGAATTACAACCTGAAGAAAACACGACACTTGAGGGAGGTTTAGAATTTACAGGAATTAATAAGCTACGCGCTAGTGCTGTTTACTTTAACCGAAATGAGCAAAACTTTGTTGATTTTGTGACTGTTGATGCAGATAATTTTATCTATCAATACCAGAATATTTCCGAAGAGTTTACAGCAAGTGGAGTAGAAGTAGAGTTAGGGTATCAGGTAACAAAGCAATTGTCATTGACCGCAAACTACACCAATACCCAAGTAGAAGAGCGTTTTGCATTGCGTATTCCAGAACACAAAGTAAACGCTACTATTGGGTATGCATTAAGTGATCAAACTTCTTTTGGTTTCAATTTTCAAATGACTGGTGAACGTGCAGACTCGTTCTTTAATCCTGATACTTTTATGAGCGAAGCTATTACTTTAGATGCGTTTAATGTTTTAGATTTTAACGTGAGTACGCAGGTTTTAAAAGAACTACGTCTGTTTGCAGCAGTTAACAACATACTTGATGCAGAATATGAAGAATTGTACAGGTACCAAACAAGAGGTCGTAACCTAAGATTAGGTCTGGCGCTTAACTTTTAAGAAGAAGGGTAAAAGCCGTTGAAAACTTGTTAAAAACTCCATTTCTTTTTCAATAGGGGGTTTTGTTTTTGTAAAATACTACTTATCTTTGCCTAAACTTAATAACACACGCTATGTTTGATTTTGACCAATATTTAGGATTTTTAGCTTTCTTAACGATACTAACGATAGGGTTTTGGTTAATGATATTTCTAGTGTCAATTATCCCTTATTGGATAGGTGGGCAATTACTAGAGAACTTTAAATTAAAGCGTGAAGCAAAGAAATTAGAGCAAGAGTAATCTTGATATAGAAATATAAAAACCGCCTATTGTAAAATAGGCGGTTTTTTTTGCATTTATAAATGTAGTTTAAACCTCAAACTGTGTCAAATGATGATCTAAGTGTTTGTAAAACATATTGTTCCATTCGTTTTTAGACAAAGGCCCAAAAGAATGACTTTCTTTATTATTAAAATGGTCACCACCTAATTCTTGTGTTTTTTTGAGATACGCAATGAGCCTGTTTTTTTCTGAACTAAAATCTTTTTCTGCGGTAATAATAAAAGCAGGTGCTGTTCTATTGTTTTTCTTATACGGCTTTTCGCTAACCACTATTTTTTTAACAAAGGCCTTCATCATCCATTTCTGGAAGCCTTTTGGCTTAGGGTGCTTGTCTTCATATAACATCTCATAAGTAACACTGCAGTGTGCCAGCATTTGGTCTACACTCATTTTGCCCCAACTAGGTTGCGAAGCTGGTTCTAAGTTGTTGAGACGCGCTATTACTTCGTCTGTTACTGGTTTTGAAAAGATGTCTTTCATGTTAAAGTTGTTTTTGTGGTATTAAAGATAATTTTTTTCTTCTGTATTAGTTTCTACAGGTTGAATGAGAACTTCAAAGGATTTTTATTTTTTTATTATATGAGTTTGGTAAGTACTAATAAATAGCAGTAGTCCAGTGCGTATGGCTACTAACTTTATTCTATTATTTTAGATATAGACTGGGGCAATCATTACTTGTTATCACATGAATAACTCTTATTTAATCTTAATGGTTTTGTCCATTATCTCCAGCGTATCTATATATTCTTTAGAGTCTGATCCATCATCGTTTTTTGTGTCTTGTAGGGACAAGAAATGAGTCGCGTCATCTCCAGCATCTAGTAGATACATATCATAGGTTAAATTTGCACCAACAATATGGATGTCTATTCTTTTTCCATTTAGTGCTATATCTCCTAATTGTATTTCTTTATCTGTAACTTTTGAGTTCTCTTCACCAAACTGAGATATCATTTGGTTAATAAAATCATCAAGTCCAACTTCGGCATCAAATTTAAAATACATAATCACTAAATTGTTTCCGTCTAAAGACCAGTTTTGATATCCAGTATCACTTTCATATTCAAATGAGAAATTTTTAGGGTAGTCAAATTTTAATGCTCCATAATTAAAAGTCATATTATCTGAAGAACTTACCTTTATCGTATTTCCATTAACAGTAATAGTCTCACCATCTATTATTTGATGCTTCTCACCATTTACTTCTATATCTAATTTTAATTGTGGTTGTAATACCGTGTGTTCTTGAGCATGTACAAATTGAGTTGCACTGATACAGCAAATAATAATAATCAATAATTTATTCATAATTTTTATTCTATTTTAATTGAGTAGCTCTAAATTAATAAAAGAAAATGAATCAAAAGAAAATCTTGTACATTTAAGTGGAAACCGCACCCGTTTAAGTTTGTATTTTTGAAAATGAGTATCACCTCATAAAAAATGAAAGATAAGGAAACCAATAAAATAAAAAAACCTTGGCCTACAAAGGAGGCGATGATACAGGTTTATGAGCAAAATTTATGGGGAGATAATGCAACAGCATTTTATTCTGGTGAGGGCTCGCATTTAGAAAAGATTGTAGCACCTTATATCGCTGCAATTACTACTTTTTTAAATTCGTTTAAAAGCCCGATTAGCCTTTGCGATTTGGGCTGCGGTGATTTTAATGTGGGTAGACAATTGGTGAGTCATACCCAGCAATACGTTGCAGTAGACATAGTGCCCGACCTCATTGCACATAACAAAGAGCGGTTTATTGTGGCAAATTTAGCCTTTAGATGTCTTGATATTGTCGCTGATGATTTGCCAGCTGGAGATTGTGCTATACTAAGACAAGTATTACAGCACCTCTCTAATGCCGAAATTTTAACTATTTGTAAAAAGTTACATCAATTTAAATACGTGATTGTAACAGAACATGTCCCTGAAGGCACTTTTACGCCTAACCTTAACATTATTTCTGGACAAGGAACAAGAATGAAAAAGAAAAGCGGACTCAACCTACTTGTTTCACCATTTAATCTTAAGGTCAAGCAAGAAAGAGAGCTGCTTTCTATTCCATTAGATGCTAGAAAAGGAGAAATACGAACTACCTTGTATACCATGTTCTAATTAAATTATTTATAGAATTAAACCTTTTCTATTTCCGAAGTGATGAAAATTATTTGTCTATATTATCAAAAAGATAAACGCATTTATGAATACCGATATAAAAATTAATAAACCTAGGCCTGTTGCGATTAATAAAAATCAAAAGACGTTTCAGAAAGAAACGGAGGTAAAGCCAATTATAGAGACTTTAGCAGCAGGAGAGACTGTATTAATTAATGAATATTACAGCGACGGGATTTTATTGTTAAAAGAGATTCATAAATATTTGAGACGAAAACTCCCTAATAAAACGTTAAGGGAGCAGCGTGAATATCGTGAGGCGTATCATACCTTTTCAAATTTAATATTGTTAGAAGTTAAGGATCAACTGCTTCTGGTAAAGAAGGCGCCCAGCATAGGATGGTTAGAGAAATTTTACCCAGATAACAAACATTTTGCATTGAGTTTTCCCGAAGTTCAGGGTTTAAATAGCTCCTGGCAATGGTATCATAATGGGATTAATATTCCAGTGCTGCGTAATAAATTACGCCCTTATTACGGCGTGTACTTTCCTACGCGCTTTGAGCATTTAATCCTCTTTGACAATTGGTTGAAGTATTATGATGGTCCTAAAAAAACGGCCATAGATGTGGGTGTGGGTTGTGGCGTTTTGTCGCTGCAAATGGTACTGCATGGATTCCAGAAAGTCTTTGCCACAGATACGAACCCAAATGCGATAGTAGGATTAGCCGAGTTTATGGGAACCACAAAACTGTCCAGAAAAATTGAACTAGATGTAGGACATCTCTTTGCTGCTTGGAAAAAAGAAACCGAGTTGATTGTGTTTAATCCGCCGTGGTTGCCTGCTACGCGAGATGTGGACGGCATGGATGCTGCGATTTACTATGACAATACGTTGTTCCCGGAGTTTTTTGCGGAAGCTAAGAAAAGACTTTCTCCGGATGGAAAACTAGTTGTCATTTTCTCAAATTTGGCGCTTATTACAAAAGTGACCACATCACATCCTATTGCTATAGAATTGGCCGAGGGTAATCGGTTTCAATTAGAAAAAAGATATACAAAAAAGGTAAGCGCTGCGTCTACTAAAACTAAGCGAGATCAACACTGGCGAGCCACAGAAGAGGTTGAGTTGTGGGTGCTAAAGCATAATTAGATTTCCCCATTTTCTTTTGTAGCCGTTATGTTTTTTAAATGAGAAATAAACTAAGAAGTGTCTCTCTCAAAAACAGCGGTTACGTTTGCTATTGAGTTTTTCAAGATTGTTTAGGCATCCGTGTGGAATAAAGGTATTAAAGATGAGAGTTTGCGCGATTTAAACTTTACAATGATACATCGCTTAAGTTCAGATAGATAGAGACATACTTTGTCGTGAATAAAACTAAAAGAGTCTACTTTGGTCTGAAGATTAGGATTGCCCCATATAGTTCATAGAATAATGGCGCCCAATACTATCCTTCAAAACCGCCATCATCACCGCCACGTTCTCCGCCTCGTTCGCGTTTCTTTTTCTGGTTAAAGCGATAGGTGAAAGACAGAGTAACTTGGCGCTGTCTCCATTGAAATTCGCTCTCTTGTAAAAAAGTTTCTGTTTCTGTCCTAGAGATTCGCTTACGACTGTTAAAGAGATCACTTACATTAAGGCCAATAGTTGCATTGTCTTTAAAAAGGTCTTTGCTAAATGCTAGGTTCATTGAAAAGATACCTTCACTCTCTGTTTGAGCATTGTTTCTAGGGCCACGGTAATTGGCACTCGTCTGCCAGTCTATTTTTGCAGGCAGTGATACCTTAGCACTCCCACGCGCAAACCAACTACTGTTTTCTGTGCCATACGCAACTCCATTGAAGCTCCCTTCACTTTTAAAGTTAAAATAATTAAAACTTCCATTGAGCCTTAACCATTTAATGGCGTTATATAATATTCCTGCTTCAAAACCATAGCGATTGTTTGATGATAGGTTGATAGGGATGGTTCTAATAATTGGAATACCATTAGGAGTTAACTCACCAGTGTCTTCTTGTATTCGCTCAAAAGCATCTGTTTCTTTTTGATAATAGATGGAAGTGGTAAGTGTGATTTTTTTCCAGCTTTTTAAATATCCTAAGTCAAATGCGTTCGCAAATGCTGGTGCGAGGCCAGGATTACCTTGAAAGACGTTAGTCTCACTAGATCTTGAAGGAAAAGGATTAACAAAATAGCCTCGAGGCCTATTAATCCTTCTGTTGTATCCTAATGTGATATTTTCACGTTCGCCAATTTCATAAGAAAGATTAGCCGTAGGAAAAAGACCAAAATAAGAGTTGTTAAAGTTTGGGTCAAATCCAATAGTGGTATTTTCATTCGCTACAACTTCTCCAGTAAGTATGGTGTTCTCTGCTCTTAATCCAAAAAGAAAACTAAACTTTTCTCCCACTTTATTACCATATTGCAGGTAGGTTGCATACACATCTTCATTATAAGTAAAAATGTTTGATAGGCCGTTATCTCTTATAAAATCATTGGTTAAACTAGCTTCTTCAAAAAGCTCGAAGTCTGTTTTTGTTTCTTCAAGATTAATTCTAAAACCAGCTTCAAACTGCGCATTTTCTCCTATCGGCCTTACGTAGTCTGATTGGAATAA
The DNA here is from genome assembly GCA_938041335.1 of uncultured Ulvibacter sp. Lineage (GTDB taxonomy): Bacteria > Bacteroidota > Bacteroidia > Flavobacteriales > Flavobacteriaceae > Patiriisocius. The sequence continues at coordinate 51,662 of CALIAF010000004.1, read as the reverse complement.
AATTTCTGTACCATCTTCATCAGTGCGCACTATTTCTGTAGGCAATCGAAGTTCATCTGGGAACGTGTTACTTTCTAGAATAGTTGATCTTTGTTTCTCTTTATCAATTTCATATTGAAAATCTGCTGATAGTTCGTGACCGTTCTTGTCAAATTTATTTACATAATTAAGAGATCCTTGAACGCTAATGTCTTCTTCATTTTCTAACTCGGTACGAACTCTCGATATCTCTAAAACAGAAGGATCATCAAATTCGTTTGTTATGTTAGTTGTTTTATCATCGCTATCACCTAACCTAAGAAAAACAGAACCCGTGATTGAGGATTGTTCTGTTAGAAAATATTCCATTCCTAGATTTGTATTAAAGCTTTTATTTAGCCTATCATATTCCCGTGTTTCTGTAACAAAAGTATTGGCAACGCCTTCTGAAAGATATTCATTGTTAAAAAATGCATTTCCTGGTCTTTTTCTGTAATTAATTCCAGTGGTGTTAAAGACATTAAACTTGTTTGTACGTAGGTTCACATTTCCGGAGAGACCATATAAAGCAGGATCACCAATATTAGCCTGAATAGAGCCGTTAAAACCTAGGGTCTTTTCTTTTCTTAGAATAATATTAAGTATTCCCGCTGTTCCTTCTGCATCATAACGAGCAGAAGGAGAAGTAATAACCTCTACGCGCTCTATTGCATCTGCTGGTAACTGACGCAAAGCATCTGTAGAGCCAAAACCTGCAATAGCAGATGGTTTTCCGTTAATTAAAATACGAACATTTTCATTTCCTCTAAGAGCAATCGCTCCGTCTACATCTACAGTTACAGAAGGAACATTACTTAATGCGTCACTCACGGTAGCACCGCTGGTAGTAAGGTCTTTACCAATATTGTATATTTTCTTGTCTAATCTAATTTGTACCTCTGTCGTTTCTGCACGTACCACCACTTCGTCAAGACTGGCAGAGTTTATTTCGAGATATACATCTGGTAAGGTGGTGTTTGAAGTAAGATTTTGACCTGTAATTTCTTTGTTTTTAAAAGAGATATACTCGTACTTTACGGTGTAAATACCGGCAGCCACTTGAATGTTGTATACTCCTTTAAGATCTGTAATCCCACCGGTAACCACTTTACCGTTGGCGTCAATAAATGAAACCGTTGCATACTCTAGTGGTACATTAACACCTTCTTCTAGTACTTTTCCGGTAACTGTGATTTCTTTGGTGGACTTAGGTCCTTGTGCGGTGGCAAAGAGCGTAAAAAAAGACAAGCAAATAGTAAGAAATATTTTCATTGAAGTGATTAGATTTTCTTCTTAGACTACAAAAATAGAAGGGTCCCTCGCAAGAATTTGGTAATGTTTTGTTAAAAGGCGAATGCTAAATCACAAGATTTCTAACACGCGTGAAGGAGGCCTGCCGATCACTGCTTTATCTCCATTAACAATAATGGGTCTTTCCATTAATTTTGGGTGAGTAATCATTGCGGTTATAACTTCTTTATCGCTTAACGTTTTGCCTTTAAATTGTTCTTTCCAGATGACTTCATTTTTACGTACTAATTCTAGTGGTGTAATCCCTAATTTATTGATAACACTAGAGAGGGTGTCAAAATCTAAAGGATCATCGATATACTTAACTGTATTAATTTGGGCTTTTTCTAGTGCAGTATCGGACAGGTGTGAAGCAACAGATTCTTCCAGTAATACTAGACATTGGCGCGATTTGCTACAACGCGGATTATGGTAGATAGTGATCATAAATTTAGGGTTTTTCTTCTGAAATGTTCCAGGTTACAAATACTGTTTTTTAATTTTCGACTCACGACTCACGACTCACGACTCACGACTCACGACTCACGACTCACGACTCACGACTCACGACTTCCCATTAACTCCTCTAACTCCTCATTAAAATCAAACTGTAAATCTTCGTGCAAGGCGGGGATCTTTCTACCTATGTATTCTAATTGTCTTTCAAAGATGTTTCGGATTACGCTGTTTCTTTTAACCACTGTTTTGTAGTCTTTCAGCACCGCACAAAAGTAGAGTAGGAGCTCCACTTCGGTTTCTTTGTTGCCAGAATAACGGATGTACTTTTTTGTTTCTTTAAGTATTTTCCTGATTCTCTTTTTAATAAGGTAGACTCTAGTGACTTCAATGCCGTCAAAGCCTCCGTCAATAAGTTCTTTAATGCTCTGGCGGTATGATTCTTCGTTATCCGCTTCAAAGAGTAGATAGGTGAGGAGCTCTTTGTTTTCTTTCTTAAAACGGCCTAAACGCAAGCATAACGCCGTAATTTCTTCTGGTGAGCGATGTTTAAATTCTTTTTTTATTTCGGCTAGTGTAGCGGTTTTCACGTTTTTACTATTGTTTCGTGTAAAGATAGTATTTCAATCTATAAAATTTCGGCATAAAAAAACCGTCTTCAAATGAAAACGGTTTTTTATAAAATGATTTGGTTTACATCTCACCTGCTTTTGGGTTAGGCCCCCATTGGTTATCACCAGCTTCACTATCTGTGGCAAGTAATACAATAAGCCAGATTCCACCTATAAGTGGTACTAAGGCAATGAGATACCACCATCCGCTTTTGCCCATATCATGTAGTCGTCTTACAGCCACTGCGATGCCAGGGATTAAAACAGCAAGTGCATATAACAAATAAATAAAGCCATAAGGCATTTCTGGGCTAAAAGTAATCCCTAATACATTGTCTAGAATCACAGCCGCAACTGCAAATATCACATTAAACAAAACAAACATCCAATACTCTTTGCGACGCGCACGTCCCTTAAAATCTGTATACTGACTTAGTACTTTTTTATACCATTTCATAATTAATAAAATTTGGTTGTCCTACTCGTATGGCTTTTCGGTCTCGCCCCGTTTATGGTTTCTGGTCTCCGGTTAGTGTTAGTGATGTGAATGTATAAAATCTTTTAGAGCATTAAAAATCAACTTATTAACAACTGGTTATGCTTAGCTCTTGTTTTTATGTTCTATTAATGTGCATCCATCATTACATAAAACTAAGAAATGGAGTTTTAAGTTTAAAATTAATTAAGTGAATAGACTAAATTTTTAGGGAAGAGACTTAAGAGATGTAGTTCCAGATATTTTTATATTTGATCAGTTGTGCAAACGTATTTTTTATACTTACATTTTCTGGTACATTTAAATTAGGATCTGCCTTTAACACCTGAAAAGCATAGCTTCTAGCAATTTTTAAAATCTCTGTGTCCTTTACAATATCGGCTATTCTTAAATTAAGCACACCGCTTTGTTGTGTGCCCATAATATCACCTGGGCCACGGAGTTTAAGGTCCATTTCTGCGATCTCAAAGCCATCTGTGGTACTGGTCATTGTAGACAAGCGTGTTTTTGCGTCTGCAGATAATTTATGGCTGGTCATTAATATGTTATAACTCTGTGCTGCACCACGACCTACACGACCTCTCAATTGATGTAGTTGTGATAGACCAAACCGTTCTGCGCTCTCAATCACCATTACAGATGCGTTAGGAACATTCACTCCAACTTCTATAACCGTAGTAGCCACCATTATTTGCGTTTCTCCTTTGATAAAGCGGTTCATTTCAAACTCTTTATCTGCAGGTTTCATCTGTCCATGAACAATTGAAATCTGGTATTTTGGCTGTGGAAAATCTCTAACTACACTCTCATAACCGTCCATTAAATCTTTGTAATCTAAAGCCTCACTTTCTTGTATTAATGGGTAGACAATATAGACCTGTCTGCCTAAGGCAATTTCGTCTTTTAAAAACTTAAAAACTTTAAGTCTATTGGAGTCAAAACGATGCACTGTTTTGATGTCTTTTCTGCCCGGTGGTAACTCATCAATAACACTAATATCGAGATCGCCATAAACACTCATGGCAAGGGTGCGAGGTATAGGGGTAGCAGTCATCACTAATACGTGTGGCGGCAACTCGTTTTTATGCCATAATTTACTCCGTTGTGCCACCCCAAAACGGTGTTGCTCATCTATGATTGCGAGTCCTAAATTTTTAAATTTCACCTTGTCTTCAAGTAAAGCATGCGTTCCTATTAGGATGTCTAAAGTGCCATTTTCTAGACTTTCATGAATCGCCTTTCTTTGTGAAGTAGTACTTGAACCAGTGAGTAGTGAAATACTGATTTTCAATTTATTACATAACTCTAATAATCCATTATAGTGCTGAACTGACAAAATTGCAGTTGGCGCCATTAAACAAGCCTGAAAACCGTTGTCAAGTGCTATGAGCATTGATAATAGGGCTACAATGGTTTTACCGCTACCTACATCTCCCTGTAAAAGGCGGTTCATTTGGGCATTGCTGCCTAGGTCTTGCCTAATTTCTTTGACCACTCGTTTTTGAGCACTGGTTAATTCAAAGGGTAAATGATGATTGTAAAAGGTATTAAAATGCTCCCCCACTTTAGGGAAGGGGTACCCTTTAATTTTAGATTTATGGATAAGATTTTTACGTATTAATTGTAATTGTATGTAGAATAATTCTTCAAATTTCAAACGGTATTCTGCACGCCCTAATCGCTCCCCATTTTCTGGAAAATGAATGTTAAAAATGGCTTCGCTTTTTGAGAGTAATTTAAGCTCTTCTATAAGGGGTTTGGAGAGGGTTTCTACAAAGGCATTTTTGGCTTCCAGAAAGAGTTGTTCCATCAATCCATTGACCACTCTATTTGTGATGCCACTATTGGTTAGTTTTTCGGTGCTTGGGTAAATGGGTTGCATAGATGAGCGCAACTTGTTTTTGTGTTCTTTTAATAATTCCATCTCTGGGTGTGACATAGAGAAGCTACTGTTAAACCACTTGGCCTTTCCGAAGATCACATAAGGCTCATTGACCTTTAGGTTCTCTTTTATCCATTTATGTCCTCTAAACCAGATGAGCTCCATCACTCCAGTTTCATCTCTAAAGGTAGCTACAAGTCGTTTACCGCGTTTTTGCTCTACCATCTTAAGGTGAGTAATCTTCCCTACAATCTGAACATCTGCATTATTGCGCTGTAAACCATTTATCTTGTAGTACTTGGTGCGATCTATGTATCTATTAGGAAACAGGTTTAATAAGTCTTGAAAAGTATGAATACCAAGCTCTGTCCTTAAAAGGCTTGCCCTGTTTGGGCCTACACCTTTTAAGTATTCTATGGGAGTTTGTAGCTTGTTTATATTCATCTAACGCAAATGGTGAAAAATTGTAGTGAGAAATTAGGGTGAAAAGTTAAAGAATTACAAGTAGTTATTCTTTCTGCGCAGAAAACATTTTGTACGTAAATAATCCTAGTACTAAAACGATAAGAATCATAATGGCCCATAGCCATTTTTCATTTTCGAAAAGCGGTGATTTTTTCACTGTATTTTCTCTAGAAATAGAAACTTGATTCCCTATGTTTAAGGGGGTGAGTGTTATTGGTATTTTTTCCTGAAAACGGGTGATGTCATATTTAGGGGTATTCGCTTTTGCATTTGAGTACGTGAGGTAATAGGTTGCCGGGGTGCTAAATCTAGCGGTTAATTGATGGGTATTGCCCTTTGCTTCTATAGACGTGATTTTTAAAGGTTCATTATCGTTGTTTTCAATGATGACTTTAATATTTTGGACCATCTTACCGTTTAAATTAAAGCTATTGTCGTCAATAGAATTAAGCGTTCCGCTGCCTAACCTGCGATAATTGTATTTGTAGCCTTTCTCTGTCTTTATGCTATCTACCAAATATTCTATAGACATATTTCGATAATAATCTTGAGTAGTTGCTATGTTAAATTTAAGCTGGTTTAAGGGCACTGGGTGGGCTAATGTAAGATGACTTATCGTTTGTTTTTTAGTACTGTTTTCTTCTGTTTTAAAAGAAGTAATATGATAATCTATACTGCTCCCTTCGTTCTTTTTTATTTGTTTTATTGTCGCTTTTTTTAACTTAGGATTATCCTTGCTTTTAACTCTTATACGATAATAAACGAATTTAGAATCTGGGAAGGTAAGCGTGGTAAATTTGTAATCTGTTTGCTCATTTTTAATAGACAGAATTCTATAATCATCTTTAATAGTAAACCACTCTTTTTGGTCTTGACTCCCTTCAAGATGCAGGCTCCAGTCAAAGTTAGTGCGTTCAAATTCTAGTTTAATAGTATTGATAGACAGTCTGTTAGGGATCTCAAAAGTATAGTAATACCCATTATTGGCTTTGCTTTCGTTGATCAGCCTAAACACTACAGCAGTTTGCTCAATTGAAGGCCCTTTTATCTTTAAAATATAGGGTGCTTCAATAGTGTCGTTTTCTTCTGAAATGCCATAAATACGTACATCAGATAGATTTTGTTTTACATGGGAGAACATTTCAGAAGGAATAATAACCGCATGCCATTCCTTTTCTATCCCCGATAATTCACGCTGAAAATCATAGGCTTGCATTTGTGCAAAAAGTGCTGTCTGAAAGCAAAGAAGAACGCATGTTGTGATTTTATTTATTAGTGTCATCTATGATTTTGTCTTTAAATTTATTGTACAAAAAGGAAATAATAAGCAGTAAAATACCCAAAGAAACAAATACAATGGTCTTAGATATGGTATTTAATGAAGCAATATCATATAAGAAAAGTTTAATTAGTGTAATCCCAAACAGCACCATTGCGCCCACGCGTAGGTATTTTTTGTTTTTCCAAATACCAATGATAACAAGCATTAATGAGAACACACCCCATAAGATACTCAATCCTAGCTTGTACGACGAAGCGTAATCTGCCATGTCTAACCAGTGTAATAATTCGCTGCTGACAATCCATAATGCGGTTATTACCAGTATCACCTCAAAAATCACCTTGTTAGAAAATTTCATGAACTGCTGTTTGCCATATTTATAAATGGCAAATAAAAGTACAGCAACAAATACGTAACTAATATATCGTATCCATAGATTAAAGGTGCCTATATGATAATATTCTCCCTGTACTTGGTCTATATAATGCTCCCTTAATTCGCTAATAAAATAGAGCCCTATGATCAGGTAGACTAATAGCACCAGTATGTTGAGTATGTAATTGATAATCCCTAAAACTTGACTTTTCAACTTTTTAATATTAACTAAAGAAAGTAGAGACACAAAAAAGAGGGTATATAGTACGGTCCATACTATTTTAAAATGATCATAATTTTGATTCTGTAGATAGCTGCTATAGTTTCTGCCTTCTGGAACGACAGTTAACGCTGACGCGACGGATAAGGTGTCCCAGTAATTGGCAATTTCAAATCTAAAAGTAGTATACACCACAAAAAGGAACACCACAGGTGCGAGAATAGAGGCTATTAAAGGCATCCAGTTTTTGGTTGTAAAATCAGTTTTATACTTCTCTTGTCGCATAATATAGATAATACAGCCAAATCCCGCTGCGAAAATTAAATTACTTAAAAACTGAATATTCGTAAAAGCCTTTGGTGCAGTGTTTTCCAAATAATAATAGCTGTCATAGGCGTTTGCCCAGTCTTGAAATAGACTTAAAGATGCAATTGCCATTAATGCATAGGACAGCTGTTCGTAAAAAGTAATGCCTTTTGTTCTTCCTATCCAGAATAAGATCACGGCTTCTGCGATCCAGAATAAGGTCACCCAATTACCGTCTAGTTGCACCGGAAATGCGAGCGTAAGAAATACCGTAACCAGCCCTGCAATAAAATAGAATACATTCTTGTCTGCTAGTTTGTTTTTGAAAACCAGTACGCAGACAATAAAATGAATAAGGCCATTTGCCACCGTGAAAAGTCCTAAAAGTTGGCTGCCAGTCTCGTGTTCATTGAGTATGGCATATCCTAAACCATAAAAAATAAAAGAATTAATTAAGAGAAATACAGTATTTCCGATATTAAATTTCTCTTTCTTAATCAATTTATAAGCTAAGAACGTCACATAAAAAGTGATGAAAAATATAGTAAGGAATACTAATGCCAGAGTGAAATGAATTTCTTGATCATATTCAAAAAAGTACCATGACATAAAAATAAGCCAAGTGAGTGCAAAGGCAGTATAGAATAAGGCTCTCCAGTATTTTTTAAAGGCAATGAATAAAATACCCGCATTTATAAGTGCCATATAGCTAAACATAATTAAAACCTTCCCTGAGCCATCACTAAGCAGATAGGGCACCGCATAAGCACCTACCAGCCCCAAGAGGGCTATTATTTGTCTATTGTAATTTAATGCAGCTGCTATAGCAAAGACAGTAAAGACCACCATTAGCCCGAATGCTAAGGTTTGTGGTATTAATCCGTAAAAATCGTATGCAAAAAAAGTGATAAAGTATAGAATGGATACTGCGCCACTAACGAGTACCGCGCTAAAACGTTCAAATTTCTTTTTTAACTTCATCCCAACACCTAATAAGCCAATACCGGTTAAGTATCCTAGAATAACTCTTGTAAGCGGGCTAATTAACTCATTATCTATAGAGTATTTCGCACCTATACCTACACCAATGATAAGAATTACAATACCAATCTTATTAATAATACTTTCGCCAATAAGCTTTTCAAGATCAGACTTCCGTTTTGGTTTTTTAGGCTTTGGTTTTGAGATTGGTTTGATTTGCTGAAGAGCGGCTGCTTGTTTTTGAGAAGCAATTTGTGATGGTGTAGTTTTTTCTGCAGGAGGTATTGGCGGTGTTACATTTGTTGCTGCAGTTTTTTCTAATACTGTGTTTTGGAGATCATGCGCTTTACTTGGACGCAAAATATTCATCTCTTTTCGCAAAATATTGACCTCATTTGCGAGATGACTTTGTTGCTCAAGCAATTGTTCAATCTTTTTATTTAAACTGTTTAATTGATCATTATCGTTTGCCATACACGTTTGTTAAGATGAGTTTGTTCGCAATGCGACACACAACATATTCTGTAAATATAGAGATTTGTTAAAGTTATAAAACAATAAGGAAGTGGGCAGCGCAGTTTTTATCTACTTCCCAACACAAAAGTGTGCAAAAATAGTACCCAGCAAATTGTTGTTTTTTTTACTAGAATTCAAAACTTTGTTATAATGTGCTACATTACCCAAATTAGTGTGTGAAGCGTCAATAGCAGCTTGATCGTTTATTTCTTACTATCGTTTAAGCGCTTTCAGGTCAATGCTTCAGCTTCATCCAATTCTGATTTTTTTGATGTTGAATACCTAACCTTAAAAAGCTTTTTGCATCCCCTTTTTTATGATTCAATTGTTTTGCTAAACTATTTGCTTTTTGAGTTTTTCTTCGGAGCTTTTGTAGTTAAAGCTCGAGAAACTGGAGGAAAGGATGTTTAATAACTTGACTTTGGTAGTGTCATTCTCTTGATGCCTTAGTTATTCGTTTTTTATATTGTCTATAGCCTTCTTCTGTGAAAAATAAGTGTCTGTAATGACAGCGAAATGACTAAAACTAAAATTGATGTTTAGTTGTTTTTTATTGTTTTAGAACGTTCTTATTTTAATGAGATTATTTGAAACATTTAATTGGAAACTAAAAATAACTCAACGCATCGACCGCTTTACGATTTTTTTAAAAGTTTTTTAATAGCGTCAATTTCCTGTTGTTGTTTTTTAAGCTGTGATTCTAAGTATTCGATTTTGGTGTTTTGGGTTTTAACGATTAGTATTTGCCTTTCCATTTCATCCTGTTGTTTCTTAATCATTTCCTGTTGTTCTTGCACTGCCTTGATTAGAACAGGGAGTAATTCTAAATAGGCCATTGCTTTTATATCTGACTTTTCACGAACTACCTCTCCTGTTACGGTATTAAAATCAACGTCTTCTGTAATAACTACTTCTGGTACTATTTTTTCTACATCTTGGGCAATTAAACCTATTCTTGTTCTGTCATTAGGGCTTATTTCTTTTTTATATTGATAGGTAACCGGTTTGAGTTTCATGATTTCTGAAAGACCGTATTCTAGCAATTTGATATTGTTTTTTGTGCTTCTATCTGAAAAAGTGATGAGACTATTTCCAACGACATCATCCCAATGTTCTGCAGCATTATTATTGCCTAAATCAAAGCCTGAAGCTGATCCTGATACTGGTATTATATTTCCATCTAAACCTAAATTATTACTACCTAAATTTGAAATTTCTAAATAACTTGAATCTCCGGGTACACCAACTTCTATTGCTCCATTAAACCTAATGATGTCAGTATCAAATTCGCCATAAACTAAAGCACTATCTGCATTATTCCATGTGTTTTCTATATATAATTTATTGTCTCCTACTTCATTAGTACCTGCTTGATAACCAATGGCTATGTTATTACTACCTATTGTATTATTTTGTAAAGATTGAGAACCTATGGCTATATTGTTACTCCCTGTAGTATTACTGTTTAAGGAAAAAAGTCCATATGCAATATTGTTAGAGCCCGTAGTATTTGCATGTAAAGATTTAAAACCAACTGCTACATTATTCCAACCAGATATATTATTAAACAAAGGTTCAAAGCCTTGTGCAATATTATAACTGCCATTAACATTAGAAAATAAAGATTGAGAGCCAGTTGCTATATTATTACTACCAATGGAATTTGTGCGTAAAGACCTATCTCCGTGTGCTATATTAGTACTACCTGTTGTATTAGAATATAAAGATTGATATCCAGTCGCTATGTTATTATCACCTGTTGTATTAGTGCGTAAAGCGCTATCACCATTGGCCGTGTTATTACTACCTGTGGTATTAAGTCGCAAAGTTTGATTCCCGGTTGCTATGTTATTACTGCCAGAAGTGTTGGTGTATAAAGATTGAGAACCACTAGCTATATTATGTACACCTGTTGTATTAGCTTGTAAAGATTGATTTCCAGTAGCTATATTATTAGAACCTGTCGTGTTATGTCGCAAAGATTGATATCCAGTGGCTATGTTACTGGCACCTGTTGTATTATTTTGCAAAGATTGATACCCATCTGCTATATTGTTATCGGCTGTTGTATTATTATATAAAGATTGATACCCATTTGCTATGTTATTATCACCTGTTGTATTATTATATAAAGCAGACTGACCCGTTGCTATATTGTAATTACCTGTCGTGTTGTTATGCAAAGATGCAGATCCTCTAGCTATGTTATAAATACCAGTGGTATTATCTCTTAAAGAGTTCACGCCAAATGCTAGATTACCCTCACCTGTTGTATTAGACCATAAAGAACGATGCCCTATTGCCAAATTATGAAAACCAGTTGTATTAGAAGACAAAGATTCAGAACCATTGGCTACGTTGCTATTTCCGGTTGTATTAGCAAACAACGAAAGGTAGCCAATCGCTATATTAAGATCCCCTGTTGTATTGCTTTGTAAAGCCGCATTACCGATTGCTACATTGCTTCCGCCTGTTGTATTAGTGTATAAAGTAGAGCGACCTATTGCAATATTATGAAATCCTGCAGTTGAAGAAAACAAAGAATAATTACCAATTGCCAAGTTATACCATCCTGCTGTATTAGAAGATAAAGATTCTAATCCAATGGCTATATTATCATTACCTGTAGTATTTGCATTTAAGGAGCGGTAACCGCTTGCTAAATTGTTACTCCCAGTTGTGTTAGAAGTTAAAGCTTCAAAACCGAAACCAACATTTCTATTATCTGTAGCATCATCATTCGCACCTGCATTTATTCCTAAAAACACCGAGGAACCATTTTCTGTGCCATCCAGATCGCTTTTGCCATCAACTAAATCATTTACTCGATCTACATTTCCTCCTGAAGCTAGAGCGATCCAAGTAGTTGTGCTATTCTCCCAATAATAAAAAACATTATCTGATGTTAAAAAAACGAGCATTCCATTTTGACTAGCAGAGGGGTTTACAGTTGGGAAACTATCTATTTTTGGTATTAAAATTCCATCTGTATTTGAAGGTGTAGATTGGTTTGAAGCTCTAATATCTAAAGAAGCCTGAGGGTCAATGGTATTGATACCTACTTGCCCGTATGCATCACATCCAAAAAGGGATACCAATAGTACCACGCTAATAAAATTAGAAAGTCTTTTAGTATGATGTGCCTTTTCCATAGAGGTGCTTTATAATAATCAAATTGAGTATTTATAATTTTGCTTTTGATGCTTAGTAATCCATTTCAATTAACGCTCCATTTAGCGAATAAGAGAAATTAAAAGAAGTGCCTCCGTTTTCTGGCTTTAATTTGATATTATAATTGGCTTTTGCGATGTCTCCATTATCTGGAAAAGATATATAGGCAATAGCCAAAGTTGGATGCTCAATATTTTTTTCGAGGGTTAGCTTTTTACTTGATGTCTCAATTAATCCTCCTAATTTGGTGAGATTGATATTGTCGTTTAACTGAAACATATACTCTTCTGCATTGGTTCCTTTGGGAATTTCAAGAGTGATATCTGAGTTTTGTGTCCAAGTGCCTTGCATTTCATTCCATTGTCCCATTTGTAAGGATGCTGGGTCTTCTGTAACGGTTACTCCTATAATATTTCCAACAGAAGCATTGTATGTAACAGATAGATCTGTGTAATAGGCATCATCACCAAATTTGCTTTTTAACGCTTGTTCAATAGCTGTAAATCCTTCGGCAGTGGCTGCCTGATGGCTCGATCCACCTCCACAAGATGTTAGTGTGGCGATGTAAATGACCGCTATTACTATTTGTATTTTTTTCATGGTATTTGTTTTAATTGCTGTATTACTTAATCCAGCTATAGTACACCTTCCCCAAAATGTACTATCTCTGGATTGTATATTTTGTTTTTATTTAGCAAACTTTTTAATAATTGAGCCTGTGTCAAATGTTAGTGCTATGACATAGAACCCGTTAGATAGATTACTAATTTCAACAGAAGGATCAGTTCCTTCTTTTACGAGTGCTCCGGAAATATTAAAGACCTGATACCTTTGTAATGTTGCAGTACCATTGGTAATGATTTGTAACATTTCCGAAGTATTTATAAGTACTAAATCATTTAACAAAGAGACATCCGAAGTACCTAAAAATGGATCTGTCACAGAATTAAAACCGGTCCATAAAGCGCCAGTATCTGTCACATAGGCATCATACGTCCCACCTGGAATAAATAAATCTATAGTATTGCGATCATCGCCAAAAGTATCAGTAGCGTTGCCAGTGGTCGTTATGGTAGGGGGTATTATAGCTTCAGTTGTTACTGTTGTAAGTAGGTTGTCGCCAAAAGCACTAGCTCCAATAGTGCTAACATTTTCAGGTATGGTAATACTAGTTAATTGATTTTCATAAAAAGCACCAATACCTATACTTGTTACAGTATCTGGAATAGTGATACTTGTTAAACTATTATTAGTGAACACGTTATTGCCTATTGTTGTAAGCGTATTAGGCAGTGTTGCACTAGCGATTGAATTGCTCTCAAAAGCGCTATCTCCTATACTAGTTACACTATCTGGAGTCACGATAATGGTAAGGTTATTAAGCGCAAAAGCACCTTGACCAATGTTTGTAACTCCATCAGGAATTGTGATACTTGCTATTTCATTATCAACAAAGGCTTGCTGGCCTATGTTTGTGATACTGCTTGCTAGTGTCGCTTCTGTTAAGGAATTACTTGCAAAAGCAAAATCGCCTACTTGAGTTACATCATAGGTAAGCACACCGTTTATTTTTGTAGCAGGAACATCAACCACAGCACCGCCAGCAGTGTCATAGTCTATTGCAGAAATGGTTGTAGCTGTTGTGAGTTCATAAGTAATAAAATCGCTCACAAAATTATTGCCTACTTGAAAGTCTTCTGTAACGCTATTAAAACCAGTCCATAAAGCTCCTGTATCTGTAACATAAGCTCCTAATGTATTGGCTGGTATTGTTAATTGAATACTACTACGATCTTCACTAAAAGCATCATTGAACCCTCCTGTTGTGATTGTAGGTGGAATCATTGCTTCTGACACCACACTTGTTAATGGATTATTTTTAAATGCTCTATCGCCAATAGTCGTAACGCTACTTGGAATGGTAATATTCGTTAATTGATTATCGTTAAAAGCCCTATCTCCAATGTTCCCAACATTATTACCAAGAGTAACACTAGTTAATTGATTTTCTAGAAAGGCAAAATTACCAATGTTTGTTACGCTATCAGGAATTATTACACTTGTTATTTGATTATCAAAAAAAGAAGAGGTGCCAATAGATGTAATACTATCAGGAAATGTAATACTTGTTATTTGATTATTAAGAAAGGCTCCAAAATCAATACTTAATAGGCCATTTGAAAAGTTAACAGTCGTTAATTGATTATCGCGAAAAGCACTATCACCTATACTAGTTACAGAACTTGGAATAGTAACACTTGTTAATGGGTTACTTCTAAAAACTGAATTCCCAATGGTTGTTAAACCATTAGAAATAGTAACACTTGTTAATTGATTATTTGCAAAAGTTGAAGTGCCTAAACTTGTTACCGTATTTGGAATAGTAACACTAGTTAAAACGTTATTTCTAAATGCTTCTTCTTGAATATCGTTCACAGAAGATGGAATAGTAACACTTGTTAATAGATTGTTTTTAAACGAATCATTACCAATAGTTGTTAAGTTTTCTGGCAGCGTAACACTAGTTAATTGATTACTTTGAAATGCACCAGCATATAAAGACGTAACAGAGTCCGGAATTACTACCGTTGTTAATTGATTCCAACCAAAAGCGCTAGCCCATATTTCGGTTACCGTATTTGGTATGGTAACACTGGTTAATTGCTTTTGCGCAAAAGCACCGTTATAAATAATTGTGACACTATAAGTTACACCGCCATTAGTAACCGTAGCGGGAATGTTAACTATAGGTCCCCCTGCTATATCATAATCAGAAATTAGCACTTTATTAAGTTGGGTATTATTCTGTACATTATACGTAATAAAATTTTCCGTAAAAGACTGAGAATACCCTATAGCAGTTATAAATAGGGCAAATAAAATAAGTAAGTTCTTTTTCATAATTAAATTTGTTTTAATATTATTTTAAACCAAAACTAGACTTAGAATTGTAAGAAAAAACATCAAAAAGTAGGTTTGTGACGAACACCATAGAAAAAAGTGATAGAATGAATAATTGATTAGTTAAATTTAAAAAATGATTATTTAGCCTCCTTAAACACCGTTATTATGGAGATTGTGATAAACAGGTCTATAAAAGTGATGAACACAGAACAGTAATTATCAGCCCTATTTTAAATACCATTACATTTGCCTAAATCATTTTCTTTGAAGGTATACTACTACATATTAGCCCTGTTTTTTATTGTTCAAACAAGCTATTCGCAAACGCATATTTACACCCATTTTGGCGTAGATGATGGTTTGCCAAGCTCTGAAATTTATGATATATATCAAGACAAACAAGGCTACATTTGGTTTGCAACAGATAAAGGGCTGTCACGATATAATGGGTACGAATTTGAAAACTTTACCACTCAAGATGGTTTGCCAGACAATACGATTTTAGATTTCTTCCCTCAAGAAAATGGGCAAGTATGGTTCTATGGATATTATAGTCAAAGTCTTTTTTATTTTAATGAAGAATTTGATGGCTTTACAGCGTTTAAGTACAATACTATTTTAAAAGAACAATTGAATTCGAGTAGTCTTATTAAGAGTATTGTTATTGATGAGAATGATACCGTATTTATTGGGGGCTATGGAGTTTGTGGTTTTATCGAGATTACAAAAGAAGGTGATTTAATAAAACATTTTGATTATGATATAAGTGCTGATCAATTAGGAGAAAATCAAAGTGCTAGTATAGGTATTCACACTAGAGAAAAATTATTTTTTTCTCTTTGCAATGATTACAAATCAACAGATGAAGTAGTGGTGCTTCCTCCAGAAAATTTCCCTACTCCTAGAATGGATCTCGCTATCTTAAATAGAGAACAATCCATTTTTATTGGTGCAAAACTAGGCCTTGTCTCAAAAAGTGTTGATATTAGGTATTATGAAACCGAACTAAAAACAACTGGTATTAAGCGTGTTAATGATCATTCATTTTTAGTGGGTTATTATAACAGGGGGGCTGTAATTAGAGATGTATCAGGAACAATTCTAGAAACATTTTTACCCAAAAAATCCGTTACTAGTTTATTAATAGACCGAGAAGGGAGTTACTGGTTTAGTACTCTAGATGATGGTATATTCTACATTAAAAACCCAGACATAAAGGCCTTTTCTGAAGAACATATATCCTCTTTAGTAAAAGATAATAAGAATAGCTTATATGCTGGTTTAAGTAATGGCGATATTGCAAATATTTCGAATAATAAACTAAATACATTGTACAAAGGATCAAATGATCATAATGCTATCGTTGAATTTGATCCTATAAATAATCACCTATATGGTTATAGTGATGCTAATTTTGTCAATTATACAACACAAACATCATATTATGTTGGTGCCAATAAGCTTCCGGAACATATAGGGCATCCATTAATGTCATCTACCAATAACAGATATTATAAAATAATAAATGATAGTATTAAGTATTTTGAAATTGATTATAAAATTCAAGATATATGTATGTATAACGGCGAATTATTAATAGGTACTTCATCAGGTTTGCATATTCAAAAAGATGATTCTGTAAAAGCGTATCACCCCATTAAAAGTTTAAAACTAAGAATAGATGATATAGATCTTAATAAAGAAACCAATACTGTATATATGGCAACACAGGGAGCTGGAGTTATCGTTTACGGTGATAGTATATATACGATTAATAAAAAACATGGTCTTACTAATAACATTATAAGTGAAATACATATAGAAAATGACTCTACTATTTGGGCCTGTTCCAATGCGGGGTTAAATAGAATTGCTTTTACATCTAATAATAGATATGATGTTACTACGATCACTAAAGCCGATGGCTTATTAAGCAATGACATAGATGATATTGAAATTATTAATGATACAGTTTGGGTAGCAACAAAGAAAGGGTTATGCTATTTTAAAAAGGAAGTTTTAGAAGAAAAAGCAGTGTCAGAAATCTTATCATTAACTCTTGATGATGTTACAGCAAATTCTAACTCAATCTTTGGCTATGACACAAAATTAAAACACAATCAGAATACAATAGACTTTACCCTTCAAGCAATATCTCATAAAAACGCAGGTAATATTGACTATTTATATCGATTAAAAGAAGTTGATACCGTATGGAAATCTTCAAAGTATAGAAACATTAGTTTCCCATCGTTATCCCCAGGAAAATATACTTTTCAAGCCAAAGCTAAAGTCTCAAATTCTGTTAGTAATCATTTTATAAATTATGATTTTCAAATACAACCCCCATTCTGGAAAAGTTGGTGGTTCTATGGTATTTGCGCCATTCTATTCTCTGGTCTGGTTTATCTATTTTTTAAAATTCGAGTGCTTACGTATGATCAAGCCATTATTAGAGAGCTAATTAGATTATCTATTAAGCGTTTAAAGAGAAAAGAACGGTTTTACTATTTTAGATCTAATGGAGAAGATTTTAAAATCCCAAGTAGAACTATTTTGTATGTAAAATCAGAAGGTAATTATTTAGATATTTCAACAAAAGATAAGACCTACACGATTCGTTGTAAAATTGGTGATTTTATTGCAACGACTCCAGATGCGTTAGAATATTTACGAATACATCGCTCTTATATTATTAGAATAGACCAAGTATCAAGTAAAGGGAGAAATTGGGTGTTTATAAAAGATAATAAAATACCAGTTGGCGAGACGTATTTAAGTGAATTAGAGAAGATTCAATTTTGACTGATTATTTGCTATGTTTTAATACACAGCAAAAATCCCATGTGTCACAATGTACAAATGGGATTTGATTTAAGTATTGAGGATTTTGTTTTACTTTTTAATTATCAACTTTTTCACTTGATAATTATCATTAGTTTTTAAATTCACAAAATAAGTTCCGTCTGTTAGATTAAGTGGTATTTTATTTTCAGACAACAGAGCTGAATGTACAAGTTGTCCTAATGCTGAGTAAATTTCAATAGTCCCCGTTTTATTGCCCGCAGTTTCTATTGTAACACTGTTTTGCGCTGGGTTTGGGTGCAAAATAAAGTCACTATTTAAGGTATGATCTTGCGCCCCCAAGATAATTTTTGTAATGTTTTTATACAAAAATGAACCCCTAGCAGGATCTCCTATAGTTGTGCCACCTAAAACAAGATCAAGTGTGTCATTTCCATCAATGTCTGCAACAGCGTGATGCGAAAAATAACCTCCTATAATTTCTTGTGCAAGAATAAAGTTGTTGTCACCTTCGTTTTGATAAATACTACCTAAGATTGTATTTTCTCCATCCTCACCAACTAAACCACCATTACCGGTACCAATGACAAATGCATCAAGATCCCCATCGTTATCAAAGTCATTAAATGAGGCCTCACCAAATGCGGCATCATTAAATATTGTATTATCTATAAGCTCAAAGTTTCCCGAACCATCATTAATAAATAATTGAGTAATAATTTCGTTTTCTGAGTCTGCTCCACAAATTAGTATATCAAGATCACCATCATCATCTGTATCACCCACAGCAATATCACCACCACTTAAATTGTTTAATCCAGTGTTTGCTACAATGCTAAAAACACCAGATCCATTATTGGTATATAGATTGGTCATAGGGATTTCTGTTTCATTTGATCCGGTAAAGATGACATCAATGTCGTCATCATTATCATAATCAATAAATCTATACCTTCCTGATAAGCCGTCAAATTGCGGTGTACTCATTAGAGTAAAAACACCTTGCCCATCGTTTGTATACATCTTAGTAGTTTGATTGCTCGCATCATTATAACCACTAATTATAAGATCATCATCACCGTCATTATCTATATCACCAAACTCAGCACCGTCTCCGCTTAGAGCCTCAATATTTGAACTTGTGATGAGCGTGAATGTTCCTGTTCCATCATTAAAAAATAAATTAGATGCGTTTAATCCTCCTTGAGTTTGTCCCATAATAAATAGGTCAATATCTCCATCGGCATCTACATCACTCGTTACTATCTCACCAAATGCTACACCGGTAAATACACCAGCATTAGTTTCAGTAAAATTTCCTTCTCCATCATTTCTATAAAGTGTTGTTAGTGTAGCACCATTTCTACCTGCAATAATCATATCATTATCGCCATCATTGTCTATGTCTAAAAATTGACTGTCTCCACCGTCAGATCCTTGGATGTCTGGGGTAGATAAGTAGAGTTCCATTTCGATTTCTTGTGCTAGCATATTACAAGTAAAAGCTAACAATAGTAAAGAGGTTGTTAATGTCTTTTTCATAGCAAGTTTTTTTTAAATATTAATTTTCTTTCAAGTGCAATATCTTAATAATTACTACTAAAAACCTCACGCATAGCCGTGAAATCAAACTATATATGAATGTTCATTAAAAAAATAGTTTTGTTTACCTCATATTTATCTCATGAATTTGAGGAAAACGATCTTTAATTAATTTACTTTCCAATACAGAAATTAGCAAAAATATTACCCAGCAAATCATCATTTGTAATCTCGCCAGTAATCTCACCAAAATGATACAGCGCTTGGCGTATATCTATAGCCATTAAATCACTGGTAAGGTTATTATCAATACCTTCTTGCACTCTAACAATCTCTTCTAAGGCCTTTAATAAAGCATCATAGTGACGAGAGTTAGTGACAATGGTGTCATTGTTACGTAAGGCACCTGTATTTACAAAATCTAGTAATGTGTTTTTTAATGATTCAACACCTTGTCCTGTTTTTGCAGAAATAGGGATTAAAACCGTCTTTTGTGGTAAAGGTATATTTTCAATTTCTGAAAGGTGTTTGGTTTCAACCGTGTCCATTTTATTGGCAACAACAACAAGTGTCTTTTGAGGATGCTTATTTTTTATTTTTTCTATTTCAATCTGAAATGCTGAGGTGTCCTTAATAAGGGCAGCTGCATGTATTAAAAACAAGACTACTTGTGCTTGTTCCATTTTTTCAAAGGTCTTCTTAATGCCTAAGCCTTCGATGGTGTCACTAGTTTCCCTAATCCCTGCAGTGTCAATAAAACGGAAGGCGATACCTCCTATATTAAGTTCATCTTCTATGGTATCTCTTGTGGTACCAGCGATATCACTAACAATGGCGCGTTCTTCATTTAGTAAAGTGTTTAACAAAGTAGATTTTCCCACATTGGGTTCACCTACGATCGCTACAGGAATTCCATTTTTGAGTACGTTACCCGTGGCAAAAGAATCTATCAATCTTTTTAGCACTTGAGTGATTCGAATGATTAGTTTTTGAAATTCATCTCTATTTGCAAAAGCTACATCTTCTTCAGCAAAGTCTAATTCTAATTCTATGAGCGAGGCAAAATCAAGGAGTTCTTGTCTAAGCACTTTAATCTCATTAGAAAAACCACCACGCATTTGCTGGATGGCTAGTTGGTGTGAAGCTTCAGAGTCACTGGCAATAAGGTCTGCAACAGCTTCGGCTTGACTCAGGTCCATTTTTCCGTTTATAAAAGCACGCAGTGTAAACTCGCCCGCAGTTGCCATTCGAGCACCTTTCCGAAGACATAATTGTATGATTTCTTGTTGTATATAGTTACTCCCGTGACAAGAGATTTCTACCACATCTTCTCCCGTGTAACTCTTAGGGTTTTTAAAGATAGAAGTGAGCACTTCATCTACAATACGTTGTTCATCTTTTATATGACCCAAATGAACGGTGTGGCTAGGCTGATTTTTTAATTTTTTTCCAGAAACAGAATGGAACATAGCAGAAGCGATTGGTATTGCATCGCCACCGGATAGTCTGATTACTGCAATAGCACCTGCTCCTGCAGGCGTAGCAAGGGCTACTATGGTGTCTTGAATCATCCTACAAAAGTACATGAAATTTGGTCGTGAAATAGGTGATAGATGCTTCGGAAATTTTAAGAGTTCGAAAAATATTTCGTAACATTTCAGAAAAAAACACTACAAATAAGTACAATCAAAAAAAATCAATCAATATGGAAATCGTAGTTCAAAACTCACAGCAAACACAAAACGCGCAAAAAGTAGATAACCAATTATTAATGTTCACACATATCAGCCAGCTCCTTAGTTATATGACAGGTTTTGGTGGATTTTTAATTCCTTTAATTATTTGGCTTACCAAGAAAGATGAAGTAGAAGGAATGGATGAACACGGAAAATCAATTATTAATTTTCAAATCACGATGTTTCTTTTAGCTTGTATTAGTGTGCCGCTAATATTTGCTTTTGGATTAGGAATTTTAGGTTTAATATTTGTAGGCGTTATTTCATTTGTATTACCCATTGTAAATGCGGTGAAGGCAAGTAATGGAGAGGCACCAAGTTTATTTTGTACCTACCCATTTATCTCTTAGCGCATTGCCTACATGAGATATGTAAAAAGAATGTATAAAAAACTATTAATCGTAGTGATACTCTTGAGTGTCACTGCTTTTTTATTAACTACTTATGTGCTTCCATATGCCATATTACAACCTAAACGGTTACTTCTTGATGTAGATCCGGCTTCGGTTTCATTAAATTATAGTTCTATTGCTATTGCACTAGAACAACAAGACTCCTTGCGAGGGTATCTATTTAAACCTTTAAGTGATACACCAAAAGCGACACTAATTTTAGTTCATGGTATCGGTGGTGCTAAAGAACACTTTTTCCCCTTAGCATCAAAGTTAACAGAAGACGGGTACAATGCCATTGTTTTAGACAATAGAGCACACGGCGGTAGTGGTGGTAAATACACCACCTATGGCTTTAAAGAAAAAGAAGATATTTCATTGATTGTACACTATTTAAACCAAGAGTTCCCAGAATTAAAAGTAGGAATTTGGGGCAGCTCCATGGGCGGTGCCATTGCTATACAGGCGATGGAGCAAGACAAACGTATTGCATTTGGCATTGTAGAAAGTACATTTATTAATCTTGAGCAAATTGTGTACGATTATCAAAAACGGTTTTCTGCGGGAATAGGGCTTCGGTTTTTAACAGATTATGTAATAGCAAGAGCAGGGGTAATCGCAGATTTTGATCCAAAAAAGGTAAGTCCAGAAAATGCCGTAAAAAATATAACCCAACCTATGTTTTTAGCGCACGGTGATCAAGACGAACGCATCACATATACGTATGGAGAGCTGCTATTTAAAAATCTGGCAGCCACACATAAAACCTTTGAGCTAGTAAAAGGAGCAGGGCATCTAAATGTAGGTGAAGTAGGGGGTGAGGGGTATTATAAGCGAGTGATGGATTTTGTAATGAGACAGCTTCAATAAGAATAATCGCTAATAAAAAGTCCCGCAATTAGCGGGACTTTTTATTTTATTAAAAAAGAGAGTATGTATTTTAATTAAAACTTGGTAAGCTTAATTGATCTAAGTTTACGGTTCCAATATTTCCATTCCAGTCCCATAAATTTTGTGTCAAGAAAATAGGAGATTGTGGTTCATTTATGCAATCGAAAACAAAATCTTGAGAATTTCCTGTTACCGTATAATTTAACGGCATTCCTAAAATTTCAGTACCACCATAAGATTGCGTACTTAAAGCAAATACAACAGTAAGTCCTTTAGGTTCAGGGATACAAACTCTTTGATATTGAGCAGGAACTATTTGCGGACTAAAGCTAGCGCCACCATTTTTTACTATGGTAAGATTTTCACTAGAATAACTATCAGGACTTGAAACTGACCACGTAAAATCCCAAGTTCCAGTCAATGTGCCATCATTACTAGCAAATGTTCCTAAAGATGGAATCCCTCTGCGTGTGCTCGTACTTTTTATGGTATTTATTACCGCTACTTTATTTTCTAGTGCTGCATTTGTAATCACAGCTTCATTATTAACTATTGTTGCCGTAAAGCTACCTATGTCACCAGAAAAGGCATATGCATTTTTCGTGTTCGCTAGCTTTTGACCACTAAGTAAATACATCTTTTCTGTATCACTAGAAATCTGTGCGTTGATGTTGCCATCATTCTCAATATTAATAAATATTTTTTGGTGAAACGATAAATCTGAAGTCACAACAGTACCAACAAATAACCCTTTATTGCTATTGTCAAGCGACGCTGTTGGTAATTGTGTTGATAAATTAAGGTTTTGCTCGTATTGCAAGTCTTGACTTTCATTGTCTAAGGTAGCGGTTTCTTCTACACTACATTGTATAGATGCAATTGCGATTGCGATTGCTAGTAATTTAAATTTCATAAGTATTTGGTTTTAAATTTAGTTGAACGCAATGTTACTGCTTTTATATGATAAAACGCATCTATTTTATAGATAAAAAGTAAAATTTATAGATGAACGGTAAGCTATTGTTTTTAAGGCGATTACACGGGCGCTTTTATACTGGGCGGTTTTTTATAAATTATAGCGCAAACGAACACTTGAATAGAAATTACGAGGTTGTCCGGGATAAAAATAGCGAGGTTCATTACCACCAAAAGCAGAAGCGTTTATTAAAATTGAAGATGCATAACTAGTATCTAGAAGGTTATTGATCCCTGCGGAAATGTGAAGCGTCATCCCAGAAAAGAGTTCTCTTTTATATCCTATTTTGGTAAAAACTAATTGATGCGCGTCGCTATATAAGGTATTTGCATCTGTAATTGGTTGACTTCCTATATGTCTAAACGATAGTGTTGCATCAAAGCCTATAGCGTGTTGTAGTGAAAACCCCATTGTTATTTTTTCCTTCGGAATTCCGGTTAAATCGTTTCCTGAAAAGTCATCATCTTCGTCTACAAAGTCAATAAATTTATGCGAGTTAAAATCTGCGTTTACATAGGCGTTCATGAATAACCTGGAGTTGAGGTGCTGCACATACTGCATTTGTAATTCTATCCCACGATGATGGGTTTTCCCTGCGTTTCTACCTATAAATTGATCATCACCTATGCGTTCTGCTACAACTAGATCATCAATAGATAATAGATAAAGGGAGCTCTTTAAGCGTAATGTATTCTCAAAAAAACGCAGGTCGCTACCTACTTCATAATTCCATCCTCTTTCGGGGCCAATGTCTGGATTGATTACTCCATCTGGTGTTAGGGTTTCTTCAATACTTGGATAATTAAACCCTCGACTCACATTTCCGAAGATATTGATGTGATCTGTTGCAGTAAAAGACACACTCAAATTAGGTGCAAAAATGGGATCAAAGTTTCTGTCTGCACTTGCGTTTTGATCTGTGGTGTTAAATACATCTACATATTTATATTGCGTTTTATTTATATTTAATCCCGCTTCTACTTTCCAGTTTTCTGAAACAGAGAGGGTAGTGGTGCCAAAAACATTAAACTGGCTTCGTTTTTCCTGATTATCACTTATTAATTGGCCTTCTAATGATCCGTTACCATTATTGGCCTCGTATAAATTGTCAAGCGTTTGCCACTGATACTCATCTTGATACCACTCGACCCCAAAACTTAATGTTGAAGTCCTATCTAGCGCTGTATATTTCTTTGCAAAAATGCTCCTTGCTCCGTATCCATTTGTGATTTCGTCCAGAATGTTAAAAGGTCTTGGTTCATAATGATCAAGATACTTGTAAAATACACTGGTTGTATTACTAAATTTTTTAGTTATTTCTGTGCTTGCTGTAATACCAATTAATGTTTCATTATTAGCTTCAAAGCCTTTGGCTTGCCCCCAAGTAAACGCAGCTTGAGTGGGGTCTTCATTAAAAGCAGTTTGGGACAAAGAGCTGGATATTTCTGCCCTGTTATCATAATGCTGGATAAGAGCGCCTAGGGTAAACTTAGGGCTCACTTTAAACTCCGTATAGGTTAATATACTATTCCGATTGTATTGATTATTATCACGATACCCGTCTAATTTTAAGTGTCCATAACTAGCATAAATGCTAAGGTTTTCATCTTTGTAATTTGCGCTTGTAGTGTTTTTAAAAAGGCCATAAGAACCAGCGCTAAATGTGGTTGATATTGCTGTACCTTCTTTTAATGTTTCTTTTGTTGAAAGTAACAATGTACCGCCCAGATTACTACCGTATTGTGTGGCTTTTGGCCCTTTCACTATTTCTATAGCAGATAGACTATTCGTGTCATAGATATCGATGTTTGTTTCGCCACCGCCATTGGTAATTGGGATTCCATTAAAATAAGCACGAATCTTATTGGTGCCAAAAAGGGTACGAGAACCTACACCGCGTATGGTAATTCTGTTCGTATTTATCGCGCCACTTTGGATGTAAACACCAGAAG
This sequence comes from uncultured Ulvibacter sp., assembly GCA_938041335.1. Taxonomy (GTDB): domain Bacteria; phylum Bacteroidota; class Bacteroidia; order Flavobacteriales; family Flavobacteriaceae; genus Patiriisocius. The sequence continues at coordinate 26,395 of CALIAF010000004.1, read as the reverse complement.
TTTGATTGATGGCATCTACTAGATCAACAGGAGTAAAGGAACTAATTGTACGGGCGCTAATCCTTTCTGTGGGAATTAAAACCCCAGAAGTTTTTTGGTATGAAGCAGATAAAAGTATGGGTTCTAATTTTTCAGAAACAAGTAAGAAATCATTTCCTCTAGTATTCTTTGGGATGGTATCATTTTGGGCATTTCCTATTTCAGAAAAAAAACATAAAAAAATAATGGTAGCGATGTAATATTTCATGTGTGAGTGAAGTTACAAAAGCTGGTAATAAAACAAATAGTTTAATACAAATAAAATCTCCCTTTTGGGAGATTTTATTTTGTCTAATTCATTCATTCAAATCCACTGAAATCTGGAAGACTACTTGTGATTATATTTGAGGTGCCATCAATTCCGTTATAGGACCAGGTATTTGCAGCAATATCTAAGTTTGTAGAAGGTGCATCAATGCATCCTACATTAACATTTTCTAATCGATTAGCTACAAAAATATAATTCAATATATTACCAGCAAGCATTAAATTACTATTTACACTTTGGATATTAAAGTAACTTGAATTAATAACCCCTATAGGTACTGGGCTACTTGGAGTGCTGCATGCTCGTTGATAATCACCATTACCTATAGGCAAAACAAATGTGCCTCCGCCATTTTTTACAATAGTTAGTGAAGTCATTGCATAACCCAGCGAACTTGAAGGTTGAAACATAAAATCCCAAGTACCCGAAACACTCCCATCGTTGCTTATAAAGCTTCCTAATGAGGGCATACGTCTGTTTGTTGCAGTGCTTTTTGCTACCTGAATAACTGCTTCAGTATTGTTAATAATAGCATCTTTTACGATAAGGTTATTGCGTTCTATTTTTGCAGAGAAAGAACCAATTATGCTATTAAATTTATATACGTTCTTCTTACCAGACACTTTTTTTCCTTCAAAATTAAAAATAGTGTTGTCCACAGTAATAACTTGAGCATAAACAGAATTATTTTTATTTAATTTTATATAAATTTTCTCGTGAAAATTAAAGTCTGTTGTGACAATTGTACCAACAAATAAATCTTGATGACCACTATTCATATTGAGATTAGAGGCTTTGTTTTGCACTTTTAAGTTTTCATATTGCGATGTAGTATTGGTATTGCTAATTGTTTCGTTTTCATCAACACTGCATTGAATAAAAAGCAATGTAACTAATAAGTAAATAAGTCTAATTTGCATTGGTAATTTAGTTTAGATTAATAAGATCAAAACTATGCTACCTGCTAAAAGCAAAAAATACCCACTGAGGGGTATTTTTTTTCTAAAAAGTGTTTATTTATTTTAGCTATTCAACATCACCGGCATTACAAGCATGGTAACTCTCTCGCCTTCATCCAAGCCATCTACTGGGGTTAAAATACCTGCGCGGTTAGGAAGACTCATTTCTAATGAAACATCATCACAAGTGAGGTTGTTTAGCATTTCGGTTAAAAAACGAGAGTTAAACCCTATTTGCATATCGTCACCTTGATAATCACAAGTAAGACGTTCTTCTGCTTTATTGCTGTAATCAATATCTTCTGCAGAGATATTTAATTCTGCTCCAGCAATTTTTAATCGGATCTGGTGTGTGGTTTTATTTGAGAAAATAGAAACACGACGTACAGAGTTTAAAAACTGATTGCGAGAGATGGTTAGTTTATTCGGGTTCTCTTTTGGGATTACCGCTTCATAGTTCGGGTATTTACCGTCTATTAAGCGACAGATTAATTCTGTACCGTCAAAGCTAAATTTTGCATTGCTATCGTTGTATTCTATTGCAACTTCATCTTCGCTTCCTAAAAGGATGCTTTTTAAAAGATTAAGTGGTTTTTTAGGCATAATAAATTCTGCCGTTTCTGAAGCCTTAACATCTTCACGTGTATACTTTACAAGTTTGTGTGCATCAGTAGCCACAAAAGTTAAGCCGTCTGTCCCAAACTGGAAAAACACACCACTCATTACCGGTCTTAAATCATCATTACCGCTTGCAAAAATTGTTTTGCTAATCGCAGTAGCTAAAATATCTCCTTGAATGATAGTAGAAGAAGGATCTTTAAGCTCTATAGCACTAGGAAACTCTGCTCCATCTGCATAAGCTAATGCATATTTACCGTGATTAGAACTAATCTCTATGGTGTTATTGTCTTCAATTGTAAATGTTAACGGCTGCTCTGGAAACGTTTTAAGTGTATCCAGTAATAAACGTGCCGGAATACAAATATTACCTTCTTCGCTGCTTTCCACGTCGAGCATAGACGTTACTGTAGATTCTAAATCTGACGCCGAAACTTTAAGCGCATTGCCATGGAGTTCGAACAAAAAATTATCAAGAATGGGCAAGGTGTTGTTATTGTTAATAATACCTCCTAAAACCTGAAGTTTTTTAAGTAAATATGAGCTGGATACGATAAATTTCATTGTTGTATATGGGTTCTATTGCTGTGATTTTATCTTTTAAATGAAGGGTAATCGCTTGGTTTGTAATGAAATAATAAAATTAAAAGAGCGACACGATTCACAAACAAATATATTTTAAAACATACCATTTAAAAAGTAATGTTATTAAAAGTTATCACGATAATGGTAGTTTTTATAGGCTACATTATTGTGTCTAGCTCGGGCCAAAATATAAAAGATTCCATCTTTGTTAATTTCAGTTTAGATGCTCAGAGCGTTTTTAAATACTGACCTGTCATTGCGAACTTGACTCGGAGTCTTAGTCACCCGAAAGCGCTGTTTTTTTTTAGCCCTCTAAACCTCACATTTAACTATCCAATATCTTCTACAACATCTACGCTCCAAGCCGCCGCTTTCTGTTCAAACAAAGGTTTTGTCTTTGCCCAAACCCCTTTAAATAAATCACTATGTCTATACTTTTCAAGATTAGATTCTTCTTGCCATCTGCTATGTGTAAAGAAGATGTTCGGGTTACGCTTATCTCGCCATAATTGCAAATGAAGGCAGCCTTCAAAATTTCTAATTTTAGATTTTACCAACTCAAAATCTTCTAAAAATGTTGTGATGTTTTCAGGTTTAAATTCCATTTTAACAATACGGGTGAACATAGCGGTAGCGGATTAATGTTTAACATTTGGCGATAAAGAGTATCCTTATAAACTAAAACTTATGGTGACACTATCTCGATATTCTAAGCCAAATAGGGTAGAAGCACTGCCTACAGTGGTGGGATTACTTTTATAAATAGCCAGCTCCAGATAGTCAGAGCTGTTCCAGAGGGCTATCTTTTTGCCATCTTCTTCTCTTTTTCCTTTCGGTTGGTCAAAGTTAATAGCATCACTATAATGAGTATGCAATGTATTAAATGTTGCACGGCGTGCAGTGATTTTAAAATCGCGACCTTTGCCTACTTTTTCAAATAGCGTTTTAGTGATGTTTGTGATAACGTTTCCGTAGTTATCAATATAAATTACATTGCCTATAATCTGTTTTCCTTCAGTTTGCACTACGGGATTGAGTCCGTTAAGTTGTTTGATTTGCTCAATTTGTTTACCAATAACCTCGAGTGTACCTCCTCTAGCTATGTGGCAGGCTACTTTTACAAACACATCCAATACTGGAAAATTACTAATTATGTGATCGTGGATATTGATTTCTACAATTTTTTCTGGTACGATTTCATTAGCGAGCATGGAGATAATACCATTATTTGCACATATAAAATAATGACCATCAAGCAAAACGGCAATATGTTTATTCTCTGGGTTGAGCTCGCTATCAATACCAATAAGATGAATGGTACCTGCCGGAAAGTTACGATAAGCACTTTGTATTATATATGCAGCTTCTGCCGTATGAAAAGGAGATATAGAGTGTGAGATATCTACAATACGTATAGCATCTAACTCTGCATAAATAGCACCTTTTACCGCACCCGCAAAGTGATCCTTCTCTCCAAAATCTGTGGTTAATGTAATGATGGGCATCGTAAAGCTGTTGATACTTTGTTAACAATTACTACTACAAAAGTAAGGCACTTTTAGCATTGTAAAAACTATATTTACATAAGCTATTAATTGTTATACACATTTAAGTATATAATGCCGCAAAAAGAAGTAAATTATTAAGACATTATATGTTTAAATGTGTATCTAAAACAAACCGCTTTTGAACGAACTCATTCTAGAACTTACAGATATTAGCCCAAGAGATTTTTTTGGGGAGCAGAGTGCTAACATTGCCTTGATAAAACAGTATTTTCCTAAACTTAAAATTGTTGCAAGAGGTAGCAAGATCAAAGCCTATGGAGATGAAGCGGTTTTAGAGGAGTTTGATAAAAGGATGGAAATGCTTTTTGAACACTACGCAAAGTATAATAAGATTGATGAGAATGTAATAGAACGCGTACTTTTAAGTGATAGCAAAGCAGATTATGAAACTCCTATGAGTAGTAATGATATTCTGGTGCACGGGGTGAGCGGTAAAATTGTGAAGCCTAGAACTGCCAACCAACGAAAACTTGTTGGATTGTCAAAAACCAACGATATGGTTTTTGCAGTAGGACCAGCAGGAACTGGTAAAACATATACTGGTGTTGCCCTCGCTGTAAAAGCACTAAAAGAAAAACAAGTAAAACGTATTATCTTAACCAGGCCTGCAGTCGAAGCAGGAGAAAATTTAGGTTTTTTACCTGGAGATCTGAAAGAAAAATTAGATCCGTATATGCAACCATTATATGATGCACTGCGCGATATGATTCCGGCAGAAAAGCTAGAACTGTTTATTGAAAATGGCACGATCCAGATTGCTCCTTTAGCTTTTATGAGAGGTAGAACTTTAGACAATGCCTTTGTAATTCTCGATGAAGCGCAAAATACAACCCACGCTCAGATGAAAATGTTTTTAACTCGTATGGGCAAGAACGCAAAATTTATGATCACTGGAGATCCAGGACAAATTGATCTACCACGACGCGTTATATCTGGACTCAAAGAAGCATTACTTGTTTTAAAAGATGTAAAAGGAGTTGGAATTATCTTTTTAGATGATAAAGACGTAATACGTCACAAGCTTGTTAAAGAAGTAATTAAGGCATATAAAAATATTGAGAATTTAGATTGATGCAATCGAAATCGATCCTGCACTTGAACTAAAAAAAAAATAAAATTTAGCAATGAATAAAACGATCATTAAAACGGACTTTAATTTTCCAGGACAAAAAAATGTCTATCACGGTAAAGTACGATCTGTGTACACTTTAGAAGATGATCTCTTGTTAATGGTGGCAACAGATCGATTAAGTGCTTTTGACGTGGTGATGCCTAAAGGAATACCATATAAAGGACAAATCTTAAACCAGATTGCCACAAAGATGATGCGTGACACAGAAGATCTAGTCCCTAATTGGCTCATTGCAACTCCAGATCCAAATGTTGCTATAGGTCGCGCTTGTGAACCTTTTAAAGTAGAGATGGTCATTAGAGGGTATATGAGTGGTCATGCCGCTAGAGAATATAAAGCGGGAAGAAGAATACTATGCGGAGTAGCTATGCCAGAGGGTATGCAGGAGAATGACAAATTTCCTGCACCTATAATTACACCTGCGACCAAAGCAGAAATGGGCGATCACGATGAGGATATTTCTAGAGAAGACATTATAAAAAGAGGGATTGTTTCTGAAGAAGATTATCTTGTTCTAGAGGACTACACCAGAAAATTATTTCAAAGAGGGTCGGAAATTGCAGATAACCGGGGTCTTATTTTAGTTGATACGAAGTATGAGTTCGGAAAAACTATGGACGGAAAGATTGTTCTTATTGATGAAATACACACGCCAGATTCTTCAAGATATTTCTATGCAGAAGGGTATCAAGAGAGACAAGATGCGGGCGAAGCACAAAAACAATTATCTAAAGAGTTTGTGAGACAGTGGTTAATACAAAATAATTTTCAAGGACTAGAAGGGCAGACCGTACCAGAAATGTCAGATGAGTACATCTCTGCCGTATCTGATCGCTATATTGAGTTATATGAAAACATCACAGGAGATGCTTTTGTGCGAGCAGATCTAAGCAATATTGAAGAAAGAATTACGAAAAACGTGTCTAATTACTTTCAATAGTATCTTTTGTCTAAATGTTTTATTTCTGAAATGTGATTAAATTCTTATCTACTTCCACAGATGAGAAGCCTAGATGTTCTTTTATCCATGCTATAGACGTTTGCGTGTAAAAAACAACGTGAGTAGGGTCGTTTTTATAATACCAGTTGTCAAAATCTATTGTGTCACTTAATATTCCCGTTTGGCATATGAGCAAACCATTTTGTTTTAATAAACTGTTTAGTTTCTGAAACTCATTAAATGGGTCATAAAAATGCTCCATCACTTCGTTACAAACAATAAAATCGTACGTTTTTTCCAAAACAGTCTTGTCTGGCATATAAAATGGATCGTACAATGTAATGTTATATCCTTCTTTTTGCAGCATAGATGCCGCAACTGGCCCATTTCCGCAGCCATAATCTAAGCCTTTTGCACTACTAGGAAAGTGATTTAAAACTCTGTCAAACAATGGCCTAACTGAATTTTGAAAGCCCTTGTTTTTAATATCGTTTTTGTGCTTGTCATAACGTGACTTTTCCGAAGTACGATTTAAAAAAGTTTGTGGGTCTCTAAAGACTACGCCACATGCATCACAATTAAAAAAGGTACCCATCTTTATATTTCTATAAATGGATACCTTAGATGATGTACAGAGTAGGCAAGACGCCATTTTAAGCTTCCGCAGTTGGTTCTTCCTCGCCTTGTACTTCTGTTGTTTCTACCGGTGCTGGTTTTGGCTTACACAAGTTTCTTAGCTTGGTAAGTTTTGATTTCCATAACTGGTGATCTTCTTTATGCTTCGCGATATTCTTGTGAACGTCTTTTACTAAAGGATTATCATCTGCAACATGCTTAAAAAACTCAAGATTGTTTTGCAGTTGAAGCATCTCATTGCGAGTTTCTTCTACCTTTTTAGTTAAGAAAAACTCTTCGTTGCGCAATGCACGCGTGTCATCTTGCGATAAGATAGTATTGATGCGATTTTCATACTTGATCATCTCCATCTCTTTCTTATCCATATCAAGTTTCCCAAAGAGGCCATCAACCGCTTCATTAAACTTTTGGTCTATCCCTTTGCTCTTATATGGTACACGGCCTATATTTTTCCATTCACCAACCTTACCCATAATTAATGCAAGATCGTCTTTCTGGTTTCCACTTAATTTTAATGCTTTTAATGCATCTAATGCCGTCTTCTTTGTTTCAAGGTTATCTACTTCTCCTTGATTTGCTTCTTCTTTTTTCGCGCTTATGCGATCAAAAAAGTGATTACAAGCTCCTCTAAATTGTTTCCAGATTTTATCGCTGTCTTTTCTAGGCACATGGCCTATCTTTTTCCAATCGCTCTGGATTTTCTTCATCAAGTTAATGGTGCCTTCAACATCTTCATTGTCTTTGTTAGCTTCTGCAACAGCAATAAGTTCCTTCTTCTTATCTAGATTCGTGTATTGCTCGTCTTTTTGCGATTTATAGAACACATTTTTAGCTCTATTAAATTCACGAGTTGCGTTTTTAAACTCGCCCCACACTTTTTTATCATCGCTTTTAGGTACTCTTCCAGACTTAAAAAATTGCTCTCTTAGTGCTTCTATCTCCTTTATCGACGCTTGCCAGTCTTTATGGCTGTTGGCTCCACGAGCGGTAACTTCATTTAATTGTGTGATTAGCTCTTGTTTCTTTTCAAGATTTACTACAAATAGCTTTTCTTTTTCTGCATCAAGTGCATCTTTCTTATCGTGAACAATTTTTGTGTGTTCAGAAAACTCATCCCATACTTTTTCACTGTATTCTCTAGATACCGGACCAGTTTCGTCTTTCCAGATTCTATGCAATAATTGTAGTTCTCTAAAAGCTTTAGAAACATTGTCAAGTTTAGCAAGCTCTTGTGCGCGTAGTATCAACTTCAACTTTTTATCTAGGTTGAACTTGTGATCTAAGTCACGAGTTTCGCGGTCAAGATCCATGAGCCCGTAATACGTATCTCTATGGTGTTTGTAGTTATTCCATACTATATTATAGGCATCTCTTGGTATGTGTCCAATTTCATTCCATTGATCTTGTAATGATCTAAAGGTGTTATAGTTTTGTCTAACCGTTTTCCCATTATCAAAAAGTGATTTGAGTTCTTCTACAACCGCTTCTCTTTTTACAAGATTGTTTTCTTGTTCCTTTTTTAAAGAAGAATAAAAGGCTTTCTGCTCTTTCCTATAAGCGCCATATAATCCATTAAACTCTTTTTTTAGGCTAGAGGTATGGTGAAAATCTATAATGTTTCCGCCTTCGGCTAAAAAGGTTTCTTTAACTTTTGCTGTCTCGGCATTAAACTGGTCGTTAAACTCGTTTTTAATGGATTCAACTTGATTTTTTATTTTTTTGAAAGAATGATTTTCAATTAGTTTACCTAAATGCGTTACTAATTGTTTTTGATCTAAAGTTGCGTAATCTACTTCTTCAATCTCCTGTTCGTTGTCATCTTCACTTTCTTCTTCTTCAACTTCTTCAACGTCATCAGTTTGATCGTCTTCTTCGTCTTCTTTTTTCTCTTCAGTAACAGCCTCTATAGGAGCTGGAGTCACATCAAGTTCGATTACTTCTTCTATAGTAACTTCGGCTTTTGTTGTTTCAACAGCAGGAGTTTTTTCAACTTCTAAAATTTCTGAAGCGCTTGCAGCTATTGTTTCTTCAGGGGCAGAAGTTTCCTCCTTTAAAATTTCTGAAGCTGGTGTACTACCCGTTTCTTCGATCTTTGTAATTTCTGTTTCTGGAATTTTATTTTCTTCAGACATTTTTTTCAATGTTAAGGGTCTATAATTAAGAGGCTGCGAAGATACTAACAACCTAAGAGAACACAAAGATATATTGAGCTTTATAGGGCACTATTGCCAGATACTCCACGCTTTTTTAGCTTGATGTTCTAACATAGAAAGGCCATTGCAAACCTTTGCGCCATTAACAAAACCTCTTTTTAAAAATTCAGTTTCACTAGGGTTATAAACAAGATCAAAAAGAAAATGATCTTTGGTGATGCTTTGATAAGGTAGACTAGGGCAGGTAAGCACATCAGGATATGTACCCAACGGTGTACTGTTAATTATTAAATAATGACTCGCCATTATAGGTGTTGTTATGTCTTCATATCTTAAAACGTCACCTACCCCATTACGAGAAACAAATTTGTAGTCAAAGCCCAAAGTTTCTAAGACATAGGCTACAGATTTTGAAGCTCCACCTGTACCCAGAATTAATGCAGTTTTTTCTTTTATGGGCATAGAGTCACTTAAACTAAGCGCAAAACCATAATGGTCGGTATTATAGCCAATGAGTTTATTGGTCGAAGAAACTTTCACTGTATTCACTGCTCCTATTTCTTTTGCCTCGTTATCCAAACGATCTAACAAAGGAATAATAGCTTCTTTATATGGACTGGTAACGTTAAAGCCTTTATAGTTAGCTGCATTTTTATCTATAAACCTTTTTAATTCTTCTTCAGATTCTAGTTCGATATTTTCATAAGTATCCCTTCTTTCTTCTTTTCTAAACTTATTTCTGAAATATTCTATGGAGAAAGAATGCTCCAATTTTTTTCCAATAAGACCATATTTAGCCATGTGCGGGGGGGGTTGTAGTTTTTTGGTACCAATCTAAACTTAAAACGATAAAGATACCAATAATGATAAAAACAATCGCTATTACTACCTCGGTCGAAAATTGATCCGGAAAATAACGTTCGTAACCCGAAATAATAGCACGTCCGTTGGCGTCAAGCTGTTTATCTCCAAGAGGTGATAAGACAAAAAGTTTTTCTTTCCATGGCCAAACAACACCAAGAGAACCAGCAATAAAACCTATTATTACTGCATACGTGGCAGATTTATATTTTTTAATAACATATCCTAATAAATGCGAGAGCGATACGAGCCCAACAATAGAGCCCAAAGAAAACATGGCAATCACTTTTAGTAAACGAACGCGTTCTGCATTATCTGTAAAACTAAAATCCCATTGAAAAATATTTACTACTGTATCATACAATGCATTTACTGAGTCTACTAATAGTAAGACATAATTGCCTAGAAGTATAAGAATAAAAGATCCTGATAGCCCTGGTAATGTCATGCCACTAACTCCAATAATACCGCAAAAGAATACAAATATAAGATGGTCGTTTGCTTTTGCTGGCTCTAGAAAGCTAATACTAACACCTGCAATGATACCACACAGGAGGTAAGCGATGTATTTACGATTCCATTCGCCAAAGTCTTTTGCGATATAATAAATGGAACCAATAATCATCCCAAAAAAGGCGCTCCATACATAAAGTTCATAATGTATGATGAGATAATCTAATAGTTTTGAGACACTAAAATAACTGATGATCATCCCTAAAATAAGAAGTCCTAAAAAGGGTCCGTTTATGTATTGCCAGAAACTTTTAAAACGACCGCTAAATAAAAGTGCAAAGGCTTTTTTATTTACTTTTTGTAATGACCCTATAAACTCTTCATAAAAACCAGCAACAAATGCAACCACACCACCAGATACACCAGGCACTTTATTTGCAGCACCCATAGCTAGGCCCTTAAGGACCAACCATAATTTATCTGACCTGGATCTTTGTTCGTGCATTTTAACTTTTTTCTGCGCGGTTCTTTTTTGAGTTTGCAAAGCGCTCCATTAAAAAGATAACTAAGAACCCTGTTATTGCCATTCCAATAGCAAATAGCACTTGCGGTGCTCCATCAAAACTTGATGGAAGAATACTTCTATCTAAAAAGGTAACTTCTTCACCGTGACTGTTTATTCTAGTGGATAGTACTTCTTTCCATGGCCATATCTTGTTAAGTGCTCCTATCATAAAACCAGTTAAGATGGCCAGGATTAGATTTTTATGGTTTTTAAATAACCAGTTTAAAGCCCCAGAAAAAACCTTTAATCCTACTATGGCTCCCAAAGCAAAAACGACAAGTTTAATAAATGCTCCAGAAAACAGCTCCCAGTCTAAGTTTGTTACTCCGTCTCTTAGACCATTGAGAATACCAATAACCCCAGTATAAGCTCCTAAAAGCAATAAGATAAAGGCTCCCGATATACCTGGCAAAATCATGGCGATGATTGCAATGAAGCCTGCAAAAAGTAAAAACCACATGCTGTCTGGTGTTCCTAAAGGTTCTGCGATGGTAATAAAATAGGAAAAAGCAATGGCAAGAATAGTGGCAATAATAACTTTACCATTCCAAGTTGTAATTTGTTTACCTACAAATAGAATGCTGGCAATGACAAGTCCAAAAAAGAATGACCAGACTAATATAGGGTGGACTTCGAGTAAATACGAAATCACTTTTGATAGGGATAAAACACTAATTAAAATTCCGCCAAAAAGGGCTATTAAAAAACCTATGTTATACTCCTTCCAGGCACTACTAAAGCTTTCCCTTTTCCAGTGTTTAAAAAAACCAAAATCTAATCTGTGTATGGTTTCTATGAGTTCTTCGTAAATCCCAGAAATAAAAGCGATTGTTCCACCCGAAACTCCCGGTACAACATCTGCTGCACCCATAGCGAGACCTTTAAATAAAACAGTAGCATATTGTAGTAAATTTCTTGAAGGCATAAGGTTCGTTTTACCTCAAAAGTACAATGAAGTGATTTAATCTTTTTCCATTTGCCAGAAAATTATTCTTTTTAATTCATATTTCGCCTTTTTATTGTTTTGTAGCGGTGCTATGCACCTCAAAAAAGACTTGAGATAAACTAAAATCAATAATTTTAGCTAGAACATAACAATTTAAACCACTTCCATTTAAAGAGAAGCATTTTGGTGATTTGAGATTAATTGTTTCACCAATTGATTTTCGTAGACCACAGGGAATAATTCTTCAAGAATGATCACGTACTCAGCGTCTTCTCTCAGTGCATTATTTAAATGAAAGCGCCCTTTTGCTTGTTCGTTTAAATGAAAATATAAACCTCCTAATCGATACTCAATTTCTGGATGATTGGTGAATAACTCAGTCGCTTGGTTGAGGTTTTTTATGGCAGAATTAAACTCGCCTAAATGAATTAATAAGTCGGTACGTGCAATCCAAGTTTCAATTTCTATATCTCCTAATTCTAGAGTACGCCTATAGCCGTGCTCTGCTTCTTCAAAAAGGTTGAGTTTTTTACAAATGGTCGCGTATCTTTTCCAGTAGAGTACATTTTCACTGTCAATGTTTAACGCTTTGTCTATATAGTATAAGCACTTCTGGTAATCCTTTTTTCTAAAATAATAATCAGTGATTGCTGTCCAAGCTTTGTCTAAAAGCCCATCTTCTTCAACGCACTTTAAATAAAACTGAAGTGCCAGTTCCATCTCACCTAACTTTTCATAGCACTTACCTATTCTCAATAAGGCAAAAGAAGTGGGGTCGTCCAGCCCAAGAGTTACCGTATAACTCTCAATAGCTCCTGCATAATTTTTTAATTTTTGTTGGGTTTTACCTTTCTCAAGATAGGCGCCAATAAAGGCGTCATCACTAATAATGGCAAAATCAAAAGCCGCAAGTGCCTTTTTGTAATCTTTCAGAAAATAATATTGCTTTCCTATCTGGTGCCAAGCTACTTCACTATATGGATTTTTGTTTAGAAAATCATTGAGAAAATCTATGGCAGCTTCGCTCTCTTTTAAATAGTCAAAACAATAAATTACATTATAAAGTGCAGAATAGTCTTGTTCATCAAATTCTAAGCATTTCATAAATTGAAACTTAGCATTTGTGTAATCATCAAGAAATAAATATTCCATACCTATTAATGATAATACATCTGCCTGGTCATCAGTTAAAGATAAAGCGCGTTCTAAAAAGGATATTGCATCTGTGTGATTATCTCTACGCGAACAGATATTTGCTTTTTGAATATAAATCTCTTCATTAGATTGTTCTAATAATTGAAGTTCTTCAAGTAAGCCCTCTGCCTGATCTAATTTATCTTCAAAAATGAACATCTCAACCTGAAAAAGTCTAAGACTTGATGCAGATGGATGTTGTTCGAGTGCGAGTTTGGTGGCTTTTTTAGCCAGTGCAATTTTACCAATCTCTAGATAGTGATGGATTATTGTTTCAAATTCTTCAGCGTCAAAGAAGTACACGTCGTTAGTTTTCAACATGGATTCAAAACGCGTGAGAGATAGGTTAGATTGCTCGCCTGGTCTTTGCATACAAAGGGGGTAAAGTTTCTGACTATTTTAAAGATACTTGGATTGTATACAGCTCAATAGGTATACCACTATTGTTGTTAAAATGTTATTAACAGAATTTTAAGAATGTAAATTGCTGAAAAACAATTGTTTAATTTGCAGATTCTTCTGTTAATTCATCTAATACTTCAATTATAATCTTGCAACCTTCTACTATTTCCTTTTCCGAAATAGTCAAAGGAGGGGTGATTCTTATTGCTTTTGGCTCAAATAGCAGCCAAAATAAAATGAGACCGCGCGTTTTGCATCTCATTATAGTTTCCGAAGCAATCGCACCAGAATCTACAAGTAGCGCTAACATTAAACCACGACCTCTTATTTCTTTAATCATAGGATGGGTAAGATGACTACGGAAAAGTGCTTCTTTTGCCTCGATGTCTTTCATTAAAGAAGTTTCTGTAATCTCTTGCAGCGTAGCTAATGCCGCCGAAGCGATCACTGCATTGCCGCCAAAAGTGGTAATATGCCCTAATTTCGGATTGTCACTTAAAAGTGCCATTAAATCTCTCGAAGCCGTAAAGGCACCAATAGGTAAACCGCCGCCCATCCCTTTACCCATTACCAGTATATCTGGCACAACGTCAAAGTGCATAAAACCAAAGAGTTTACCAGTACGCCCAAAACCGGGTTGAATTTCGTCAAGAATTAAGAGTGCACCAACTTCTTGGCAACGCGTTTTTACTTTTTTAAGAAAATCGTTTATGGGTTCAATAAACCCAGCACCACCTTGTATCGTTTCTAAAATAACCGCGGCGGTGGTCTCTGTAATTTCTGAAATGTTCTGAACATTATTAAAAGTAATGGCACGACATTCAGGCACGAGGGGTTCAAAAGGTTTTTTGCGATCTTCAAATCCCATCACAGATAGTGCACCCATGGTATTTCCGTGGTAGGCATTATTAGCATACAGTATCTCTTTTCTGCCCGTAGCTCTTCTTGCTAGTTTCATAGCGCCCTCGATAGCTTCGGTGCCGCTATTAACGAGGTAGGTAGTTTCTAAAGAACTAGGTAAAAGCTGTGCTAATAATTGTGAAAGTTGCACTGCTGGCTCTTGTATATACTCGCCATACACCATTACATGAGCATATTTGTCTATTTGGTTTTTAACTGCTGCCGTAACGCGTGGATGGCAATGCCCCAAACTACAAGCAGAAACACCAGCCACAAAATCTAAATGTTTTGCGCCATCAGTGTCATAAATATAACTCCCTTTTGCGTGAGAGACATTCATGGCAAGTGGGTGAGGAGTAGTCTGCGCTTGATAGGTAAAGAAGTCTTCTTTCATAGCTTCTTAATTATCATTATCTTTTTTGTCCTTCACTATTTTCTCATCCTTACCATCATTGGATTTTTCTGAGCTGTCATTCTTAATTTGATTCAGGACCTTCTTTTCATCTACGTTTTCCCTTAAGGGTATTTGATCCTCAGGGCGATTTGTAAAATCTTTGGGTTTCAGCTTAGAATTCTCAGGAATTTCTAATGGATCTTCGCCTTCAGCGGGCTCATCAAAAAAGGCACCTTCGTCTTCAGGAAGCGGTATACCTTTTATTTTAGGTAAAAATGGAGCGGGTTTTCCTAAAAACAAGTCTTTTTTGCTTAACAACCGTTCATCACCTCGCCAATTAAACTTGGCTAAAATACGATCGCTTTCGGGTAATTTTGAAGGAGGGTAAATCTTACCTGGAACCCTATTAATAAAACGAGTACCTACAATTTCTTGATGCTCTAAGGTGAGTTGTAAGCTACTTGATGTTGTTTTGTCAATACCAGTTAATTTTCCATCATCGCCATAGAGATAGAAAATCACCTCTACATTTTTATCAATGTTAACGGTGTCTAGTTCATTATTAGTAAAAAGCCCAATAAGGCGTTCTCCTTTTACTTGGTTATAACTGTTCAAGGTGTCTTTTTGTACCAAAAAGGCATTTTTAAATACTTTAAGGGTGTCTAGTTTTTCTGTGACCGTGTTGCTTAAAATGTGAATGGTATCTCCTGTCATTTGGTTTTCTCCCATCCATAAAATAGGATCAGTGAGGAGTTTAGTGATCCCCGCTTTTTCGTTGATAAAAATAGAATCGGACTTACCACTGGTGCTTCCTTCTTCTGGTGTTCCCTTCTTAAATAATCGTGCTTTGTAATATCCTCTTAAGATTCTGTTTTCCGTTTTTCCGGTAATACGTAAGGTATCTGCGTGTACATAAATAGAATCATTGTCGCGCAAGGTGGCTGCAATGGCTCGTTTTGTGATAAAAACAGAATCTTTTTTTCTAAACACTTCGGCATAGTGCCCTTTAATGGTACTTTGATTGGCGGTGTCTAAAACTTTAATATTGTTTGTAGCAGAGGCAAAACCTTTGTTTCTATCAAAATAGATACTATCACCGTATAATATTCTATTGTTATAATCTACTCGCGAGTTTTTAACAAAATAACCCGTATCTCCTCTGGTATCATAATAACCACGCTCACAATACACGGTGCTGGTCTCGCTTACAATGGTAGACTCTCCGTACAAGTATGCGCCTCCAGTCTCTGAATAAAAATCGAGCTGTTCACTGTTTACGGTATACTCAGGATTATCAATCTTAACATTAGATAAAAACGAGTACTTCTTTTTTTCTGCGTAGTAGCGACCTACACGACTGGTTAAGGTGCTGGCTGTATCTATTACGGTACCGCCACTTCTGTAAAATGCTTGTTGTTTAATACGATCAAAGTAGAGGGTGTCGGTTTTTAAAGTGGTTTGAGGGTTGTTCATTACCACCTCGCCACTGGCAAAAGCAAACTTGGTATTCCCATTATATTCTGCGTAGGCGCTATTCATTTTAATACTATCGCCTTGTGTCACTTTTACAGCACCATAAGCCTTGACAAAGTTGTCTTTTGTATACAAATAAGCTTGATCACACCACATCTCAATCCCTTCGTGTTCTATATATACTTGACCATCTGCATCTTTGGTGTATACAATGGCATCTGGTAATTCTGGCTTAATATCAATATACCCAGATTGCACCTTAATCTGTTGCTTGAGTGTGTCCACAACAACTTGTGCATTTCCGAAGAAAGGAACAAATAAGAAAATAAATATGTATAGATTTTTATTCAATCAAGGATATATTAGCAATAAACAAAAATACACGAATTTAAAGTATTCGTGTATTTTGTTGTTAAACTAGTAACGTCTGTATGTTACTAAAATTATCTATGTATCGTCTGTGTTCTATCAGGACCAACAGAAACTACTTTGATAGGAATGTTTAATTCTTTTTCTAAGAAGTCTATATAAGCGTCAAGTTCTTTAGGGAATTGTGATGGGTCCGTCATCTTAGTCAAGTCTTCTTTCCAGCAGTCAAACTCAGTATAAATAGGAGTTACATTCTCAGGTTCTATATTATATGGTAGATGAGAAATTGTTTCTCCTTTATATTTATATTCTGTACACACTTTTAATTTTTTGAATCCAGAAAGTACATCGCCTTTCATCATCATTAACTGTGTCACTCCATTTACTTCGCAAGTGTATTTAAGAGCTACCAAATCTAGCCATCCACAACGCCTTGGCCTTCCCGTCACTGCACCTACTTCGCGACCTATTCTAGACATTTCTGCTCCTACTTTATCAAATAACTCAGTTGGGAATGGTCCAGAACCTACGCGAGTAGTGTATGCTTTAAAGATTCCGTAGACATCTTTTACTTTATTTGGGGCAATCCCTAAACCTGTGCAAGCACCAGCTGCGGTGGTGTTAGATGAGGTTACAAATGGATAGGTCCCAAAATCAATATCTAATAAGGAACCTTGAGCTCCTTCGGCAAGAATAGTTTTTCCAGCTTTCATGGCTTGGTTCAAGTATTCTTCACTGTCAATAAAGGTTAATGTTTTTAATATTTTCACGGCAGTGAAAAACTCTTCTTCCATCTCATCTAGATCATACTGAACATCTACATTGTAAAAGTCAATCATTGCCTCGTGCTTATTAGCAAGTGCTCTGTATTTTTCTTTCCAGTTGGTCAATTCTAAATCTCCTACACGGATTCCGTTTCTACCGGTTTTATCCATATACGTTGGGCCAATACCTTTAAGTGTAGAGCCAATCTTTGCTTTTCCTTTAGAGGCTTCGCTTGCTGCGTCTAGCAATCTGTGGGTAGGTAAAATAAGGTGTGCCTTACGAGAGATGATTAGTTTTGCTTTATAATCAATGTTAAATTGATCTAAACCTTCTAACTCTTTTACAAAAACGACAGGATCAATCACGACACCGTTTCCGATCACGTTCATCGCTTTTTTATGAAAAATGCCTGAGGGTATCGTACGCAGTACGTGCTTTATGCCATCAAATTCTAAGGTGTGTCCTGCATTAGGGCCTCCTTGAAAGCGAGCGATAATATCATAATCTGCTGTGAGGACATCAACAATTTTTCCTTTGCCTTCGTCTCCCCATTGTAATCCTAGTAGTAAGTCTACTGCCATAATTTAAGTATTGGTCGTGTTTTTCTTATTTCCGTAGAAGTATAAGGAGTGATTTGTAATCTCTACATCAAATACTTCTTCTATTGTCTTTTTGATATTCTGTATTCGTGGGTCGCAAAACTCTATCACTTCACCACTATTTAAAATGAGGTGATCGTGCTGTTTGTCAAAATAAGACTTCTCAAAATGTGCCTGATTTTTACCAAACTGATGTTTACGTACTAACTTACAATCTAATAACAACTCTATGGTGTTGTATAAGGTAGCGCGGCTCACGCGATAGTTTTTGTTCTTCATATTAACATAGAGTGACTCTATATCAAAATGCTCTTCTTGATCGTAAATTTCTTGTAAGATGGCGTATCGCTCTGGTGTTTTTCTGTGACCGTTATCTTCTAGAAAGGCCGTGAAAACCTGCTTTACGATTTCCTGATTTTTATGTGCTGTTTTTGTACTCATTTTCAAGGGTTAAAAATAAGACTTTTATGCCCTTGTTACTTTATCAATACCATTTATTTTCTTAATGTTTTGAACCAAGTTATCAAGACTATTTTTGTTTTTTACGACCACTACAATTTTACCTTTAAAAACACCGTCATTACTATCAAAATGTACACTTCGCATGTCAATGTTAAGGTTGTTTGAGACTACTTTTGTCACTTCGTTAACAAGACCAATAGTATCAATCCCTGTTAGTTGTAGCTCAGATTTAAACTCGCGTTGTGTAGAATCTATCCAAGTAGCTTGTAAAATTCTATAGTTATAATTGCCTTGCAGTTGTACGGCATTGGGGCAATTTTTCTTGTGTACTTTAATTCCTTCATTTATGGTTGTAAACCCAAAAACAGAATCACCCGGAATAGGATTACAACACTTAGACAGTTTATAATCTAATTTTTGTTCTTCTTTTCCAAATACTAATTGATCAAATTTTTCTGTGATTTCTTCCTTATTGACATCTGGCGGAGTGGTAGGTTTTCTAATTTTTTTAAAGAAACTTACCAGTGCATTGCTTCTAGTCGCCGCAAATTCTTTGAGCTGTTTGTTGTCTATAATACCAGAACCCACTCTAAAAAATAAATCTAAGCTCGTTTTTAACTTGAAATAGCTTACTAATTGATTGATTGTTTTTTCGTCTAACGAAATTTTCAGCGATTTGAGTTTACGAATCAAGACTTCCTTTCCTTCTAATGCGATCATTTTCTTATCGGCATTCAAAGCGGTTTTTATTTTTGAAATTGCCTTACCTGTTGTGGCATAATTTAGCCAGTTATTGGTTGGTTTTGCATTCTCACTTGTAATGATTTCTACTTGATCTCCGCTTACAAGTTCGCGACTTAGCGGGACTAATTTACCATTCACTTTTGTCCCTCGTGTATGCATGCCCACTTCAGTATGAATCTGGAAGGCGAAGTCTAATGCGGTAGCTCCTTTTGGTAAGGAGTATAAATCACCTTTAGGCGTAAAGGCGTAAATCTCTTTTGCATAAAGATTGAGTTTAAATTCTTCAACAAAATCTACGGCACTAATATCTTGATTTTCTAAAGTATCTTGTAGTTTATTGAGCCATGAGTCTAGCCCACCATCATCACTATTTTTATTCTTGTATTTAAAATGCGCAGCGAATCCTTTTTCTGCAATCTCGTTCATTCGCTCACTGCGTATTTGGACTTCTACCCAACGTCCTTTTGGGCCCATCACGGTAATGTGTAGCGCCTCATATCCAGTTGACTTTGGTGATGATATCCAATCCCGAAGTCTCACGGGATTAGGTCTAAAATGATCTGTTACGATAGAGTAAATTTTCCAGGCCAGAAATTTTTCGTTGGCTAAGTCACTCTTATATATAATACGTACGGCAAACTTATCGTAGACTTCATCAAACGTGACCGTTTGTGCGCGCATTTTACGTCTTATAGAAAAAATTGATTTCGGCCTGCCCTTAATATCATAGTTTAGCCCTTCATCATTTAAACTGTCTTTTATTGTTTTTGAGAAGGTCTCAATATAGACGTCTTGCTCTTCTTTACTCTCTTTTATTTTTCCTAGTATGTCTGCGTAGACTTCGGGTTCGGTATATTTTAACCCAAGATCTTCCAGTTGTGTTTTAATATTATAGAGCCCTATTCGATGGGCGAGCGGTGCGTAGATATATAAAGTTTCCGAAGCTATTTTTACCTGTTTATAGTCTGGCATGGAGTCCATCGTTTGCATGTTGTGTAAACGATCTGCAATTTTTATAATGATAACACGTATGTCATCATTAAGGGTAAGAAACATTTTTCTGAAATTCTCTGCCTGCATGGATACATCTCCATCCACTGACAACTTTTCAATCTTAGTAAGTCCATCAACAATACGCGCCACCGTCTCCCCAAAAAGCTGTTCAAGATCTGCCAAGGTGTACGAAGTGTCTTCAACAACGTCATGTAATAATGCAGAAGCAATAGAGGTGGCATCCAGGCCAATCTCTGCTGCCACAATTTTTGCTACAGCAATAGGATGAAAAATATATGCCTCTCCACTTTTTCGGCGCTGCTCTTTATGCGCATCTACAGCGACCTCAAAGGCAGAACGGATCAACTTTTTATCTGCCGCAGTTAAATTGCGATAGCTAATCTTGAGCAAGTTTTTATACTCCTGCGCGATGGCTTTGTTTTCTATTTCGTGCGCTTCTTCTGTCATAGAATAAATGTATGATGTTTTATTTGAATGACCAATGAAGAATGGAGGGAATTCATGAAGAATTTTTAACAAAGGGAAAATAGAAGAAGGAGGAAAGAACCAAGAATATGGTGTATACACTTTAAAAATAAAGCTCAGGGACAGGCTTTACTGGTGACTGAAAAAGAGGAGAGAAATGTAAGACAGGTTTGGTTTGTAATAAGCCTAACGCCGAGATAAGATTAAATCGACGTTAGGTTTAGTATTACGTATTATTCTTTTAATGCTTTTGCATCTGAAACTAGTTTCTCTAGTGTTGACATTTTACGCACCGCCTCTTCTAATTTCATTGATTTTTCTTGAAACACCTCTGTAGAAAGTTGAGGTTTTTGTTCCAACAATATGTTTTTTGCCTTTTCTATTCGTTCTTGAAAAGTAGGTAGCTTCGTCTGTGTGATGATTACCGTCTCTTTAAGTTTCTCGTTTGTTTCTGTATTTTTTAATTTGGCTTGTCTTGCTCGCTCTTGCCCAAATTCGCGACCTTCTAGGCCTTGTTTGTCCTTACCGTAGGCGTTTCCGTTATTAGATTTTTCTTTGCCTTTGTTTTTGTTCTTGCTTTTTTTTCTTTTGTCACCGTCTTTGTCACCGTCTTTGTGTTCCGTGTCAAAATCGTCGTCATCTTTTGAAAAGTTCCCATCATCATCACTTTTATCATGATCCTTATCCGAATAAATTTTTTCTTTATTTTCTTTGAGGTCTTCTATCTTTTCTTTGCCTTTTTCTTTTGCTTTTTGTATTTCTTTGTCTTGCTTCTGAGCATTTTTATTTTTCATTTGCTCTGCTTTATTGTTAACCATTTCTTTCTTACCCTTATTTTTATTCTGGCTTTTGCCATTTTGAGATTGAGCAGAAAAGCTAATAAAAGCGGTTAGTATCAATACTATAATAATTTTAAGTTTCATATAAGTGGGGTTTATTAGTTGTTAATCTCGTTTAATAGCGCATCAATTTCGTCGCTAGTATTTTTAATGTTAGCATTAAGTGTATCCCTTTTTATGCTTTCTTGTTCTAAAGAATCTGCAGTCTTTTCGAATGCAATACGTTCTTTTTCAGCAATTTCTTCTTTAGAAGCAGTGTTTGTGTTACAGCCAGCAAAGGCGAGGAAAAGAAGGGGTAATAGTAGGCTTGTTTTAAAAGTCATGTGTCAAGGTTTTAGTTTTTATAAATATAAATAATTAAACCATATAATATTTTAAAAACCAAGTGATTATAAGGGCAAAAAATGGTATTTGGTCGAATACTATTATTTTCTGAAATAAGAATGATATGCTATGGCCCGCTATTAAAAAGAACAAAAAAATTTAGCCCTGCGTTTTATCAAATGTTTATTTAGGCTCCATAATTAAAAAAACCGCCGTGCTATCGCCAATATTGACCACTTCGTGTGTTGTTTCTATTTCTTTAGAAAAATGGCTTCCTGTTTTTACATTCACCTCTCTAGTACCTTTGTCATTAGTGATTCTAAATGTACTGCCTACTAAGGTATACCCAAAGTGAGGAGGATGATAATGCTTTTCGTGACCCACCCCTGGTGGGAAGGTGCATTTTAAAGTTCGCAGTTTATCATTCTCTTCAATCACTTCGCAAACCGCATTCCCTTTCCATCCTGCTGCTAAAGGATCTGGAAGGATTGTTCTTTTTTTGCAACCTTTAAGTAAAACTACCGCAAAGAAGATGAAGAATATTTTTAAAAAAGTAGTGTTGTTCATTTTGCAATTTTAATAGCATTAAGATGCTTTATTATTTCTGAAATGTCTATGATATGCTATGGACGCTAAAAACCCAACAAAGGAAAAACCTGCCAGCGTATAGAATACATATGAATGTCCTTGCACTCCTTTCCAACCATCCAGAAAGTAGCCGATCATTGGTCCTGCAAAAATGTCTGGAGTGTAGCCTATAAATGAGATCACACCTACGGCAGTACCAGTTAATGCTAGCGGAATTCTTCCTTCTTTCATTACGGCAAAATAGAGCACACGTGCTGCATAAACGCCAACAGCTGTAATCACAATAGTCGAGAAAAACAATGCATCACTACTAGCTATATATCCAGAAGCAAATAAGAAAGCGCCAACGATAGAGAGTGCAAACCCAATACATAAATATAAAGAAGCTCTAGAGCGATCTGCTAGAAAACCAACAAGAACACCTACTATAGGTCTAATAAATAATAAGAAGGTTCCGGTTTTTGCTGCCTCTACTTCTGTATAGCCCATTACTTCACTTGCATATAAAGAAAAGATGTCTGTAATTTTATATCCTACATAGGCGCACAAAATAATGATCATTAGCAACCATACTGCTCTTAATCGCAGTACCTCTTTTATATTCTGAAATGTGATGCGTTCTTTTAATATTTCTTTTTCATTGCTACTTTTTATTTTCAGAAAGAAGAAAACAATCACGCCAATAGTCGCTACGATTGCTGACGAAACAAGGATGACAGATTGGAACGCTGCTGCACTATTTGATCCATCAATTTCTGAAGCAGTATCACTTACAAATAAGGAGAAAATAAAAACACCCAATAGCCCAAACAAGGCACCCACTAAACCGCGACCACCATCGAGAAAACCAAAAGCTTTTCCTTGACTGTCACTGCCACCCCAAAAGCGGGTAGCTTTTATCATGCCAGCCCAGAATAAAAATATGGTAGTAAAGCCCCAATAGCCGTATAAAATCTTAAGTGTTGTTAATGAGGGGTCATTGGCGTAAACTAAGCCTCCGGCCGCTGTTAGCACTAATGCCGCGCCCATTAATTTACGAGGAGGAAAACGATCTGCAAGCGGACCACCTATTAAATAGGAGCCCAAGGCCACCAAGCCATAAATAGAAAAACAATAGCCAAGTTCTGTGTTAGTCACATTAAAGACATCAAGTACAGTCGCTCTAAAAACTCTCGCTAGCACAAAGGGAAGGATAAAGACAGCTTCGCCAGCAAGGATTAATAATGCGATATAATGCCAGGGTTTTTTGTTTGATGTTGCTTGTGTCAAAGTGAAATTTTAAGCACCTAAGATAGTCTACTTTTATTAGAATGCAACAGGGAATAAAGAATCAACATAAAAATGATAATAGTATGCTCTGTACCATTAGTATAGGATATTATCTAGTGTCCAGTCTAGCCTTTTCTCCATCATTGTAAACTTTCCGTCCGAAAAGAAAATCTTATATACCTCTTGCTGAAAAATGCTAAGTTCTAATGCGCTATATACGTGTTGATGAATATTTCTATCTATTTTTTTTAGTCTTTTTTCTTCAGAATCATTTCTGAAAAGTTGTTCCATTTTCTTAAAGGTTTCGATATCAACTTTAGATTTTATAATAGCTATCTCCTCTTCGGTTTCTTTTTTATCTGCATTGGCACACATCAATAAAATATAGATTTGTAATTCTGTTTTTGTCCAGTCTTTTGCTTTGTGTTTCATAATTATTTGGTTTAAAATGAAAGATACTTATTTTTCTTGGCAAATGTGTTCGATTTTATTGTTTAGGTCATTTGTTTCGGTTTTGGACTATTAGCCCCTCGCAATAAATTCGGGACGGGCTGCTCAGGTTGACAGTGGATGCGGGCTTTTCCCTCCGGACGCTTCGGGACGTTCGTGCCTCACTTAGGGATTAGCCTAGATTACTAATTTCATTTTACAATGTTTTCACTACTCACTACTAAGCACTAATTAAAAAAATCTGCCACTTTCTCAATCAAGTTCAGAATGACAGAACTGCATTCACACAGTATTTAAACACTTTATTCAAGTTCGTTTTCGATTTCATTTTCGATTTCAAGGTGTCACCTTGTCAGTCACCTCTCGTTGGCATAAAACTTGTCTTAAGAGAATCGTCTTCGAGTGATTCATATTTCCGAAGTACACATAAAAAGAATTAGAATTTAAATACATAATAGATATGAGTAAGATTATTGGAATTGACTTAGGTACAACCAACTCCTGCGTTTCGGTGATGGAAGGTAGTGAGCCAACTGTAATCCCTAATGCAGAGGGTAAAAGAACAACACCTTCTGTGATCGCTTTTGTAGAAGGCGGCGAAATTAAAATAGGTGACCCTGCAAAAAGACAGGCGGTAACTAACCCAACAAAAACGGTGGCTTCGATCAAGCGTTTTATGGGTAATAAGTATACTGAATCTACTAAAGAGGCAGAAAGAGCTGCTTATAAAGTAGTAAAAGGGGATAACGATACACCTCGTGTAGACATTGATGGTCGTTTGTATACGCCACAAGAATTAAGTGCGATGATTCTTCAGAAAATGAAGAAAACAGCAGAAGATTATTTAGGACAAGAAGTAACACGTGCGGTAATTACAGTACCTGCTTACTTTAATGATAGCCAACGTCAAGCAACTAAAGAAGCTGGACAAATTGCTGGATTAACTGTAGAGCGTATTATTAATGAGCCTACAGCGGCGGCATTAGCATACGGACTTGATAAGAAAAATACAGACCAAAAAATCGTAGTATTTGATTTTGGTGGTGGTACGCATGATGTATCTATTCTAGAATTAGGAGATGGTGTATTTGAGGTATTATCTACAGATGGTGATACACACTTAGGTGGTGATGATGTAGATCAAAAAATTATCAACTGGTTAGCAGACGACTTTAAAAAAGAGAATGACATGGACCTTCGTAAAGATCCTATGGCATTACAACGTTTAAAAGAGGCTGCAGAAAAAGCGAAGATTGAATTATCTTCTTCTGCACAAACAGAAATCAACTTGCCGTATGTAACTGCAACAGCTAGCGGGCCTAAGCACCTTGTTAAATCATTAACGCGTGCTAAGTTTGAGCAATTAATTGACGATTTAGTAAAAAGAACGATAGAGCCTTGCCAGACTGCAATGAAAGCTGCAGGATTGACGAATAGCGATATTGATGAAGTAATTTTAGTAGGTGGATCTACGCGTATTCCTGCAGTTCAGGAAGCAGTAGAGAAGTTCTTCGGAAAAGCGCCTTCTAAAGGAGTAAACCCAGATGAGGTGGTAGCGGTAGGTGCTGCCATACAAGGTGGAGTTTTAACAGGAGATGTAAAAGATGTATTGTTATTAGATGTAACACCATTATCTCTAGGGATTGAGACTATGGGTAGCGTAATGACAAAACTGATTGAAGCAAACACGACGATACCAACTAAAAAGAGTCAAGTATTCTCAACAGCAGCAGACAATCAGCCAAGTGTAGAGATTCACGTATTGCAAGGGGAACGTCCTATGGCAAACGACAATAAGACCATTGGTCGTTTTCATTTAAGTGATATCCCACCAGCTCAGCGTGGTGTACCTCAAATTGAAGTTACTTTTGATATTGATGCCAATGGTATCATCAAGGTAAGTGCAGAGGATAAAGCTACTGGTAAGAAACAAGACATTCGTATAGAAGCGTCTTCTGGATTAACAGATGAGGAAATTGAAAAGATGAAGCAAGAAGCAGCTGCTAATGCAGATGCAGATGCGAAGTTGAAAGAAACAGCAGACAAAATTAACGAAGCAGACGGAATGATCTTCCAGACGGAAAAGCAGTTAAAAGAGTTTGGTGATAAGATTTCTGAAGATAACAAGAAGCCCGTTGAAGAAGCTTTAGTTGAGCTTAAAGCAGCTTACGAAACGAAGAATGTTGATGCGATCACGCCGGCGCTTGATAAAATCAATGAAGCGTGGAAAGCAGCTAGCGAAGAGATGTACAAAGCACAAGCAGAAGGTCAAGAAGGAGCTCCAACAGGAGAGCCTACGGCAGACGCAGGAGCTGAAGAAAATGCAGATGTAGAGGATGTAGACTTCGAGGAAGTTAAATAAGCTACTTCAATTATTATATTAGAATCCCCAATCTTATTTTAGGTTGGGGATTTTTTTGT
>CALIAF010000003.1 GCA_938041335.1 uncultured Ulvibacter sp. | reverse complement strand
ATTTAGTTATTAATCAGAAAGAACAAAAGAGAGAATTAAGGTTAGTATATACGGTGAAGCTTCAGACTTCGACAATCCCGATAGCTATCGGGAATAATCCTCTCTCTTTTACTACTTAAATCACGTTCAGTTCTATGAGACGTAGTAAACCAAAAATTCATATATAAAGCACCAGAATAATCAATAATTTTAGTGTTATCATATTTAAATAATTCCGCTTTGTTGGATTCAATTAGACTTGAAGCAAATATTAGTTCAAGAGGACTCTCATAATTACATGGAACATTTCTATTCCATTCAACCAAGTTCTCTCTTTTTTTATTCATTTTACTACTTGTATTAATGTCGAACTTTTTCAAATACTGTTTTTCAATTTTTAAATGACAGTTTTTCCTTTTATCCGTTCCTTTTGAAGGATGCATAGTAATATGTAAGTAAGGTGCAAATGTAGGCTGTACCATTACGTTCGAATTCTTAACAATGACTGTCAAAGTTTGATGGAATTTCTTTTCACTTGTTATGGCAAGTTGAAGATGTTCTGAATTTGAATCCGGTTTTACAGGCATTTCTAAATTATTGCTAACTCGTTATATAGTCACTTTTATCATGGTTATCCAGTAACATACTCAGGTTATCCTAAGTTTTCGATCATGGTTATACTGTAAATATAAAAAACAAAATCATACCACCCGACTAATCGTTAACCCATCCCTGATAGGCAATAAAACGCTCTCGAGCAGCGGATGCTCGTTAATGAGCCTGTTATATTCTTTTAAGGCGATAGTATCAATATCCTTCTCTTTAGTAGGTGCAGCAACTTTACCATACCACAACACATTGTCACTTAAGAGCACTCCACCTTTATTCATTTTAAGGAGCACGCTATCTATATACTTTGGGTAATTGCTTTTATCTGCGTCTAAAAAAACAAGATCAAATTTTTGTGTTAAGGTTGGTATTATTTCTAGGGCATTTCCAGTATGTTGTATAATCTGTTTCCCGTAGCCCGATTTGTCAAAATATTTTCGCTGAAAATCGTGCAGTTCTTCATTAATGTCTATGGTGTGCAGTGTTCCTTCTTTTTTCATTCCTTCTGCCAAACATAAGGCAGAATACCCTGTGTATGTGCCAATCTCTAGAATATTCATGGGGCAAACCAGTTTAGAGATCATACTTAATACTCTCCCTTGATAATGACCACTCAACATTACAGGAGCCAGAACTTTTTGCCAAGTTTCTTTTGTAAGTTCTTGTAAAAGTTCAGGTTCTTCTTGACTGTGTTTTACAGCGTATTCGTCTATATGGTCTGGGAGAAAATCCATTTTTTTGTAGTCTTTGGTCTTTGGTGGTTTGTGATTCAATTGCACTTCGACAGCGCTCAGTGTGACATAGTCAGCGTCTTTGTTCTTTTCTCTAAAAAAATTAACTCAAAATTCTTTTAACCAATGCGTCTTTTGCAACCTGATCATCACCACATAGCCATTGTATCACATTCTCTTCCCAGATCGCGTCACATTGGTCTTGATTTAAAATGTTTCGTTCTTTAGCTAAATCCAATATTTTTCCAGGATAAGAAGACTGTTGTTCACTTTCCATTTCTCCCAGCGGATACGGGTCATCCAATCCCATCACGATTTGTTTTGAACCTTGATTTTTCAGTAGTAATTCTAGCCCACCTGTATCGTGCACGAGTGTGTCAAAAAAGATGTTTTTATGTCCCACTGCTTTTCTAGGGTGAGATTTTCCTTCAAACAAATCTGGTCTGCCATCAAAGCCTTGTATCCGTCTTCCTAAATTCATTTGTGCTAATTGGCCGCCGTGCGCAAAGCAGGTTCGCATATTAGGGTACTTATCTGCATACCCATTTAGTGTCAAGAAGTGATAGGCATCTGCACATTGTGCAAGCATCCATATTAAGTGAAAACGCCATGAGGTATTTTCTAGTTTAATAAATTTTTCGCCATCATAGGGATGAATTTCCACCGCAAGATTGTACTTGCTTGCCATCTCAAAAATAGGCTCGTTCTCTTCATCAAAAATACAACGCCAAGTTCCTATGGTATCCATATAATGAGTAGGTAGGCAAAGTAATTGCATCCCTAAATCTTCTACGCAACGTTCTATTTCCCACAACGCACCTTGTACCACACCAGGATGTACGACAAAGCCACAAGTAAATTTTGATGGATTCTCTCGTTGCACTTTAGCGTTAAAATCGTTTTGAAAACGAAGGGCTTGCTTCATTTCTTCTAAACGTAAACCATTTCCGTAGAGCTGAGAGAGGTTTAAAACAACAGCATGATCTAAGTTGTTTTTTTCCATCCATGCCAGTTTTTCATCTAGAAAAAAACTAGAATCAGTAACAGGGCGGCTCCAATCTTTCTGGAGCATGAATTTACGGTCTTTATCCACCCAGAAAATCCCTTTCTCTTGCATAAAATCAGGAATCTCCTCAGGGTAAGGAAGTAAATGGGAGTGACCGTTAATTCTTAATTTGCGCTTTTCCATAGGTGTAATTTACATTAATCTTATAAACTTTTTGTGCGCCCACCATCTACTGGTAGATTTACACCGTTGATATAACTGGCTGCTTCGCTGGCTAAAAAAGCAACAGCGTTAGCCACTTCTCCGGGTTGTGCAAAACGTCTTGCTGGGACAATACTTTTCATAAAAGCGGTGGCTTTCTCTTCAGAGTCATCAAAACGCTTTGAGGCATTCTTAATAATATCTGCTAGCCTATCTGTCGCTGTAAACCCTGGTAATACATTGTTTACTGTAATTCCAAATTGCCCTAACTCGTTTGCTAAGGTCTTACTCCAGTTCGCTACAGCGCCACGAATCGTGTTACTCACTCCCAGGCCATCAATGGGTTGTTTAACAGAGGTAGAGATAATATTAATAATACGACCATAATCCGCTTCTTTCATTCCTGGAACAACGGCCTGTACCATAATCTGATTGCATTCTAAATGTTGCGAAAAAGCATTTTTAAACTCTGATGGATGTGCAGAAAAAATAGGTCCTCCTTTTGGGCCTCCTGTATTGTTTACTAAAATATGCCAGATCTTTTGCTCTTTAGCAATAGCTACTTTTTCTCGCACTTCGTCCGGATTACTAAAATCTGCAACAAAGTAATTGTGCTTTTGCCCTTTCTCGTGAGGTAATTCTATTAGGGTTTCTTTTAGTTTTTCTTCATTTCGAGCCACTAAGGTTACCGTAGCCCCATTTTCTGCAAACTGCATAGCGATAGCCTTTCCTATTCCTGCTGTGCTGCCACAGACCAAAGCATTTTTACCTGTTAAATCTATATTCATATGTATTGTTATTTAAATGCTACTCTTTTTTATTATTATCGAACTTTCACTACTCACTACTCACTACTCACTACTCACTACTTTCATCTGTCCATGAAATACAAACATTTTTTGGTTCTGTAAAAAACCGAAGTGCTTCAAAACCTCCTTCTCTACCTACACCGCTTTCTTTCATACCACCAAAAGGGGTTCTTAAATCTCTATTGAGCCAAGTATTTACCCAAACAATTCCTGCCTCTAGTTTTTTGGAGAGTCGCATTGTTTTATCCACATTACTTGTCCATACTGTTGCAGATAAACCATATTTTACATCGTTTGCCATAGCAATAGCTTCGGCCTCTGTTTTAAATGGGATTAAAGTAACTACGGGGCCAAAAATTTCTTCTTGGTTTACACGACATTGATTGTTTGGTATTTCTATTACAGTTGGGGCAAGGTAATACCCATTTTCTTTACCGGCAACAGCAACCTTTTGTCCACCACAAAGAACCGTTCCACCTTCTTCTTTTGCGAGGTTAATATACGAAATCACTTTTTCAAGATGCGGTTTTGATACTAAAGCTCCCATTTGCGTTTTACTATCAAAAGGATCTCCTACTTTCATGGAAGAAACCTTGGCTACAAAATCTTTTTTGAACTTCTCATAAATGGACTCTTCTACAAATATGCGACTTCCGCAGAGACAGATTTGCCCTTGATTTGCAAAAGAAGATTTTATAGTCACCGCTAGCATCTTTCCATAATTGCAATCTGCAAAGATGAGGTTTGGGTTTTTACCACCCAATTCAAGTGATAATTTTTTAAACATAGGAGCAGCTGTTCTTGCAATGTGTTCACCCGTTTTTGTGCCTCCCGTAAATGAGATCGCTTTAATTTTAGGGTGTACCACAATAGCTTCTCCTGCTTGTGGGCCATTTCCGTGTACGATGTTTAGCACACCAGCTGGTAACCCCGCTTGTGTGCAAATTGCACCTAATAAATACGCAGTCATTGGAGTCACTTCACTGGGCTTTGCTACGACGCAATTACCAGCGGCTAGGGCAGGAGCGATTTTCCATGTAAAAAGGTATAATGGCAAATTCCAGGGAGAGATGCATCCTACTACTCCCAGTGGTTCTCGTAGCGTAAAATTCATCGTATTCATCCCTACACTCTCATGTGCTTGTGATGCAAACTGCGTAATCGCATTCCCAAAAAAACGAAAATTTGCAGAGGCTCTCGGGATGTCTACTGCCGTAGCAAGGCTAAGTGGTTTTCCATTATCTTTTGCTTCTGCTGCGGCAAGACGGTCTAGATTTTCTTCTATCAGATCAGCAATTCGTATTAAAATTCTACTCCTCTTATCAATGGTAGCATTGCTCCAAGATGGAAAGGCTTTTTCTGCTGCTTTATATGCTTCAGAAATGTCACTGGCGTCGCTATCTGGTATCTGTGAATACACTTGGCCCGTACTTGGGTTATAGTTATCTAGCCACTTGCCTGAAGTAGGTTCACAATAACTTCCGTTGATGTAGTTTAGAATCTTTTCCATTATTTTTTGTCTTCTTTTGAGTTGGCAGACATTTCCTGAAATGCTTTATAGACAGAAAGATGCAATGCGTCACCATGGTCTTGCTCTTTTAAATATTCATAGGAAACCGCGGCATTGTCCCCATAAGCTTGCCATAAGGTATAATATAAATTTGTAGCGCCTGTTTCCATCATGGGTCCTTCTTTCCCTACTGAAATATGAATGTTTTTGAAGCCATCAAGCTTTTTTGGTTTTAGGTCTAAAATGGATTGGTCATCCCACCAAGTACTAGGGCTTACAATGATATAATTAGTAAAAGCTGAAGGTTGTTTTAATAGTATTTCCGAAGCAAGCAGACCACCTAATGATTGCCCAATTAACGTTTTTGTTTCCGAAACGTTATAGTTTGAATTGATATAAGGTTGTACCTCATTTGTGATAAATTGTATAAAATCTGCAGAGCCTCCTGTTGTGGGAAATTCTTTTTTGTCGCGCACACTATTACTTGGGAAAGTAAGGTCGTGTTTGCGGTCTATGTTTACAATACCCACCACGATACTCTCAGGGATCATACTAATCCATGAGAAATTTGCAAACTGAACCAAACCTGCGATGTGTAAAAAATCTTCATCCATACCGCCGTCAAGTAAATAGATTACTTCATATTTTTTATATGATGTTGCATCGTAAGACTCCGGTAAATAAATGTTTAAAGCTCTGTCTTGTTTTAAAATTTTTGAAGTCAGTATTACTGTCTCCCCAATGTTTATAGGTGTTTTTTGCTGTGCAAAACTGCAAACACCCAAAATTAGCGCTATGAAGGTTATGTAAAGTCTCATTTTTTTATCTCATCAAGCATGTTGTCTTTCACTACTTTTGTTTTTGAAAGCGTGTCGTGAATTCCGTTTTGCATAAATAAAAATGTAATTCGGTCAAAAGGAACAAGTCTACACAAGGTGCGCATTATGATGTCAGATTCTTCAGGTTCATCCCCATTTACTTTTACCACTTTGGTTTTTGTAATAAATTTCCCAATAGTTTTCTGAAATTTAATTTCCAGTATCGCGTAATAGGCAAAGAAGGTTGCTAGCAATAAGAACAAGGAAATAAGTGGCAATACAGGAGTGATAATATCGCCGAAGGCTAGAGCGAGAATGGTAATTATTATCGTAGTAGCAATGATCCAGATAATAGAGTCAATAATATGATTTAAAAACCGTGCTCCAGAACCAGCTAAGTTTGAGTCAACTATGTCTTTTGCAACTCTTTCTTTAGTTGTTTTTTGTTGTATTTCTTCAAACTTACTCGTATCAATGGCGCGCTTTTTAATTTCAGAATCTGCCGCTTCAAGTGCGGTTAGATTGTATTTATCTCTTTCTGCGGTGACAATTTTGATTAAATCGTCATCGCTTCTTTGCGACATTGCATTTGCAAATTCATTTTCCATAAACTTTTATAAAGGCTTATACGCTGTTACTTTAATTTCTACCACAAGATGGGGGTGCGGCAATTGATGCACTGCAACAGTGGTGCGCGCAGGTCCTGTTTCTTTACTAAAGAACTCTCCGTAGACTTGATTATAGCCTCCAAAATCGTTCATATTTACTAAAAAACTACCTACATCAACCACGTCTTCTAGTGTAGCACCTTCTGTAGCGAGTGTGTCTTTAATGTTATTTAAAACGGCACGCGTTTGCTCTTTGATGTCTAGAAAAATGGTTCCCATTTCGTCTATTTTATTTGCTCCAGCAATGCTGTTATCTGGTAAACGCGAGCTCGTCCCGCTCACAAATAAAAAATCTCCCGCACGCTTTATATGCGGATATGCACCTCTTGGTGTTGCTTTGTCTTTAATAACTCCCATTATATTGTTTCATATTTATAAACTGCCTACCACATCATCATCGTGTAGCATGGCTTCAGTTTCACTTTTTACTATTTTTAATAATTGATCTGGCGCATCTTCTGTACTTATCTTCCCATCATCAAGCAAATTTAAGATGGCTTTATCTTGAGCTCTTCCTTTTCTAAGGGCTTCTGCATACCCTATGTTTTCATTGAATGTTACCAATGAATACTTGCTTGAATATGCCGTTGGAAATTGCGATTCTAATAACATCTCAATCTTCCGTTTTTCTTGAAATAGAGGGCTTGCCGTGTGTTCTTTCATTTCGTGAAAGTTATCTACAGCAAGATCTGCAATAGCATCAGTGTCAAATTTACGGGCTTGCTCATATTGATAAAATACTTTTTTCCAGTCTAATAGGTCTTCTTTTTGTTGATCTAATATTTCATCAAAAACCACAACATCTTCAAAAGAAGCGTTCATTCCTTGACCGTAAAAAGGGACAATGGCGTGAGCCGCATCTCCTAAAATTAGGGTTTTTCCGTAGCTATTCCAGGGAGAACATTTAATGGTGCCCAAAGGCCCTGTTGGATTGTCAAAAAATTCTTGAACCAGATTAGGCATTAAGGCCACTGCATCTGGATATTCTGTTGTAAAATAAGCCGTCACCATTTCTGGGGTGGTTAGATTGTCAAAACAGTACTCACTATTTGAGTAAGGTGCGAACAAGGTAACCGTAAAGCTACCATCTAGATTAGGGAGGGCAATCAACATGTCTTCACCTCTTGGCCAGATGTGTAATGCTCCTTTTTCTGTTCTGTAACCACCTTCTTTAGTTGCTGGTATGGTGATTTCTTTATAGCCGTGTGTTAAATAATCCTGTGAAAAGCTGAATAAGAATTTTCTATCATTGAACATGCTTCTTCGCACCATTGAACCTGCTCCATCGGTTCCTAAAATGATATCCCCTTTTAATTCTGTTTTTTCTTTCGTCTTATAATCTTCAAAAATTGCACTTGCGTTTTCAAGGTCTACACTGGTACACCCTTGGTTAAAAATAATATTGACATTGGGCAAAGCTTCTGCCGCATCTAGAAGCATCATGTTTAATCCTGGGCGGGAAATAGAGTTGATAAACTCACCCTCACGGCCACTATAGTTGCTCATAAAGGTGTTTCCTTTTTTATCGTGAATCATGCGCCCTAACATTGGGATGCATAATTTTTTTGCTTCCTTTTCAACTCCGGCTAGCCGAAGACCTCGTAAACCTCTATCGCTTAGAGCGAGATTTATAGACCTACCTGCATCTTGGGTGACATCTCTTAAGTCTGGACGCTTTTCAATAAGTGTTACTTTAAAGCCACGTTGCCCCATTCTAAGTGCAAGAAGACTCCCGCAAAGTCCTGCGCCAATGATTAAAATGTTTTTATTTTCTGTCATTTATTATGTTGTCTTGTTTAACGAAGTCGAGACTTCATTAATTTTTATGTTTTTGCGTTTTAAAGCAATTTTTTTAATCGCTGTACAAACTCATATACATCTTCAAAGTTATTATACAATGGAGCGGGCGCTACTCGAATTACGTCTGGTTCTCTCCAGTCACTAATTACGCCGGCTTTGGTAAGTTTTGTATGCATATTTTTATCTGCGCTTTTTACCTGAATACTTAATTGAGCGCCACGTTCATTTTTGTTTCTGGGTGTAATAATGTTAATCTGGTCGTTGTTCAGTTGATCAAGCAGGTATTCTAAAAAGCCAGTAAGTTTTTCAGATTTGGCTCTTAGATTTGTGAAACCCGCCTCAGCAAAAGTATCAAGACTCGCTCTAATAGCTGCCATAGATAAGATAGGTGGATTGCTTAATTGCCATCCCTCTGCTCCTGGCATGGGGTCAAAATCGTGACGCATATTAAATCGAGTGTCTTTGTTATGCCCCCACCATCCTGCAAAACGATTTAATTTTTCATTGTTTGCGTGACGTTCATGCACAAAGCATCCACCCAAACTTCCTGGGCCACTATTTAGATATTTATAGGTACACCACACGGCAAAATCTGCACCTGTATTATGCAGATCTGGCGCAATATTTCCGGCTCCATGTGCAAGATCAAAACCAACCATACAGCTATGAGAATGGCCTAGGTCTGTAATCTTTTTTAAAGGAAAATGTTGACCGCTATAATAGTTAGTGCTTCCTATCATTAAGAGTGCAATAGCATCACCTTGCTCTTGCATTATTAGTTCTAGATCTTCATATCTACAAATATCTTCACCCTCGCGCGGCTTCCATAAAATGAGGCCGTCTTTTGGGTCTATGCCGTGAAATTTTAATTGACTTTCCATGGCGTACTTGTCACTAGGAAAAGCATCACTCTCAATAACAATTTTATATTTAGTCTTAGTAGGTTGATAAAAGGAGACCATCATTAAATGGAGGTTTGTCGTCAGTGTATTCATAATGACCACCTCAGACGGTTTTGCACCAACTATTTCTGCCATACTCTTTGTTAGAAATTCGTGATAAGGCAACCATGGATGTTCTGCATCTGTGTGCCCTTCTACACCATGTTTTGCCCAGTCTTCTAGCTCGTTAGTAATGTAGCTTGCAGCAGCAATAGGTTGCAAGCCTAGAGAATTTCCGCAGAGATAAACAAGCTGTTTACCGTCTTTGTCTGTAGGGTGTAAAAATTTATTTCTGAAATGCGCCAACGTATCCTCACGGTCACATTGTTGTGCAAATGCTAAAGAGTTTGTGTACATCTGTTGGTTTAATTAATGGACTCCTTCAAAAATAATGATTAATATGGTATTGTACTCTATTTCTAATAACGATTGCATGAATATTTTACGAGCACAGTTTACCGATTTAAAGCGCTTTTTAGTATTCTTGTATACAATTATTTTTACATTTGTTTCTATGCGTATATTTTTAATATCTCTATGTAGTTTGTTTTGCATTTTTTCTGTGCAATCGCAATCCATTGCACGTGAGTGGAATGAAGTGATGCTTATAGGAATTCGTAATGATTTTGCTAGACCTACCGTACATGCACGTAATTTATATCACTCTTCTGTTTTAATGTACGATGCTTGGGCAGTTTTTGATGATGAGGCGCAGACTTTCTTTTTAGGAAAACAAGTAGGAGATTATTTCTGCGATTTTGATGGGTTTTCACCTTCAGAAAGTGTGGAAGAGTCAAGAAAAAAAGCATTGAGTTACGCAGTCTATAGATTGATGAAACATCGTTTTTTAAATTCGCCAGGCGAAGAGACCATCTTTGATGCTATGGATGATTTAATGCAGCTAGAAGGATATGATACGGCAAATGCGAGTGTCAATTATCAACTTGGGGACGCAGCCGCACTAGGAAACTATATGGCTCAAGAAATGATCGCTTATGGTTTGGGAGATGGATCAAATGAGGCTAATGATTATGTAAATCAGTTTTATGAGCCTGTAAATTCTGAATTAAACACAGATATCTCTGGTAATGATATGTTAGAATTTCCTAATAGATGGCAGCCACTTAAGATTGAGAATTTTGTGGATCAAAGTGGAAATACTATCGCAGGAGGTACACCAGAATTTTTAAGTCCAGAATGGGGTTTTGTAACTCCATTTGCTATGACAGATGATGATTTGTCTATTGTTGAACGAGACGGAGATACCTACTGGGTATATAATGATCCAGGTGATCCATCTTATATTCAAGAAGGGCTTGGTATAGATGATCCATATAAATGGGGCTTCGCGATGGTGTCTGTCTGGTCTTCACATTTAGGGCAAGAAAATGAACAGATAATCGATATTTCTCCACGTAGTATAGGGAACACTGATGTTGATGTGCTTCCAGAAACTTTTGAAGAGTATAAATCATTTTACAATTATGTAGACGGTGGTGATCCTCGTTTAGGTAGAGATATTAATCCAATAACAAATACTCCATATGTGGAGCAATTAGTAAAACGAAGCGATTACACGAGAGTTTTAGCTGAGTTTTGGGCTGATGGACCAGAAAGTGAGACCCCTCCTGGGCACTGGTTTACGATCTTGAATTATGTAAGCGATCAACCTGATCTTGTTAAAAAATATAAGGGAGAGGGCGACGTGCTTTCTGATCTGGAGTGGGATGTAAAATCTTATTTTGTTTTAGGAGGTGCTATGCATGATAGTGCAATTTCTGCCTGGGGTCTAAAAGGGTACTATGATTACATTAGGCCTATTAGCGCGATACGATATATGTCGTTTAAAGGACAGTCTACAGATCCTTCTTTACCACGATACGACCCTCACGGTATTCCTTTAATTGAAGGGTATATTGAGCTAGTAGATATTGATGATCCATTGGTTGGTGATTTTGAAGAAAACTTAAATAAAATAAAATTATACAGTTGGAGAGGTCCAGATTTTATAATAGAACCTACTATAGATGTTGCTGGAGTAGATTGGATTTTAGCAGAAGAATGGTTTCCGTACCAACGAGCTTCTTTTGTTACGCCCCCTTTTGCTGGCTATGTTAGTGGGCATTCTACCTTCTCTAGAGCAGCTGCAGAGGTGCTTACACAATTTACTGGGAGTGAGTATTTTCCAGGTGGAATGGGCGTCTTTAATATCAATCAATTTGATTTTCTAGTATTTGAATTAGGGCCAACAGAAGACATGCAATTGCAATGGGCAACGTATAGAGATGCAAGTGACCAAACAAGTTTATCACGAATTTGGGGTGGGATTCATCCACCAATAGATGATATACCTGGAAGAAAAATAGGGATTAAGGTGGGCAATCAAGCCTTCGATTTTGCAGATCGTTGTTTCTCTGGCGGTGTTGAGGTCAGCCCTATTGTTTTCCCAAATCCTGTAGGTAACGAACTTACTATTCTTTATAATCAAACTATCCCGCTATTTATAAGTGTGTATGATACTAGTGGTAGAAGAATATCTAGGGTGGCCGGTAGTTTTAATAAAGATGCAAATATGAAAGTAGATGTAAGTACCCTAACTCGCGGACTCTATTTTGTATCTATTGAAGATGAAAAAGGCAAAGACCTCGAGGTAATTCGGTTTTTAAAACGCTAGTTTACTTTTATACCCGTAAAGTAAAGTTTAAAATTACCAATACTGTCTTTGTGCATCGTGGCAATCTTGACTCCATTAAAATCTTTATAATCTTCCCAGGTTGTTGTCATAGAAGGCACAGAATCATTTCCTTTTCTAAAAACCCATTCTTTTAGCAAAAAGTCATCGCCGTAATATAGGTCATAAGCATCTCCAGGAGTGTATCCTCCTTTGTCTCCATAAGTGATGGTAAGTACATTTGCTTCTTTGCCAGACAAAGGCGCTTTTTCTTTGTGGGTTGTACTAAAAGTAACCCCTTCATCCCAGACTAAATTAAAAGGCGCAAGTAGCCAGTATTTGTCATTAATAAATGCATTGTCATACTGCATCACAATGCTATCCATAGCAGCTCGATTATAGGTCACGGTGTCTTTCTCTCTAATATAGGTAACTTCATTCTCTTTAGGTTTCCATTGCCAAGAGCGCTCAAAATGATTTTCACCTCTATCTACATTAAAGGTAAAGTCTATTTGATCTAGTTGTTCAAATTTTTCTAAACCATTTTTATAAGCAATAGTTTCGGCCGTGGTTAAAGTGTTTTGTTCTGTGTTTGCTTCTGAAATATGCTCCACTTTTTTATTCCCTTCATTACAGGATAAAAAGATAAAAGCAACGAGTAGTAATATGACGTATGTTTTCATTGTAAAAAATTTTAGTAAAAATAATGAAATGCCCCTAGGCTATACTATCTTTAAGCAATCAATAATGATAAGGTTCTTGCCTTTGCGAGAATATAATTTAAAAGACACCCGCCTAAGCGGGCGATGAGTATGACAAAAGTAAATTTAATAGCAAACGGACCCATGATCGTTTTAGGTGCAATAACAATTACACACGAGGATGGTACAGAAGAAGTAAAAGAAACCCGAGCATCTTTTTGTAGATGTGGTAAAAGTGAAAACATGCCTTATTGTAATGGGAACCACAATAAATAAGATAATAAGTATAGTATGAATTTTGACGAAGCATTTAAAACGAATAAGGAGACCTGGAACCAAAAAGTAGATGCCCATACCGATAGTGACTTCTATTTTCTTGAAGGATTTAAAGCTGGAAAGTCGAGTTTAAACACCTACGAGCTGGATGCCATTGGTGATGTCTCTGGTAAATCATTATTGCATTTACAATGTCATTTTGGACAGGACACATTGAGTTGGAGTAGGATGGGAGCAACCTGCACTGGAGTTGATTTATCTGATAAAGCAGTGGCGCTCGCGCAGCAATTAAATGATGAGTTAAAACAAGATGCTTCTTTTGTTTGTTGTAATGTGTTGGATACATCACAGCACGTTAATGAAACCTTTGATGTTGTTTTTACTAGTTATGGCACCATTGGCTGGTTGCCAGATTTAAAACCCTGGGCACAAATGATTAGTGAACGCTTAAAGGATGGCGGTACTTTTTATATCGTTGACTTTCATCCTATCGTTTGGATGTACGATTATACTACAGGAAAATCTGTGATGAAATATGCCTATCACCACAAAGGTGCCATTTACGAAGAGTATGAAGGTACTTATGCCGATGATAAAGCAAAAATAATAAGTAAAGAGTATGGTTGGAATCACAGTTTAAGTGAGGTAATCCAATCACTCATAGCTGCCGGTTTACGTATTGATTTGTTTAATGAAATGGACGCATCACCTTATGATGTCTTTCCAGATTTGGAACAAAACAAGGACGGTTTGTATGAGTTAAAAGACAAAATGTACCCCTTGCTTTTTGAGATTAAAGCCACAAAAAAAGTCGCTAGATAATTCGATCCAGCGACTTTTTATAGAAATTTATATTAATTAATGCCCTCCGCCTTCTTTTAATAATTGCGGAAATTTTTTCTTGAACTTATTTAATCTAGGCACAGAGACCCCTCTAATATAAGATTGATTAGGGTGCAGGCGTTCATAATTTTGATGGTAATCTTCTCCCACCCAAAATTTCTGGAATGGGAAGATCTGCGCTGCTACTTTACCTTCACCTACTTCTTTTTCTAGTATGGCTACTTTAGTTTCAATAATTTTTTTCTGAGCATCATCTTGATAAAATATGATAGATCTGTATTGAGAGCCATTGTCTGGGCCTTGACCATTTACTTGGGTAATGTTTTGAGAACCAAAATACACATCTACAAGATCACTAAAACTAATAATTTTTGGGTCATAAATAATTTCTACTGCTTCTGCGTGACCTGTTTTTCCAGTATTGCTGCCCTCGTATGTTGGGTTTTCTGTGTGGCCACCACTATAACCAGAAATAGATTCTTTTACTCCTTTTACACTTTCATAGACAGCTTCTACACACCAGAAACAACCACTTGCAAAATAAGCGCGCTCTAAGCCGTTGTCGGGAGCTACTTTAACTGGAGTTTCTTTTTGTGCTATGGCGGTAGCATCTTTGTTCATCTCATTCATTTTAGACTGGCATGAGCCACTTAAAGCTAATAATAAAGAGAAGGTTGTGAGTATAATATATTTTTTCATCTACTAAGGTTTAGGGTTTAAGTCGTTAAATAGCACTATTTCTTACAGGATGAAAGTAATAAAAAAAGCCCTCACAATATGTGAAGGCTTTGTTATAATTATAATGGAATAAAATTATTTAATCTTCTTAAATACTTTTTCCATTTTTTCTTGTTCTTCTGCGGCAAGTGCTGCGTCTACTAATACACGACCACTATGCTCATCTGTAATTATCTTTTTACGAGAACCAATCTCCATAATTACTTGAGGTGGTATGGTAAAGAAAGAACCACCAGATGCTCCACGCTCTACAGCAACTACTGCAAGACCGTTTTTCACGTTAGTACGAATACGCTTGTATGCTTTTACAAGGCGTTCTTCTATTTGCTTTTCAAACTTTTCAGATTCTTTTACAAGTGCAGCTTCTTCTTTTTCAGTTTCACCTAAAATCTCATCAAGCTCTTTTTGCTTGTGCGTTAAGTGATCTTCTCTTCTTACTAGCTGCTCTTTTGTTTCTTCTATAACAACTGTTTTTTGCTCAATCTGCGCCTTAAATTCTTTAATGTGCTTGTCTGCAAGTTGAATTTCTAATTCTTGAAACTCTACTTCTTTTGTCAGTGAATTAAACTCACGATTGTTACGCACGTTATCTTGTTGCTTGGTGTATTTTTTAATCAGTTCTTTAGATTCTTCGATTAAAAGTTTTTTACCTTTAATATCTTCTTCAGATGTTTCAAGTCCAGATTCTAGCTTTTCTAGTCTCGTCTTCATTCCTTCCACCTCATCTGCAAGATCTTCTACCTCTAAAGGAAGCTCCCCTCGCACGTTACGGATCTCATCAATACGAGAATCTATAAGCTGTAGATCATACAATGCTCTTAACTTTTCTTCTACCGTAATTTCTTTCTTTGCTGCCATAAATTAAAAATAGCTAATAGGATTTGTGTTTATTTTAGATAAAATCACTCTACCTCGCGGTAAAGCAGGTGCAAAATTACTAATTTTTTTGCTAAGAAACGTATGTAAAAGTTCTTTTGTGAATTGCTCACTTTCATAGTGCCCAATATCTGCAAGAAGTATTTGATTATCAGCTTGATAGAAGTCGTGATATTTAAGATCTGCTGTGATAAATACATCTGCACCGGCGGCCTTAGCAGCTGCAATGGCAAAACTGCCGCTACCTCCTAAAACAGCTACCTTTTTTATTGTTTTATTTCTGAAATTGGAATGCCTCACTACCTGTACATTCATTTGCTTTTTTAGGAAGGTGAAAAACGAGGTCTCGTCCATAGGTTTTTCTAGGGTGCCTACCATTCCCATACCTATATGCTGGTCGGTGTTTTCTAGTGTTAAGACCTCATAAGCCACTTCTTCATAAGAATGTGCTTCGTGTAAGGCCTTAATTACTGGTCCTTCTAAGTGCTTCGGAAAAGTCACAGAAATTTGAGTCTCATCTGCAGTTACAAATTCGTGCTTTTTGCCTACCACGGGATTAGAATCTTCGTTTCCTTTATACGTTCCAATGCCTTCGGTGCTAAAACTACAGTCGTCATAGTTTCCTAAGCTGCCAGCACCCGCTTTAAATAATGATAGTTTTAATGCAGCAACTTCTTTAGTGGGTGCATAGGCCACTAATTTTTTAATAGTCCCTTTTTGCGGGATCAAAATCTTGCGATTGGTTAATTGTAGTTGATCACAAATACCTGCGTTTACCCCATTAAAACTGTTGTCTAATGCAGTATGGATGGCATAAATAGCGATGTCGTTTTTAATGGCTTTGAGTACCACACGCTCCACATAATTTTTGCCCGTAATTTTCTTTAATCCAGAAAAAATGATGGGATGAAAACTAACAATAAAGTTGCAGTTATTTGCTATGGCCTCATCAACTACTGCTTCTAGCGTGTCTAGTGCGATCAAGATTCCTGAAACATCGGCGGTGGCATCTCCTACTAATAAGCCCGTATTATCAAAGCCTTCTGCATAGGCGCTGGGCGCTAACAATTCTAATTCACTTATAATTTCAGAAATTTTCATTATGCGTAGATTTATCGTAAAGATAGCAGAAAGGTGCTTTTTAGCAGAAAATTTTTATAATAAAGTAACGTTTCCGAAGTAATTAGTGATGCCTAAATCTTGGGTCGTCTTATTTTAGTACTTTCGTTCTATGCATATTTTAAGAGTACTTTTGTTTCCATTTTCTATCGTTTATGACGGGGTTACACGATTGCGTAATTATTTTTATGATAAGGGGTTTTTAAAAAGCGAGTCTTATCCCTTGCCAGTTATCTGTGTAGGTAATTTATCTGTGGGCGGCACGGGTAAGTCTCCAATGATTGCTTATCTGGTAGCACTGTTGAGTAAAGAGTATGACGTTGCTGTATTAAGTAGAGGGTATGGCAGAAAAACAAAAGGGTACTTAACGGTTAATCTAGATGCGACCTCTCATGAGGTAGGTGATGAGCCGTTACAGCTAAAAAGAAATTTTCCAGAAATAACGGTGGTTGTTTGTGAAGATAGAAGAACCGCCTTAGAAAAATTAAAGCATAAAGTAGATGTGGTGTTAATGGATGATGGTTTTCAGCATCGCCAGGTGAAACCCACTTTTAC
Source organism: uncultured Ulvibacter sp. (assembly GCA_938041335.1). Taxonomy (GTDB): domain Bacteria; phylum Bacteroidota; class Bacteroidia; order Flavobacteriales; family Flavobacteriaceae; genus Patiriisocius. The sequence goes on along the minus strand of CALIAF010000003.1, from coordinate 42,069 downwards.
TATTTTGTTAACCGCATTGGCATCACGTTATGATAAAGACTTTCTTCTCCCCACTGGAAATTTACGCGAATCTAAAGCAGGGGCAAAACGAGCAAATATGTTAGTGGTTTCTAAGTGCCCGCCCAAATTACCTTATGCAACACTGCAGCAAATAGAGTATGATCTAAAAATAGCGGAACATCAAAAATTATTCTTCACAACCATTGGGTATTCCTCTAGTATTATTGGTGTTTCTGAAACACTTTCTCTAGCTTATTTGAAGGATAAAAAATTTACTTTGGTCACTGGTATTGCAAAACCCGGCCCATTAGTGCAGTTTTTAAAAGATAGAAACTTTAATTTTACGCATGAAAAATTTGCAGACCATCACGAGTTTACGGCTTCAGAAATTTTGACTTTAAAGGAGGAAGAATTGATACTGACTACAGAGAAAGACTATATTCGATTACAACCAAAATTGAACAAGTTTGCCCTTTTCTATCTTCCTATTAAGACTCAGTTTTTAAATAACAAATCTCCCTTCTTTGACCAAAGGATTAGGGAGGTAGTTATGAGTTTTAAGAAAGCAGATTAAGCAACAGTTTCTTTCTTTACTAGGATGTTGTAGATTTTTTCAAAAAATTCTTCAGTCTTGAATGGCTTAGGTATAATATCATTAAACCCGGCTTTGTAGAATTCATCTAAATTTTCATCAATGGTCACTGCTGTTAATGCAATGATAGGAAGATCTTCATCAAATTTTCGCACCTTTTGGGTTGCTTCTATCCCGCTAATACCTGGCATATGAATATCCATGAGTACCACATCAAAATCATTTTCTTCTATCAATTTTACTGCGTCAAGGCCATTGTCTGCTACTTGACAAATAATCTTATTTTTCTCTAGTATTTTACGCGTAATCATCTGGTTAATTTTGTTGTCTTCAACCACAAGCACATGCTTATCTTCAAATAGTGCAAAATCAATTATAGTTTTTGGCGTGTTATTATTTAGTTCAAATTGCTTGTCATTTACTTTTTCAAACGAAATGTCAAACCAGAATTTAGAGCCTTGTCCAATTTGGCTTTCAAGCTCGATTTTACTATTCATTAGTTCGAGTAAATTTTTAACAATAGAGAGCCCTAACCCTGTACCTCCAAATTTTCTATTTACTTGTAATGATGCTTGTGAGAAAGACTCAAAGATGGTCTTTTGTTTCTTTTTTGAAATCCCAACTCCATCATCTTCAATCTCAAAATGCAATAGGATATTGTTTCCTTTTTCTTCTAATTTTTTAACCTTAACCGAAACAAAACCATTTTGGGTGAACTTTAAGCTATTTCCTATTAAGTTAATTAAAACTTGAGATAGCTTTACTGGATCACCAACCAGTTTTTCTGGTAAGGCGCTGTCAAAATCTAATGTGACTTTGTTGTTTTTATCTTTGGCAGATTTTTTAAGTGCGACTAGCACGTCACTAATTCTTCTTTTTAAGTCAAATGTGGTATGTTCTATTTCTACTTTATTTGCTTCTAATTTGTTTAGATCAAGTATATTATTTATTAGTGATAATAAATATTCGCCAGAGAATTTTAAAGAATTTAAATGTTCTGTCTGTTGCGGTTTGGGATCTTCGTCAAGTAATAAATGCGTAAGGCCAGTTACAGCATATAAGGGAGTTCTTAATTCGTGAGTTACCGTAGATAAGAATTGTGCTTTTGCTAAAGAGGCCTGTTCTGCTTTTTCTTTAGATAGTTGTAATTCTGTGTTTTTATCTAATAATAGATTATTTGCTTTTGCCCTTAGATTATTATTTTTATATAACGATAAGGTAAGCAGTGATAAAATAACGATGAGGGCAATACTTAGTCCAGTAGTATATTTAATAAAATTCATGGACTGATCATCCTTCTCTTTTTCTAGCTTATATAATTCTATCGTTTTTTTTAAGTCGAGATTTGCTTCTTCATCAGCATCTATAGTGTTGATAGAATAGTATTTTTTAGCGTTTTCTTCTTTTGCTTTGACAAATTTCTGGAGGTGAAACATTGCGCCTTCTAGATTGCCCTTTGCTTCGTCTATTTTTGAAGCTACAAGATAACTGCGTATTTTGAGTCTTTCTATCGAAGAGTTTTCAAGTATTTGAATTGCTTCGGTATAAGCACTTTCTGAGGCTATTAAATTTTTTGAGCTTTCCGGCTTAATACCAAGTAAGGCTTCAGATTTGTTGAGTAATGTTAATATGGTTTGATAGTCAAGCGCATCGCTTTTAAATACCGGCAGTGCTGCATTAAAAAAATTAATGGCTTTACTATATTCGGTTTTTTTAAATTCTAGAATTCCTAAACCAAGAAGGACATTCGCGCGTGATTTTTCATTGTTTTTTTCAACATAGATTTCATCTGCTAACGTAAAGTATTTTTCGGCATTGATAAAATCATTTTGTTCTGTAGCGATAAACCCTTTTAATGAATATGCAGCAGCATATAGATTTGGATTTTCTTTGTCTGTTAGAATAGCAATGGCATTCTCAACCTCTAAGATTGCTTGATCATAATTGCGTAAATAGAATTGCAATTCTGCTATGTTTAACTTAATACTGTATTTAATTGAATCTTGTTTTTTAAGGCCTTGATTTGATACAACGGATACTTTATACGCCTTATTTAATGCGAATAGGGCTTTGCTATACTCTTCATTTGCAGAATAGATACTCGCGTCTTTCTTGAGTTCATAGACCCGCACGAGTGTGCTATCTGTTCCCGTTTCTTTCTGCGCGTGCAGCGAAAGAACGGTAAATAGAAACAATAGGGGCACTAATAAATGATATTTCTTAACGAAATTCAATAGGGTGTATGTTGCAGTTAAGCGGTAAATATAGTCATTTCCTCGATAAAATATGTATTAAATCGATAATTCTTGCAGAATAACCGATTTCGTTATCATACCATCCTATGATTTTAACCATTTTACCAATCACTGAAGTCATACCAGAATCAAAGACACAAGAATGGCGATTCCCTTTTATATCAATGGAGACAATAGGATCTTCTGTATATTCAAGAATTCCTTTTAATTGATGTTGAGATGCTTTTTTAAATGCTTGATTAACGGTGTCTATGGATACTTCCTTTTTAACATTTAGCGTAATATCTGTTAAAGATCCATTAGGTACGGGTACTCGTATGCCACAGCCTCCTATGGCGTCTGCTAGATCAGGAAAAATTTTTGTGAGTGCCTTTGCAGCACCCGTTGTGGTAGGGACAATAGATTGACCTGCGGCTCTAGCACGGCGAAGATCGCGATGAGGTTGGTCGTGAAGACTTTGGTCTGTAGTATAGCTATGTATAGTTGTGATGTATGCTTGATCAATGCCACAGAGCTCATTGATTACTTTTAGCATTGGGGCTGCGTTATTTGTGGTGCAAGAAGCATTTGAGATGATAATATCTTCTTTAGTAATGTTTTGTTCATTTACTCCTATGACCACCATTTTAATATCGTCTTCTGCTGGAGGAACACTCAATATTACTTTTTTGGCGCCATTAGTTATGTGTTTTTGCAATTGGTAACGGTACTTAAACTTTCCGGTACATTCTATTACAAAGTCCACATTTTTCCAAGAGAGTTTGTCAATATCTCCTTCTTGAGTAAATAAGATTTCTTCAGTATTAATATAGAGCGAGTTTTCATTTTGTGTTATTTCCGAAGAAAGTACGCCATGAATGCTATCATACTTTAAAAGGTGTGCAAGGGTATTTATAGGGGCTAGGTCGTTTACAACCACCACCTTAATATTAGGCTGTTGTAGCAATAAGCGGAATAGGTTTCTTCCTATTCTTCCAAAACCGTTAATGCCAACTGTAATTTGCTGCTCCATCCCCATATTTTATGTGAGATGCTTCTGCGCTTTATAAGAAGATCTAACCAGAGGGCCACTCTCCACATGTCTAAAGCCCATTTCTAGGCCTATTTCTTCATATTTTTTAAACTGTTCTGGAGTGATAAACTCTTTTACAGGAAGGTGTCTTTTAGAAGGTTGCAGATATTGCCCTATTGTCACAATATCAAGATTTACAGCTCTAAGGTCTTGCATAGTTTGCAATACTTCATCTTCTCTTTCTCCTAGGCCAAGCATAATCCCACTTTTTGTGCGATTAATACCTTGTTTTTTAAGGTAATTAAGTACTTCTAGACTCTTCTCATATTTTGCTTGAATGCGCACTTCTCGAGTAAGTCTTCTCACCGTTTCCATATTGTGAGATACTACTTCTGGTCCTACGGCAATTATACGGTCTATGTTTCTTGTGTTTCCCTGAAAATCAGGGATAAGAGACTCAATTGTAGTTTCGGGGTTAAAACGTCTTATCGCTTTAATGGTTTCTGCCCAGATTATGGAGCCCATATCTTTTAAGTCATCACGATCTACAGAAGTGATTACTGCATGTTTTATTTCCATTAATTTAATAGAACGCGCTACTTTTTCTGGCTCGTCCCAGTCTACTGTTTCTGGTCTTCCCGTTTTAACACCACAAAAACCGCAAGAACGGGTACAGATGTTTCCTAAAATCATAAAAGTTGCAGTTCCTTCTGTCCAGCATTCTCCCATATTTGGGCAGCTACCAGAGGTGCAAATGGTATGCAAATCATACTTATCTACCAAACCTCTAAGTGAGGTGTATTTTTTACCTGTAGGTAATTTTACACGCAACCACTTGGGTTTTGGGGCAGGTCTAGAAAGGGCAGGGGTTTGTGTTTCCATCTATGTGCAAAGATACAATTTCTACTTCTAAAATATGAATACTTTTATCTGCCTAATAAGTAATTATAGTTGGCAATTAAATTAACGTACTCAGGTACCAAATACTTAAAGTAAAAAGCAACCCGATACTGGTGCCAGCGTAAATACGCATAGCTCTGGATGGTCTAAATCGAGATGAAACCCAAGGGCTTGAAATAAGTTTTAGGTTGAAAATAGCATAAAATGGTGCGGTTAAAAAAGAGAGCACTGTTGCAATTTTTATTAAGGTTCCCATTTCAGAAAGCAGAAAGCCAAAAATTAAAAGTGTTCCTACTGCTAGAACCAATAGCCAAATTAGATATCCGTGACGGTATTTTCTATTATTTAGTATTTCCGAAGTTTTATGCATTACTCTTGGCGATGCATCAAGTGTGGTTAGTGTGGTGCTAAACATAGTGGTAAGCGCAGCAATACCGATAATTATTTTTGCCCAATCACCTAGGCTTAATACATACAAATCGATTAATTGAGTAGCAAATATCGCCCCCTTATTAGAAAAGCGCTCGCCACTCTCAAACATGACTAATGCGCCTAATGCAAGAAATCCTAGTGCAAGAATACAGGTCATTATATAGCCAACATTGAAATCGAAAATTGCCTGTTTTGGAGTTAGGCTAGGTTGCAGTTTTTGTTTCTCTACCGTCCAAAGAGATTGCCAGATTGAGATGTCTAGTGGTGCTGGCATCCATCCCATAAATGCGATTAAAAACCCAATAGATATGACATCGGTAGGCAGTGTTTGTTGTAACGAAATGGTCCCTGCATCTTTGAATATAAGCGTAATTGCTACAATAGTACTAATGGTGAGGCATATTACTATGACTTTCATCAATCCATCAAGAAATTTGTATTTACCAAGAATTAGTACACAAAAACATATTGCGATTATTGCAGTAGTCCAAAATGTAATGGCGCCCCATCCAAAAATAGACGCTGCAATTCCTGCGGTCACAATTGTTACTGCCGTTTGTATTGTAAACATGGTTGCAAAGGTGAGAATGAAATACGCGATCAAAACGCCTCGCCCCATTTTACGATATCCCTCTAGCATGCTTTCTCCAGTTGCAGCGGCATATCTTGTGCCAAATTGAAAAAAGGGATACTTTATAATATTAATTAATGCCAGTGCCCATAGTAATCCAAATCCAAATTCTGCACCTGCTCGAGTAGATTGTACAAGGTGAGAAACTCCAATAGCAGCGCCGGCAAATAGAAATCCTGGACCTAGTTTTTTGAGAGAAAGTTCCATTTTAACTGCTTTGAGTAATTATTTCTGCTAATAATTTTCTTGCTCGCAGTAAGCGCACTTTAACATTACTAAGAGGTACTCCTATGCTGTCACTGATCTCGTTATAGCTCAACTCTTGAAAATAAAACAAGTTAATTGCCTCTTGGTAATGTGGTTTTAGCATTTTAATATAGCGCAAAAGTTCTGTGAGGTTTTGCTCTTTAATCAATTGGTCTTCTGCACTTAGAGAGCCATCTGCTATTTTTTTGAGCAATGCTTCGTTAACTTCTGTAGTGCGATGTAGGGGTGCATTTTTTTTCTTTCGGTAGTGGTCTATCTGTATATTTTTTGAAATAGTAATCAACCAGGTGCCAAACTCGTATTTTTCGTCATATTTGGATAATTTGTCAAAAGCTTTTGAGAAGGTTTCAATGGAGATTTCTTCTGCTTCATATTCATTATTGACACGTTTTAATAAGAAGCCGAAAACCAGATTCCAGTGCCCATCTAATAGATATTTATAAGCGGCTTGTTTCCCTTCTATTGCTTCTGCAATGTGGGTTTTTAGCATGTCTTTTTTTATTTCCAACTAACTGGTTTAGCGATCAAGTTCTTGATAAAGATACTTAATTGGAAAAGAATCAAAAACAAATCTAATAATGGAATAAAGTAGATTAAATCTTTCTCATTTAATACGGTTGCACTTGCTCCATACATGACCCATTGGACCCCTATTCTCAACAATACAAGCGCCGTTACCATCATCCAAGGACAAAATATGTAGCATAAAGCTAAGAGAATCCAAAAGAGTAAATTAAAAGTAAAGAACCCTCCGAGCAGGACTTGATGCCAACCTTTATATAAATGTGCCGTAGTAATATGCCTTCTCTTTTGTTTAAACCATTCAGACAAAGATGTTTTAGGGGCAGACACTGTGAATCCAATTTTTTCAAGGCATACCGTTGTGTTCTCTTTTGTTGCAGCTTCATTTACAAAAAGGTCATCATCGCCAGACGGAACTCTAATGTGAGACATAAAACCGTTTACGGAGTAGTATAATTCACTTGTATATCCAAGGTTTCTGCCAACTCCCATATAGGGCATTCCGGCTTTTGCATAGGATAGATATTGCACTGCTGTATTTAGAGTTTCATACCGAATTAGTTTATTTATTAAGCCTTTCTTTTTGTCATAACCGCCATATCCTAATACGAGTTGTTTTTGAGCATTAAACTTACTACTCATTGTTGCCATCCAATAAGGACTACCAGGCCAGCAGTCTGCATCAATAAAAAGCATTTGTTTATATTTTGCTTTTTTTATTCCTAATGTGAGGGCATATTTTTTGTTGGCCCAAAAAGCTTCATTCGGCAATACATCAACGATCTTTATTCGATTATCTTTTTCCTGAAAAGCCTCCATAACGTCTAATGTGTCATCAGAAGAGCAATCATTAATGAGTATGATTTCAAAAACTGGATATTGTTGCGCTAGTAAAAGTGGAATATTTTTTTGTAAATTTTCTGCTTCGTTTTTAGCGCAAACGAGAATTGAAATGGGAGTGTTAGATTTTGTTGTTTCTGAAATAGGGCGATAAAAAGCTACTTTAGAAAACAATAGGTAGTACAGTATATTAACAAGGATGATGCCTGCAAAAATGTATACTAGTACCATAATGTTGCCGCGCTATGTTTAATTAGGCGTGTTTTTCTTCAACACAAGTTTCAAATTGATCTGGTGTTTTACCACAGAACCCACAGGCTTCACCTTCTTTATTTAAAAATGGAGACTGGCTGGCGCAAGTTCCTGCAAATTTACCGTCTTTTTTTGCCCATATTTTAATAGCAATACCAGCTACAGCCAGTAATAGTAAGATGAGTGTAATGATAAATAATTCCATAATCTAAACGTTTTAAGCGATCAGTTTCTGTTACAAAAATACGATGTTTCTTTGTGATATGGCAGTAAAAAGACTACTTTTAAAGTAATGAAAGGAATACAAATAATATATAATAGGAGTCTTTTATTTATGCTGTTTTTGGCAAGTTTTTCTTCTTGTGATGACACCTCAATTAAACAAGATGCTCCAGTGATAGGAACAAGTAGTATAGAAGATGTGCGTCCAGATCTGCCTAAAATACTGCCCTATAATCTTGCCGCTCGCATAAAATCAACCGATGACTTGACTTTACTCTATGCAGAAATTGAAGAATCTACTTTAATAGATAAATTTACCATGGACAAAGGTCCTTATACCTTGTTTGCTCCATCAAATGAAGCACTAGAAGAAATAGATCTACAAGGTGATGGTTTGAATATTGAAAAACTGCTTAAAAAGTATATGGTAGAAGGAAAAATCACCACAGTGGCATTGACTAAAAAGATAAGAAGCAATGGCGGAAGCTATACTATGAACACATTAGGAGGCACCAAACTAGTTGCTTCTAAGGTGGGTAATGTTTTATATCTTAAAAATAGTGATGGAGAAAAATCAGAGATTGGTAAGAGTGATATTGTTGCCTCAAATGGCATTATTCACGTGGTGAGGTCAGCCTTAGCTATTTAAAAAATATTTACCTCTGGCTCTATAGTGATTCCAAATTTTTTATAAACGGTATCTTTTACTTTCATCGCTAGCGCCCAGATTTCTTTTCCCGTAGCGTTTCCGTAGTTAACAAGCACTAATGCTTGATTTTTATGAACGCCAGCATCATTGATACGATTCCCTTTTAATCCGGCCACTTCTATTAACCAGCCTGCCGGTATTTTATATGCGGTATCCGAAACTTTATAAAAAGGTGCTTCTGGAAACTTGTCCAGAAATGCATTGAAGAAATCGAGTTCAACCACAGGGTTCTTAAAAAAACTACCACTATTACCTAGCTCTTTTGGGTCTGGTAATTTAGATTGTCTGATTGCAATGACTGCTTCTGAAATGTTCTTTATTGTAGGGGATTCTATTTTTTTTGCGTCAAGTGCTTCTTGTATTGCACCGTAACTAGTGCGCAGATTATGGTTCTTTTTGGTGAGCAAAAAATTTACCGAATTGATGATGTATTGTCCTTTTAATTCGTTTTTAAAAATGCTGTTGCGATACCCAAACTTACAGGCTTCTTTGCTAAATGTGTGAGTATCTTGTGTTTTAATATGAATAGCAGTGCAACTAGTAAAGCAGTCTTTAAGTTCTACACCATATGCGCCTATATTTTGTATTGGGGCTGTGCCCACATTGCCCGGAATTAATGACAAGTTTTCTAGGCCTCCATAATTGTTGTCAATACAAAATAGAACAAAGTCGTGCCAGTTTTCTCCGGCCGCCACTTTAAGAATAATTTCATCTTCTGTTTCAGAAACGACTGCAACTCCTTTGAGATCAATGTGCAAAACTGGACTATTAATGTCTTGAGTAAGTAGCATATTGCTTCCGCCACCTAGAATAAAAAGTTCTTGGTCTTTGTGTGCTGCAAGTACCTTTGTTAATTGATCTTCTGTGGTGATTTGGTAGAATATTTCCGCAAAAACATGAATACCAAAAGTATTATAATCTTTTAAAGAAACATGATGAGCTGCTTGCATCTAGTCTTTATATATTTTAAGGGCTTCTTTAAGAATGTTTACGGCCTTTATTAAGCTTTTTTCATTGAGCACATAGGCAATGCGAATTTGATTTTTACCAAGACCTGGGCTTGAGTAAAACCCTGCGGCGGGAGCAACCATAATAGTTTCTCCATTTATATCAAAAGATTCTAGTAGCCATTGTGCAAATTTGTCTGTGTCTTTTACCGGCAATTGTGCAATACAATAAAATGCTCCTTTAGGATGTCCCACTTTTACACCTGGAATTTCTTTTAAATGTTTTACAAGGGTGTCTCTCCGTTGTTTGTATTCTACGATTACATCATCAAAATAACTTTGAGGCGTATTGAGTGCTGCTTCACTAGCTATTTGAGCAAAAGTAGGTGGACTCAATCTTGCTTGAGCAAATTTTAATACCGTCTTTAAAACGTCTTTGTTTTTTGTAACTAAACACCCTATGCGTGCTCCGCACATACTATATCGTTTTGATACAGAGTCAATAATAATTGCGTGCTCATTAAGACCTTCTTCTTCAAGAATAGAGTAATGCTTTGCCCCATCATAGGTGAACTCTCGATATACTTCATCTGCAACTAAAAATAAATCATGTGCTTTAACAATAGCGGCCAGTTTTTTTATTTCTTCTTTGCTGTATAGATACCCCGTTGGGTTTCCGGGATTACAAATTAATATTGCTTTTGTTTTTGGGGTAATTAGTTTCTCAAATTCTTCTATGGGAGGGAGCGCAAAATTGTCTTCTATTTTAGAATTAACAGGAACAATTTTTACACCAGAAGCCGTTGCAAAGCCATTATAGTTTGCATAAAACGGTTCAGGGATAATTATTTCATCACCAGTATCTGCAATACTGCCCATAGCAAAAAGCAATGCTTCACTGCCGCCAGTAGTCACAATGATCTCATCTCCGCTTACTTTAATGTTGTTCTTGTCATAATAAACCGCAATTTTATTTCTATAGGCTTCACTACCTTCAGATCTAGTATAGGCTAATATTTCAAGATGATGCGAGGCAACAGCGTCCAGCGCTACCTGAGGCGATTTAATATCTGGTTGTCCAATATTTAAGTGAAAAACTGTCTTATTTTCTTTATAAGCTTTCTCAGCGAATGGGACTAATTTTCTAATGGGCGATTCTGGCATCGCGACTCCCTTTTTTGATACTACTGGCATAATTACATTTTAGTCTTACAAAGTTGAGAAATATATTTTAATTTTTCTTTTAATAACTATGGCAATCGCATACTTTTTCGTAATTTATTTGCGCATGAAAAATAAAATATTACCTATAGTTTTTATTATTGTTATTTGCCTTGTGCCTACAGGCTCACTCTTGTCACAAATTGGATTTACTTTGCCTAGTGCAAAGAAAGAGGGTAAGATAAAATTTGAGTTGGTTAATAACATAGTGGTTATTCCAGTTGAGATTAACAAAGTAAAATTATCTTTTATACTAGATACTGGAGTAACGTCTACTTTACTTTTTGGAGCAACAAAAGACACTTTGGAGTTAAGGAACACCTCTGTGGTTATGCTTCGTGGCCTTGGTGAAGGAGAAGCAGTAGAGGCTTTAAAAAGTGATAAAAATAAAGTTAAGATTGGGAATGCTGAGGATAGAAATCATTCCTTATATGTAGTTTTTGATGAGACGATTAATTTTTCTTCTAGGATGGGAGTTCCTATACATGGAATTTTAGGTTACGACTTTTTTAAGAATTTTATAGTCACTATCAATTATAACAATAAAACAATAAAGTACACTACCCCAAAGCATTTTAAAGAAAAAAAGAAGAAAGGATTTTCGACCTTTCCAATCCATTTAGAAAAAGGAAGGCCTTTTATTAATAATGTAGTGATAAACGATGGTGAAAAATCCTTGATGCTTATTGATATTGGGTCTAGCGATAGCGTTTGGGTTTTTGATGATGATGGAATAACATCAGAAAATGAACACAATTATTTTGTTGATTTTTTAGGTTTGGGATTGAGTGGGAGCATATATGGAAAACGATCTAGAGTACGTGAAGTGAAGATTGGCGAATTTTTATTCAACGATGTAAATATTGCTATACCAGAGTTGCAAGCAGTAGTTAATGCAAGAATGATGGAAGGTAGAAAAGGAAGTCTAGGTTCTCAGTTACTAAAAAGGTTTAACATCATCTTTAATTATCCAAAAGGTGAAATTAGCTTAAAGAAGAACGCCTATTTTGACGATCCATTTTATTATAATATGAGTGGTCTTACCTTAGAGCATCACGGGCTTTCTACGGTAAAAACAAAGATTGGATTATCAAGAGGGACTACAGGAAATGCACAAGATGGAAATTCTTCTGCCACAAACTATACACTTACCAATAAGTACAGAATTTCATTAGAACCCACTGTGGTTGTGGTAGAGGTGAGAGAGAATTCTGCCGCAGCAATGGCAGATATTAGGGTAGGGGATAAGCTAGTTTTAATTAATGGAAAATTAGCGCACGAATACAAATTATATGAGCTTACTTCCTTGTTTAGTTCAAAAGAGGGCAAGCTTATAAACCTAAAAATAGAACGCAACGGCAACCGTTTTAAGAAAAAATTCTATTTAAAAAAATTATTCTAAACACTGATTTCAACTTAAATAAAAAAAGCACCCTTTCATTCAATGAAAGGGTGCTTTTTTAACTTATAAAGAGCGACTATTCTGTCTTTTCAAGCATGCTTTTTGCATCGCTTTTCACTTCTCCTTTTATCTTTAGTGCTTTAATTGGCTCATCTGAGTTAGAATAAACAGTAATTGTTTTTCTAATAGGTCCTACACGGTTAGTGTCATACTTAACCTGTATACTGCTTGAAGCGCCTGGCATAACCGGTCCGTCTGGCTTCTTTGGTACGGTACAACCACAGCTAGATTTTACGTCTTCAATGATCAATGGTGCATCACCAGTGTTTGTAAATTCAAAAACGCGAACTCCATCTGCTCCTTTTGCAATCTCACCATAATCTACAGTGTCCGATTTAAAAGAAATTTTTGCTTGAGCTGTTGCAGAAAATCCTACAAAAGCCATAATTGCAACTAAAACTAATTTTTTCATAATTTCTATAATTTAAGGTCTGCTAAAGTAGGTACTTTTTACCCTTTATGCAAGACATTTATACACATTTACAGTTTTTTATATTGTATATATAACTACTTTTGTAGACTTATTTCAAAAATTAGACCAAAATGGCAACAGCGGCAAAATATATTGCTCAAGACGTAGAAGATAAGTGGTATTCCTACTGGATGGAACACAACTATTTTCATAGTGAAGTAGATGATAGAGAGCCTTATACCATAGTTATACCTCCACCTAACGTGACGGGAGTATTGCATATGGGGCACATGTTAAATAATACGATTCAAGATGTGTTAATTCGTCGTGCTAGATTAAAAGGCTATAATGCTTGTTGGGTGCCAGGTACGGATCACGCTTCTATTGCTACAGAAGCTAAAGTTGTAGCTCGATTAAAGGAGCAGGGTATTAATAAATCAGACTTAACTCGTGAAGAGTTTTTAAAACATGCTTGGGATTGGACCGAAGAGTACGGAGGTGTAATTTTAGAACAATTAAAGAAGTTGGGTGCCTCTTGTGATTGGGATAGAACGAAGTTCACTTTAGATCCAGCAATGTCAAAACAAGTGATTTCTTCATTTGTAGACCTCTATAACAAAGGATTAATATATCGTGGTTACCGCATGGTAAATTGGGATCCAGAAGCGAAGACCACTTTGAGTGATGAAGAGGTAAATCACGTTGAAAAACAAGGGAATCTATATTTTATTGAATACAAAATTGAGGGTTCTTCTGAAACGTTAACGATTGCTACCACGCGCCCAGAAACAATTTTTGGTGACACCGCAATATGTATCAACCCAAATGACGACAGATTTACGCATTTAAAAGGTAAAAAAGCAATTGTTCCTATTTGTAATAGAACCATCCCAATTATTGAAGATGAATACGTAGATATTGAGTTTGGTACAGGGTGTTTAAAAGTAACGCCGGCGCATGATGAGAATGATAAAATGCTCGGAGATAAGCACAAACTAGAGGTGATAGATATATTTAATGATGATGCGAGTCTAAATAGTTTTGGACTACATTATCAAGGGAAAGATCGCTTTGTGGTGCGTAAAGAAGTGACTAAAGAACTTGAAACATCAGGGGCTTTACTAAAAATAGAGCAGCATCTAAACAAAGTAGGGACTAGCGAGCGTACTAAGGCAGTTATAGAACCTAGGCTTAGTGACCAGTGGTTTTTAAAAATGGAAGATCTTGTAAAGCCGGCGATGAAGGCGGTTTTAGAAGATAATGATGTTGTGTTGCATCCTAAAAAGTTTGAAAACACGTATCGTCATTGGTTATCTAATATACGAGACTGGAATATCTCTCGTCAGTTATGGTGGGGGCAACAGATACCAGCCTATTTTTATGGAGATGGAAAAGAAGATTTTGTGGTTGCCGAAACGTTAGAACAAGCAGTTTTGCTCGCACAAGAAAAAACAGGAAAGGATGATCTGAAAGCTGAAGATTTAAAGCAAGATCCAGATGCGCTTGATACGTGGTTCTCATCTTGGTTATGGCCTATGAGCGTGTTTAACGGAATAGACAATCCAGATAATGAAGAGTTTAAGTATTATTATCCTACTAATGATTTAGTAACAGGTCCAGATATCTTGTTTTTCTGGGTAGCACGTATGATAATTGCTGGATATGAATACACAGGACAACGTCCATTTAAAAATGTGTATTTAACGGGTCTTGTAAGAGATAAGCAACGACGTAAGATGAGCAAACAGCTCGGTAACTCGCCCGATGCATTAAAGTTGATCAAAGAGTACAGTGCGGATGGAGTTCGTGTAGGATTGTTGCTCAGCGCTCCTGCCGGGAATGATCTTATGTTTGACGAAGGTTTGTGCCAACAAGGAAAAGGGTTTAGTAAAAAAATAAGAAGTGCATTTAGTTTGACGCAGATGTGGGAGGTAGACGCAACAATTGTGCAGCCTGAGGCTTCAAAAATAGCTTTGGAATGGTACAATTCTAAAATGCAAAAAGCACTTTTAGAGATAGAAGATCACTATAGTAAGTATCGTATCAGTGATGCGCTCATGGGGACATATAAGCTAATAGTAGATGATTTCTCTGGATGGTTATTAGAGATTGTGAAGCCAGCGTACCAGTCGCCAATAGACAAAAAAACATACGATGATGTACTTGCAATATTTGAAGATAATCTTAGAATATTACATCCTTTTATGCCCTTTTTAACTGAAGAGTTATGGCATACGATTGCTAAACGTACTCCAGAAGAGGCACTCATTGTGAATCACTGGCCTAAGACATCTGAAGTCAATACCATTTTATTAAAAGATTTTGCTTTTACAGCAGAGGTGGTTTCAGGGATTCGGACCATTCGCAAAGAGAAAAATATAGCATCTAAAGATGCTATAGCGTTGATGGTTCTAGATCAAGAAAAGCGCGATGGTGCTCTAGATAGTATTGTTGTCAAGCTAGGGAATATTTCAGAAATGAAAATTGTAGATGCGGCCGTTGATGGCGCCTTAACTTTTAGGGTAAAATCAAACGAATATTTTATCCCTATGGCTGGAGCAATTAATGTAGAAGAAGAGATTGCTAAACTTGAAGAAGAGTTAAAATATACAAAAGGGTTTTTGCGCTCTGTAATGGGCAAATTGAAAAATGAAAAGTTTGTTAGTGGTGCTCCAGCACAAGTAGTGGCAAATGAGAAGAAAAAAGAAGCAGATGCATTAGCTAAGATAGAAACTATTGAAGCGTCATTAAAAAGTATCAGTTAGGCCGATAAGTTTATATTAAAAAAAGAGAGCTAACAAGCTCTCTTTTTTTTATTTTCTATAGAGGAAATACCGATTTACTGTATCTATATAGAGTTGTTTTGCTTGGTCTTCATCCAAATTTCTAGTTTGAAATAATGCGTTTGTTTTAAAAGCGCTAATAAGTGGTTCTTTATTACCTGAAGAATCTTGTGAGTTTGTGGCGCGTTTGTAATAGGCGTAAAGATTAAGGAGTACATCTGCCGGGAATGGCGCTGTATGCGCATTGATACTGTCAACAGCTTTCAAAAAGGCAATATTTAAAGCGTCACTGTCCATCCTATTTACTCGCTATAACTGTGATGCCGCCTTTAACTTTTTGATTTAATGAAACATCTATTTTTGTGCCAATAGGTAAAAAGACATCAACACGAGAGCCAAATTTTATGAATCCGCTATCACTGGCTTGCTCCACTGATTCGGCTTCTTGGGCATAATTAACAATTCTTCTTGCTACCGCCCCAGCGATTTGCCTGTGCAAAATTTCGCCGAAAGAAGCAGATTTTACAACTACGGTTGTGCGTTCATTTTCTTCGGAAGATTTAGGATGCCACGCGACTAAAAACTTTCCAGGATGATACTTACTAAAGACTACATCGCCACCTACTGGATAGCGAGTTACGTGAACATTTATAGGAGACATGAATACGGATACTTGTAATCTTTTATCATTAAAATATTCCTTTTCAAAGACTTCTTCGATCACTACTACTTTACCGTCAACAGGCGACAATAAGGTGTTTTCATTTAATATAAAATCACGTTTCGGGTTTCTGAAAAATTGTAGCACTAAAAACAGTAAAACCATCAATACTCCAATGATGGAGTATTTGATATATGAGTTTGCGATAAATGAGTCTGCCACAATACTGCCTATAATTGCAATAGTAAGCATACCAAAAATTATTTTGTGTCCTTCTTTATGAAACATTAGTTGCTATTTCTAAAAATGAATAAATAAATGGGCTGGCATAGATAACACTATCTAGTCTATCATAGATCCCGCCGTGACCTGGCATAATTTTACCACTGTCTTTTACGCCCGCTTGTCTTTTAAATTTTGATTGTACTAGATCTCCTATCGTTCCGAAAACTGATGTGATAACGGCTATAATAAGCCAAATCCAAAGTTCGTAAATTTCTGTGTATTTGTGAATAAAAAATGCAGCAATTAAGGCTCCGGCGATACCGCCTAAAAATCCTTCTACTGTTTTTTTAGGTGAGATACGTTCTAATAATTTTGTGCGTCCAAAATTTTTACCCACCAGATAAGCAAAAGTGTCATTTGTCCAAATTATGATAAAGACCCCAAGTATTACCATAGGTTCATAGCTGAACTGGGCCGTTGGAATTAAGGTAAGAAACACAAAACCGCTCATTAGGTAAAAGAGCACAGTGATATACTTTTTTTTTCCGAACATGGGTATCTTGTTTACCCAAAGCACATCTTTTAATAAAAACAGATTTACAAATATAGTAATGATTAATAGCAGATGGACCGCTCTAAAATCAAATATAGAATAGCTTAAAAAATAAAATGCTGCTGCAAAGAGAATGTAGGTAAGAAAACTCTTTAGGTGTACGAGCTTTAAGAACTCATATAAGGTGATGATTCCAAGAATAAAAAACAAGCCGATGAACCATTCGCGCGAAGCAAACATAGCTGCAATCACCAACGTGACATAGATAAGTCCCGATATGGCACGCACAAAAAGTTCTTTCATAAACTATAAGTCTTCTAGTAGCAACAAATATAGGTTTTTTGTACTACTCCCGTAACTCATGAAGTCTTTTTCCTCTTTAGATTCTGTCTCAAAATCTTTAATGGTAGTGATATTTGAAGGGATTTTGCCGGCCGCTTTGTTTTTAATAATTCGCATTCCTTCGCTTATATTTTCTGCAAACTGACTAGTAGTTGCAAATACGACTATATTAGCAGGTATTTCGTGCATTTTCTTTTCCTTTATCTGGTTAGACGAAAATAGGATAGCACCATCATTTGCGACCAATGACTCACATTTGGTCAAATAGAATTTACTGGATACGCTTTTATTGAAGTTAAGGTTAAACCCATCAAAGCGATTGGTTAAATCTGTATCAAAACAGAAAACATCTTTCTCATACCAGTCATTTTCTAATAATATATTATCAAATGCTTCTAGAATTTCTTGAGGTGTGATACAGTATAAAAATTTACCTCCGTTTTGCCTAAAATTATAGGTAAACTGTTCATCTAATGGAAGTTGTTTTTGAGGGACATATTTACTTGCTCCGTCTTTTTTAGAAGACGAATGAGATTTAGGATTTAAAAGTCTTTTAAACAGACTCATGACTCATGCAGGGATTGTGGGGATATTAACTCAATATCACCAAAGATATTAAATCTTGGTCAATAGTATGAATGCTTAGAACTATTCTTTTGACGATTTTGACGAAAACAGATTAGTTATGATGTTTTTTTTTCTGGAATAACTTCTTTAATAAACGGTCGTTTTCCAAAGATAACTTCAAGACTTTCTTTAAAAATCACTTCTTTTTCAAGTAGTTCTTCAGCAAGCAATGCCAGTTTATCTTTGTTGTCTTCTAACAGCTTTATTGCTCTTTGGTACTGTTCTTCAATAATGCTAGATATTTCTTTGTCTATAAGTTCTGCTGTTGCCTCACTGTAAGGTTTTGAGAATCCGTACTCAGACTGTCCCGAAGAATCGTAATATGTCACATTACCCACTTTGTCATTCAGACCGTATATGGTCACCATGGCTCTTGCTTGTTTTGTTACTTTTTCTAAGTCACTTAATGCGCCTGTTGAAATTTTGTCAAAAATAACTCTTTCAGCAGCACGACCACCCATTGTTGCACACATCTCATCCAGCATTTGCTCTGGTCTAACAATTAAGCGTTCTTCTGGTAAGTACCAAGCAGCACCTAGAGATTGTCCTCTTGGTACGATAGTTACTTTAACAAGAGGTGCCGCATGTTCTAACATCCAGCTTACAGTTGCATGGCCTGCTTCGTGATAAGCGATCGCTTTTTTCTCACTAGGAGTGATAATTTTATTTTTCTTTTCAAGACCACCTACGATTCTATCAACGGCATCTAAAAAGTCTTGTTTTCCTACTGCTTTTTTCTCTTTACGAGCAGCTATTAACGCAGCTTCATTACAAACATTTGCAATGTCTGCCCCAGAGAATCCGGGTGTTTGTTTTGATAAAAAGTCTGTATCTAATCCTTCTTCTTTTTTGATAGGACGAAGGTGTACTTCAAAAATTTCTTTACGTTCACGAACGTCTGGTAGATCCACATAAATCTGCCTGTCAAAACGACCTGCACGCATTAGTGCCTTATCTAAAACGTCCGCTCTGTTAGTTGCTGCGATAACAATAACATTAGTCGCAGTGCCAAAACCATCCATTTCTGTTAGTAATTGGTTTAACGTATTTTCACGCTCGTCATTAGACCCAGACATATTATTTTTACCTCTTGCCCGGCCTATTGCATCAATCTCATCGATAAATATAATAGAGGGTGATTTTTCTTTAGCTTGTTTAAATAGATCTCTTACTCTAGAAGCTCCTACACCTACAAACATCTCTACAAAGTCTGAACCAGATAATGAAAAGAATGGTACTTGTGCTTCTCCTGCAACAGCTCTAGCAAGTAATGTTTTACCAGTTCCTGGAGGTCCTACAAGCAATGCTCCTTTCGGTATTTTTCCTCCTAATGAGGTATATTTTTCTGGATTCTTTAAAAAATCTACGATTTCTTGTACTTCTTCTTTTGCGCCTTCTAGTCCTGCAACATCTTTAAAAGATGTTTTTACGTCTTGCTTTTGATCAAATAGTTTTGCCTTAGATTTTCCAATATTAAAAATCTGTCCTCCAGCTCCACCACCAGCACCGCCAGACATACGCTTCATAATGAAAATCCAAATTCCTATAATTACTGCAAAGAAAATTATTGAAGGTAAAAATTCTGCGAGTAAGTTGGTCTCAGATTCATGGCTTAATTTTGCAGGAACACTTTGACCGCGAGTTATTTCTTTGAAGTCATTTTCAAAATTTTGACGATCACCAATTTCAAACTGATAATCAGGATCATTTTTTCCAGGGGGTAGAATACCATTCCCTTTTTTAATGTTATGAACCTGCTTCTCTTTAGCCTCTGTAGTAAGAAAGACTTTTGCATTTCTACCATTAACAAGGACTACTTTTTCTATGTCCCCATCGTTTAGGTAAGATTCAAACAGTGTTTGATCAACTTTTTGCGGTTGCGTAAGCGCATCACCACCAAAAATATTAAAAGCAAGAAGCGCCACAAGAACAGCAGCAGTTATCCAATATGGACTAAATTTTGGTTTCTTAATCTCTGGTTTTTTGTCTTTTTTAGGACCTATATCTTTTTCTGCCATGTGGCTTAAATGTTTTTAGCTTGTTGTGTTAAATTTTACTGATTTTGCATCTCCCCATAAGCCCTCAATGTCATAGTGTTCACGAATGTGTTTCTGAAAAACATGCACAACTACGTGCACGTAGTCCATTAGAACCCATTCAGAGTTTTCACTACCCTCGATATGCCAAGCTTTCTCTTGTATGGCTTTACTTACGGTTTTTTGAATAGAATTTACAATCGCGTTTACGTGTGTATTTGAAGTTCCGTTGCAGATAATGAAATAGTCTGTAACTGTATTTTCTAATTCTCTTAAATCAAGTATTTCTATGTCTAATCCTTTTACTTCTTCTATTCCTCTAATAGCCTGAGTAATAAGTTGATCTGTCTCTGCGTGCTTTTTAGCCATTAACAATTTTTAATTTATGCAAAAGTATTACTTTTTTAATTCTTGAATGCCTTAGTTTTGATAATCCTAACAGACATTTAACACCTTGAATATAATCAAACTTAATGCCACTGACTCCACCAACACATATCTTGCTGTTTTGGCTAAAGATGGCGCGTTGCAGGATGAGGTAGTCGTGGTTACTAATCACCAAGAAAAGGGGAGGGGGCAGCGCGATGCTATCTGGCAGTCTCAATCTTTTAAAAGTCTGACTTTTAGTGTGTTTAAAAGACTTGACGGTGTCGCTCCTCAACAACAGTTTGTTATATCCATGACAGTTTCTATTGCAATCGTTACTTATTTGCAAAAACAAATGGCTACTGCCATACAAATAAAATGGCCTAACGACATAATGGCAGAAGGTAAAAAATGTGGTGGGATTTTAATAGAAAATCAATTAAGAGGAACAACAATTAAGGCAACAATTATTGGTGTTGGCTTAAATGTGAATGAAGAACATTTTAAGAATCTGCCCCAGGCTACTTCATTATTTTTAGTTTCAGGCGGCAAGTTTGACCTTGAGTTAATGTTACTAGAAATTACTTCTGAAATATTCACGGCATTAAACCAGCTCAATAACAGAACATTTTCTGAGACGCGACTGCGGTATGAGCAATTGCTTTTTAAAAAAGGAGTACGGTCAAATTTTAAACGGTCTGACGGTACTGAGTTTTCTGGAATAATAACAGGAGTTGATCCTATGGGGCGATTAGAAATGGATCTCCCAGATGGCAAGTCTTTAAAGTTTCAGAATAAAGAAATAGAGATGGTCTATTAAAATTAAAGCCCCTCCATGTTTTCTGAGAGTGTATCAATAAATTTTGAGACAGGTCCTTTTACCATCATCTTCATCATCATATTAAATTTTCCTGTAAATTCTAAGTCTACCTCACAGGTTTCATCATCCACCTCTACTATGTCTGCTGTAAGATTGAAAGGAATTTTATCACTAATAGCTCCAAGAACTACCTTGTTAGGAGCTTCTACTTCTTTTACCTCTAGCGCAATTTCTGGCATACCACTAAGTGCGAAGAGAAACCCGTTTTCTCGAATCATCTCAAACTTACTAATGTTATCTG
The DNA here is from genome assembly GCA_938041335.1 of uncultured Ulvibacter sp. Classification (GTDB taxonomy): domain Bacteria; phylum Bacteroidota; class Bacteroidia; order Flavobacteriales; family Flavobacteriaceae; genus Patiriisocius. Next base: position 20,679 of record CALIAF010000003.1, on the reverse strand, counting down.
GCATTAATTGCTCAAAATTTTTAGCGTCTGCTAAAAAGGCACACATATCTGATGCAGATTTGTTTACGGTTGCGGTTGTGCTGTTTAGAATCATTGATTGCTTTTTATTAAAATGTATAAATTATTGTTTCCATTCTGAAGGGTTTTCACGCCATAAGCTTAGAATTTCCATTTCATCCTTAGAAATGTAATTTGTTTTTTCTGCTTGAATAAGTAGATGCTGATAATCACTTAAGGTGTTCAACTGTACATTGGCATTTTCAAAATTTGTTACTGCAAAATCAAAGCCATAAGTAAAAATAGCGAGCATTCCTTTAATAGTTACACCCGCAGATTGTAGTGCATCTACTGCTAAGATACTGCTTTTTCCTGTGCTAATAAGGTCTTCAACCACTACTACATTTTGTCCCGCTTCAATCTTGCCTTCTATTTGATTTTGTCTCCCATGTTTTTTTGCTTCAGGCCTAACGTAGCAAAATGGCACATTCATATAGTCTGCAACGAGCATTCCGATCCCAATTGCACCTGTTGCCACGCCAGCTATTGCATCTGGCTTTCCGTATAATTTTTCAATTTGGTTTGCCATTTGTTCTCTCAGGTAGTTTCTAATAGTTGGGTATGAGAGCGTTATTCTGTTATCGCAATAGATGGGAGATTTCCATCCAGACGCCCATGTAAATGGTGTTTGCGGTTGTAATTTAATTGCATTAATTTGCAATAGCAATTCGGCCGTTTTTTGAGCTGTTCCTTTGTCTAAAATCATTTTGCAAATGTATAAAGTTTTTGTCAATGACATCCCAATAATTCTTTCTACTGAAAAGAAAATAGGAAAGAAGTACACAACAATTCCATTAAAAAAGGCAAAATTTAAAAAACTCATTAATCAAATTAATAATGGGGAGCTCATGTATGTGAACCTTTATCATAAGGATGAGGAGAAGCTTGAGAAGTTTTTGCGTAAAAAATTACCTGTAGTAGAAGCGGGTGGTGGGATGGTGTATAATGCGAAAAAAGAAATTCTTTTTATACGGCGTAATGGTAAATGGGATCTTCCGAAGGGGAAAATTGAAAAAGGTGAAACCCCGCAAGAAGGGGCAATAAGAGAAACCGAGGAGGAAACCGGAGTTAAAAACCTTGAGGTAAGAAGTTTTATAGCACAAACCTATCACGTTTTTAAGCGAAATGGTAAGTTTAAATTAAAGATCACGTACTGGTATGAAATGTATACCGAATATACCGGCGAACTAGTGCCTCAATCAAATGAAGGGATTAAAAAAGTGAGATGGAAAAATTTTGCAAAATCTCAAAAAGCGCTCACAGAATCCTATGAAAATATAAAATTGCTATTTCCGAAGGAATATTTAACCACCCACCCTAACGATAGGGTATCTTAAATGTGCTTTCTCATAGTTTGAAGATTGTTTGTGTATCCAGTCTAGCTGTGTGTACCAGTTTGCAGCAAATTCGGGATCTGTTTTTTTCTTTTCGTTAAATTCTAATTGCAGTGCGGGATTACTGTCAAGTAATTTTTTTGCCTTGTCTTCCCAAACATATGGAGAGAATCCTTCTTTTTGTTGTAAAATAGTGTCGAAAAAGTTCCAGTTAAAAAAACTATCCGTTGCTGCAGGTTCAAGAGTTTCTAGAATGTAACGCAGTCCTTCTTGGTTGGTTTGTACAACCACATCTCCTTTAAATAAAGCAACAAGTTCATCACTGCTAGTGACTGTTGTGTTGTAATGAAGATAATGACCCTCATATGGTGATTTTCGGGTTTTAAAATCTGCAATATGGTAAGTGGTTGCCTCTATCGAAGTGTCTTTTTTAATAGTTGTCATTTTTATTTTATTCTGCTCTAATCTTTCAATAATATTCCAGTACCCTTTTGGGATAATATACTTTTCAGGAATAGTAGTTGATGTATTTGGTGCGAAATAGTTTTTATAATTTACCGCTTTAGTAAAAGGCTTATTTGTGTCATATTTAAGACGTTTCTTACCCGTAATTTCACTGTTTATAAATGTGCCTTCATATCCTTTAAATGCTAGTGTTGAGGATTTTGTAGTGTCTACATCCCAAGATAAAGGGTATGTGTCGCCGGTTTTAAAATATGCGAAGTTTTCATTGCGTTTTTCCATTATTTTCTTCGCGTCTTGGTCTACTATTTGGATCATACTTTTCATGAGTTCATAAGTCCCATTAACTCGATCCTTATAGGGCTTTAACATATGGGTCTCAACCATCATGCCTAGCGTGTTATACAACGCAGTGTAGCCAGTGGAGTATCTTGGAGAATCCTTAAATTGACTAAAACCTTTTTCTGGGACATTGTTAAAAACATTTACATAAGGTGTGATGTCCCAATCTTTTTGAGCTAAAGAATCTTCTAATTGCGGCATAAGTGAGGTGTGTAAATAATCACCTAGTGGTCCTCCTAGTTTATTGTGTTGCGTAAATAGATGTGTAAGCACATATTGGTAATCTGCTCCGTTACTCACGTGATTGTCTATAAATACATCTGGTTTTACTGTTCTAAAAATATGAGTAAAAGCCATAGCGTTTTTAGTATCTGTTTTTATAAAGTCTCTGTTGAGGTCATAATTTCGGGCATTCCCTCTAAAACCATAATCCTTTGGGCCGTTTTGATTGGTCCTTGTGCCACTGTTTCTATTTAACGCTCCTCCTATATTATATACTGGGATTACCGCGATAATTGTATTTTTTGGGCTATCAATGTTGCCTTCTGCTAAGTCACGCATTAATAACATAGAAGCGTCAATACCATCACTTTCTCCTGGATGTATGCCATTATTGATCAAAATAAGGGCTTTTTCTCTTTTTCCTCCAAATTCTGATTCAAAGGTTCTGTCTGGATTGTAAGTTACAAGTTGAAGTCTTTCTCCACTATCTGTCTTCTGCATCGTATATACAGAAATAGAAGGATGCGCATTTGCTAATGCCTCATAAAAAGTTACAATTTCAGGATATGTAGCGGTTTCAAGCCCTTCAGATTGTTCAAAGCGTGTGGTGAAATCGAAATCTTCACTTTGTTTTTCTCCACAAGAGAATATTAAAAGCGTAAAGAAAAGGAGGCTTATATATGAATATATTATGTTGCGTTTCATAGTTTTTGGGTATTTCATACAAAAATCGTTGTAATTTTTAACATATCGATATTGTATATAAAAACTCTTTACTTATATTTGTTACTTAATATTAAACTTAAAAACAATTTATTATGAAAAAAATTACTTTAACTTTTGCTGCTTTAGTAATGACTGCAGTAACTTTTGCTCAAGTTGTAAATGTTGTTGAACGTCCTGAAAATGGAGTGAATTCAATTATTGCTGCTGAAGGAAACGACGGTACTGGAGTATATTGTGCAGATAGTTTTACTACTGATGTTGCATTTACTTTAGATCAAATCACTTTTAGTGGAACTAATTCTAACGGAGGGGCTATAGAGCCATTATTAGAAAGTTTAAATATATTTATCTACGAAGATATGAGCGGAACTCCAGGTGGACAGCCTCAAGTAGCTGGTGCTGGTGTTTTTGAACTTGCAGATCTAGACGATACTATGTATACTATTGATACTGATACTGCTGGTGCAAGTGCATTTACTGTCGACTTTACTGCTGCTAACGGTGGTTCAGATGTGCTTTTAATGCCAGGAACTTACTGGATGGTAGCTTTCCCTAATGTTGCTTCTGGACCTGCTGGTGATGGAAGATGGAACTGGGCACTTTCTGATGGTCCTGCTCCAATTAGTTCTTTATTAATTGACCCACAAGATTTATTTGGTGCTGGTGCAACAAACTGGACAACGTTATCTGATTTAGTTGCTGGTGCAACTTCATTTGCTTGGACAATGACTGGTGAAGAAACTCTTGGAGTTAATGACGCTGAGCTTGCTGGTGTATCTGTATATCCTAACCCTGCATCTGATATAGTAAATGTAAAAGTACCTTCTAACGTTGAGTTAACAGGTGTTTCTCTTTACGATGTATTAGGTAAGAAAGTAAATGCAGATGTATCTAACGGTCAAGTAAATGTTGCTGGATTGTCTAGAGGTATTTATGTAATCAACGTTGAAACTAACGCTGGTACATTAACTGAAAAACTAATTATCGAGTAATCACTCCTTAATAATATATTTAAGAAAGCCTTCTGCTATGCAGAGGGCTTTTTTTATGTGTAATAATCTAGTGTTACTAAGCTGCGTTATTGCTGTTTGCTTGTATCTAAGATTGATTTTAAATGAATTGTAAGTCGAATGAGATAGTAATCTTAGCGTTGATAGTTCTTATTTGTTAATGGTACGCACCGTTCTTTTAGCACAATGTAGGTACAGAGGTTAAATGTTTTTATAAATAATTAGGTGCTTAAATTTTCAGCATAAAAAAGACCCGATAGTGCTATCGGGTCTTTCTTTAAATAGTATAAATGTTCTCTCTAGCTGTTCATAGAGATTAAGAACTCTTCGTTATTACGAGTTTGCTTAAAGCGTTCGTTGATAAACTCCATAGCTTCTACTGGGTTCATGTCTGCAAGATACTTGCGCATTACCCACATACGTTTAATAGTGTTCTCATCAAGTAAGATGTCATCACGACGTGTACTAGATGAAGTAAGGTCTATGGCAGGGAAAATACGTCTGTTAGATATTTTACGATCTAACTGTAATTCCATATTACCTGTACCCTTAAATTCTTCAAAAATCACCTCATCCATTTTAGAACCAGTTTCTGTAAGGGCTGTTGCGATGATACTTAAAGAACCACCGTTTTCAATATTACGGGCAGCACCAAAGAAACGCTTTGGCTTGTTTAATGCGGCTGCATCAACACCACCAGAAAGTATTTTACCACTCGCAGGTTGCACGGTATTGTAAGCACGTGCTAAACGTGTAATAGAATCTAATAGTATCACAACATCATGACCACACTCAACAAGACGCTTTGCTTTATCAATAACTAGATTTGCAATACGCACATGCTCTGAAGGTTCTTTGTCAAAAGTAGAGGCAATAACCTCTCCTTGCACATTACGTTGCATATCTGTAACCTCTTCTGGACGTTCGTCAATTAATAATATGATCTGATATACTTCTGGGTGATTAGCGGCTATTGCGTTTGCAATATCCTTTAATAACATAGTTTTACCCGTCTTTGGCTGAGATACAATCATACCACGTTGTCCCTTTCCTATAGGAGCAAAAAGATCTATAATACGTGTAGAGATGGTACTCTGCTTATCTGCAAGATTAAATTTTTCTGTAGGGAATAATGGAGTTAAATGCTCAAAAGAAACACGGTCTCTTACCACACTTGGCGATTGGCCGTTAATCATATTCACCTTGATAAGCGGGAAATATTTTTCACCTTCCTTAGGAGGTCTTACCTCACCAAGTACGGTATCTCCAGATTTTAATCCAAAAAGTCTTATTTGTGATTGAGATACATAAATATCATCTGGTGATGATAAGTAGTTATAATCACTAGAACGCAAAAAGCCGTAGCCGTCCTGCATAATGTCTAGCACCCCTTCACTTGAGATGATACTGTCAAACTCATAATCAGGTTCTTTATAACGATTACGAGTGTCCTTATTCCCGTTTTTTCCGGTATTGCGATTATTATTTTTGTGATTGTTATCTCTATTGCTATTGCGGTTATTAGACTTGTTATCGTTGTTGTTCGATCTTTTGTCTTTATCATCATTGTTTTTTTGATGATTGTGTCGCGGCGTTTTTTGAATAGAGCGATTGTCCTTACGGGTATCGTTCTTTTTTGAGTCATCACTTGAAGGTTCTTCAGTTTTTGTGGACTCTTCTTTCTTAGCAGTATCCTCTGTTTTGGTATCCTCTTGCTTGCTTTTTACAGGAGCTGCTTTACGCGGAGCTCTTGGTTTTGGAGCAGGCCTAGGTTTTGGAGTCGCCTTTACCGGAGCCGTTTCTTCAGTGGTAACTACTGCTTTAACTTTGTTGGGGTTTGCTGCCTGGTAATCTAAAATTTGATATACCAAGTCTAATTTTTTCATGCTTTTGTACTTAGGTACTTTTAAAGCTGAAGCAAGTTCCTGTAATTCAGGTAACTTTTTTGCTTTTAATTCTGAAATGTCTAACATCTAAAAATGTATAAGTTTGAATTGTAATTAGGAGGGATTCCTGAGTCGGAATTTCTTTTGAAAATTTATCGAAGACTAAGTAACCTTATTTGAAGTGGTTACGTATAGATAGTGCAATAATACAATATTAATTTAGAAAACACATTTATATTCTACTAAAGAAACGTTATTTTTGTCCTTAACACTTTCGTTTATGTTACAACGCATACAGACTGTCTATATGATAATCGCCATTTTATTGATGGGAGCGTTGTATCTATGGTTTCCTGCTATAACCGTTGGGGACACGGTGATAATAGACCGCAATGAGGTGTTGGTCTTTGGTTTGATTTTTGGATCAATGGCCTTAACAATTATATCAATTTTAAGTTTTAAAAAGCGACAGTTACAGTTTGTGCTTAATCGCTTATCAATCATATTAAACTTTGTATTACTGGGAGTTTTCGTTTACAGGGCGCTAAGTATATCTGGAGAGACTTTGGTTTCTGAGAAGGGTATTGGGGTGTTGATTCCTATCATTTCTATCGTTTTTTTAGTGTTGGCTAATAAAGCCATCAAAAAGGATGAAGACCTTGTCAAATCTGTGGACCGTTTACGATAAACTATTACTTAGTATTATTAGTGCAGGACCCTTCTAGAATGCCATCTGGAAGGGTTTTTTTATTAAAATGGGATATCAGCTTCACTGATAGAACATAAAACGGAATGTATTAAAAGAAAAACGGTAGGTGTTAATGGTAACGTCTCGGCTATGATTAGTGTGGGGCGGTGATTTACAATTCCCAATTAACTTTTACGCCTTTAAAATACCTACCTACTAAATTCAATCACCTCAAGATTATCTATTTTACCCGCATCTACCGTAAACCGAAGCATCGTTCTCACCTGTTGAAAACCGTGCGTACCGGCTGCACCTGGATTCATATGCAGTAATCCAGTTTTCTTATCTGTCATTACTTTTAGAATATGTGAATGCCCCGTTATAAATAGTTTTGGCGGGTTTGCATAAAGAGTAGCTCTCACTCTTTGATTGTATTTACCGGGATAACCTCCTATATGTGTGATCCAAACATCTACGCCTTCGCAGATAAAACGATTGTCAAGTGGAAACTCCATTCTTGCTTGTGCATCATCAATGTTGCCATAAACTGCTCTTAACGGCTTTAGTTTTTTTATAGCATCTGTAACTTTTAAATTCCCAATGTCGCCCGCGTGCCATACCTCGTCTGCATTCTTTACATGTTTGAGAATACGCTCGTCTATAAAGCTGTGTGTGTCGCTAAGGAGTAGGATTTTTTTCAATGGAGGTGCAAATTAGAATACATGTAAAATTACATGTTTTAGAACTTTGAAGTTACTAATATAGTATCCCTTAAAAAACTTTAATTATGTTTGGTGGAGCGCAGTCGAAACCTACCTTATAATAGACCTGTATCACACGAAATCATGTAATTTTACCTAAAACACAAAACATTGAGGTATTTCTTAGAGATAGCATATAATGGTACCAATTATTGTGGCTGGCAAAAACAGCCCGATGAAAATACTATACAGCAAGAAATTGAACATTTTTTGTCTACCGTCTTACAGCAAGAAATACATACCACCGGAGCAGGTAGAACAGATACGGGTGTTCACGCGAGCCAGATGTATGTTCACTTTGACGTTTCAGAAGCAATTAACACTAGAAACTTTTTATATAAAGCAAATTCGTTTTTGCCTCCAGACATTAGTGTGTTAAATATATACCTCGTAAAAGACGATGATCACACTAGGTTTGATGCAATTTCCCGCGAATATGAATACCGTGTGAGTATTAAGAAAGACCCATTTTCAATTACGTCTGCGTACCAGTTAAAAAATTTTCCAGACATCGAGCTAATGAATGAGGCTGCTTCTTCGCTGCTGAAATATACTAACTTTCAAGCTTTCTCTAAAGTAAGGACCGAAGTCAAAACGTTCAATTGCAAGGTGACAAAAGCGGAATGGACTTTAAAAGATGACAAGTTGGTTTTTACTATATCTGCAGATCGATTTTTAAGAAATATGGTGCGAGCTATTGTAGGTACTTTACTAGAATTGGGTAGTGGCAAAATAACAATTGAAGATTTTCACGCAATTATAGCAAGTAAAAACAGGAGCAATGCTGGGACTTCTGTGCCTGCCCATGGGCTTTACTTAACAAAAGTTATCTATCCAGAAAGCGTATCTTTGACACCCATAAAAACAACCTAGATTGGCAGATTCTGGAAAAGCATTTGATCTTAAGTTATTTAAACGGCTCCTTGCGTTTGCAAGCGCATATCGTTTAATCTTTTATTTTGTGGGGTTTGCCGCTATTGCTATGGCGGCACTCTCTGCCGTGCGACCTTATATCTTGAAGCTAGCCATCGATAAATCTATTGCTGGTAAAGAGGGTGATCAACTGTTGTTTTTTGTGTTGCTTATGGCGGGGGTACTTTTGAGTGAAGTATTATTTCAGCGTGCATTTATTTTTTATGCAAACTGGCTAGGACAGCACGTTGTTAAAGATATTCGAGTAAAACTTTTTAAACTGATGACCAGTTTTAAGATGCAGTATTTTGATAAAAGTGCCGTGGGTAGACTAACTACCAGGGCTGTGAGTGACCTCGAGACCATTTCTGCAATTTTTAGCCAAGGGCTTTTTATGATCATTAGTGATTTGCTAAAAATGATAGTAATTGCGGGAGTAATGTTATTGTTGAGTTGGAAATTAGCCCTTATTGTTTTTTTAATTTTACCGGTTATTCTTGTGGCAACACGACTTTTTCAGCGTGCCATGAAAACCGCTTTTGAAGAAGTACGGTTACAAGTTTCTAATTTAAATTCTTTTGTTCAAGAGCGTATTACTGGGATGAAAATCCTACAAATTTTTAATAGGGAAAACACCGAGTTTCGAGAATTTGAAAAAATAAACGCGAAGCATAAAAAGGCTTGGGTGAAGACCGTTTGGTATAATTCTATTTTCTTTCCTATTGCCGAAATGTCAAGCTCCGTGGCTATTGGGTTAGTAGTTTGGTATGGCGGTCTTAATGCAGAAGGTGGCTTAGTTACTTTAGGGATTATAACGGCATTTATAGATTATTCGCAAATGCTCTTTAGACCTTTACGTCAGATTGCAGATAAGTTTAATACCCTCCAGATGGGAATGGTGGCTGCAAATCGTGTTTTTGAAATCTTAGATACACGATCACATATAGAAGATAAAGGAGAATTTACCCTAGAAAATGCTAAGGGCAGCATTGATTTTGATGCCGTTCATTTTGGGTATATACCAGATGAAACTGTGATTAAAGGGATTTCTTTTTCTGTAAGTCCAGGCGAAACGGTTGCGATTGTTGGAGCTACCGGAGCAGGGAAATCTACTATTATTAATCTTTTAAATCGATTTTATGAGATTGATAGCGGTGTAATTTCTATAGATGACAAGTCAATAAAAGACTATAAATTGGCCTCTTTACGAAGTCAGATTGCTATTGTGTTACAAGATGTTTTTCTTTTTGCAGATACCATTTTAAACAACATTACTTTAAATAACCCTACTATTTCCGAAGCAGAAGTGAAAGCCGCTGCCATCGCAATAGGAGTAGATAAGTTTATTGAAACCTTACCTGGCGGGTATCATTATAATGTAAAAGAAAGAGGTGCCATGTTATCTTCAGGACAGCGCCAATTAATTGCCTTTTTAAGAGCTTATGTGAGCAAGCCAAGTATCTTAATTCTTGATGAGGCTACGTCTAGTGTGGATAGTTATAGTGAAGAATTGATACAGACGGCTACAGAAAAGATAACAAAAGGGCGTACATCTATCGTCATTGCTCATAGGCTGGCCACCATTAAAAAAGCCGATAAAATCATCGTGATGGAAGCGGGTAAAATTATGGAAATGGGTACCCATAAAGAACTCCTTAAAAAAGAAAACGGACATTATCGCAATCTTTACGAAGTCCAGTTTATGACCGAGGAGGCAATGTAAGAAACGCTTTTTGCCGCTTCTGCGTCTTTCACTGCCTTATCTATGATTTCATCGAATGCTCCCATAAAATAGCCAAATATACCTCCGGCAATTAATATAAGTATTGAAACTACAAAAAGGAGAAACAAGAATAATATTAGTTTTAAAAATATCTGTCCAATGGACAGTTTATAAAGCCTTTTAAGAACATAACAATAAAATAATATCTGGAAAAAAAGCGCAGACATAGATATAATGGTAAACACTTCTTGGCTCCACATGGTTAAGAAATATAATAATGTGGTAACTATGGATATATGCGAATAGGAATATAAATTGATAATCAAGTGTTCTGCATAGTTGTATTTTTTATTCTTTAAAAAAACCAATCTAGAAATAAGTGCAGTAAGAGGAATAGTAATAAAAAACATCAAGGATGAGTATTCAAACATCCCTTTCGTAAATTTAGACTGCAAGTCTAATTGTTCTTGGGTAATATTATCACCCATATTTGCATTATTAATGGTAAAATCTAAAATATTAGGAAACCACTTTAAGAAAACAAAAAAGAAAAAACTGGATAGTGTTAATGCGAGCGTAAAGTAACCAAAGGCGTGGATATATTTTTTTCTAACCCCATTTATATAACCATCAATAACTTCATCTGGTTTAGTAAACATATGGAAAAAGGTGCGAGCAGGCTTGCTCGAATCGATGCTAAAGAAACCTTCTTTCATCTCTGTTGCTAGATGGCCCATTGTAATTCTGTGATTAATAATCTTTGCTCCACAATCGTTACAAAACTTATCAGATTGATCTAACGTGTTTTTACAGTTTTTACATTCCATAATCTAACTTAAATCTGAGATGAGGTTTTCTTTTAATTCTTCCATCGTATCAAAAAGGGAGAAGTTACCTTCTTTTACATAAGATATTTGCCCATTTTCTTCAGAAACTACCAAGCAAACTGCATCTGTTTTTTCTGAAACTCCAACCGCAGCGCGATGTCTTAGCCCAAACCGTAATGGAATATTACGATTGTTAGAAACGGGCAGTATTACACGTGTAGCAGTAATTTTATTGCCTTCAACGAGCATGGCTCCATCGTGTAAGGGACTATTTTTATAAAAGACAGATTCTATAATGGGTTGGTTTAATTCCATCTCCATGGTGTCGCCGGTGTCTTTTACAAAATCAAGACTATTGTTTCTTTTAATAACGATAAGAGCTCCAGTTTTTGCCTTTCCCATTTTTTCACAGGCATCAATAATGGCATCAACATTAGTCTCTGGGCCTTCCGTATTACTAAAAAGATTAAATTTTTTGAGAATTCTTTTTCGCGAGGAAAAATTTGTAGAGCCTAGCATTAATAGAAATTTTCGTATTTCTTGCTGGAATACCACAATCAGGGCAAACATTCCTACACCTAGAAAACCACCTAGAATGTTACTCAACAGTTGCATTTCTAAAAACTCTGTGAGCTTCCATATTCCATATATAATGACAATACCAATAAAGATATTAATGGCAACGGTCCCTTTTACAAGCTTGTATATATAGTACAATAGAAAAGCCACCAGCACAATGTCTACAATGTCAATGAATCTAATATCAAGAAAATCCAAGCGGTCGGTGGTTTAGGTGGGTTAAAAATAGGTACTTTTTTACAATTAGACCTTAGATTTTAGCTTTGTTACAAGGGTCACGCATTCTAACGCTTCTTTTACATCATGAACACGTAGAATATTTGCTCCTTTATTGAGCGCGATACCGTGTAGTAGAGCTGTTCCGTTAAGTGCTTCTTTTGCTGAAACATGAAGCGTTTTATAAATCATTGATTTTCTAGAAATACCAGCTAAAATGGGTGTGTCTAGTGATTTTAAAAGTTCAAGATTGTTTAAAAGTTCAAAACTATGATCTACTGTTTTTGCAAAGCCAAATCCTGGATCGATGATAATATCATTGATACCTAGTTTTCTTGCTTCAGCTAATTTCTGGGTAAAATAGAAGATGACTTCTTTTGTAATATTTCCATACTCAGCTTTGGTCGTCATGTTTTGCGGTGTCCCTTTCATATGCATCATGATATAAGGAACCTGCATTGATGCCACGACGGATAGCATTTTAGTGTCAAGACTGCCTCCAGAAATATCATTTATCATGCAAGCCCCGGCTTCAATCGCTTTTTTAGCTACTTCACTCCTAAAAGTGTCTATCGATATCAGGGCTTTGGGGAATGATTTTAAAATTTCAGCAATCGCAGGAATAACACGCGCTACTTCTTCTACTTCGGAAATGTTAGTTGCATTTGGCCTTGAACTATAACCACCTATATCTAGAAACGTGGCGCCTTCGCTAAGCATCTTTTCTGCTTGCGAGAGAATTGTTGTTGTCGATGTGGTTAACCCTCCATCATAAAAAGAGTCTGGAGTGACGTTAATAATGCCCATTACACGAGGTGTAGTGAGATCGATGAGCGTGCCTTTACAATTGATAGTCTGCAATTTTTAATTCTGATTAATTATAGCGAAATTTACGGAAATTCTTAGAACTCCTTATGGCAGATACGTCAAAACAATATAATGAAGTAATCACTACATGTAGATCGCTGTTTATGAACAAGATGAAAGACTACGGAAGCGCCTGGCGCATCTTGCGATTACCATCATTGACAGATCAGATTTTTATTAAGGCACAACGCATAAGAGGATTACAACAAAACAAAGAGCAGAAAGTAGATGAAGGGCAGCAAAGCGAATTTATTGGTGTGATTAATTATTGCATTATGGCGCTCATTCAACTTGATAAAGGTGTCGTGGAGCAACCAGATTTAACGTTAGAAGAAGCGACCGTTTTGTATGACCAAAAAGTAGCCATCACAAAACAATTGATGCTAGACAAGAATCACGACTATGGGGAAGCATGGCGAGATATGCGTGTAAGTAGCTTGACAGATTTAATCTTACAGAAATTATTACGTGTAAAGCAGATAGAAGACAATCAAGGAAAGACCCTTGTAAGTGAAGGGATAGATGCTAATTATCAGGATATGATTAATTATTCTGTTTTTGCTTTGATACACTTAAAAGAGGAGTAAATTTTCAAGTGCTTTTGTTGCCCTTCGATAAGCTCAGGGTGACAGTTAAACTAATTATAAAGTGACCTTGTCACACTGAGCTTGTCGAAGTGTATGCCTATATTTTGAGGCTAGAATTAAATAGACATAAGATGAAAGTAATCGTAGGTTTTTTAAGAATATTTGTTGGTGTTTTATTCATTATTAGTGGGCTTATTAAGCTTAATGATCCCGTTGGATTTTCTTTTAAATTAGGAGATTATTTTGCTCCAGATGTGCTTAATCTTGAATTTTTAGTGCCTTATGCATTACTCATAGCGGTGGTGGTTGTTATTTATGAGGTGCTACTTGGTGTCATGCTGATTTTAGGCTATGCAAAAAAGTTCACCTTGTGGAGTTTGTTAATCATGATAGTTGGCTTCACGTTTTTAACTTTTTATTCGGCGTATTTTAATAAAGTAACAGATTGCGGGTGTTTTGGTGATGCCTTACCGCTAGTCCCTTGGGAGTCTTTTATTAAAGATGTGGTGTTGCTGGTAATGATTATCATTCTCTTTATTGGGAGAAAACACCTTTGGCCTTTCTTTACAAAAATGAGCCGTACCATTATCGTATTTGTCTCTTTTGTGCTTTGTCTTCTATTAGGGATGCATGTGTTAGAACATCTTCCCGTTAAAGACTTTAGAGCCTATGCTGTTGGAAAAAACATTAAGGAAGGTATGGCATTCCCAGAAGATGCGCCTAAACCTATTTTTGATTATCACTGGAAATTTGAAGTAGACGGCAAAGAGCAAATTATAACCACACAAGGCGATTACCCTAAAGTAGAAGGTGCCTTTATTGAGGTAGAAACTATAGAAACACAAAAAGGATACGAGCCACCGGTTCACGATTTCTCTATGGAACGTAATGGAGAAGATTATACCGATACCTTATTAAATGAGCCTAACCTACTAATGGTATTGGCATATAGTCTTGATAATACAGAGCACAATGGATATGCTAATATAAAAGAGGCCACAGATAGAGCAATCGAAAAAAACTATAAAGTAATCGGGATGTCTGCCTCATCACAAGAAGAAACAGAAAAGTTAAAAGAAAGACATGGTCTTAATTTTGATTTCTACTTCTGCGATATGACTACGCTAAAGACCATTGTACGTAGTAACCCAGGGCTAGTGATGCTGGAAAATGGTACGATTACTCAAAAGCTTCATTTTAATGATGCGGCAGAATTGACCTTAGAAAATCTACCAGCACGGCCTAAAGTGTTAGAGCCAAAAGAGGTTGAGACGCTTATAGATTCTGTTCAAGTTATGGTAAACACGATAGAATAAAAATGGGGAGCTACTTACTGCAAAAATTAGGGTATGCCGTATTGACGCTATTTGGCGTTATTACAGTTATCTTTTTCTTGTTTACTATTTTGCCTGGAGATCCGGCCAGTATGATGTTGGGTCAGAACGAGACCGCTGAGCAAGTAGCCATTGTTAAAAAGAAATATGGTTTTGATAAACCACTTGGCGTACAATACCTTAATTATTTAAACGATCTATCGCCACTATCTTTTCATAGTAAAGAGCAAGACGATTACACTTTTCTAGAAAAAAACAAATACAATGCGACCGTACTTTTTGATACAGACCACACCGATGTAGTTATAAAGTTACCATACCTTAGAGAATCCTTTCAGAAAAACGGTAAGAAAGTAAGTGCAGTAATCGCAGAGACATTACCTAACACGGTTATTCTAGCGATCTCTGCGATAGTAATTGCCATGATATTAGGAGTATTGTTAGGAGTAATCTCAGTGCTTTTTAAGGATAAATGGATAGATAAATTGATACAGATAGTGAGTACGTTAGGGATGAGTGTGCCTTCCTTTTTTAGTGCGATTATTTTTGCTTGGCTATTTGGTTTTGTTTTACACGAGTATACGGGGTTAAACATGACAGGTAGTTTATATGCCGTAGATGATTTTGGAGAAGGATCAACCATACAATGGAAAAATTTAATTTTACCTGCCCTTGTTTTAGGAATAAGGCCACTCGCCGTAGTCAGTCAATTAATGCGTAATTCTTTGCTCGAAGTTTTAAATCAAGATTATATAAGAACCGCAAAAGCAAAGGGACTTTCTTTCGGAAAAGTGATACGGAAACACGCTTTAAAAAATTCATTAAACCCGGTGATTACTGCAATATCTGGATGGTTTGCTTCTATGCTGGCAGGCGCCGTATTTGTGGAGTATATCTTTGGATGGAACGGACTAGGAAAAGAGATCGTAGAGGCCTTAAACACGCTTGATTTGCCTATCATAATGGGTGCTGTGATTATTATTGCAAGCTTATTTATTGTGATAAATATTTTGGTAGATTTGGCATATGGATGGCTAGACCCGAAGGTAAATGGATAGGATAACGATTTAATTAATAATATTTCCGAAGTGATACGTGCGCTTAGGAATTTTAAAATATAAGATTATGAGAAGAAATATTGTAGCTGGAAATTGGAAAATGAATAATGATTTACCTCAAACAGAGGCATTGTTACAGGACTTAAAGAAACATGTGGTGCCAGATAATGTATCTGTAATGGTGGCGCCTACATTTGTAAATTTATACCATGCTTTTGAGTCCGTACGAGAGTATTCTGTGGAGGTGATTGCTCAAGATATGCACCAAGCTAAAAGCGGAGCATTTACAGGTGAAGTTTCTGCAGCGATGTTAAAAAGTGTTGGCGTTAAAACCACTATTATAGGACATAGTGAGCGTCGTGCGATGTTTTGGGAAACTAATGAGATTCTCGCACTTAAAGTTAACGCGGCTTTAGAGAATGATATGACTTCAGTCTTTTGTTTTGGAGAAGAATTAGAAGACCGAAAAAGCGGAAACCATTTTAATATCGTAAAAGAGCAATTAGAAGAAGGATTATTTCACGTTAAAAATGATGATTTTAAAAATATTATTCTTGCATATGAGCCGGTTTGGGCTATAGGAACGGGAGAAACGGCAAGCCCAGAACAAGCACAAGAAATGCACAAATATGTGAGAGGCCTTGTTACAGATGCTTATACCAATGAAATTGCAGAAAATGTATCTATTCTTTATGGAGGTAGTGTGAAGCCTGCAAATGCGAAAGAAATTTTTGCAAATCCAGATGTTGATGGTGGGTTAATAGGAGGAGCAGCTTTAAAGGCGGAAGACTTTATGGCTATTGTTAATTCGTTTTAATACTTCGGAAATTTTAAAGATTTAAAAATGTCGCAAATTTATATTGAGTACGATTTTAAAGTGTCTCCCTTAGTTCCGGGTAATGAAATCTTGATCGCTGAATTAGGAAACGCGGGCTTTGAAAGTTTTGTGGAGCACGAAGAAGGAGTGAAGGCATACCTTCAAAAAGAAGAGTGGGCAGAGAATATCTTAGAAGATATATTTATAATGAGCTCAGATGAGTTTGTTATTACATTTCAGAAAACAGAAATAGACCAAGTTAATTGGAATGCAGAGTGGGAGAAAAATTTCACACCTATTCTTGTAGATAAAACCTGTGCTGTTAGAGCGACATTTCATGAGCCTTTTAATGTGCCTTATGAGATCGTAATAGAGCCTAAGATGTCTTTTGGGACAGGGCATCACGAGACTACGCATATGATGATTGAGCATATTCTAGACGAAGATTACAAAGGTAAAAAAGTGTTAGATATGGGTTGTGGTACCGCAATCTTGGCAATATTGGCAGAAATGAAAGGCGCAACTCAGCTTGATGCCATAGACATTGATCCTTGGTGTGTTGAGAATTCTGAAGAAAATGTAAGTAGAAATGGATGTAAGGCAATCACCACGATATTAGGTGGTGCTGAGGTCATTCCAGATGTTACCTATGATACCATTATTGCTAACATTAATAGAAATATACTTTTAGCTGATATGAATACTTATGTATCACGACTAAAAAAAGGTGGCTCGTTATTTTTAAGCGGATTTTACACACAAGATTTGCCGATAATTACGGATTGTTGCAATAAATTAGGTGGTACCTTTGTTACTAATAAAGAACGCAATAATTGGGTTGCGGCAAAATTCACGTTTTAAAACACTTGAAGATGAGTACTAGAGAAAAATATGATGAGCAAGTAGAAGTTGCTGTTTTAGAAGATAAAGAAAACGTAATCGTATTGTTTAATGATGACGTAAATACTTTTGATGACGTTATAGATGCTCTTGTCTATGCCTGTGATCATACGCCTATACAGGCAGAACAGTGCGCGACACTCGTACATTATAAAGGTAAGTGTACGGTTAAATCTGGTTCTTATGAAGATTTAGAGCCAAGATGCTCTATGTTATTAGAAGCGGGTTTAAGTGCTGAGATTAGCTAGTCTAGTACAAAAGAATCACCTCCGATTATGCTAAAAAAAGAAGCGATTTTTTTTGAATTTTTATTCGTATTTAAATAAACACTTTAATTATATTTGCACCCCGAAACAAAACATTTTGTTTCATAATATGGCCTCGTGGCGCAACTGAATAGCGCACTTGATTACGGCTCAAGAGGTTACAAGTTTGAATCTTGTCGAGGTCACCATTTAATTAGTCTATGTAGTTGCTAATCAATTACATAGACTTTTTTAATACTTTATTTTCTTTGAATTGGTACAATTAATGGTACAATTATGCAGACCAGTTGCTTAATCCGAGTAATTTCGAGTATATGTATTAATCCCATTTTTCAGTTATTCCTATCCACTCTTTGCATAAATCTAGACTGTCTTTTTGCTCGTTTCTTGCTCGTTTATCCTTGACATAACCTTGACCTCATTTGCTTACTTACCCTTGGGGTAATCTTAGGGCTCTAAGTTGAGTAATACCCTCACCGCAATATCACCGTTACCCTTAGTACAATCTTAGAGTTTACTCTTATCCCAAATCAATAGAAATCATTAATAAATAAAAATTGATTATATTTCAGCATTACTAGCCATTGTGATAATGGTAGTTATATACAGTTGTCTGTCTTATTACCTACTAAAATTATTTATTATGACCGAAGAAGATTTCAATAGACTGCCATATCCATCGGCAAAGAAGAAACAGTTTTATAAGATGAATGGACATTTATCTGACAGCGAAGTACTGAAGGAATTACTTTACTATAATTCACTTCAGTTAGATAAGATGGAGCGAACTAGGAGTAATACATCAACATTAGTTTGGTGGCTTATTGCATTGCCTATTATTTTGGGTGTGCTTATATTTTTTATGGGTGCTAGTGCTATGGGAATGTAAAGCGTTAGTAATTATTAATTAAGTTTAATTATTTAAATCTTAGTTAGTGCCTTGCGGATGAGAATAGGTTGTTTTTTAATCCGAGTAATTTCGAGGTTTTTTCTTTTATCCATATTCTAATAGGCTCTAATTATTTGATTTATCAGTATATTTTAGTTAACTGAATTAATAAGAATTAACTGTTAATTAAATTGAGAAACAATACAAATCAACTATTGAATTGAAAAATATTGAGTTCAAATCTCTTTAGTTAATTCGCGTGCGGATACCCTTGACCTAAATTGCTATGATTAAATAGTTTTTATCTCTGGCTAAACTTTGATAAAAGCATTGATTAATCAAAAACCTCGTGCGCTTGTGTTGTGATATCGAAATACTCTTAATAAATTGATTGACTAACTTGCTTGTAAATTAAGTGTAGTGTGAAAATTGCTATAAGTGTCACAAGGATTGCACCCTATATATAACCGTGCATTCTTTGGTTTTTGACTTGGTGCATTCTTTGGTTTTTTGGTTATTTCAAGTGTGCTAAAATTACATAACCCTAAGTCTTTAAGTGATTGTTTTTTAACTTGTTGCGCGATATTATGGAGTAGATTTGTGCCGTATTTTTCAGAAAGATTATTTAACAACCTTACTTTATCGTTGTATTTTGTGTGATATTCTTTAGAGGTCTTGCAATCCTTTATTAATTTCCTCCAATATATTGATGTCTTTAATTCATTTGCAATCTTCAGGTATTTACTTTTTCTAGGGATCTGAATTGTGTAATCATAAATAACCATGTTAGAAATATTTTCAAGGTGCATCTCTAGCAATTTTATATGGTTTTTGACCACGTATAAATCCGATACCATAACAATATTTTCTTTTTTTAATCTTCTTGTTTTGGTTTCCTTGTCTTCTATTCTCAAAGTGTCTGTATTACAATACTTAGGTTGTTCGGCAGACTTAGAATAAAATTTGTTTCTCACTTCATTTTTACTAGTACCCGAAATTAAAGAGGTTTCTATTCCCGCGTTATGATTATACATTTTTCTTTTTATACAGATGGTGTGTTGTATAACATCGTCAATATTAAATTGATAATTTTCTATATCTCTTAGGCGTATGTTTGTGCCGTTCTCTAATGGTAGTAATTTGCATTTTGACAAGTCAATGCCGAAGATGGCTTCATAATTGTCTAAGGTGGCTGTAAGTTGCTTAAAAGTTAATCTATTGGCGTTGTGCAAGCCGTTATTGTAAAACTTATGTATCGAACCCCTAACAGTAAGCGAGATGATTTTATCTTTAGTACTATCGAGCCTAAAAGTAAATGACAAGTTGCGGTATTTTTTTTTGTAGTGATTATTATATTCGCCAGTTTTTTTGTCTACAATTTCAGTATTGCAAACAAACTCAAACAACTGATTGTTAAAAGCATTTTGCATACTCTTAATGTCCGTTGTAATAAATGGCATATTGTCAATCAAAATATAAAAAACGTATATTTGTTTGATAGGTTCTACTTTGCCGTAGTCCTACATTTTAACACTAAAAAGAGGGAATTTTAACGCCCTCTTTTTTATGCTCTTTAGTTATAGAATTGTGTTTATTAATGGCGAGGGATTCCCAGTAAAGAAATTACTATAAAAGTATATCGCTAGTGTTTCTTTATCTTCTGAAAATTTAAACAATACTAGGTTTTTTCGCTTTTGTGTGTCGCCTTTAAAGATGAGGTTTTCTTTAGTCTTAAATAAGCCCGTTAGGCGGGGTTTCTTCCATTTGTTATCCTCTCGTATCTGTAGCCAATAAATAGGCGAGGACTTCGCGCATTTTCGGTCTTTAGATATGTTTATGATGTTGCTTAATTGATTCGTGCCATTTGATACGGATTTCAACTCAAAATGTCGGGTGCTCTTAAACTTACCAATATTATATTCCTTGAATATATGTACTATTGGTTCTAATTTTGCCGTAGTCATAAACTTATTTATTAAGTTTAATAATACTAGATTCGACCTCATCGCGCCTAAAGAGAACGCGCCCCGAAATCTGATATTTTTGCAAAATTTTCTTAACACACATGTTATGAATTGTACTCAAATCCACTGATAGCATTTTGGCGACCTCTTGGCGCGTCATATAGATTGTGGGTGTCTTTGGCTCAAGGTGTGTGATTACGTCCTTAAATCGTTCGTTTAATCGGTTGTCGATTAAATCGCATAGGGCATCAG
>CALIAF010000002.1 GCA_938041335.1 uncultured Ulvibacter sp. | reverse complement strand
ATTTGTATTTGAGTGGACTTTAGACGGCGCAGTACTAGAAGGAGAAATAGGGAATACCATCACTGCAGTAGCAGGAGGGGTATACCAAGTAACCGCGACAGAGATTTCTTCAGGCTGTAGTGCAACAGCAATGACAACAGTCACTTTATCTGCACCACCTATTAACTATAGTGCACGTTTAGTAGATGGCGCATTTTCAGGTAGTAATACGGTAGAGGTGCTTACAGAAGGAATAGGAACCTATGAATACAGTATGGATGAAGGCCCTTTCCAGGAGAGTAATATCTTTGAGAATGTAGCCTCTGGATCACGAATGATCACGATACGTGATGTGAATGGCTGTGGTGAGGTAACGTTTAAGTTTGGAGTGATTGATTACGATCGCTTTATGACGCCAAACGGAGACACCTTTAATGATACTTGGAAAATAGATTCTATCGCGAGTTTTGACCCTACGGCTAATATTTATATCTTTGACCGCTATGGCAAATTGCTAAAACAATTAAGCCCATTAAGTGAGGGGTGGGATGGTACCTTTAACGGTACTCCACTGCCATCGAGTGATTACTGGTTCTTGATAGAGTATACAGAAGATGATACAAGAAAACAATTTAGAAGTCACTTTACATTGAAACGATAAAACAAATATGAAACTGAACACAATCTACTTACTCCTGGCATTGTTTTTTGCCCAAATCTCCATTGCACAGGACGGTCTACCAATATATTCGGATTATTTTGCAGATAATTATTATTTGCTTCATCCCTCTATGGCAGGTGCCGCTGCTCATAATCAATTGCGCTTAACAGCGCGTCAACAATGGTTTGATGATGTAGATGCACCTAATTTACAAACAGCAAGCATAAACGCTCGTGTGGGTGAAAGCTCTGGACTTGGAGCTATTGTTATTAACGACAAAAATGGGTACCATTCTCAAACAGGTGGTTATATCACCTATGCACATCATTTAATGTTCTCTAGAAGTGAGGCAGATTTAAACCAACTTTCTTTTGGATTAAGTGCTGGCCTTATTCAGTCAAGATTAGATGAAACCAACTTTGATCCTACAGATTTTGATCCAATAATTGGAAATATTATACAAAGCGGGTCGTACTTTAATGTAGATGCTGGTATGTCTTATAACTTCTTAAACTTCTCAGGTCACTTTACCATCAAGAATTTAATATTTCAGAATAGAGCCTTAAACGATCCTGGTTTTGAATCTAATAACCAGCGTAATTACCTTTTAGGCGCAACCTATGCAATTTCTGGCCCTAGCGGATCACGTTCTGCCAGTGAATGGGCATTTGAGCCAGGGTTTTTATTCCAATGGCGAGAGCGTACTAACGAGCAATCCATAGATGTAAACTTTAAGGCATATAGAATGTTTGACGACGGAAAACTTTTTGCAGGTATCTCATACAGAAGAAGCTTTGATGGTGCAGAATATCTTAACGGACAACAAATAGAAGATCAAAAACTACAATACATTACACCCGTTTTAGGTGGAACTTACAAAAAATTTATGTTTGCATATACCTACTCGTATCTTTCTGGAAATGTCCGTTTTAATAGCGGTGGTTTTCACCAGATTACACTTGGACTCGATTTCTTAAGTGGAAGACGTGCGCCATACAGCTGTAATTGTCCTGCAATTAATTAAGGGTAGGCGAAAATAATAGAACATTAAAAACCGTCTGTTTTAAAACAGACGGTTTTTTTTTGTAACCTGGTGGTTTTTCATTAAAGAAGAACTCAATAATTATCATATCTTTTTCACAGTGCGACATTTCGACAAGCACAGTGTGACAACATACATTTATAGCATACACTACTATCATCCTGAATTCGCCTTTACTAATTGTTTTGAAATATTGAATGTAATCAATTGACAAAATCTTATTAATACACTTCTCAGGAATGCACTTCGACAAGCTCAGTGTGACAAAATTTGCTACATTTAATTTTTCAAAACAGTCACCTTGTCCCGATGCTTCGAGAGTCGAAAGGCAACTCTACCTTTAAATTAGAACATCAATAACCAATGAAATTCTATTTTGTTTATATTTTAAAATGTTCAGACCTATCTTATTATACTGGTATGACAAGCGATTTAGAAAAAAGAGTTACACAGCATAAAGATGGTAAAACTTATGATGGCTATACATCTACAAGAAGACCTGTTGAACTTATTTGGTACGCAACCTGCAATCATCCTAAAAACGCGATTAAACTTGAAAAACAAATAAAAGGATGGTCTAGAAAAAAGAAGGAAGCATTGATTAATGGAGATTTCGAGAACTTAGTTAAATATTCAAAAAACTATACTGAATTTGGAAAGGCTGAGTGATTGATTATTATTATAGAAGTAAACTTCGTCAGACTCAGTATGACAAGAATAAAACACTTTTTAATTGTTCTAGAACTACCACCTCAAAACAACCTAGCGGTCACCCTGAGCTTGTCGAAGGGCTAACTCAAACGACATTTTTTTACTCAACAATAAAACACAAAACCCCAACCAGCACTTGCCGATTGGGGTTTATATTTTGGGTAAGATTTAATCTTAAGCCTCGCCTACTGGGACAATGCTTACATACGATTTATTATCTCTTTTCTTAGTGAACTTCACATATCCATCCACTCTTGCGTGAAGGGTATGATCTTTACCACCGTATACGTTCTCACCTGGGTGATGCGTATTACCTCTTTGTCTTACTATGATGTTTCCTGCAAGGGCAGCTTGACCACCAAAAATCTTAACGCCTAGACGTTTTGATTCTGATTCTCTACCGTTTTTAGAACTACCAACTCCTTTTTTGTGAGCCATAATTTTTAAATTTAGGTCCCGATTACTACCGGGAGTATATTAAACTTTAAATTAGATATGATTAAGCTGGCTTACCACCATCTAATTCGTCTTGCCATTTTTTTAGTTCGTCCCACTTTCCATCTGCAGCCATTTGAGACTGTGCTGGCCAAGTATCTGTTACGTGATTACCACGAACGTCTGCGATTATTTCAGCAATTTTTGAAGCATCAGTTTTTGCTAAATCTGCAAAAGTGTTGATTCCTGCCTCGTTAAGTGTGGAAGCAATCTTAGGTCCAATTCCTTCAATTTTCTTGAGGTCATCTGCCTTAGCTGCTTTCTTTGGAGCGGCTGCCTTCTTAGGGGCTGCTGCTTTTACTGGAGCTGCTTTCTTTGCTTCTTCTTTTTTAGGGGCTGCTGCTTTCTTTGCTGGAGCCGCTTTTGCCTTTGCAGGCGCTGCTTTTTTCTTAGCACCAGAAGATGCGATGCTTTCAATTACGATTTCAGAAAGGGCTTGTCTGTGACCATTTTTTACACGGTAACCTTTTCTTCTTTTCTTCTTGAAAACAATAACTTTGTCACCTTTAAGGTGTCTTAGGACTTTCGCTCCTACAAGAGCTCCGTCTATAGCCGGGGCGCCAACAGTAATTGCATCACCGTCACCAATAAGAAGAACATTGTCAAACTCTACAGTTTTCCCTTCTTCTGTTGATAAACGATTTACAAAAACCTTTTGGTCTTTCTCAATTTTAAATTGATGCCCTGCTATCTCTACAATTGCGTACATAGCTGTAACGTTTAAATATTAATTAATTTTTAGTTTTCTCTAGGATTAACAAGGCTTGACATAATTGAACAAGACATAATTATCCTTAGAGGGCTGCAAATATAATTTTATTAACACTAACTACAAAGTGTTTGCCTTAATTTTAAGTGATTTAAACAAAGAAAAATTGCTGCACTGTCAAGGTTAAGTAGTAAGGTGAAAAACAAAACATATATGTATATCATTAATGACGCTCACAACAATAGGCAATTATAAATAATAGAAATTTTCAGAAGTACGCATAGCCATCTTTATTTCTGAAATATAAAAAATTTGAAAACCACTCTCTCTTCATTTGCACGTTCGTTTTCGTTTTCAAAACTCTTAAAGAAGTCCTAAACTTCTCACATGTCAAGGAGAAAGGAAAAGTGCACCTTATATTTGTAGTTCAAAACTGTAACGTTTCCGAAGAAACAAGAACTAACTGGCACACAGTTAAAACAAAACATACAAAATATGAAAAAAGTACTTTTTAGTGCAGCAATAACACTAGGCTTAATCGCCAGTGTGAATGCGCAAAAGGTGGAATTTGAAGAATACACCTTAGATAACGGCCTACACGTTATCCTTCATCAAGAAAACGCAGCTCCTATAGTGACGGTAGGTGTAATGTATCAAATAGGTGCAAAAGACGAAATAGAAGGTCGTTCTGGCTTTGCTCACTTTTTTGAGCATTTACTTTTTGAAGGAACTCCTAACATTGAACGCGGAGAATGGTTTAACATCGTGAGTGCCGCAGGTGGACGTAACAATGCAAACACCTCTCAAGACCGCACCTATTATTATGAGACTTTCCCTTCTAACAACCTAGCAATGGGTTTATGGATGGAAAGCGAACGTATGTACAACCCTATTATAGAAAAAATAGGTGTGGATACTCAAAATGAAGTTGTAAAAGAGGAAAAGCGTCAGCGTATAGATAACGCCCCTTACGGAAAGATTATCTACAGGACAGGAGTTGATAAGCACTTGTTTAAAACGCATCCTTACGGAAGATCTGTTATTGGATCTATGGATGACCTTGATGCAGCAGAACTCAAAGAGTTTCAAGAATTTAATGACAAATACTACAACCCAAACAATGCGGTTTTAGTAGTAACTGGAGATTTTCAGACAGCAGATGCTAAGAAAATGATTTCAGATTACTTTAGCACAATCCCTAACTTAGACGAACCTAATATACGTGCTAATGTTGTAGAAGCTCCAATTACAGAAACAAGATATGCTACAGAGTATGACAGTAATATTCAGATCCCAGCATTCTTATTCTCTTACATCACACCAAAAAGCGTTGAGAAAGACGCTTATGTCTTAAATTATATCTCTACCATTTTAACTGGAGGTAATAGCTCTAGAATGTATAAAAGAATGGTAGATGATGAAAAGGTAGCAATACAAGTATTAGCTTTTGCTCAATCAAATCAAGACTACGGTACATATACCATGGGCGCCTTAATAAAAGGAGAACCAAACTGGGATGAACTTAGGTCAACTATGGACAATGAGATTAGCAAATTACAAACCACGCTTATTTCAGAAAAGGAATACCAGAAGCTTAAAAATCAATTTGAGACTAGTTTTGTAAACGCAAATTCTAGCGTAGAAGGTATTGCTTCTTCTCTTGCAACGTACTATATGTTACAAGGTGGTGATACAAGTAGAATAAATAAAGAGCTCTCTATTTATAACAGCATCACGCGCGAAGACATTATGCGAGTAGCTAAAAAATACCTTAATCCTAATCAGCGTTTAGAACTCAAGTACCTAGCTGGTGAAGCACCTGCAGAATCTAAAAAATAAGATGAAATGCCCTTTTAACATATTAAAAAATAAAAGAGGATGAATACTATGGGCAAGCCATCTTCTGCATTATCAAATACTATATACAGATGAAAAAATATATTTTATACACATTTGCATTAGTCCTTACAGGGCTTACTGCAACCGCACAAATAGACAGAACAAAAATGCCAGCTTCTGGGCCAACTCCAGAAGTGAACCTTGGGGACGCAGATGAGTTTACGCTTAAAAATGGCCTTACAGTTCTTGTTGTGAATGACACAAAGTTACCTTCTGTGACTTTTAGTTTGAACCTAAATAATCCAACAGCTCTTGAAGGAGATAAAGCGGGAGTACAATCTTTAACAGGTGCACTGTTAGGTAAAGAAACCATGAAAACCTCTAAAGATGATTTTGCAGAACAAGTGGACTTTTTAGGAGCTCGAGTAAATGTAAGCCCTAATGGAGGTTTTGGTTTTTGCCTTTCTAAATATAAAGAAGAAGTATTCTCTCTTTTTGCAGAGGCGGCTTTAATGCCTAAGTTCACGCAAAAAGAACTTGATTTTGAAAAAGATCAATTACTCGAAAACATCAAGAATGGAGAGAGCAGTGCAGCCGCAATTGCAGGCAATGTGCGTAGCGCATTAGCATATGGATTAAACCACGCAGCTGGTGAGATCGTTTCAGAAAAAACAATTAGCAATGTAACCTTAGCAGATATAGAAGCATTTTACAAAAGCCGCTTCAATCCTTCTAAAGGATACATGGTTTTTACAGGTGATATTACAACTAAAGAAGCCAAAAAGCTTTTAAAGAAATACATGGGTGACTGGGAAGCTGGCACGACGACAATGCCTGCATATCCTGCGACTAGTGATGTTACTAGCACAGAGATCAACTTTGTAGATGTTCCAAATGCCGTGCAAACGGAGCTTGCTATAATGAATATGGTTCCTTTAAAAATGAAGGATAAAGATTATCACGCAGCATTAATTACAAATTATATATTTGGTGGTGGTTTTGGCTCTTACCTTAATATGAACCTCCGTGAAGCTAACGGTTATACCTACGGAGCACGTTCTTCTATAAGAACTGGCCGTGATTATGACGCTACATTTATGGCGTCTACTAAAGTAAGAAACGCAGTTACAGATAGTGCTGTAGTTGAGTCTTTAAAAGAAATGAAGCGCATTAGAACAACTACCGTAGATGCAGAAACTTTAAAAAATGCAAAAGCAAAATATCTAGGAAACTTTATTCTAGAATCTGAAGATAAGGCTGTAGTTGCTAGAAGAACAATTAACATCAAGACAAATGATCTTCCTGCAGATTTTTACAAAAATTATATTGCGAACATTAATGCAGTAACTCAGGATGATGTGCAACGCATTGCAAACAAGTATTTCAAGATTGACCAAGCACGTATTGTACTTGTAGGAAAAGGAACAGATGTTATTGAAGGAATAGAAAATATTATGTGGGATGGTAAAAAGATCCCTGTAAAATATTTTGATAAAGATGCAAACCCAACAAAGAAGCCATCTACTGTTGCTATTCCTGATGGAGTAAACGCAAAGACGGTAATGGACAGTTACATTAAAGCTATTGGCGGTCGTGCAGCGGCAGAAAAAGTACAGAGTTTAGCTTTTGTTGGTGAAGCAGAAATGCAGGGTATGAAATTTCAAGTAGAAAGTAAGAATACGGCAAAAAATCAGTCTTCAATGGTACTCTCTATGGGCGGAAATGCATTACAAAAAACCGTGTTTAATAAAACAGAGGGATACACTTTAGCCAGAGGTCAAAAAACACCTAACACACCAGAACAGAATAAAAAAGCGATGGAAAGCGCGGTACCTTTTCCAGAATTACAAGGAAAAGATATGACCTTAGAAGGCATTGAATCAGTAGATGGTAAAAACGCATATGTACTTGCAAGTGGTGACACTAAGAGTTTTTATGATATGGAAACTGGACTTAAATTAAAGTCAACGGTAACGATGTCACAAGGTGGACAAACAATGACTATGGGCACAACATACAATGACTACAAAACAGTTAATAGCATCATGGTACCACATACTGTTGCAATGGCAATGGGACCACAAGAATTAAAGTTTGTATTAACTAAAGTTATGGTTAATGAAGGCGTGAGTGACGCAGACTTCGAGTAACATTTATTTCTTTATTTCTTCGGAAATAGTAATGAACCAAGACCGTCTATTATTAGGCGGTCTTTTTTTTTGTGTTTTATGATTAAGTGATAAAAATTTATTACACTGATTTCTCAAGAAGGTTTCGACTGCGCTCAAACAGAAATTGGCTTTTTTTGTGTTTTTCTATTTGCTAGATAGACTCCAAAAATAATAAGACTGGCTGCACCTATCTGAGCAAGCCCAAACTGCTCACCATCTATTAATCCCCAAAATAGGGCAACTATAGGAATCAAATAAGTAACAGAAGTTGCAAAAACAGGTGTGCTTATTTGTACTAGTTTATTAAATAGGACTTTAGCAACTCCAGTTCCCAAAACGGCTAAAATCACTAAATACCCTAATGAAGTCATCACCTTATCATTAGCAATAATCTCTTGTTCAAAAAATCCTGAAAAGGCTAAAACCGCAAAGGCAGGAATTATCAAAACAATAAAATTACCAACAGCAATCCCAAAAGCAGAAATATCTTGCAAATGCTTTTTAATGATGTTAACGTTCATTCCATAACAAAAAGATGCAACTAGCACTAATAAGCTATACCAGTAGTTTTGATTTGGGTTTAACGTTGCTCCACTCCAGATTAACAATAAACTCCCTAACAACCCAACAACAACCCCTAAAAGCTGATTGCGAGTAAAACCTATACTAAATAAAAACACTCCTAATAATAACGATATAATGGGAACTGTAGAATTTAAAACAGAAACCACCGCACTATCAATTTCGGTTTCAGCAAAGGC
This sequence comes from uncultured Ulvibacter sp., assembly GCA_938041335.1. GTDB lineage: Bacteria > Bacteroidota > Bacteroidia > Flavobacteriales > Flavobacteriaceae > Patiriisocius. Next base: position 6,462 of record CALIAF010000002.1, on the reverse strand, counting down.
AAATAGAAAAGCAGGAATAAACGTTCCTAAGAAAGCTGAAATCGCCACCCATTTCCATTTATCTTTTGGGATATTTTTTATATGTTTAAAACCAAATGCAATAAGAAATACTGCAGCAAATAACGTGCGTAAAGCACCTAACTGCAAAGGAGTTAGTCCTACTAAAGATTTTTTAATAAGTATAAAAGAACTCCCCCAAACAATGGAGAGAATGATTAAGTAAAGCCACTTTTTTTGAAGTCCGAACATGAAAAATTTACGACTATAGATGTACGATTTTAGATTTTGCAATCTTTAGATTACAAAGATGGGGTAAAATAAATTTAGTTGTAGGATGTACGATTTTAAATTATTAGAATTTCAAGATTTCTAAAGACGCTGCGCTTGGCATCCATTCCGCTAAAAAAGGAGGCACCCAGATTGTTCTTTTTTGCGAAATAGTTATTACTTTTATACACTGTAGACTGCTGCTAAAAGCAAATGGCAAGGAAGAAAATACCTCAAAAATCTAAAATCCACAATCAATTACTCCCGCCACTCCATAGTCTCCATCATCATGCGCATATCATTGCGCACATACTCGATGGCTGGGAGCAGAGAGTCAAAATGGGGTTTTGTATCAAAGTAGAGTGCAGCTGTCACAAAATGCCTTGTGCTATCTGTAAGGTGAAACTGACCGTGAGAAGCGGCGTTCCCGTTTATTTCATAAAAAGTACCATAGCTCTTCTTATCTGGATTTACATATTGACTTTGCGGAATGTTGATTGCTTTTTGTTGATGGTTCATGGCTAACCGTTCTGCCTCTCTCAATTGGGCCATCATCTTCGTTTTATCTGTCTCAATATAGGTCAAGAAAACCGTCGCCTTCATATTAGGGTAATCCACTTTTACACCACAATTTTTATTTACTGATACTTGGGCAAATTCGTTTTGCTTAAAAACAAACGGGCAGTCCATTTTCACTTCGCTGTATTGAGGAGCAGGGAACCTTAGACGCAACGAAGCATGAGGTTTTACCACCACGTCATCCTCACAAGAAATGCAAAGTGTTACAAGTAAAAAAACGATTAAGAATCTCATACAGGCATCCTTGTCAATTTAATTTGTTTGATGCGTTTATTATCAAAAGCCTCTACAATAAACGAATAATTATGATATGTTATTACTTCGTTCTTTTTCGGGAACCCTTTAGATATTTCTAATAAAAACCCAGCGATAGTTTCTGCTTCGCCTTTTTGATCTTCAAAAATTGTGGTGTCTTCTAGCTCAATAACCCTATAAAAATCTTTAAGTGACGTTTTCCCTTCAAAGACAAAAGTATTGTCATCTAATTTAGAAAATATAAGATCTTCATCATCAAACTCGTCACTAATCTCACCAACGATTTCTTCGATGATATCTTCTAGAGAAATTAGTCCACTCGTACCGCCATACTCATCTACTACAATAGCGAGGTGCATTTTCATCTCTTTAAATTCGTTGAGCAAATCATCCAGTTTTTTGTTTTCTGGAACAAAGTAAGCTTCGCGTTTGAGGGTTTTCCAATCAAACTTTTTTCGTTCTATATGCGGCATTAAATCTTTTACGTACAACACTCCTGTTATGTTATCAATACTCTCTGCGTATACGGGTATTCTAGAGAAGCCACGATCAATAATCTGCGGCATAATTTCGGCAAAAGAAGCTTCTTCATTTAATGCAAAAATTTCCATTCTAGGCTTCATTACCTGCTTAGTATCTGTATTACCAAAGGTGACAATACCTTGCAATATTTTTTGTTCTTCTTGGGTAGTGTCTTGTTCATCTGTAAGCTCTAAGGCCTGGTATAATTGATCAACACTTATATTTGAACTTGATTTTCCAAATCGATTCTGTAAATACATCGTCATGGACCGCATAGGCATGCTCACTGGTGTAAACAAGAAGTCTAGCACATTGAGCGGATAGGACATAAATGAAGCAAATGACACTTTGTTTCTGCTGGCATAAACCTTGGGTAGAATCTCTCCAAAAAGCAAAATAAGAAAGGTCACTGCAACCACTTTCACTAAAAATACAGCACTTACCTCAAAAGCGTAGAGATTTATCTCATAATTCCATCCATCAAACCAGATGGAACTTAGCGATTCGAAAAGCAAAACAATAGCGATATTAATAAAGTTATTTGCAACGAGTATAGTCGCTAGCAATTTTTTGGGCTTGTCTAGTAATTTTTTAACGATAGACAATTTTCGCGAAGCAGTATCGGCTGCGGTATCAAGATCTGATCTAGTAAGCGAGAAAAAAGCCACCTCTGCACCAGAAATCATGGCAGAACAGCCTAATAGTATCACGAGCACAACTAAGCTCGGGATTTGAGAATAAGAAAATAATGATATTAAAAGGTGACTAGGAGGTTCTATATCCACTGGTTATATTTCATTTAAGCACTTGAGCGCTAATCGTACAATAAATGTATTGTTTATTATTTAAAACGGCAAATCGTCATTTGCAACTTCGCTTTGTTGAGAAGTAGTTGCGTCAGCTGATGGCGATGGTGATGTTGATGTTGACTGTGTTTGTGATGGCCCTTGAGGTGTTGCATTGCTCATACTTTCATTTTCTCCTTTTGGCGATAAGAAGGTGAAATCTGTACAGTGTATTTCTGTATTATAACGATCTTTACCTTGATCGTCCTGCCATTTACGTGTTTTAAGACGTCCTTCTATATATACTTTATCCCCTTTCTTGAGGTATTTTTCACAAATTTCGGCTGCTTTATTACGCACCACAACATTATGCCATTCTGTATTATTTACGCGCTCTCCCGTTGTTTTATTGGTATAGGTTTCATTTGTTGCTATAGGAAACCTCCCTATACTTCCGCCACCCTCAAAAAAGTGCATTTTTACGTCATCACCGGTATGCCCTATTAGCATCACTTTGTTTAATGTACCACTCATAATTACAAATTTTATTACGAACAAAGATACAACACCACTTGCATTAACAGCACTTTATAATTAGTTAAATGACGGAAACTTATCAATAAAATTTCCTATCAATACTGGCACTGCTTTCTCTTTCATTTCTGAAATATTCAACATTTGTTCCATCTCGTTGTTCAATAATACGATCCAAAAACGGGTGTATAAATGCTGGTGTGATAATTTATGTATCACTGCTGTTTGGTTATACAAAGAAATGGAGTCTATATCCCAGTTTTCTGTAGCACTTCGGAAATGTGCCTCGTGGAGCAAGCCAGTTTCATTGACCTCTTTGCTCGTTTCTACTAAGGGGAACTGATACAAGTTTTGCCAGATACCCTTTCCTTTTCGTTGCAGCAACAGTGTCATCTTACTTTCTGTCAATGGTACTAAAAAGTTAAAATACCGTTGCCTCACTTTTGTTTTCTTCAACTTCACCGGTAACACACTAACTATATCATTTCCGAAGGCAACACAACCTTCTTTAAAAACACAAGAAGCGCAGTCTGGATTTTTGGGCATACAATGCCTTGCACCAAACTCCATCATCGCTTGATTATGGCTGTTTGATTGTGATGGGTCTAATAATTTTTGAGCTATTATTTTAAATTCTTTACTTCCGGCAGTGGTGTTAATAGGAGTATGAATGCCAAAATATCTTGCTAGTACGCGATATACATTACCATCAACCACGGCGGTGGGCTCATTAAAACAGATGGACGCTATGGCACTTGCTGTATAATCGCCTACTCCTTTTAGTTTTAAAATTTCAGAAAAAGTGGAGGGAAAAACACCCCCTAATTCGCTCACCACATACTTTGCAGCGGCGTGTAAATTGCGGGCACGAGAGTAATAACCTAGACCTTGCCACAATTTAAGTACGGTCTCTTCATCTGCTTTTGCAAGGTCTTGAATGGTAGGAAAGGTCTCTGTAAAGGCGTAATAATATGGGGTGCCTTGAGCGACTCTTGTTTGTTGTAAGATAATTTCTGAAAGCCAAATAAAGTATGGGTCTTTTATACCACGCCAAGGTAAATCACGTTTATTCTGTAAATACCATGTTATGAGTGTTTTAGAAAATTGAAGGGTAATTTTTGGCATCCCGCTAAATTAGCTTTTATCTAATTAAATTTTAATGTTTTAGCCTATTAGTATTTCATACTAAAAATGTTATATTTGCACTCTTGAAAAAGAAAAAAGAATTTTATCAAACCTATTAACAAACAAACACATGACGAAAGCAGATATCGTAGCTAAAATTTCAGAAAAACTAGGAATGGAAAAAGGTGATGTTCAAGCTACTGTTGAAACATTTATGGCAGAAGTAAAAACTTCATTAGAAGGTGGCGACAACGTATACCTTAGAGGTTTTGGAAGTTTTATCATTAAAACACGTGCTGAGAAAACAGGAAGAAACATTTCTAAGAATACAACAATTAAGATTCCTGCACATAATATCCCCGCATTTAAACCTGCAAAAGTATTTGTAGAAAGCGTAAAGACAAACGTAGAAGTAAAATAATAATCCGTCCCGAAGCTTTGGGGCAAAATAAAACACAATCATATGCCAAGCGGTAAAAAAAGAAAAAGACATAAGGTAGCGACGCACAAGCGTAAAAAAAGAAGACGCGCTAACAGACACAAGAAAAAGTAGTTCTAAACTACTTTTTTTAGTTTATTGGCTAGCCGAACACTAGCCTGTAAAATTTAAAATCGTTCTTTGAAAACGAAATGCACCCATTCTATACCTGTATGGCGTGACATTTCTTCGGATATTGATACATATTATTGCAACGTGCAATAGCATGTAGAAAATCCTGTGAAAATTATTGTTTAATCCATTCCAGAAACCCAGTATTTGGGCGACGGAATAAAAATTAATTAACGTGAACTCAGAATTATTTATTAGATCCAGTTCACAAGAAGTTGATTTTGCTCTTTTTAAAGATGGAAGACTCATCGAACTACACAAGGAGGAAGAAGGAAACAAGTTTTCTGTGGGAGATATTTATCTCGCAAAAATCAGAAAAACAGTTCCAGGTCTCAACGCTGCATTTGTTAATGTAGGGTATGAGAAAGATGCATTTTTGCACTACCACGATCTTGGTCCTAAGATCGCCTCTACACTGAAGTTTGTAAAACGTGTAAGCACAGGTAAACTTAAAGATTATTCTTTAAAGGATTTCCCATTAGAAAAAGAGATTGATAAGCACGGTGGCATCAATGACGCCATCAAGTCTAATCAATCTATTCTGGTACAAATTGTAAAAGAACCCATATCTACAAAAGGACCGCGTATAAGCTCTGAGCTTTCTATCGCTGGTCGTTATATAGTTTTAGTTCCTTTTTCAGATCGAATTTCTGTTTCTCAAAAAATAGAAAGTAAAGAAGAAAAAGATAGATTAAAGCGATTAATAACGAGCATACGTCCTAAAGGATTTGGTGTTATTATACGTACAGTAGCAGATGGCAAAAAAGTAGCAGAACTGGATAGAGATTTACAAAATCTCATGGATCGCTGGAACGCGATGTGTAAAAAGCTACACAGGGCTCACCACCCAAGTAAGGTGTTAAGTGAACTAGATAGAGGAGCATCCATATTAAGAGACGTGTTTAACGACTCGTTTACTAATATATGTATAGATGACGAAACTCTTTATCTACAAATAAAAGATTACGTGCAGAGCATTGCACCAGACAAAGAGAATATTGTAAAACATCATGACTCTAACGTGCCTATTTTTGAAAAATACGGCGTAGATAGACAGATTAAAACTTCTTTTGGTCGCAGCGTATCAAGTACTAAAGGTACTTACTTAGTGATAGAGCATACAGAAGCCATGCACGTTATAGACGTGAACAGTGGTAACCGTAGTAATAAATCTAAAAACCAAGAAGATACAGCGCTAGAAGTAAACATTATTGCAGCTACAGAAGTTGCCAGACAATTACGCTTGCGTGATATGGGTGGTATTATTGTAGTTGATTTTATTGACATGCACAAAGCTGAAAACAGAAATAAATTGTTTCAGCACTTGAAAGAGCAAATGGCTTTAGACAGAACAAAACACAAAATTTTACCTCCAAGTAAATTTGGGCTAGTACAAATTACAAGACAAAGGGTTAGACCTGAGTTGAGTATAAAAACTACCGAGGAAAACCCAAATAAAGATGGACAAGTAGAAGCTCCAATAGTTTTGTTAGACAAGATTCAAGCTGATTTAGAAAAATACCTTACTAAATTAGAAAGTAGCAAATCAACCAATAAAAAGATACAATTACACATTCATCCTTTTATAGCTGCTTATTTAACAAAAGGAGTAAATTCAATTCGTTTTAAATGGTATTTAAAACACAAAAAGTGGATTACTATTATACCTAGAGATGCTTACACATACTTATATTATAGATTTGTATCTGCAAAAGATTAATTTATACGTATAACAAGGCAATAATTTTTTATCAAAAAAACCCACAACTTAATAGTTGTGGGTTT
>CALIAF010000001.1 GCA_938041335.1 uncultured Ulvibacter sp. | reverse complement strand
AGTAATATGCTCAAAAACTCTATGCACAGGGGCTAAATCACCTTCTCGTGTTGCTCCAGACATTGGGCTACCAAAGGCAACAAAGTCTCTTGGCTTTAACTCTAATGTTTCTGTAGACACGTTAATCGTACCATTATTTATGGTAACCGCAACATCATTAACTTGTACAACGCTTCCTGTATGTTCAATTAATAAACTAGCTTCCGTCCCAACTGAGATATCCCCATCAATTTTCATGTATTTCCCTGCTGGAACAATTACTGTAGCATCAGATTTAATTTCACAGTCACATGCGTTAATATCATTTGCCAATGTTACGCTTGAATTAAAAACTGCTTTTTTTGTGGCGGTAGGCGTTCCATTATCCCAACCTCCATTGTAGGTTGTAGTATCTATGCAAGTACTTTCGGCAATGCTAAAATCTGCAAAAAGAACTTCTTCGTCACGTAAATAAATTTGAGGGTCATGATTGTTTTTTCTATAAACACCCCATTTCGGTCGCATAAAATCAGCATCGGTCTTCCACATTCGTATTGCATTACTTTCATAATTCATAAGGACTAATCCATCGCTTACTCGTCTAATATGTATTGAATAATTTGCTGTCCCTATTTCACCATAGGTAACATTTTCAATCACTTCAACCCACTCTCCAAGAAAAGGAGTAATGACAACTTCATCAATTGTAATAGCGCTTGTATATTCGGCTAACCTTAGCTGAATTCTGTGACGATTAGGGGAGCCTGGATCACCCCAAGACTCTTTGTATCTAGTCGTCAGTGTAATAAGTGGTTGTTTTTCTTCATTCGTATCCGCACCCACTGATTTTAGCTGATGAATATGTGTAAAATCTGGAGAGGATAAGAATCCTGCATCTAACTTAAATTTCCATTTGTATTGTACCGTTTCACCAATTACGCCTTTTAAATTGGCAGGTGATTGATCATAGGTTTTAATTTCATTTCGTTGCCTATCTAGCGTAACACATTTATTATTGTCTGGGCTAACATGCATTGAAAATCTAAATACATAATCATTTAGAGCGGGGTCCCAAATCTCATCGATATGATCCCCAAATGCAGAGTGGTTGCATACCTCTTCTACTGCATCGTATCCAGGTGCCAATACAGCATTAATTTCATTCGTAGTATTTCCAGGCCCATTGGCATCTAAAATTACTTGAGAATAGCTCATTTGACTCATACATAATAAAGTAAAAGATACTTGTTTTATCATATTATTGAAGGAAAATTTCATAGTTAGAGGGGTTTATGATTGGGCAAAATTATAATAAATCCTAGTTGTTGATTTTGTTTTCTAAAGCGATTAATCGATTCTCAAGCTCGGTAATTTTTTCTTGTTGCATTTCAATGATAGTTTGTTGCTCTTGCGTTGCTTTTACAATAGGTACCACAAACTCTGCGTATCTAAGTCCATAATGACTTTTTTCATTCTTTGGGGCATCCACTCCATGAAAATCATAACCAACTATTCTTGCAGCTTCTTCAACTTCCTGAGCGATAAATCCACTCTGAATTTCTAAAGATTTTTCTCTTTCTGCCTGAAGATCTCTTGAAGCTTCTGCCACATTATTAAACTGGGCTATGGCTCCAATATCCAAATTATAAGTAACTGGACGTAATTTCATTATAAAATCTAATCCAACAACATTTTCAACTACACTGGTTTTAAATCGGCCGTCAGAAACATTAGACCAGCCGGCGTAACCTCCGATAGAAGTACTTGTTGTGTTTCCAAGTCTCACTTGATTGCTCGCAGATATCCAAGTATCGTGTCCAACTGAGACACTATTTGTATATGTAGTGATAAGGGCAAAGTCACCACTTGAGGAGGGCGTTGGCGTTGTTATTGAATTGGTTTTAAAAGACCCATGTCCTATAGCCACATTGTTATTGCCATTATTTGTTAACATGGAATTATAACCTATTACGGTACTCTCTGATGCCGTAGAATTACTATATCCAGCTCTATAACCATTACCCGTATTTCTGCCTCCACTAATGTTTTTCATAAGTGTTTGATATCCGATCCCAGAATTATCATTTCCAGTAGTATTGTCATCTAAAGCCCTATATCCCATCGCCGTGTTCTTATCACCGTCTATATTATCGGTTAACGCTTGATATCCCATTGCGGCATTATAATTTCCATCAATATTGTCATTGAGGGCTTTATAACCAACAGCCGAATTTTTCTCACCTATTGTGTTTTTAGCCATAGTTTGATACCCTATCGCAATATTAAAATCTCCGTCCCCCCCTGACGGATTCTCAACTCCTATATTATCTTTAAGAGCTTCGAAACCTATACCTATATTTTTATTATGTGTTAAATCATCATCCTCACCAGCTTTTAAACCCAAATAAATTGAAGAACCGTCATCCGTTCCGTCTATATCAGATTTACCATCTATGAGGTCATCAATTCTTCTAACAAAGGGTATCCATCCATTTGTGGTATCCCAATAATGAAATCCATCACCAGTTGCCGTATTTGTGTTATAAACAATTAATCCCTGCTCTGCACTGATAACTACAGATACCGGAGCAATAGTAGTAAGATCAATAATACTAACCCGTGGAATTAAAAGACCTTTGTCTGAAGCACTAATGTCTAATATAGACCCATCACTTGGACTTGAAGTATTAATTCCGACCTGCGACATAGCAGGAATACCTATTAAGAGGGTGCACAAAATCGTAAAATATAACTTTTCAGGGGCGAAAAAAGTGTTCATAAGAATATAGATTTAATTATTTACGGTGGCAAAGTAAACAATTAAAATGGATTAAGTGCGTTTTTTACCGATAAAGTGCACGTTTTTATAAATATAATAAATAACCTTTTAGCGCTGTAAATTAACTTAATTCAATAAAAAAGCCGTTTAGAATATTCTAAACGGCTTTTTTATTGAATGCTCACTGGCTTTTTACCCTCCAAAATCATCAAAGCGTATATGCTCATCTGGAATCCCGAAGTCTTCTCCCATTTTTTGAACGGCTTGGTTCATTAATGGTGGTCCACAGAAATACAGCTCTATATCTTCTGGCGTATCATGTAGGTTTAAGTAGTTGTCTATTACCACTTGGTGTATAAAGCCTACAAAACCGTCTCCTTCACCTTCTATACCATCTTTTACTTTCCAGTTATCTTCTTCTGCCGGCTCAGAAAGTGCTAAGTAGAACTTGAAGTTAGGAAAATCTTTCTCTAATTTTAAGAAGTGATCTAAGTAGAATAATTCTCTTTTAGAACGACCACCATACCAATACGTTACTTTTCTTCCCGTTTTTAAGGTACGGAATAAGTGATACAAGTGAGAACGCATAGGTGCCATTCCCGCTCCACCACCTACATACAGCATTTCGCTTTCTGATGGGTTGATAAAGAACTCCCCGTAAGGTCCAGAGATCACACATTTATCGCCTTTTTTAAGTCCAAAAATATAAGATGAAGCAACACCAGGATTTACATCCATCCATTGGTTCTTCGCTCTATCCCAAGGTGGCGTAGCAATACGAACGTTTAACATAATCTCACGTCCTTCTGCAGGGTAAGAGGCCATAGAATAGGCTCTCTCCACTACTTCTTTATTCTTCATCACTAATGGCCATAGACCAAACTTGTCCCACTCTGTTTTAAACATATTAGGGTCGTTATGCTCTTCTGGGTGTGCCGTGATATCCATATCTGCAAATTTCACTTCGCATTCTGGAATCTCTATTTGAATATACCCACCCGCCTTGTAGTTCATATCTTGAGGGATCTCTACTACAAACTCTTTAATAAATGAAGCTACATTATAGTTACGCACTACTACAGCATCCCATTTTTTAATCCCAAAAACCTCTTCTGGAATAGTGATATTCATGTTTTGCTTCACTTTTACTTGGCAAGATAAACGTGCACCATCTTTTAATTCTTTTCTAGAAAAGTGTGGCGTCTCTGTAGGCAATGCTTCACCACCACCTTCTAGTACGTGACATTCGCATTGAATACACGTTCCACCACCACCACAGGCAGACGGTAAGAAAATCTTGTTTGCACCTAGTGTTGTAAGTAAAGTATCACCACTGGCAACTTCTATTTCTTTCTCCCCATTTATGGTAATGGTTACTGGTCCAGACGGAGATAATTTTTGCTTAGTAAATAACAATACGGCCACCAATAAAAGGGTCAATACCAAAAAGGCGACCACTGTGGCTAAAATTACTCCTAAGGTGCTTGCTGCTATAAACATACTTATTCTGTTATTTCTGTTACTTCTGAAATACTAACGGTTTCAGATAATTCTTTTATTTCGTCCTTGATGATTGCTCCCACATTTTCTGGCTGTCCTTCTGCTGATGGTGTTTCATCATCACCTCCAGTTAACATCCCTCCAAAACTCATAAAACCAATAGCCATTAATCCTGTAATGATAAAAGTAATCCCCAATCCGCGTAACGGAGCTGGCACATTACTATATCTAATTTTTTCACGTATTGCTGCAATGGCAACAATTGCTAAAAACCATCCTATTCCAGAACTAAAACCATAATTAGCCGCTAAGCCAAATGATTCAATCTCTCTCGATTGCATAAACAATGAACCACCTAGTATGGCACAGTTTACTGCAATTAATGGCAAGAAAATACCTAAAGAATTATATAATGACGGCGAAAACTTCTCTACAATAATCTCAACCAATTGTACCATTGTTGCAATGGTCGCAATAAAGAGAATGAATGATAAAAAGCTTAAGTCGAAGTCTGCATAAGCACTTAACTCTGGTGTAGCACGATTACCGTCTAACCAGGCCAATGCGCCAGGCTGCAAAATAAACTGATCTAATAACCAGTTTAAAGGCACGGTTACCGTTAATACAAATATAACCGCAGCTCCAAGACCTACAGCAGTACTTACTTTCTTAGATACTGCTAGATAAGAACACATTCCTAAGAAATATGCAAATACCATGTTATCAACGAAAATTGATTTGAAAAAAAGTTCTATATGCTCTAACATATTTTTATTTATTAAAATTTCCGAAGAAATCTATTTTAAAATTATCTTTTATATTTCTAATTGAAGCTTAATTCTCCTCAACTAGTGCAGGGTTTTTGCTGCGTTGCACCCAGATAATAATACCTACTACTATCAAAGCCATAGGAGGTAAAACCATAAACCCATTGTTCTCATATCCAATTGCATATAATCCCGTTTTTGTTACTGGATCTCCGAGTACTTGAGCACCAAACAAAGTACCTGACCCTAACAATTCTCTAAAGAATCCTACAATGATAAGTATCACACCATATCCTAATGCATTACCAATTCCATCTAAAAAGGATGGCCAAGGTTTGTTACCTAATGCAAAGGCCTCAAAACGCCCCATAATTATACAGTTCGTAATAATCAAACCAATAAATACCGAGAGTTCTTTACTTAGTGTATAGGCATATGCTTTAAGCACCTGGTCTACTATAATTACAAGCGTTGCTACAACAATAAGCTGTACAATAATTCTAATTTTTGAAGGGATGATATTTCTCATTAATGAGATCACCACATTACCTAATCCTAACACGAAGATTACAGAAACGGCCATTACAATAGATGGCTTTAACTGTGCCGTTATTGCCAGTGCAGAACAGATACCAAGTACTTGAATCGTAATAGGGTTGTCATCCGTTAATGGATCTAATATTAGTTTTGTGTCTTTTTTTGATATTAATCCCATTTCTTATTTGTTTAGAGATTGAAAATAAGGAACATACATTTTAATGTCCTTCTTCAACATAGCAGATACTCCGTCACCAGTAATAGTGGCACCAGCAATGGCATCTACTTCATAATCGTCTTTTATATTATTTAAAGGATCGTTGTTCCCTTTTGCAACCGCAACACCTTTAAAGGTTGTTCCATCTAGCATAAGCTCTCCAGCAAAGTCGTCCATAAAGAATCGTTTCTTTATCTCTGCCCCAAGTCCAGGAGTCTCTCCTTTGTGGTCAAAGTATACCCCTTGAATAGTCATAGATTTATCCATGGCAACAAAGCCCCAGATTGCATCCCAAAGCCCTTTACCTCTTACCGGTACTACATATACTTCTTTGCCATCTTTCTCTCCAACAAATAGCGGCAGTTTTCTAACGTATCCAGCCTTTTTTGCTTTAGTCCCTTCTTTTTTGACATCAATTAAGTAAGCTTCATTATTCTCAGTAGATTTTGAACCCTCAATAACATATTGTGTTTTAATATATTTTTTGAATTCTGCCTCTACATTTTCTGTAATAAAAGTTGCAGCACCAGACTCTTCGTTATCATTTATACCTAAGGCATATAAGATATTTTGCTGCTTTTCATTCTTCTCGTTTGCCGTAATTGTTGGTTTTAATACACTCGCAAATCCTGCAAGTAATGAACCTACCACCAAAACCATTATCACGGTAAAGATGATTGTATATACGTTACTATCTTTATTAACTGCCATAATTAAGCTGTTTTAACTTTTAGACGTTTTGCTCTCTTCTTGATGTTTCCTTCCACCACGTAGTGATCAATGGTTGGTGCAAACACATTCATTAATAATATTGCTAAGAACACTCCTTCTGGGTATGCAGGATTAAATACACGAATCATTATCGAGATAAACCCAATTAAGAATCCATAAATCCATTTTCCTTTATTAGTCTGCGAGGCGGATACGGGATCTGTTGCCATATACACAGCTCCAAATAATATACTACCTATAAATAAATGTTGCCAGAAAGGCACATCCATCAACCCGAAGAATTTACTAGACTCAGAAATCCAACCTTGTGATACGACTCCATTAAAAATAAGTCCCATAGTAAGTGCACCCACTAGTGTACTTAAGATGATTCTCCAACTTCCTATTTTAGATAAGATTAAAATAAGTGCTCCTACTATAATAAGGAGTTTTGATGTTTCTCCTACAGAACCCGGTATGAATCCTAAAAATTGATCCATTAAATCCCATTGTTGAAATCCGTTGTTTTGAGCTAGACTACCTAAGATCGTTTCTCCTACAATAGCATCAGGTTGCCCTACCGTATCTACCGCTCCAGTAACCCAAACTTTATCTCCAGACATCCACGTAGGGTATGCAAAGAATAAGAAAGCACGTATGGTTAATGCTGGGTTTAAGATATTCATCCCAGTACCACCAAAAACCTCTTTACCGATTACTACACCAAATATTACCGCGATAGCTAGCATCCATAACGGGATATCTACAGGCACTATTAATGGCACTAACATTCCTGTCACTAAATACCCTTCTTCTACTTCGTGTCCTTTAATTACAGCAAATATAAACTCGATTAGAAGCCCTACACCGTAAGAAACGATTACCAGTGGTAATACCTTCCAGGCACCAATACTGAAGTTATCTAAATTCCAGAATTCTGGGCTAAAGAAACCAGCAGCTGCATCCACAACTCCTAGCTGCACATTTGCTTGATATCCTGCGTTAAAAATTCCGAAGATAAGACAAGGAACAAGTGATATAATCACCATGTTCATCGTTCTTTTTAAATCATCTGCCATCTTGATATGAGTCCCGTTGTGGGTCGTCTCATTAGGCAAGTATAAAAAAGTATGAATCGCATTAAATGCAGGAGCCATCTTGGTCCCTTCATACTTCATTTTCATTTTATGTAAACTCTGTTTCAATCCCATATGCTACGCATTTTTCATTTTTTAAAAAATGAATAATTTTGTTTCATTTTTCATCTCGTACCTCGATGAATAATTTTTTATATTTTTCATCTCGTACCTCGATGAATAATTATCCAATTTCTTTATACATTAAATCTAGTCCTTGACGTATAATCTGCTGGTGTGGCTGCTTAGACACACATACAAATTCTGTTAAGGCAAAATCTTCTGGTGCAACTTCATACATTCCTAATGCTTCCATCGCATCAAGGTCTTGAACCATACACGCCTTTAATATCTGTAATGGAAAGATATCTAAAGGAAAAACAGCCTCATATCCACCAGTTACTACAAAAGCACGATGCTCACCGTTGGTATTTGTATTTAAATCAAATTTCTTTTTAGGTGTTAGCCAAGAAAAAGTCAATGCTCGAGAAGTAGATATTTTATTGAAAACTGGCTTATTCCATCCAAAAAATTCATAATCATCTCCTTCTGGAATAATTGTCACTGCAGTATCATAAAACCCTAAATGTTCTTTAGGCGAAATTGCTGTTCCAGAAAGCACACTACCACTTATAATTCGTGAATGCTCTTCATTTAATCCAGAATCATACACGAAGGTTGCCACTTCACTACCCAATCTTGTTTTGTAATATTTAGCGGTCTTTACAGAAGATCCTGCAAGCGCCATTATGCGCTCTGCATTATACTTGCCTGTTAAAAGCAACTCGCCAATAATTACTAAGTCTTGCGCTCCAACCGTCCAAACTACCTCTCCTTTATTAACAGGGTCTAGTTTGTTAATCTGCGTCCCAACATTTCCTGCTGGATGAAAATTATTTGTCTTATGGATAACAACGTCGTTCATTCCCGCTAGTGGAGAATTTCCTTTTTTGTCTAAAGTAACGTGCACTGCGCCTTCCGTTAATTTTGACAACGCTGTCAATGCTGCTTGAAGCTCATTTTCTTTTCCTTGCAATGCAAAATCAAGATCTACCGCAAGTGGTCCTGTGTTTAATCCAGAAACAAAAATTGCCTTTGGCATTACCTCAGGATTAGCAATCACTGCATAAGGACGCTGCATAATAAATGGCCAGCAACCCGCTTCTAACAAGTGGCTTTTTATTGCTTGAGCATCCATAGTTTCTGGCTTCTTAACACCAAAATCTCTGAACACATCTTTCTGGTCGCCTTCCAGTGTAATTTTAGTAATTACACGTTTTGCTCCACGCTCAATAGCCGTTAACGTGCCACTTACTGGAGACGAAAACTTGATAGCTTCATTATCTTTACTGTAGAATATTGTATCGCCAGCTTGTACCTTCGCTCCTTCTCTTACCACTAACTTAGGGGTAATTAAATGAAGGTCACTAGGTCTAATTGCAAAGGTTCTAGAACGCGGTGCATTTGAAAGTGTTTTATCCGCTTCGCCTTTTAAACGAATGGTGAGACCCTTCTTAATCTTAATGTCTTTGGACATAGGATAGTCGTGTTAAAATTGTCTTTTAATCCCATCGTATCTGTAAAAAAAAACACAGGCTCGATTTGGGACTGCAAATTTAAGAATTAAAGTACCATATTACAATTAATTATGATAATTTTCTTCGGAAATAAACTAGCTTTGGTAAAGGGCAATTTTTAGGCACAAATTTTGTTTTATATTTAACCGCTCAAATGCGTTTTTTATGACTAGATCACTTTTAACCATCACCATTATCATTTTTGGAACCTTTAACGTTTTCGCGCAAGCAGAAGAAAAAAGAGCTCCAGAATTTATACAAACCATCCAATTTAAAGGCAGACAAGCATTAAACAAACTCCCAATTATAGAATTAGGCGAGCGTCTTCAGCTTAACTTTGACGCCTTAAATGGTGAAGAAGAGGACTACTACTACAAAATTACACACCACAATTTTGACTGGACAGAAAGCGACCTCTCTAAGAGCGAATTTCTAGACGGTTTTGATGATGTACGCATAGAAACGTATGAGAACTCATTAAATACTTTACAGATTTTCTCTCATTATTATGTAACGATACCTAATCGAGAAACACGTGCTCTAAAAAAGAGCGGAAACTACCTCATCTCAATTTATAATGACTACGGAGATTTAATTTTTTCACGTAAATTTATGATTATGGAGCCCATAGTTGGTGTGGCTGTAGACATAAAACGCTCCCGTGATTTGAAATATGTAGACCAGAGACAAGTTGTTAATTTTACTATCAACAGCCCAACACTACTGCTTATAAACCCGAAGCAAAACCTACATACCTTAGTTATTAAAAACAATAACATTCACGCTGCGATAAGAGATTTAAAACCGCAATACACGATAGGCAGCGAGCTCATTTATAGGTACGATCAAGAAGCCTCTTTTGGAGGTGGTAATGAGTTTTTAGCTTTTGATAATAAAGAAGTGCGCTCTGCTGTAAATGGGGTGCGACGCGTAGAACTGAATGATATTTACGAAAACTATTTATTCACTAATATTGTCAGGCATGACCGCCCCTACACCTACAACCCAGATGTGAACGGGACTTTTGTGGTGCGAAACATTGACGCAGACAACTCTGCCATTGAAGCAGAATATGTGCGGATGCATTTTAGCCTAAACCATTTTGAAGATATAGGTGATAAAGAAATTCACATTTATGGAGGGTTTAATAACTGGACCATAGATGGCTCAACGTATATGAAATACGACAAAGCAAATGACAAATACAAAAACAGTCGTTTATTTAAACAAGGCTTTTATAATTATCAATACGTTCTAGTAGACCGCAATGGCAACATTGATACTGGCGCTATATCTGGAGACTTCTGGCAAACTGAAAATGAATATACAGTAATGGTGTATTACAGAGATCAAGGAGGTCGCTTTGACCGAATTATCGGTGTAGGCTACGCAAACTCAGAGCGAATTACTAATAACTAAGTTGATTTGAAAGACATACGCACGAGACAAGATCTAACCTTTCTTATTGATAATTTCTACGACCAAGCCATTGTTCACCCAGAAATTTCCCGCTATTTTAACGACGTCGTTGCACAACATTTTGAAACGCATAAAGTACACATTTGCGACTTTTGGGACGATTTAATTTTTCACGGCAACAAATACAAAGGCAATCCCATGTTAGTACATTTAAACATGCACGCAGAAAAAACACTCACCCCTTTAGCTTTTAAAACTTGGCTTGGGTTATGGGAAAAAACAATTAATGAAAACTTTAAAGGAGCAAACGCAGACCTGGCTTTATCAAAAGCGCAGCAAATAGGCGCATTAATGCAATTTAAAATAGAAAAGACGAATCCCTAAACAAAAAGCATCTCTTTATTATTAATATCTTGAAGGAGAGTTATTAGGGAGTTGGAACCTCTTTTTCTAAGCATAAATACCCTCACAATTCAAAAAAGGTTTTATCTTAGTTCTGTGAACGAAGAGAAAACCACAGACATTGAGAAAACCGACCAGGTCTCTACTAAAAGCCGCAGGCATTTTAAATACCGGAGCAATGAATGCTTAAATTGTAAGCACCCGCTTGACTTAAGTGATCGTTTCTGCCCTTACTGCTCTCAACTTAACAGCACTAAACAGTTATCACTTGGCGACTTTTTTGGCGAATTTATAAACAGTATAGTTAGCTATGATTCACGACTTCGTTTTACCATAAAAGACTTACTCTTTAAACCTGGAGTGATTACTAGAAACTTTGTCAATGGACAACGATTAAAGTATGCCAATCCTTTTCGGTTCTTTTTAAGTGTTTCTATCATCTACTTTATAATATCATCGGTAGTAAGTACATACATTACAGACGAAAGGGATGAATTTAACTCTTCACTAACAGCAGTGGATGGCATCTTTTCTAATGCAAAATTTCAAGGTGATAAAACCGATGAAATTCTAGAAGAACATTTCGATTTTGAAAATGGCGACAAACCATCTTTCAAACAAATTACTGATACTATAAATAAATACCAAGATCAAATAAAAACAAAAGACACGCTAAAAAAAGAACCCACAAATTATATTAGCTCAAAAGAACTTGACACTATGTCTTGGGGAGACAAGACCTTTAAGAAGCTTGACGCCTATTTTACTTTTTATGATGAAACTGAGATTACAGATGCTAAGACTGCCTTAGACAGCCTGGGTCACGCAAACACAAAAACAAACCGCTGGCTTTACAATAAAAATAAATCGCTTGAAAAAATTAAGGGCGACCCCTATGGGTTTTACTCCTACATGGTCACTAAAATTCCGTTTTTCCTGTTTTTCTTTACCCCAATATTTGCTTTATTTTTCTGGTTGTTTTATGCCTATAGAAAAATCTCATACGTAGAACATGTGATCTTTATATTTCACATTTTTAGTTTTATTTTCCTCGCCATGCTCATTGCCTTAATACCTGATACCATTATTGGCAGGCAAATATTTATCGGTATCTTATTTGGATTAGTAGGGCCTTTTTATTTTTATAAAGCACTGCGCAATTTTTATAAAGAAAATAGGTTTTTAACTATCATTAAATTTATTCTGTTAAATATTGTATTTTTATTGGGTGCAACTACTGTTGCCGCCATTTTCTTTTTACTAACATGGGCTGTTTATTAATATGTTTCAAGAAGTAACACAAGGCATAAAGGTATCTGTAAAAACTCGTTATGAAGGCAAAGTTGTCGATCAAGGACGGGCTTGTAATGCGTTCTCATACCTCGTTAAGATTGAAAATAACGGTGAAGATGTCGTACAGTTAAAAAAACGATATTGGGCAATTAAAGATTCTCTAAATGAGATTGAATACGTCTATGGCGATGGCGTTATAGGCAAAAGACCCGTACTTAAACCTGGCGAGTCGCACACGTATAGCAGTGGCTGTTTATTGCTTGGAGATTTTGGCGAGATGGGCGGTTATTATGAAATGGTTAATTTTAATACCACAGCATTATTTCAGGTAATCATACCTAATTTTAAGTTGATAACACCTCAAGGAGCTAACTAAGCATAGCTTCGGAAATCTTCTGAACCTGAAGGTCCTCATATCGCATGGCAACTTGGCCCAGTGTGTACGTAATTTGTGTGATAGACTTTGTTTGTACAAAACCACGATTCATTATTAAATCATACTCCTTACTACCCTCTCCAGCAGTTTTATGAAAATCAAGGACATTGGTTTTATCAACTTTGTTGTTTTCTAGAAATTGCGTAAACCATTGTACTCGTTTCTGCTTCATTTCTTGCGTATATAATAAGGAGGAAGACCAAATAGTAGGCACCATTGGTTTTTCTGTAAAGTGCGCTTTGACTCCATCCCAAACCAACTCACTTAAAGTAAGTGAATCGAGATATTCTATTGCAATAACTGTAAAGGGTTCTATTCCTTTAAAGTTGAACGCGGCTATTGCCTTAGCAAGATGAGTTGCGACAAGAAGGTTTTTAACCACAATACCCCTGCTCATACTATAGGCCTGCTCCCGTTTGTGTGCCTTAAAACCTCCATTTAACAAACAGATTAATCTCTTTTTTTCTGAAACGCCAATCCAGGTCCCACCTGCTACAGCATCTTTAGGATAAAGACATTGCACCTCATTCATGGTATAAATAGCTGGCGCGAGAGTGTCTCTCCCTGGCGCTTCATCACGATTTGAAGTAAGAATAAATGAAGTCTTAGAAACTGGATAAAATGTGACTGTACACACAGATAAAATATTTTTTAGTTAATCAAAAATAAGTCAAATTTTCAGAGCACCGTATGTTTGAATTTTGATTTGTAAATTAAGTATCTTTGCAGCCTTAAAAGTTTACAAAATATTTAATATTTCCGATTTAGTTACCGCAACCGAAATGCTACAAAGGAAACAACAATTATAACATCATGGGAAAAGGATTTTTTAAAGTGCCAGTAGCCGTTAACGAACCTGTAAAAGATTATGCAGTAGGCTCACCAGAGCGTGCAAGAGTGGCAAAAACATATAAAGAGATGTACAACTCGACTGTAGAGGTACCTTTATATATTAATGGTAAAGACGTAAAGACTGGCGATACAGGCACCATGTCTTGCCCACACGATCACAAACATATTTTAGGAACCTACCACAAAGCAGATAAAAAATTAGCGCAAAGCGCCATTGACACGGCACTTGCAGCAAGAGAAAAATGGGCGGCAATGCCTTGGGAGCAACGTGCAGCAATCTTTTTACGTGCGGCAGAGTTAATTGCTGGACCATACAGAGCAAAGATAAACGCAGCAACAATGCTGGCGCAGTCTAAAAATATATTTCAAGCAGAGATTGATGCGTCATGTGAGTTGATAGACTTTTTACGTTTTAACGTGCAGTTTATGACAGAGATCTTTAACGAGCAGCCGCAGTCTACTTCTGGAGCCTGGAACCGTCTTGAATACAGACCTCTTGAAGGATTTGTTTACGCAATTACACCTTTTAACTTTACGGCCATTGCAGCAAACTTGCCAGCAAGTGCAGCATTAATGGGTAACGTAGTGGTATGGAAGCCAAGTGATAGCCAAGTATATTCTGCAAAGGTAATTCTTGATATTTTTAAAGAAGCAGGTGTGCCAGACGGCGTTATTAATATGGTAATGGGAGATCCTGTAATGATTACAGATACGGTATTAGCAAGTCCAGATTTTAGCGGAATCCATTTTACAGGTTCTACACACGTATTTAAAGACATCTGGCAAAAAATAGGAACCAATATTCACAACTATAAAACATACCCACGTATTGTAGGTGAAACTGGAGGTAAAGATTTTATTGTCGCTCACAAATCTGCAAACCCTGCTCAAGTTGCAACGGCAATAGCAAGAGGTGGGTTTGAATTTCAAGGTCAAAAATGTAGTGCTGCAAGTCGTATATATGTTTCAGAAAGTATCTGGGCAGATGTTAAAGAACAACTTGTAACGGACGTGAAGTCATTTAAAATAGGATCTCCAGAAGATATGAGCAATTTTATAACTGCAGTGATTCACGAAGGTTCTTTTGACAAATTAGCTAGTTTTATTGACAGCGCTAAAGCAGACAAAAATGTAGATGTTATAGTAGGAGGTGGTCACGACAAGAGTAAAGGATACTTTATTGAGCCTACTGTGATTGTAACAAAAGACCCTAAGTACACTACAATGTGTACAGAGCTATTTGGACCTGTCGTTACCGTTTATGTTTTTGAAGACAAGAAATGGGCAGAGACATTAGAGCTTGTAGACAACACAAGTGAGTATGCATTAACTGGAGCGGTATTTAGTGAAGACAGATACGCGCTAGAAGAAGCCATTGATGGTTTACAGAATGCGGCAGGTAACTTCTACGTAAATGATAAGCCTAGTGGTGCCGTTGTAGGGCAACAACCTTTTGGTGGAGCTCGTGCAAGTGGAACAAATGATAAAGCGGGAAGTAAATTAAATCTATATCGCTGGATCTCTCCTAGAATGATCAAGGAAACATTTGTAACTCCAGTAGATTATAGATATCCATTTTTAGGATAGGCTTCTTCAAAAACAGTAAAGATTCCATAAAGCGCCGATATATCAATATCGGCGCTTTATTTATTTATCATCAGATAAGGGAACTAAAAAACACCCCTTCTAATTTGGTATACTTTATATTTAAAATATCTAAATCCATATAACCAAAACATCGCTATGCTACTAAAAAATTAGCATTACATAAATTAAAAGACAGCTAACAAAGCTGGCACATTTCAGAACAAAAAAAAATCCCGATACAAACGTATCGGGATTTCTATATGTTACAAACTTGCGATTACTCAAAATCAATAAACTCATTCACGTGTCCATGTTGAGAATTGTAAGCCGTATTATTACTATCCACTAACATCACAGCAATAGTTAAGTTCTCCTTTACATACTCCGCTGGCAGTGTGATACTCACATTTTTGGTATACGTTTCTAATGCTCCTGTAACCGGTATCGCATCACCTAAAGTAGCCGTCATTGCATCTCTTAATACTTCATTGTGCTCAAAATCTGGTATTGGGTCTCCTAAACCAAAATAAATACTAGACGAATCATCATTGTAATAATTGGTTTGATCATAAAGGATTCCATCTTCTAAAAGATAGATTACTATTTTATCTCCATTAGATGAGCCGTTTTCATAAATTACATTTGCTGTTACCGTAAGTTCGCTTCCGTTTATGGCAGAACTGATAGAAATTGCAGAATCTGTGTCTGTTCCTGCCGTTGCGGTTACATCCGTTATTGGATGTGGATTACTCCATACCACACTTCTATCTATTCTAGCTTGAGGCAATCCACCTACATCGTATTCATCTTCTAATGTTTCAAAATCGTCAAAATGCATTGGGTCTGGACTACCGGCAGATGTTTTATGGATAGCCACAACAGTAGTATATTCTGTCACCTCTTGTACCGCTAATATGGCAGCAGCAACTCTAGGGCAGAAGCCGCACCAAGAACCCGTGTAATCTTCTACTACTACTTTACGCCTAGGAATAAACACCGCAAAAGATTTCTCTTCTGTAGTAAATGTTTCTCCTGCTGAAGTGTATTCTGCATATACCGTAAAATCTCCTACGGTATTAGAAGAAAATTGACTTCCAGCTATGGCTGTATCATCAATATAAAAGACTGCTTCATCAGTAATATCTTCTCCGGCTCCATTAACTAAGGTAAAGGCAACCGTTTGATCACGCAAAAATTTTGTTCCATTAACAATAATCGTTATAGAAGCACTATCAACAACATTATACGTAAGTGTATTACTTGTTGTCCCTAAATAACTCGCGCTTACTTCATATGTTCCTTCTTCAGAAAAAGTAAAAGTAGTACCAGATACTTCTTCTTGATTTACAAATAACGTTGCGAGTGAAGAATAATTTACACCGTCATCTCCGGTAATAGTAAAGGTTATCTCTTCAGTAGAAGCCAAGACCTCATCATCAGAAGAACTCGTTAATATGAGTTGCTCTATACTCCCTATAAGTGGCTCATTTACTTCAGATTTACTGCACGCAATGGCAACAAATAAGGCAAGTATCGCAGCTATTTTAAATAAATTTTTCATTTTCTAATTTTTGGCATTTTATTTGAATATACAATAATAACAGTTTTTAACTACACTTTATCCATAGGGTAATGGAAAATGAAACTAAACAATTTAGACTATAAATTTAAAATTAAATTAACTATTATTGCTTAATAATAAACCTAAAATTATGAAAAAAATTGCATTCTTATTCGCTATTTTACTAACATGTAACGCTTTTGCACAAGAAGAACTCCCTAACGTTACAATCCAAACAATGGATGGTTCAGACACAACAATTACAGAAGTGACGGCAAAAGACAACGTGGTAATTGTTTCTTTATGGGCAACTTGGTGTGTGCCGTGTATTAAAGAACTTGATGCTATAAGTGATCTATATGACGAATGGCAAGATGAAACTGGAGTAGAGTTAATTGCAGTATCTGTAGATGATAGTAGAACCGTAAAAAGAGTAAAGCCTCTTATTAACGGAAAAGGATGGGATTATGACATTCTACTTGACACCAACAATGATTTAAAAAGAGCATTGGGCGCAGCGACTGTGCCGCTTACTATTTTAATTAAAGACAATAAAATTGTTTATCGACATTCTGGATATAGTCCAGGCGCTGAAATGGAATTATACGAAAAAGTAAAAGAATATTCAGCTAAGTAAACGCTCTTTAGAATGACCAACCAATCAATTATGAAGAAACTTATTTATGGGTTCGCTATCTTGTATAGCGGACTCTTTTTTGCACAAGAACAAGATCAAGGCTATTTTTTTGGTGGGTTTGAGTCTAATTATCAATGGCTTCAAGAAGATGAAGGCATCAACTTTAGCCCAGGTGAAAATAAATTCAGAGCTAATAATTATTTTCAGCTTAATTACAACTACGGAAAATTTACTGCTGGCTTGCAGTATGAATCTTATTTACCAGGAGCGCTATTAGGATATTCACCGGTCTATGATGGGAACAATGGTATCGCACATTATTACCTTAATTATAAAGATGAAGGTTTAGACATTACAGGAGGTTACTTTTATGAGCAATTTGGAAGCGGACTAATACTTCGTACCTGGGAGGACAGACAATTAGGAGTAAATAATGCCATAAGAGGTGTTCGTATTAAATATGCATTTACAGATTATTTAGATTTTACGGCGCTCTATGGTCAACAACGTAACGGTTTTGCCATTTCTAGTGGTGTAATGCAAGGACTAGATGCCAATGTAGACCTAAGCACAGCACTAGACATTGAAGCGATTGACTTAAGGTTTGGAGCTAGTTATGTAAATAGGTATCAAGATAGCGGAACTGAAGAGTACCTGCCAGGTAATGTAAATGCAGTTAGTGGTCGTTTAGATTTTGTAAAAGACAATGTTTATGGTGGTGTAGAATTAGTAAGTAGAAGCAAAGATGCTTTATTTATTGAAGGCCTTCCTGTTTCTCAAAAACTATATGACGCTACAGCAATGCAGGTAAACCTTGGGTATGCAAAAAAAGGACTAGGTATTTCATCAACGTTTAGAAGATTAGAAAATTTTACTTTTTATTCTGACCGAGAAGCGCAAGGAAATGTATTTAATGAGCAAATTTTAAACTTTGTCCCTGCTTTAACAAAACAGCAAGATTACTTATTGACTAACATATATGTATATAATGCACAACCAGGACTTAATATTGATAATGTAGACAAGAAAGCTGGAGAAGTTGGGATGCAAACAGATGTGTATTATTCTGTAAAAAAAGGCACAAAAATAGGTGGTAAATATGGAATGAAAATCGCAGGTAACTTCAGTTATTGGGGTGGATTAGATGCGAGTTTCAATGTTCCAAATCAGTTTTACGAGGCAAAATTTATTGGCACTGGAGCCAGGCTTTTTAGAGATATAAATTTTGAAGTGAAGAAAAAATGGTCCAAAGGATTTAACTCTGTATTCACCTACCAGCACGTTCTTGTTGATGAAGGTGTAGCGCAACCAGGACCGCTAGGTAAGGGTGAGATCGATGCTAAAATTGGAGTCTTTGAAGGAACCTTTAGGCTTAAAAATTCAAGATCATTCCGTTTTGTTGCGCAACATTTATGGAGCAAAGATGATAGAAAAAATTGGGTAGCGGGAGTTCTAGAATATAACTTTAACTCTAGAGTGAACGTTTATGTATTAGATTCTTACAACTACGGTAATGATGATGAAGTGGTAGGTAAAGTACACTATTACAGTGTAGGTGGATCTTACTCAAAAGGAAGAACCCGATTATCACTTAACTATGGTAGACAACGTGGAGGTCTTATTTGTGTAGGTGGTGTTTGTCGTGAAGTTCCTGAAAGTAATGGATTAACGGGATCTATTAACGTATCGTTCTAAATCAAGAAATAAATTAATATTAATGCGATCTCTTTGAGGTCGCATTTTTTATACCTTATATTCTCTTCGGAAATAGCTGGGAACGCTACTTTACTAAAACTATGAACACCTTTTTCACGGGCTAAAAGGCAGAGCCACATACTTCAAAATAAATGAATGGGTGTCGCTAGTTAACATTTCCGAAGTGCCATTGAAAAAGAAAGACAAGACAATTGCTAAAACGTATTACATTCCATTTTCAAGTGCTGGGCGTTTACTGTTAGTTAGAGATGTTTTTGCTCCCTCTTAGACTGGCAAATCTATTTAGTATAAAAATCTTACCGCAAAAAAAAGGCTGCCCCAATGAGACAGCCTGTATATTGTATTAAGAAGAAATATTACTTCTTAAGCACTTTAATAGATTGTGTTCTACCATTTACTCCTTCAAAACTAACAATGTATAATTGTGAAGATAATGCAGAAATATCAATATTTTGAGATCCAACAGCGATCGCGTTTGTTTGCATTAAACGACCGTTAATATCAAAAACCTCCATAGTTGCATCTTCTTGGGAAGATAAAGAAATGGTGTTTTCAATAACCGTAGATTCTAGTGTAATCCCTAATTGAGACTGCACAGCATCAAGGCCAAGATCTGGATCATAACGATAAGTAATAGTTAAATCACCGCCTATATCAGCTCCCGCTTCATCAACAAGATAAAACCTAAAAACGTGATTTGACAATTGCGGGTTTACGGTCTCATTATAAAACATCTTGTTTCCCTGTCCTGTTGTAGCCCCTGGCTCTATTACTTGCGGTATATTCGTTGGAGGATAAGAATTCCCAGTTTCTACAGGGTCATAACACTGACCACCATAACATACTTGAAAATTTCCACCTACATCAGAAGATACATATTCTATGGTCGAACGAATTGTTGCGCCACTATCATTAGTTACAAAGAACTTTACCGCATCATCTTCTAAATTAGAATTTGTAGCAATAATATCACCATCATTTATTGGGCTCCCATCACCATCCACAATAGAGTATTGAGCTTGAGCATTAGCAGAAAATGCCGCAATTAATACGGAAAAAAGTAAATATTTAATTTTCATAACACATTTTTTTTTAAAATTTATAGATAACAAATATAGTTGTTGACACCCTATAAATAAAAAAATATGGCATCTTTTTATTTATTCTAAATCTGTTAATCTATTGATTTTGTAGGGTATTAGACGATTTAAATTAACAGTTTTTGACTTTTTTTTTGTTCATATATTTTATATATTCGCTAAACTATTCATACTAAACTTATCAAAATGTCAAAAAAAATACTATTTAGCTCCATACTAATGCTTTTAACTATGGGAATGTATGCACAAACCATAGTAGGAACTACCGCAGAAAACAGAAACGTTGTACTTGAAGAATTTACGGGTATTA
This sequence comes from uncultured Ulvibacter sp., assembly GCA_938041335.1. Lineage (GTDB taxonomy): Bacteria > Bacteroidota > Bacteroidia > Flavobacteriales > Flavobacteriaceae > Patiriisocius. The sequence goes on along the minus strand of CALIAF010000001.1, from coordinate 18,656 downwards.
ATTGCGTTTTTTGTCCTGATGGACATGCAATTGCACAAGCATTTAAGAATGACTTTCCAGATGATGTCTTTCTAGTTAATATCCATTCAGGTGGATTTGCTAATCCAGGTGCTGGACAACCAGACTTTAGAACTCCTTTTGGCGCAGCAATTGATGATCAAAGTCAACTTGCTGGATATCCAGCCGGAACAATTAATAGAGAAAATTTTCCAGGCTCAGAACAGAACGGATCTCCTGCAGGAGCTACAGGTCAAGGTAGAGGAACTTGGGTGAACACAGGGAATATAGCAATGGGACAAGCATCTTATTTAAATGTGGGTGTTGAAGCAGATTTAGATGTATCTACTAATGTGATGACTATTCACGTTGAGACATATTATACAGCAGATAGTCCAGAAGCAACAAATAAACTTAATGTTTATATCCTACAGAACAACACTACTGGACCTCAAACAGGTGGTAATGCAGGAGATGAATATGTACACCAACATAGACTGATTGATATGCCTCTAGGACAATGGGGAGCAGATATTACAAGTACGACAATGGGATCTTTTGATGACAGAACTGTATCGTATACTATTCCTGCTGATCTTAATGGTATTGCCGTTGAACTTGCAGATCTTGAAGTTGTAGTTTCTGTAGCTGAAGGAACTCAATATATTGTTAGTGGTAGTGGAACGTTACCTACTTACTCAGGTATTACTGCTCTAAATGATGCTAACTTACGTACAATTGCAGAACTAGATGCACAATGTCTTTCTGAGATTGGACCAATGATTAATATCCAAAATTTAGGACAAAACGCTATTACATCTTTAGCTATTGATTACAGTATTAATGGTGGTGCCGTTTCTACTTTTACATATACAGGAAACTTAACTTCTTTACAGAGTACAGATATTCAATTACCTGCTATCGCATATACACAGCAAGCAACAAATACAATTGATGTAAGTATTGCAGATGATGAGAATAATGCAAATAATGAATTGTCTACTACTTTTGACGCAGCAACAGAAGGTGCAGGTAATGTTACTTTAACTATAGAAACAGATCAATATGCAAATGAAATCTCTTGGAGACTAAGAGACTCATCTGGTAGTATTGTAGAAAGTGCTTCATTAAATGCAGGTAACAATAACTCTACAGTGGTATATGACATTACTCTAGAAGACATAGATTGCTACTCTATGGAAATCATTGATTCTTTTGGTGATGGTATCTTAGGTGGAGGTGGTGTTTCATTAATTGATATTAATGGTGTTGAACACATTTCGTTTATAGGAGAATACGGTGGTGGATTTACTAGACAATTTGGCGCTGATGGTGTTCTTGGTAGCGCAGATATAACTTTTGCAGGTCTATCTATCTACCCTAACCCAGCAAGAGGTTTCTTTACTATCGATAATGCAGAAAATGCAGATGTAGATATCTACACAATGAGAGGTAGAAAAATAAGAAGCATTAAGAAAATCGCTGCTTCAGAAAATGTAAATACAACCAGAATGACTACGGGAACGTACTTCGTGACAATCACAAAAGATGGTTTCACTTCTACAGAGAAGCTTATTATTGAATAAGACACATAAATTAATAGTTAGAATAAAAAAAGGAGCTCCAATGGAGCTCCTTTTTTTTATATATAATTTAAGCCATAGCTTATTAATCAAGTCTAATATTTCTATTCAATAAATTCTTTAACGGTATCAAAGTCTAGCCCACCATAATTACCACTACTCATTAATAATAAAGATGTATTTTTAAAATCTTGCGCGTATAAAAAGCTTTTAAAATCAGTAGGATTGGTAAACACAGTTAAGTCTTTTCGGTCAAAAGCGGCTTCTATTTGCTCTTGTTTAATGTCCTGCAATCCTTTTATCATCACCGCGTGTGGCGAGTAAAAAACAACCGCGCTATCTGCAGCATCAAGTGCACCTTTATATTGACTTATAAACTCTGGATTGAGACTACTGTAAGTATGCAGCTCTAAACAAGCTACTAATTTGCGTTCAGGAAATTGATTTTTAACCGCCTGAGTTGTCGCACTTACCTTACTTGGCGAATGCGCAAAGTCTTTATAAGCAACACAACTATCTGTTTCTGCTATTTTCTCTAATCGCTTGCTAGCGCCTTTAAATGTGCTAATTGCTTCATAGAAATCATCTGCATCTATACCCATCAATTGGCAAATCCATCTTGCTCCTTCTAAGTTGTTTAGATTGTGTTTCCCAAATACCTCTATGGGCATCTCTCCGTCTGGAGTATGCAATAACGTTTCTCCCTGCTCAACTGCATATTGCGGGGTCTGATACGGGTATTTTTTAATTTGGTTGAGAGAAGCTTCCACTACTTTTTTCACCTCAGGGTCTTCTTCATTGTAGATGATAGCTCCACCTGTTGTAATTTCAGAAAGAAAAATAGAAAACTGCTCTATATAGTTCTCAAAAGTAGGGAACACATTTATATGATCCCAAGCTATCCCACTGAGCAAAGCGATGTTTGGTTTATATAAATGAAACTTAGGACGGCGATCTATAGGAGACGATAAATACTCATCCCCCTCAAGCACCATAAAATCTGCATCATCTGTTAGCCTTACCATAGTATCAAAGCCTTCCAGCTGAGCACCCACCATATAATCTACTTCGCGATCGTGATAATGCATCACGTGTAAAATCATAGAAGTAATCGTCGTTTTACCGTGAGAACCGCCTATTACTACCCGTGTTTTGTTTTTAGACTGCTCATATAAAAACTCAGGATAGCTGTAGATAGTAATCCCTAGTTCTTTTGCCTTCAATAATTCTGGGTTGTCAATTTTTGCGTGCATTCCAAGAATAACCGCATCAATATCTTCGGAAATTTTCTCCGGAAACCAACCAAATGCTATTGGCAGGAGTCCCTTAGCGTCCAATCTTGCCTTGCTGGGATTAAATATCTCATCATCACTACCCGTGACCGTTTCTCCTTTATTATGTAAGGCGAGTGCGAGATTATGCATGGCGCTTCCGCCTATGGCTATAAAGTGTATGTTCATAAAATTGCCTAAAAGTTACCTGTTTTAAATGCCTAAAGTTACACCGTTTTGAATAAACACAATTGTAAGTTTATTAGTTTATATGTAAAGAAGTAAACGAGATTTCAACACAACAAATCTCATAAACATAATATGATTTTAAAAGAGACTAAGAGCAGAATATCTTTTTCATTTGTTTTTCAACTTCGTCATAATACTCCATCATATAAAACCCACCAGAAGATATATAATACACTATATTCTGTTCCCGAAAAATGGAGTGTGGCCCTTTATCAATCCTAAACATGAGCGACCCCTCCGCTTTAACAGCTTCTATGGTAGTCATAAACGCTATCGCGCAATCTTCAGATTTGAAGATAATCTCTGTAATACTTGCCCTAGGATAGGTATTCCCTCCCACATCGGTGGTGCTTTTTACATTACATTGATTTACTTGTTCAATAGCTGTATTTAGAAAATTAATCTTCTTAAATATAGCTTCAACATTGGCATTTCTGTAGTGATCGCTTTCGCTTGAAAACTGTACCTCCCTGTAAATGCTGGTTTTTTCTAAACCCATGTTTTGATTAAAATCTTTTAAAAGATAGTTATGCGCTAGGGTTTCTAATGCTTTTATTTTACAACGTAAAAGGCTTTTTGGTACTACACTATTTGCAGTATTGCAAGCAACAGGTTGAGGAGTAGTTCGCTCGGTTTGAACTTCTGTTTTTGATTTTGGCGCTAGCTCAATAGCTTCTTGCGTTTTTTCTCGGCAAGAAAGAAGTAACAGCACTGCTATAAGTAGTAACTTTTTCACACCTATTATTTACTTAAAACGCTTCAGAGAGAAAGAATTGTTATTCGCTCTTCTTTTGCCTCTTTAAAATCTGGTCTTGAAGCAAGTGCTTTATCAATCCACACCATCGCATCCTGTTTTTTACCAAGGTTCTTATAAATTTGAGCAATTCTATAATACGCCCAATCTATAGGCACACCATCTCTTACCGAATGATTTTTAATATACGCCTGCAAACAATTAATCCCCAATTCTGCATCTAGATTATACTGCGCGGCCACTTTTCCTATTTGATAATTTAAAGTATTCCTTTTATGAATTGCAAGAGATTTTTTTGCGGTTTCTATCGCTTTCTGGGGCGCATTGTTTTTTTCATAATGCTCAGATAGTTTCTCATAGGTATGAGGCGAGCCACCTATTTCAATTGCCTTTTTATAAAAGTTTTCTGCATCACCTGGACGACCACTATACTCTGCGATATATCCATTTGCCAGATAGCCATCTACTGGCGAAATAGCCAACAATTGGTTTGCATATTTAATGGATTTAGCCTCACTCCCACCTATAATTCCGGGCAACTGAATATAAAATTCTACTAAGGCCCACCGCGCTTCTATGTGTTTAGGATCTAATTTTGCTGCGGCCTCAAAATGCTCCTTTATATCCCCTATATACGTTGCAGCCCTAATTTTACTAATAGAAAGCGCCTTCATTCCTAATGCACCTCCATATTTAAAATGGTAATTCGCACTGCTTTCATCCAGATCTACAAGCCGCTCATAATAATCCATGGCATCATCCCATTCTTTTTCATATCCAGCAATGTCACCCAAATACTCTATGGTTTGTCTGTCATCCGGATGCGCATCAAGGTGTTTTTCAAAAAGTGGTTTTGCACTTCGGAAATTTTCTTGCTTGAACAACTGCTCTGCCTTTTCAAAAGAAGATTGTGCCATTGTAAGAATAGGAATGAGTAAAAATGTAAAAAATAAGTTCTTCATATAAAATCTCGGCTAATGCAGAAATTGGGATTAAGATTCAAATATAAGGTTTAAGCACATCTTATTAAACCGAACGTGAGTATACTCGCATTCATTGTGTAAGATTTAATATCTTTATACAAATACAGTTCCAAAAAGCGTTACCTAAACAATAGTTTACTTTCACTCATTTAGGTATTGTTATTGCTCATTACTGTTTATAAGAAGATACAACACGTTGTATCTTTCTAAAAAATCACATTCATGAAAACGTTTACACCCTTTTTTGTCGCACTTATACTAATCTCATTGACTCCTATGCAGGCCCAAAACAACAACTACAACACCTTATGGAATCAAGTAGAAAAATTTGAACTTGAAGATTTACCTAAGTCTGCATTGACGGTCATCACACAAATTGAGAATAAAGCAACCGCAGAAAACAATCAAGTGCAGCAAATAAAAACGCTTCTCTTTAAAAGCAAATTTGCGCTAGTTTTAGAAGAAGATGCGCAGCTAAAAGTGATTGATGACTTTAAAGCAATGATTGCCCAGACGCAAGGTGCAAACAAAAGTGTACTACAAAATATGCTCGCCAAACTCTACTGGGACTACTTTAGTGCTAACAGATATAAATTTTATAACCGTACCAAGACAGAAAACAAAGTAGATAACGCAGATTTTAGAACCTGGGATTTAGAAACCCTTTTTGCAGAGATTGCAACCTATTACGGGCAATCGCTTAGTAACGAAACCCTTTTACAAAATACCACAACAGCTGATTTTGAACCAATTATCACTGCCCAGAAAGAGGCTAAAACCATTCGTCCAACGCTCTATGATTTTTTAGCACATAACGCATTAGCATTTTACAAAACCACAGAAAACTCAATTAATAAACCTACTTACGCTTTTGAGATTACAGACCCTAATTACCTAAGTGAGTATCAAAAATTTGTTCAGATATCCTTACCATCTCAAGACACCTTATCCCTAGAATTAAAAGCATTAAAATTATACCAGCGACTGCTCACTTTTCATGCATCAAACAAAAATGAAATCCCACTAGTTACGGTAGATGCAGAACGTTTGTTGTTTATTAAAAACAAAGGAACCTTTGCAGATAGCGACGCTTTATTTCTTGACGCTTTAGAAAAAGGAAAAGCAAAAATAAATCAAGATTACGCAAAGGCCATCTATGATATCGAGATTGCTCAATTGATGCACCAACAAGGGCAAGCCTATAACAAAGATGAAAACAACAATCTCCGTTTTAATTTTAAAGAGGCGCTTGCCATTAGCGATAAGCTCATCAAACAATTTCCAGAAAGTCACGTTGCGGCTCGAGCAGCAAGCTTGAAACAAAACATCACACAGCCATCATTGCAACTGCAGATGGAGCGCTATCTGCCTATTGATACAGATGGTCTTATTTTAGTTACATACCAAAATGTAAAAAACGTACAGCTTTCAGTCTATAAAATTTCCGAAGCTGAAAATGAACGCTTACGTAAGATTAACAACAAAGAAGAAAAAGGAAAGTTTATTGAAACACTATCACGAGTAAAAACATGGACAGCAGCGTTACGTGATGAAGGTGACTACAGAAATCACAGCACAGAATTACTACTGCCTGGCGTTGCTCAAGGCAGATATATCGTTCTGGCAAAACCTGCGGAGAGTGACAACAATCGTCTTTTTGAATACACACAGTTGCAATACACTAATCTGGCACTGGTAAAAACACAAGCCGAAAATCAAACAACGTTTCAAGTAGTAGACCGTAATAACGGAAGACCCATTGCTAATGCAACGTGCACGGTAATAGAACAAGGCAGAAACCCAATTACTAAAACGTATACTACAGACACAAAGGGCCAATTTAAAGTACCCGTAAACAAAGATAATTACCGCAGTTATTCTGTGAGTGTACGCCACGAAAAGGATAATGCATTTTTTAGTAACTACCACAATTACAGAAACTACAACCAAGATGCCCAGAAATACAGAAGCTTCTTATTTACAGATCGTAGTATTTATAGACCAGGTCAAACCGTATATTTTAAAGGTATTGTGATACAAACGGAGGAGGACACCTCTAGTATTGTAACCAATGAATCGCTTTTTGTTTATATGTATGATGCTAATGGAGATGATGCAGGCGAACTAGAGTTAAAGACCAACGAATACGGTACCGTAACAGGTGAATTTATAATCCCTGCCGGGCGATTAACAGGTAGTTATTATTTAGAATTAGAATCTGATGGTTCTAAGAATTTCTCAAATACTTCTTATTTCAACGTAGAAGAATACAAACGCCCTAAGTTTGAAACCAACTTTAAACCGGTTACAGAAACCTACAGAGTAAACGATGATATTAAAGTCACAGGTGAAGCCATCTCTTTTTCTGGCAGTACCATTACAAATGCACAGGTCGCCTATAAAGTAACAAGACAAGTGCAATACCCGCGCTGGTACTATTGGGGTAGATCTCAAAACTACAATGAAGGCCAAGAAATCACTTTTGGAGAAACCACCACTAACGATAAAGGAGAATACACCATAGATTTTAAAGCGCTCCCAGATGCGAGTGTAGATAAAAAAGGGCAGCCTGTTTTTAATTATGAAGTCACGGCAGATGTCACAGATATTAACGGAGAGACTCAAAGTACCGCAACAACGGTTAACGTAGGATATCATGCACTTACCATTGGGCTAAAAGCACCGCAAAAGATAGACCAACAAGACAAAGAACAGACTTTAAAAGTGAATACTAAAAACCTAAACGGTGAGAAAGTTTCGGCGGTAGTTATGCTGAAAATGATAAAACTAAAGGCTCCAGAAAGCGTAACACGTGTTCGCCCTTGGATGGCTCCAGATTATCAAGAATTTACCGCAACTGAGTTTGCAACACTATTCCCTCATGATGCGTATACGGATCAAAACGCCATCTCACAATGGGAAGAAGGCGAAGTTGTTTTTACTAAAAAAGTGACGACAAACACTACAAATGAAGACAGTGAAGATGACTTCGGAAATATGAAGAAATGGGACGCTGGCGCTTATGTTGTTATTGCCACGACAAAAGATAAATTTGGGCAAGAAGTGATTTCTAAAAGTTATACGAATTTGTTTAGTGATACAGATGATACGCCAGCAGACAACAAACTATTTGATATTGCATTACATCAAGAAACCTATAGCGCTGGCGACATAGCAACCGTAACTATAAAATCTAATGCCGCAATAACAGTAACGATTACTATTGAAAAAGACAGAAAACTAATTGATACTCAAATCTTCCCATTAGATAAAAACTCTAAAACTATCCAAATTCCTGTGACTACATCCGATATTGGCGGTTTTGCAGTGCATTATAGTTTTACAGCTTTTAATAGTTATCAAGGCGGAACACTACAAGTAAAAGTACCTGCTCCATCAACAGAATTAAGTATTCAAACCAAAACTTTTAGAGACAAACTAGAGCCAGGAGTACCAGAAACGTGGAGCTTTACAATAAAAGGGCCAGAAGGTGAGAAAGTTTCTGCAGAGCTTTTAGCGAGTATGTATGATGTGTCGTTAGATCAATTTACACCACACGATTGGAGTTTTAACCCGCAACCGTCTATTACGTATCGCGCAATTGGAGGCCCTAATGGGCATACAAGTTTTGGTAATACTTCTTTATACCTTCAATATGGCTATCGCGGCTATAACAATTATAACAGCCAGCAATTTGATGCCTATAATTGGTTTGGCTTGAGCTTAAATGGTCGTAGAGATTATCGAGAAAGAAGTATGAGAAAAGGATTAAATACAACCGCCGCTTCGCCTATGATGATAACAGACAATGTGGAGACGGACGCAGGTTTTATGGAGATGTCAAATGAAGATGAAGAACTGAATGAAGTTGTCATGAATAATGAGCAAATATTGAGTGGTGAAGTTCCTGGATTAGTTATTAAAACGGACTCATCCTCTGCTTCATCATCAGACTTCTCAAAAGTTAAAATCCGCAAAAACCTTCAAGAGACCGCCTTCTTTTTACCACAATTAAAAACAAATGCCAATGGAGAGATCTCTTTTAGTTTTACCACACCAGAAGCGCTAACACGCTGGAAACTGCAACTACTAGCGCATACCAAAGACCTAGACACAAAAGTAGCCACCTTTGAGGCCGTGACTCAAAAGGAGTTAATGGTCGTGCCTAATGCACCACGCTTTTTGCGCGAAGGTGACGAGATTATCATAAGCTCAAAAATCTCTAACCTAAGCGACAAAGACTTAACTGGTAAAGTAATATTGCAATTAAGCGATGGGATCACTGGAAAGCCTATTGATGTTGATCTGGCAAATGCAAACGCGACACAGGACTTTTCCGTAGCAAAAAAGAATAATACGCAGGTGTCGTGGCGCTTAAAAATACCGTCTACCGTGCAAGCGGTGGAATATAAAGTGATTGCGCAAACGGAGAACTTTAGTGATGGAGAGCAAAACACGCTTCCCGTGTTGAGCAATAGAATGTTAGTAACCGAGACCTTACCGATGTGGGTGCGTTCTAACCAGACCAAAACGTTTACATTAGATAAGTTAAAGGAGAATACTTCAACAAGCTTAAAGCATCATAAATTGACGCTAGAGGTGACGTCTAATCCTGCTTGGTATGCGGTACAGGCACTCCCCTATTTAATGGAGTATCCATATGCCTGTAATGAACAGACTTTTTCTAGATATTATGCTAACCGTCTTGCAAGTCATATTGCCAATAGCAATCCGCGCATCCAAGCCGTGTTTAACCAATGGGCAAACAGTGATGCTTTGTTAAGTAATCTTGAAAAAAACGAAGATTTAAAATCATTACTCATACAAGAAACACCTTGGTTGAGAGATGCGCAAAGCGAGAGCGAACAGAAAAAAAGAATCGCACTTTTGTTTGACCTCAACTTGATGCAACGCAATCAAGACGAAGCGGTGAGTACATTAAAACAAAATCAAATGGGTTCTGGTGCTTGGCCTTGGTTTAATGGCGGTAGAGAGAACCGTTATATCACGCAGCATATTATGTCAGGTTTTGGTCATTTAATACAACTAGGGGTTACCACAAATGAAGCCGACCAAATGATTAGTAAAGCGGTTGCCTATTTAGACCGTGAGTTTGTGGAGGAATATGATAGACTATCCCGACATACCGAAGCGCCAGATTATACAAAAGATCATTTAAGCAGGATGCAAACACAGTATTTATATATGCGTAGCTTTTTTCCTGAGTTGAAAAAAAGCAAGGAAGTAGAAAAGTTGAGCAACTACTATTTAGGGCAAATGGAACAATACTGGTTAGACAGAAATCTATACAGTAAAGGAATGATCGCACTAGTGTTGCAGCGAAACGGCAAAACAGCAAGCGCTCAAAAAATCACAAAATCGTTAAAAGAGAACAGTATTACAAGTGAAGAACTTGGGATGTACTGGAAAAGCAATACGCCTTCTTGGCACTGGTATCAAGCTCCTGTAGAAACACAAGCGCTAATGATAGAGGTGTTTTCTGAGATTGACAAAGACATCGAGACGATTGATAACCTAAAAATCTGGCTGCTTAAAAACAAGCAAACCAATCAATGGAGCACCACTAAAGCTACAAGCGAAGCGGTATATGCATTGTTGCTGCAAGGCACAGATTGGTTAAGTGTAACTGACGCGGTAACCATTACCGTAGGTGATAAAATCATTGACCCATCTACCTTGGATGGCGTGCAAGTAGAAGCTGGAACTGGATATTTTAAAACAAGTTGGAATACTACGGAAATAGATGAAACGATGGCAACCGTGACGATGAATAAAAAAGGTGAAGGCATTGCTTGGGGAGGATTGTACTGGCAATATTTTGAAGATTTAGATAAGATCACAACAGCCGAAACTCCATTGCAATTGAAGAAAAAATTGTTCTTAAAAAAGAATACCGCTACTGGCGAAGAACTTTCTGAAATCACAGAAACCACTGCTTTAAGCGTGGGTGATTTAGTGCGCGTTCGTATCGAGTTACAAACAGACCGTGAGATGGATTTTGTGCATATGAAAGATATGCGTGCCGCCGGTTTAGAGCCAATAGATGTATTGTCCACATATAAATATCAAGATGGATTGGGCTATTACCAAGCCACAAAAGATGCAAGCACCAATTTCTTTTTTGACAGTTTAAGAAAAGGCATTTATGTTTTTGAATATGACTTACGCGTCAATAATGCTGGGACGTTTAGCAATGGTATTACCACCATACAAAGTATGTATGCGCCAGAGTTTTCTAGTCACAGTGAAGGAGTTAGGATTAATGTGAATACAGACTAATATTACATGAAAATTCTGAAACGCACTTCGACAGGCTCAGTGTGACAAACTAAAACTTTATAATTATATAACTGTCATCCTGAGCTTGTCGAAGGACGAACTCAGACTACGTTTTAAAATATAAAAGCGCCACCCTCAGCTAAGGTTGGCGCTTTTATCGGTTTATCATTTATAGATTTATTGCTCTGGAGGAAAATCTTGAAGCATCATTGGGATAATTTTATTGTAATACGCTTCTTTTTTAGCAGGGGTGGCTTTCTCTTTTAGTTCACCATTATAAACAGCTTGCCAGACTAACTCATCTCCTCCTCTCACCTCGATTGTTATTCTCTGATTAATCACTTTACCTCCTATTGGTATTCCTACTCCGCCACCAACGCTGATACCGCCACCGCCAGAACCAAGACCAACGCCTATGGTATTTCTAGAATTTGAAAGTGATTCTTCTACAAAAAAAGCAATCCAATACGAATTATAATCCGTTCTAATAAATTCTTTTTGTTTTAATGTACTATCTATAGCCTTCATCACACGTACATCGTCAAGTTGATTTAAACCAGAATTCATCTCACGATAGTATTGATACGATTTATACATCTCCCACTCATGATTTTTCTCATAGTCTACCGCAACGGCAGAACCACAGGAAACGAGTAACAGAGACACTAAAGTTAATAAGACTATTTTCATAAGACGTTTTTTACTTTTGAATCAAAAATTACGCCAGATATATGCTTTATCTTTTTACAATTTTCTTTGTTATTGAACCTTCGTTAGTTGAAATTTTAACAAAGTAGACCCCAGAAGTTAAGTTAAACATATCTATTTAATTTTCTGAAATTTCTAACACTTTTTTACCGATTTGTCAGTAATAATTAAAAAATGATAATTTCGTAAATCGCTTTAAAGGAGGTGGCTAGGTGGTAAAATTAATTCTGTACCGTTTTATCATTCAACATACCCCACAAGGTATCCTTCAACTCCATCAAACCTTGCTGGGCCATAGAACTAAAAAACAAATAAGGAATACCTTCAAAGTCTTTATCAAGTTCCGTTTTCATTTCTGCTTTTAGCTCTTCGTCTAGCATGTCGCTTTTTGAGATTGCGACTAGCTTGTCTTTATCTAATAATTCTGGGTTGTAACGCTTAAGCTCGTCTAACAGAATGTCATATTGTTCTTTAATATCATCTGCATCTGCAGGGATTAAAAACAAAAGCGTAGAGTTACGCTCTATATGTCTTAAAAAATAATGCCCCAGTCCTTTTCCTTCTGCAGCTCCCTCTATAATACCAGGAATATCTGCCATTACAAAAGTTCTGTGATCGCGGTATTCTACAATACCAAGATTAGGTTTTAATGTGGTAAACTCGTAGTTAGCAATTTTTGGTTTTGCGGCCGTAATAACAGAGAGTAAAGTAGATTTTCCAGCATTTGGAAATCCAACCAATCCCACATCTGCAAGCACTTTCATCTCTAACGTAAAATCCCCCTCTTCACCATCCATTCCTGGTTGCGCATATCGAGGTGTTTGGTTTGTAGAAGATTTAAAATGGTCATTACCTCGACCTCCCATACCGCCTTTAGCAATGATAAGTTCTTCACCGTGTTCTAACAATTCTCTTAAACGTTCTCCAGTTTCTGTATTAATAACAACAGTTCCTAGTGGCACATCAACAAACACATCTGCACCATCTGCACCGGTACTTGTATTTTTACTTCCACGTTCACCGTGTCCAGCTCTTAAGTGACGTTTAAATTTTAAGTGGTGTAAAGTCCACATGTTGCTGTTTGCTACTAAAACAACGTGACCCCCGCGACCTCCATCACCACCATCAGGACCTCCTTTAGGTATGTATTTTTCGCGACGTAAATGCGCACTACCCTGCCCCCCTTTTCCGGATTGGACATGTATTTTAACGTAATCTGTAAAATTTCCTTCAGTCATATTCATTTCCCGCGCAGGCGGGAATCTAATTTATAGCTTTCGCTATTTTCAAACGAATGCGCAATAAATGCGCATTGACATTTTGATTATAATTTATTAAACACAGCGGTCAAGCGAGCTGTAATTTCTGCCACAGAACCTACACCGTCCACACCATAATATTTATCTTCTGCTTGGTAATATTCTTTTAAAATATCTGTCTTGCGATAATACTCTGCAATGCGCTCTCTAATTACCTCTTCATTGGCATCATCTGCACGACCACTTGATTTTCCGCGTTCTAATAATCTACCCACTAATACCTCATCATCTACTTCTAGAGCCACCATTGCAGCAACTTCTGTTCCTTTCTCTTTCATAAACTCGGTGAGCACTTTTGCCTGATCTTTCGTTCTAGGATAGCCGTCAAAAAGAAACCCATTTGGTTTACTTTTAAGCTGGCGGTTTACCTCATCTTTCAGCATCTCATTTGTCACACTATCTGGCACTAAATGACCTTTTTCTGTATAGGTTTTTGCAAGTGAACCAAGCTCCGTATTATTTTTCATGTTGTATCTAAACATATCTCCTGTAGAAAGATGAATTAATTGATACGTCTCTTTTAATACTTCTGCCTGTGTTCCTTTTCCGGCTCCTGGAGGTCCAAATAATACTATATTCTTCATTTGTATTGCTGTTTTTTCTTCGAAAATGTGCCCTTCAACTTCACTTGAGCTTTTTACTCCAAATAATGATTTTATAAATTTCCACATTTCAATAAACGTTCCATAAATTTAGTGAGCGCAAAGATACCCAAACTTGTTAAGAGTTGAGAGCCCTGTGTTTATAAATATTAAGCGAATCAAGAATCTATCATCACATAGATTTCGTCTTCATTTTCGTCCCGATAGCTATCGGGATCGATTTCCAGTTACACTTCATCTTCAATTTCCCTACCTTTGTAATTCATTAAAATTTATTCTGCTCAAGGCGGAACAGTAAACATGGCAAATTATTTTTCTTCAAACTTCACTTTAGGAATATTAGGCGGTGGCCAACTAGGCAAAATGATGGGGTATGAAACCCGAAAATTTGATATCAAGACCCACGTTCTTGATCCTAGTGCAGAAGCACCTTTTCGGATTAGTTGCGACCATTTTGAGCAAGGTGACTTGATGGATTATGACACCGTTTATAACTTTGGCAAGAAAGTAGACGTGCTCACTTTTGAAATAGAAGGTGTAAACATTGAAGCATTAGCAGCACTAGAAAACGAAGGGAAAACGGTGTATCCTTCTTCTAAAACACTCCAGAATATACAGGATAAAGGAGTTCAGAAAAACTTCTATACGCAGCACAAAATACCTACCGCACCATTTTCAATTTTTAAAGATAAAGTGGAACTAGCAGATGCTGTTCAAAATAAAAACCTAACACTACCGTTTGTTTGGAAAAGCTGTACGGGCGGTTATGATGGCAATGGCGTTTCGGTAATACGTAATGAAGAAGATCTAATATCACTAGAAAACAGACCTTGTATTGCAGAACAATTGATCCCTTTTAAAAATGAGCTAGCGGTGATTGTAGTTCGTAATCCTTCCGGAGAGGTTAAAACCTATCCAGTAGTAGAGATGGAGTTTCATCCCGAAGCCAATCAAGTAGAATATGTTATTTGCCCAGCAAGAATAGAGGACCATGTGGCAACAAAAGCACGAGATATCGCCGTTAACGTTTCCGAAGCATTTAAACATGTTGGATTACTAGCGGTCGAAATGTTCCAGACGGAAGATGACCAGATTATTGTAAACGAAGTAGCGCCAAGACCACACAACAGTGGACATTACAGCATTGAAGGGAGTTACACCAACCAATTTGAGCAACAGATTAGAGCCATTCTAGACTTGCCTTTAGGAAATACAGACAGTAAAGTAGGTGGTATTATGGTGAACTTAGTTGGCTCAGAAGGTCACACGGGCGACGTAGTTTATGAAAACATTGAAAAAATTATGGCCATGGACGGCGTGACGCCTCATATTTATGGCAAAAAACAGACCCGTCCGTTTCGTAAAATGGGTCATGTCACGATTGTGAATGAAGATATTGATAAAGCGCGGGAGATTGCCGCTAAAGTTAAGGAGTTGATTAAAGTGATTAGTAAATAATATATAAGTTTATAGCGGTTTTCGCCTTCGCGGAAATGACAAATAGTTACCCGACTTCTCGGGCATTAAAAATGAAAGTAGCAATAGTAATGGGAAGCACTAGCGACATGCCAGTGATGCAAGATGCCATAGACATCTTAAGAGGTTTTGACATTGAGATTGAAGTAGACATCGTCTCTGCCCACCGCACACCAGAAAAATTATTCGACTTCAGTAAAAAGGCACATACGCGTGGTATTAAAGTAATCATTGCAGGTGCAGGTGGCGCAGCACATTTACCAGGAATGGTGGCCTCGCTTTCACCACTTCCAGTAATCGGGGTGCCCGTAAAATCTAGTAATAGCATTGATGGCTGGGATTCTGTATTATCTATCTTACAAATGCCAGGTGGCGTACCAGTTGCAACGGTTGCCTTAAACGGGGCAAAAAACGCAGGTATTCTTGCTGCTCAAATAGTAAGCACAGCAGATAAATGTGTGCTTGACAAAGTGATTGCTTATAAAGAAGGATTGAAGATGAAGGTTGAAGAAGGAGCGAAAAAAATCAAAATGTAAAATGATAAATTTCAAATTCTAAACTGGCTCGTCCAAAAACACTTTTATATTTTTCAGTTTTATATTTAATATTTTACATTTAAATGAACCCACTCCTACAACCCTTTGACACCGCGCCATTCTCACAAATTAAAAACGAGCACTTCGCTCCTGCCATCAAACAATTAATTGCAGACACCAAAGAAGAAGTGAACGCCATTGTTGAAAACGCTTCAGCGCCAACATTTACAAATACGGTCGAAGCCCTAGAAAACACGGGACAACAACTAGACCGAGCGACTAGTATTTTCTTCAATTTAAACAGTGCAGAAACCAATGATGAGATTCAGAAAATAGCGCAGGAGCTATCACCGTTGTTGACAGAATTTGGGAATGATTTACTGTTAAACGAAGCCCTATTTAAGAAAGTAAAAGCAGTGTATGACGCTCGCGAATCGTTTGATTTAACGGCAGAGCAAAAGATGTTGCTCGATAAGCAATACAAAGGATTTAGCCGTAATGGTGCAAATCTATCAGAAGATAAAAAGACAGCACTTCGTAAAATTGATACAGCACTATCTAAGTTGAAGTTGACCTTTGGCGAAAACGTGCTTGCAGAAACAAACGCCTACCAAATGCATATTACTAAGGAAGCTGATCTTGCCGGACTTCCAGATGGTGTTAAAGAAGCGGCGTCCCAAGTTGCCTCTGAAAAAAAGCTTGAAGGATGGGCATTTACATTAGATTTTCCTAGCTATGTTCCTTTTATGAAATATGCAGAGAACAGAGCATTGCGTAAAAAAATGTCACTTGCTTTTGGTGCTAGAGCATTTCAGAAAAATGATAATAATAACGAACAAAACGTTTTAGACATAGCAAATCTGCGTCATCAACGTGCAGACTTGTTAGGTTACGAAAGTCATGCTCATTTTGTGCTTGAAGAACGTATGGCAAAAACGCCACAAAAGGTACAGTCCTTTTTAAAAGAACTCATGGTAAAGGCAAAACCAGCGGCCCAAAAAGAATTTGATGAACTGGAAGCATTTGCAAAAGAGCTTGATGCGATAGACAAACTCCAGAAATGGGACGGATCTTTTTATGCCGAAAAATTAAAACAACAGAAATTTAGCTTAGATGATGAACAACTTAAGCCCTATTTTAAACTAGAGAATGTAATCAATGGTGTTTTTACAGTGGCTAATAAGTTATTTGGACTTGAATTTGAAATAGACAATACAATAGACAAGTATCACGAAGATGTAAAAACGTATCGGGTAACGGATGCAGAAGGAACTTTGGTTTCTATCTTTTATGCAGACTTTCACCCACGTGAAGGAAAACGAGGTGGTGCTTGGATGACAAGTTTTAAACCTCAGCAAAAATTAGACGGAATTAATGACCGTCCCCACATATCAAATGTCTGTAACTTCACAAAACCTACAGCGAGCAAACCTTCTCTTTTAACTTTTAATGAAGTGACAACCTTGTTTCACGAATTTGGTCACGGCTTGCACGGTATGCTCGCAAACACTACTTATAAAGGACTATCTGGCACTAATGTGTACTGGGATTTTGTAGAATTACCAAGTCAGATATTAGAAAATTGGTGTTACGAAAAAGAAACGCTAGAGCTCTTTGCTACACATTATGAAACAGGCGAAGTCATCCCAATGGATTTAGTGAAGAAAATAAAAGAATCTGCGACTTTTCATGAAGGTATGCAGACCATGCGTCAGTTAAGTTTTGGGCTTTTAGATATGTCTTGGCACGGTAGTGATCCCGCTAATATTATTGGAGTAAAGCAATTTGAGACGGAAGCTTTTGGTGATACCGCTTTATATCCTGACACTCCAGAGACCTGCATGAGTACTGCCTTTTCTCACATATTTCAAGGCGGTTATAGCGCAGGATACTATAGTTATAAATGGGCAGAAGTACTCGATGCAGATGCCTTTGCTTACTTTAAACAAGAAGGAATTTTTAATAAAAAAGTGGCTACTAAATTTAAAGACACCGTCTTATCTCAAGGAGGAACTATAGACCCAATGGAGTTGTATAAAACCTTTAGAGGCCAAGAACCTAATCCTGAAGCACTCCTGGAACGCGCTGGGCTTTTAAAATAAGTAATGCTGATTTTGGATAAAAAGTATAAATTATGAAGTACCTATTACTAATTCTGGTAGTGTTTTCATTCGCAAGTTGTGAAGAAACGAAGCCGAAGAAAACGGAGGTTAAAGTAGAAAATGAAGTAGAGAACGTTTCAGAAGAAACAGCTTTTACTTCTTATGACACTGTGCACAAACTCCTTATGGGATCTTGGTCCAATGCTTTTGAACCTAATAGCGTGATTGTTTTTAAAGAAAATACGACCACAAATAGGTATCAAGATATTATCGCTAGTGAAAACGTACCCTATACCTTAGGTACAAATTGCAAGAACGAAGCGACTGTTAAATCTTCTGATCAATTTAGGTTTGTAACCACTTTAGGGAATGGCACAGAGTGTTATTACATCAATACTCTGGATAAGAATACCCTTGTTTTAGCCTTAGAAAAAGAAGATATTCTACTTACTTTTAAAAGAGTAACCAATATAATGTAGCTGGTAATACTCTTTGCGCTTGTCTTGATAGTATTTGGCTTAAAATTTCCGCAGAAAAAACGTAAAGCACAAATAACTAGGCAATGAACAATACTATTTAATTCACCAATCTAATTACTGCATCCATATTAACTATCGTAACCCTTAATTAATACCCTTAACTTTGTTATTTTTGAATTTCTATGTCAAAACACATCATTGATTCCTCAAAATGGGTGGATCGTTATAGCGATTATCTATATAACTATACCATCGTGCGTGTTAATGACCATGAGGTTGCTCAAGATTTAATTTCTG